>NZ_RPDI01000014.1 GCF_003917135.1 Leucobacter chromiireducens
GCGCTGCGCCGTGCGCTGAGCCGGCGCGCGCGGCCCGAGGGCGAGGAGCTCGCCACCGACGCGCTGCCGACCGCGCTCGCGCAGGCGCGGGCCGGGGTGCGCCGCCCGGACGCGTACCGTGCGCGCGTGTACACCCCCCGCCGCGCCAGCCGCGCTGGGAGCACCGACTACGTGTTCCTCGTCGACCGCTCGGCGTCCATGCAGGGCAGGATCGCTGCCGCGGCGTCCGACGCGATGATCGTGCTGCTCGAATCGCTCACCGCGGTGGAACGCGACATTGAGAGCGCCGAGCGCGCAGCCGGTGTCGCCCTCGACCTCGACGTGCGCACCGCGCTCATTGTGTTCGACGCCGAGGCCCACACCGTGAAGCCGCTCGCGCACGGCATGAGCGATGGCGTGCGGCGCGAGCTCGACGCGGCGATCCGGAGCCCGCAGGGCTCGACGAACGATGGTGCGGCGCTCGCTGCGGCCGCCGCGCTGCTCGGGGTCGGGGGCAACACCCCGCGCGACTCCGACGGGCTGGCGCGCACGCGGCTGGTGTTCCTCATCAGCGACGGCGGCTCGAACGACCCCATCGCCGCGGCCAGGGAGCTCCGCCGGCTGCAGCAGGCGGGGGTGCGGGTCGTCGGCTGCGGCATCGGCACGGACGATCTCCGCGGGCGCTTCGCGCCGGACGGACTGCGCGTCGATGATCCCGCGCAGCTTGCGGAGGCGCTGCACGGGATCATCGCGCAGGATCTCGCCCAGCACCGCGCACCCGCCGCGCGGTAGTAGCCTGGGGGCATGATGACGCAGCCGGGGCGTGACGAGCAGGTGCAGCTGGTGCGAGCCCTGTTCCCGCGGCTCGCCGCCGAGCTCGCCGGGGGCAACGATCCCACCGCGGAGTTCGACGCGTGGCTCGACCAGCAGGCGGGCACTGTGCTTGCGGGCGCCGCATTCGGCGCGGTCCGCAGCCCGGAGACCGCCGCGCGGTTCGATGACGCGTTCGTGCACGCCCGCGCCGCCGCGGCCCTCCTCGACGTTCCACTGCCAGAGCCCGAGGCGTTCGCTGCGGCAGGCTCGGATCTCGCGAGGTTCGGCGAGCTCCTGGAGGCCCGCGCCGAGCTCACGCCGGTGCCGGCCCCGTTCGGGCTCGGGATCGAGCGCTGGCGCGAGGCGTTCACGCGCGCGGGGCTCGCGCACCCCGAGGTGCTGAGCGGCGAGCACGGCGCGTCGCCGCTCGTGCTCGCGGCCGACGCCGAGCGCGGCTTCGCCGCCCTCGACCGGATCCCGGAGACGGCGGCGGCCCTGCCGGTGGTCGCGCAGCGCGGAAGCACGGTCGCGCAGCGCGGGAGCACCGTCGCGCAGCGTGGCAGCACCGCCGCCGCCCGGCCGGTCCGCTGGACCCTTCGCCTGGTGCCGAGCGACAGCGCCCCGAGCGTGCTCGGCCTGGGCTTCGCGCACGGGCCGCACGTCTCGCTGCCCGAGCTCCTGATGCTGCAGCTGATGCGCATTCTCGCGGGCGAGCCGCCGCTCGACACGGGGACGTTCACGTGGCTCGCCGGCCCCATCGCCGATGGTCGCCTTGCGGCGCGTCACGTGTACGACGCCGGCGAGCGCGTGATCCGGATCACCTGCAGGGAGACGGGCAACCAGGGGCCGCACCTCGGCTCGCGCACGCCGGTGATCTAGCCGCTCACTCCCAGACGCTCGTCGCGTCATCGCGGGTGGAGGGGAGCCGGGTCGCCTGCCCCCACTCGAGCACCTCGGCGGGAACGCGCAGCTCCTCGGGGTTCGCGCCACTCTTCTCGAGGATCTCCTGGATGGGCACGACGCCGCCTGCGCGGCGGAGGATGCGTGCGCGCACGTAGGCGCGGGCGTGCACGTCGGGCCGCCGCTCCGCGTCGGGGCGCACGAAGCGCTGCTCCATGTACACCGCCTGCTCGTCGAAGCCGAGGATCCGCGACTCGATCCAGAACCGCTGCCAGGGGTTCAGCGACTTCCGGTAGGAGATGGTCTGGCCGACCACGACGGGGTACCAGTCCTCGCGCTGGAAGAGCTCCCAGACGCCGTTGCGCTGCATCAGGTCGAAGCGCCCGACGTCCATGATGGAGAGGTACTTGCCGTTGTTCATGTGGCGCAGCAGGTCGAGGTCGGTCGGCCACACGCGGAAGCGGGAGCGGCTGACGTCGGTGAAGCCGAGCGCCGGGCCGCGCCGCCCGACGAACCACAGATGCCAGAGGGTGCGGAAGATCATGTGCATGGCGGCCAGCCTACGTCGCACGCGCCGCGCGGCGCAGAACTCTGACCGGAGGCGACAGCGAGAGCGGCCGGGCTGGCCGCGCCGGGCAACACCCTGCACGAAGCAGGGGAGTTGCGGGGTGTGCAGGTGTACACTGGTTCGGCGCAGTCGCGCGCCCGAACCTCACAGAACCCGGAGAACCTGCATGGCAACCTCGAACGACATCAAGAACGGCACCGTTATCAAGGAGAACGGTCAGCTCTGGAGCGTGGTCGAGTTCCAGCACGTCAAGCCGGGCAAGGGTGGCGCGTTCGTTCGCACGAAGCAGAAGAACGTCGTCTCGGGCAAGATCATCGACAAGACGTACAACGCCGGCGCGAAGATCGAGACCGCGAACGTGGACCGCCGCGACTTCCAGTACCTCTACCAGGATGGCGCTGACTTCGTGTTCATGGACCAGACCGACTACGACCAGCTGACCGTGTCGGCCGTGGTCGTCGGCGACGCGTCGAAGTACATGCTCGAGAGCCAGCAGGTGCAGATCGGCCTCCACGACGGCGAGCCGCTCTACCTCGAGATGCCCGCCTCCGTCGTGCTCGAGGTCACCTACACCGAGCCCGGCCTGCAGGGCGACCGCTCGACCGGTGGCACGAAGCCCGCGACCGTTGAGACCGGCGCCGAGATCCAGGTGCCCCTCTTCCTCGAGGCTGGCACCAAGATCAAGGTCGACACCCGCACGGGTGACTACCTCGGCCGCGTGAACGACTAACGTTGTCGGCACGGACGAAGGCGCGCAAGCGCGCGCTTGACATGCTGTACCAGGCCGATGTGCGCGGGGAGGAGATCCTCAGCATCGTGAACGCCGAGGCGAAGCGCGCGGCCGGGGAGCCCGACCGCGCGGCCTCGTGGCTGTACGCGCGCGAGATCGTCGACGGCGTGACGGATCACCGCGCGGAGATCGACGAGCTCATCATGAGCTACGCGCAGGGCTGGACCCTCGACCGGATGCCCAACGTCGACCGCGCGCTCCTGCGTCTCGCGGCGTGGGAGATCCTCTTCAACGACGAGGTGCCGACGCCCGTCGCGATCGACGAGGCGGTGGAGCTCGCGAAGGAGTACTCGACCGACGACTCCGGCCGCTTCGTGAACGGTGTGCTCGGGCGGATCGCCGACCACGCCCAGCAGTGACTCCGGTGCGGGTGCGCCTCAGCGCGCGCCCGCACCCCACCGCGGCTCGGATCCGCTATGATTGATCTCATCAGCTTTTCTTTAACTGCCGTCCTGTGAGGCGGAGAAGGGGGGCTCGACTATGGGTACGCGTGTTGTGCTGGAAAGCGCAGAAATCTCGCGGGCGCTGACTCGAATCTCGCACGAAATCATCGAGGCGAACAAGGGCGTTGCTGGCCTTGTTCTCGTGGGCATCCCCACGCGCGGCACCTTCCTCGCCGCGCGGATCGCCGACACGATCTCCCGGATCGAGGGTGAGCGCGTTCCCGTCGCCAGCCTCGACGTCACCATGTACCGTGACGATCTCGCGCAGAATCCGACGCGCACCCCGCACCCCACTGACATGCCGGTGACCGGCATCGACGGCTGCACGGTGGTGCTCGTCGACGACGTGCTCTACTCCGGCAGGACGGTGCGCGCGGCGCTCGACGCGCTGAACGACCACGGCCGCCCGAGGGCGGTGCGCCTCGCCGTGCTGATCGACCGCGGGCACCGCGAGCTGCCCATTCGCGCCGACTACATCGGGAAGAACCTCCCGAGCGCGAAGCACGAGCGCATCTCGGTCCGCCTCGCCGAGCACGATGGGGTCGACGAGGTCACGATCTCGTCCGACGATGCTGGCGCGGGCGACACGGTGACTGCCGAGGGCGCTCCTTCGGCTGGGGAGGCTCGCGCGTGAGGCACCTGCTCGACACGAAGACGCTCACCCGCGACGAGGCGATCCTGATCCTCGATACCGCGGAGGACATGGCCGCAACGCAGCAGCGCGAGGTGAAGAAGCTGCCGACGCTGCGCGGCAAGACCGTCGTCAACCTCTTCTTCGAGGACTCGACGCGCACGCGCATCTCCTTCGAGGCCGCCGCGAAGCGCCTCTCCGCCGACGTGATCAACTTCAGCGCGAAGGGCTCCTCGGTCTCGAAGGGCGAGTCGCTGAAGGACACCGCGCAGACGCTGCAGGCGATCGGCGCGGACGGCGTCGTGATCCGCCACCCTGCGTCCGGGGCGCCGTCGCGCCTCGCGTCGAGCGGCTGGATCGACGCCGGCGTGCTGAACGCCGGGGACGGCACGCACGAGCACCCAACGCAGGCGCTCCTCGACGCGTTCACGATGCGCCGCAGGCTGTTCGGCGACGCGAGCCGCGGCCGCGACCTCGACGGTGTCTCGGTCGTGATCGTCGGCGACATCGCGCACTCGCGCGTCGCCCGCTCGAACCTGTGGCTGCTGACCGTGCTCGGTGCGCGCGTCAGCTTCGTCGCTCCGGAGACGCTCCTGCCCTACGGCACGCGCAGCTGGCCGGTGACGGTGCACCACTCGCTCGACACCGCGCTGCGCGTGGAGCGGCCCGACGTCGTGATGCTGCTGCGCATCCAGATGGAGCGCATGCACGCGGCGTTCTTCCCGAACGAGCGCGAGTACGCGCGCTACTGGGGCCTCGACGACGCGCGGCTCGCCGCGCTCACCGAGCGCGCAATCGTGATGCACCCAGGGCCCATGAACCGCGGGCTTGAGATCTCGTCGCGCGCGGCCGACTCGCCCCGCTCCACCGTGCTCGAGCAGGTGGCCAACGGCGTCTCCGTGCGGATGGCCGCCCTGTATTTGTTGCTCTCCGGCGAGCGCGGCGCGCAGCACACCCCCGAACGCACCGAATCCCGTGGAGGAGAGACCGAATGACCACGAATCCCGGAATCCTGATCCGCGGCGCGCGCCTCGCGGCGAGCCTCTCCGAGCGCGGCGGCGCTGCGAGCACCGCTGAGCCGGTGGATCTGCGCATCGCCGACGGACGCATTGTCGAGCGCGGCGCGGATCTCGCACCGCGCGACGGCGAGCGCGTCATCGACGCGGCCGGCCTGATCGCGCTCACCGGCCTCGTTGACCTGCACACGCACCTGCGCGAGCCGGGCTTCGAGCAGTCCGAGACCGTGCTCACCGGCACGCGCGCGGCGGCCGCCGGCGGGTTCACGAGCGTCTTCGCGATGGCGAACACCATGCCCGTGCAGGACACCGCCGGCGTGGTCGAGCAGGTGCAGGCCCTCGGCGACGCCGCGGGCTACGCCACGGTGCGGCCCATCGGCGCGGTGACCGAGGATCTCGCCGGTGAGAAGCTCAGCGAGATCGGCGCGATGGCGCAGTCCCGCGCGCAGGTGCGCGTCTTCTCCGACGACGGCAAGTGCGTGCACGACCCGCTGCTCATGCGCCGCGCGCTCGAGTACGTGAAGACCTTCGGCGGTGTGATCGCGCAGCACGCGCAGGATCCGCGCCTCACCGAGGGCTCGCAGATGAACGAGGGCGCGCTCTCCAGCGAGCTGGGTCTGAAGGGCTGGCCCGCGGTCGCCGAGGAGTCGATCATCGCCCGCGACGTGCTGCTCGCCGAGCACACGGGTTCGCGCCTGCACATCTGCCACCTCTCAACGGCCGGCTCGGTCGAGGTGGTGCGCTGGGCGAAGGCGCGTGGCGTGCAGGTGACCGCGGAGGTCACGCCGCACCACCTGATCCTCACCGAGGAGCTGGTGCGCAGCTACGACGCGCGCTACAAGGTGAACCCGCCGCTCCGCCGTGCGGAGGACGTGCAGGCGCTGCGCCAGGCCGTCGCCGACGGCATTATCGACATCATCGCGACGGATCACGCCCCGCACCCCATCGAGGCGAAGGAGTGCGAGTGGGACGCCGCGGCGTTCGGGATGGTCGGCCTCGAGTCGGCGCTGCCGATCGCGCTCCTCACCCTGATCGGCGAGGGCCACATCAGCTGGGCGGAGCTCGAACAGCTGCTCTCGCAGCGCCCGGCGGCGATCGGCGGGCTGCTCGATCACCCGGCCACCCTCGACGCCGGCGAGGCCGCCGACCTCGTGCTCGTCGATCCGGCAGGCAGCAGCACGTTCGACATCGCGCGGCTGCAGGGCATGAGCGAGAACTCGCCCTACCTCGGGATGGAGCTCCCCGGCCGCATCGTGCACACGGTGCGCCGCGGCTACCTCACGGTTACGGACGGCGAGCTCGTCGATCCCGCGCGGGTGGCGAGCGCGGCGCAGGCCGCTGGCGCGGCTCAGGGCGGCAGCCTGGCCCAGAGTGGCAGCCTGGCCCAGGGCGGCGCGCGATGAGCCGCACCACCTTCATCATCCTGATGTCCTCGATCGCGGTGCTCGCGCTCGTCGGCATGTGGATCGCGTGGCGCGGCCGCGCGCGCCGTGACGCGGCGGCGACCGGCTCCGCGCAGGCGGCGCCGGCACTCACGGGGGAGCGGCTCGCCCACTTCCCGCGTGCGAGCTACGTCTCGACCACGCCGGCCGGCGCTCCGCTTGAGCGCGTCGCGATTCCCGGCCTCCGCTACAAGGGCTACGCCGACGTCTCGGTGCAGCGCGACGGCGTCACCATCGCGGTGACCGGCGAGGCCCCCGTCACCATCCCCGCCGCTCAGCTCATCGGCACGGCGGCGGCTGGCGGCCGCATCGGCAAGGCCGTCGAGCCGGGCGGACTCGCCCTGCTGCGGTGGGCGCTGCCCGCGCCAGGCGGGGAGGACCGCGAGCTCGAGTCGAGCTTCCGCCTCACCGACCCCGCCGAGCAGGCGCGCTTCGCCGAGGCCATCGCCGCCATCGCGGCGCACACACAGACCAACACCACTCACCCCACGATCCAGGAGGAAGCGTGACCACGAACACGACCGAAGTAACGGCGCCGCCGGCTGCCGTAGTGCCGAACGGCGCTGCGGTGCTCGTTCTCGAGGACGGCACCCGATACACCGGCCGCGCATACGGCGCAACGGGTCGCACCCTCGGCGAGGTCGTCTTCTCGACCGGCATGACGGGGTACCAGGAGACGCTGACCGATCCCTCGTACGCGGGGCAGATCGTGCTCATGACGGCGCCGCACATCGGCAACACCGGTGCGAACGACGACGACATGGAGTCGCGCAAGATCTGGGTCTCCGGCTTCGTGGTCCGCGATCCCGCACGCCGCGTGTCGAACTTCCGCGCGGAGCGCTCCCTCGATGAGGACCTCGCGAACGACGGCGTCGTTGGCATCTCGGGGATCGACACGCGCGCCGTGACGCGCCGCATCCGCTCGGTTGGCGCGATGCGCGCCGGCGTCTTCTCCGGCGCCGAGCTGGAGCTCTCCGACGATGCCCAGCTGGCGCTCGTGCGCGAGCAGGCGAGCATGGCCGGCAAGAACCTGTCGCAGGAGGTCACGACCCCCGAGCGCTACGACGTGCCTGCCGCCGACGGCGTGACGCGCGTCGGTTCGATCGCGGTGCTGGATCTCGGGATCAAGCGCGCCACCGTGCGCTACCTGTCCGAGCACGGCTTCGACGTGATCGTGCTGCCCGCCGGGACGAGCCTCGACGAGGTGCGCGCGCTCGCCCCCGACGCGCTCTTCTACTCGAACGGCCCGGGCGACCCGTCGGCGAGCACGGCGCAGGTTGAGCTCCTCCAGGCGCTCCTGCGCGACGGGATCCCGTACTTCGGCATCTGCTTCGGCAACCAGCTGCTCGGCCGCGCACTCGGCTTCGACACGTACAAGCTGCCGTTCGGGCACCGCGGCATCAACCAGCCCGTGCTCGACAAGCGCACCGGCCGCGTCGAGATCACCGCGCAAAACCACGGCTTCGCCGTCGACGCGCCGATCGAGGGCGAGATCGACTCGCCCGCCGGCTTCGGTCGCGTCCAGGTCAGCCACATCAGCCTGAACGACCAGGTCGTCGAGGGGCTCGAGTGCCTCGACATCCCCGCGTTCTCCGTGCAGTACCACCCTGAGGCGGCCGCTGGCCCGCACGACGCCTTCTACCTCTTCGACCGCTTCCGCGCTCTGGTCCAGGACCGCGCCGCAGCCGCCGACACGACCACCCAGGGAGCCTAACCGCCATGCCCAAGCGTTCAGACATCAACTCAGTTCTCGTCATCGGCTCCGGCCCGATCGTCATCGGTCAGGCCTGCGAGTTCGACTACTCGGGCACCCAGGCGTGCCGCGTGCTCCGCGAGGAGGGCGTGCGCGTCATCCTCGTGAACTCGAACCCCGCGACGATCATGACGGACCCCGACTTCGCCGACGCGACCTACGTCGAGCCGATCACCGCCGCGGTGATCGAGACGATCATCCAGAAGGAGAAGCCCGACGCGATCCTCCCAACGCTCGGCGGCCAGACCGCGCTCAACGCGGCCATGGAGCTGCACGAGCAGGGGATCCTCGAGAAGTACGGCGTCGAGCTGATCGGCGCGAAGGTCGAAGCGATCCAGAAGGGCGAGGATCGCCAGCTCTTCAAGGACATCGCGATCGCCGCGGGCGCCGGCGTCGCGAAGTCGTACGTCGCGCACACGCTCGATGAGGCGAAGGAGTACGCCAAGGATCTCGGCTACCCCCTCGTCGTCCGCCCCTCCTTCACCATGGGTGGCCTCGGCTCGGGCTTCGCGTACACCGAAGAGGAGCTCGTGCGCATCGTCACCGACGGCCTGCACTACAGCCCCACCACCGAGGTGCTCCTGGAGGAGTCGATCCTCGGCTGGAAGGAGTACGAGCTTGAGCTCATGCGCGACACCAAGGACAACGCGGTGGTCGTCTGCTCGATCGAGAACGTCGACGCGGTCGGCGTGCACACGGGCGATTCGATCACGGTCGCTCCCGCGCTGACCCTCACCGACCGCGAGTACCAGAACCTCCGCGACATCTCGATCGACATCATTCGCCGCGTCGGCGTCGATACGGGCGGCTGCAACATCCAGTTCGCGATCGACCCGACGGACGGCCGCGTCGTCGTCATCGAGATGAACCCGCGCGTCTCCCGCTCCTCCGCGCTCGCGTCGAAGGCCACCGGCTTCCCGATCGCGAAGATCGCCGCGAAGCTCGCGATCGGCTACACGCTCGACGAGATCCCGAACGACATCACGCAGAAGACCCCGGCCTCGTTCGAGCCGGCGATCGACTACATCGTCGTGAAGACCCCGCGCTTCGCGTTCGAGAAGTTCCCGGCAGCCGACGACACGCTCACCACCACCATGAAGTCGGTGGGCGAGGCGATGGCGATCGGCCGCAACTTCACGACCGCGCTGCAGAAGTCGCTGCGCTCGCTCGAGAAGCGCGGCACGTCGTTCCACTGGGGCGAGGAGACCCGCTCGGTCGCCGAGCTGCTCGAGACCATCGTGCGCCCCACCGATGGCCGCATCGTCGACGTGCAGCAGGCGCTCCGCCTCGGCGCGACGATCGAGCAGGTCTTCGCTGCAACAAAGATCGACCCGTGGTTCCTCGACCAGATCGTGCTCATCAACGAGGTCGCCGAGGGCGTCGCGCAGGCGCAGCAGCTCACGCTCGACGTGCTGCGCGAGGCGAAGGATCACGGCTTCTCGGACGCGCAGATCGCGGCGATCCGCGGGGTCTCCGAGTCGGAGATCCGCGGGCTGCGTCACGGGCTCGGCCTCCGCCCGGTGTTCAAGACCGTCGACACGTGCGCCGGCGAGTTCCCTGCGCTGACGCCGTACCACTACTCCTCGTACGACCTCGAGACCGAGGTCACCCCGTCGGATCGCAAGAAGGTCGTCATCCTCGGCTCGGGCCCGAACCGCATCGGCCAGGGCGTCGAGTTCGACTACTCGTGCGTGCACGCCTCCTTCGCGCTGTCGGAGGCCGGCTACGAGACGATCATGATCAACTGCAACCCGGAGACGGTGTCCACCGACTACGACACCTCGGATCGCCTCTACTTCGAGCCGCTCACGCTCGAGGACGTGCTCGAGGTCATCCATGCGGAGCAGGCGTCGGGCGAGCTGCTCGGCGTGGTCGTGCAGCTCGGCGGCCAGACCGCGCTCGGGCTCGCGCAGCCGCTGAAGGACGCCGGGATCCCGATCCTCGGCACCACCCCGGAGGCGATCGACCTCGCCGAGGAGCGCGGCGCGTTCGCCGGGATCCTGGAGCGCGCCGGCCTCGTCGCCCCGCGCAACGGCACCGCGATCGACGAGGAGGGCGCGATCCGGATCGCCGAGGAGATCGGCTACCCCGTGCTCGTTCGCCCCTCGTTCGTGCTCGGCGGCCGCGGCATGGAGATCGTGTACGACACCGAGGCGCTGCGCGGCTACTTCGGCCGCATCGAGGGCCACGCGCTCGTCGGCCCCGGCCACCCGCTGCTCGTCGACCGCTTCCTCGACGACGCGATCGAGATCGACGTCGACGCGCTCTACGACGGTGAGCAGCTCTACGTCGGCGGCGTGATGGAGCACATCGAGGAGGCCGGGGTGCACTCGGGCGACTCGAGCTGCACGCTGCCCCCCGTCACCCTCGGCCACGATCAGATCGCGCAGGTCCGCGAGGCGACGCTCGGGATCGCTGCCGGGCTCGGCGTGCGCGGCCTCCTGAACGTGCAGTTCGCGATCGGCCAGGGCGTGCTCTACGTCCTCGAGGCGAACCCGCGTGCGTCGCGCACCGTCCCGTTCGTGTCGAAGGCGCTCGGCATTCCGCTCGCGAAGGCGGCGTCCCGCGTCATGGCCGGCGAGTCGATCGCCGAGCTCATCGTCGCCGGCCTGCTGCCCGAGCGCGACGGCTCGCGCGCCCCCATCGACGCGCCGATCGCCGTCAAGGAGGCGGTGCTCCCGTTCAAGCGGTTCCGCACCCACGAGGGGCTCGTCGTCGACTCGCTGCTCGGACCCGAGATGCGCTCCACCGGTGAGGTCATGGGCATGGACCGCGACTTCCCGACCGCGTTCGCGAAGAGCCAGTCGGCCGCGGGCAGCGAGCTGCCCGTCGCAGGGACCGTGTTCCTCTCCGTCGCGGATCGCGACAAGCGCGCCGTCGTGCTGCCCGCGCTCCGCATGCAGGAGCTCGGCTACCGCATCCTCGCGACGCAGGGCACCAACGTGGTGCTCGCGCGCAACGGGATCACGTCCGAGGTGGTGCGCAAGCACTCGCTGCAGGCCGAAGGCGACACGATCGTTGACCTCATCAACCGCGGGGAGGTCGACATGATCGTCAACACCCCGTCCGGCAGCTCGGCGCGCGCCGACGGCTACGAGATCCGCGCGGCGGCCGTCGCGGCGGACAAGCCGATCTTCACCACGGTCTCCGAGCTCTCCGCTGCGGTCGGCGCGGTGTCGGCGCAGAAGCTCGGCTTTGACGTGAAGTCGCTGCAGGAGTACGAGGCTGATCGCGTGGCCGCACGCGCTGAGGAGGCAACCGCCCGATGAGCACCCAGACGTTCGGCACCCGGCTCGCGGGGGAGCTCGCCGCGAAGCGACACCTGTGCGTTGGTATCGATCCACACGCGCCGCTGCTCGCCGACTGGGGGCTCGCCGATGACGCGGCCGGGGCCGAACGGATGGGCCGCGAGGTGATCGCGGCTGCCGCCGGGGTCGCCGCGTGCGTGAAGCCGCAGATCGCGTTCTTCGAGCGCTTCGGCTCCGCTGGCTTCGTCGCGCTGGAGCGCGTGCTCGCCGATGCGCGCGCCGCCGGGGTGCTCGTGATCGCCGACGTGAAGCGCGGCGACATTGGCTCGAGCTTCGCCGCGTATGCGGACGCCTGGCTGCAGCCGGGCTCGCCGCTCGAGGCCGACGCGATGACCGTCGCCGCCTACCAGGGCTTCGGGAGCCTCGCTGGCGCGTTCCCGCACGTGCGCGAGCACGGCAAGGGGCTCTTCGTCCTCGCCGCCACCTCGAACCCGGAGGCGCGCGACGTGCAGCTCGCGCGCCGCGCCGACGGGCGCACGGTCGCCGCGGCGATGCTCGACGACGCGATCGCGATCGACGGCGTCGCCGACGATCACGTGAACTCGGTGGGCGTCGTGCTCGGCGCGACGCTCGACCTCGCCGAGTTCGGCATCGATGTGGCCGCGCCACCGGCGCGACCTGCACTTCCCGTCCTGGCGCCCGGCTTCGGGTTCCAAGGCGCCCGCGTCGAGGACGCGGGGAAGATCTTCGGCGGCCTGGGCTGGGCGCTGCTCGCGAGTGAGTCTCGCAGCGTGCTCGCCGGGGGCGCCGATGGGCTCGCGGCGCGCGTGCGCGCCCGGGCCGACGCCGTCGCGACCGCGCTGACGGTGTAACTGGCTGGGGGAACGAAGATGAGTGGAGAGAAGATGATCAACTCAACCGATCCCACCGCACGCTCCATGCCTGCGGTTGATCGCGTCGCAGCAAACCGGGCGGCGATCGCGGCGCGGCAGGCGCGCGCCGAGCTCAAGCGCCGCCTGCGGAGCGGGGAACTGTCCCCACTCCGCGTGCTCGAACAATCACGTGTTCCAGGGAGTCCAGCCGCGACGCTGCGCATCACGGACTTCCTGCTGTCGTTCCCCGCGATCGGCGTCGTGAAGGCGGAGCGCGTTCGGGAGCAGCTCGATATCTCCGAGCGGAAGCGCCTCGGCGGGCTCGGCGCGCTGCAGCGGGAGCGGCTCGAGCGCTTTGTCCGCGAGCGCACCGGTTCGGAAGCTTCCCCCGGGCGTCCGCCGCTCACCGTGCTCGCCGGGCCGACGGCGGTCGGCAAGGGCACCGTCGCCACGTACATTCGGGAGCACTTCCCTGAGGTGCGCCACTCGGTGTCCGCGACGACCCGCGCCCCGCGCCCCGGCGAGGTCGATGGCTCCCACTACATCTTCGTTGATGATGAGGGCTTCGACCGCATGCTGGCCGCGGATGAGCTGCTCGAGTGGGCGACGGTGCACAACACGCACCGCTACGGCACGCCGCGCGGCCCGGTGGACGAGGCGGCGGAACGCGGCGAGCTGATGCTGCTGGAGATCGATCTGCAGGGCGCGCGGCAGGTGCGCGCGAGCATGCCGGAGGCACGGCTCGTGTTCCTCGCCCCGCCCAGCTGGGATGAGCTCGTCCAGCGGCTCGTTGGACGCGGCACCGAGGACGAGGAGGAGCGCACGCGCCGACTCGAGACCGCGAAGACGGAGCTCGCCGCGGCCGACGAGTTCGACGAGATCATCGTGAACGATGAGGTGCCGCGTGCCGCCGCGCGACTCCTCGAGGTGATGCGCGGCGGCGAACGCGCGCACAATGTGACCGGCGCGTGATCATGCAGGTTGCGGATCTGAACCCAACGCAGTTTCTCGGGATCCCGCTCGCCCTGATCGGGGCGGCGTTCCTGGCGTTCGGCGCGCAGTACCAGTCGCGCGGCTTGAACAAGGTCGAGCACATCGTCGGGGAGAGCGCACGTGCTGGGCTCTCCTGGGGTCACATCCGCAACCTGCTCCGCCGGCCCTCCTGGGTGGTCGGCACGCTCCTCCTCGGCCTCGCCGTGGTGTTCCAGATCGGCTCGCTGTCGCTCTCGCCGCTCATCATCGTGCAGCCGATCGGCGTCGTCGGGCTCATCATCACCTCGATCCTGAACTCACGCGTCAGCGGCGTGCACCTCGGCAAGCGCGTCAGGGGATCACTGGCGCTCGCGGTGCTCGGGATCGTCGCGTTCGTTACGATCGCCGCGTTCACGGCGCGCGACCGCCCCGTCACCGACACCAAGCTGATTGTAATCCTCGTCACCTTCGCGGTGGTGCTCGTCATCTCGCTGCTGCTCTTCGCGGCGTTCCGCCACCAAGCGATCGCGCTGATCTACATCGTCGGCGCCGGGGTGCTCTACGGATTCGTCGCGACGTTCGCGAAGGCGGTCATCGGCCGCTTCCAGCAGGGCGAGTTCGAGTGGCTCACCTGGGCGTGCGTGGCCGCGCTCATCGTTGGCGCGCTGCTCGGTATGGTGTTCGTGCAGAACGCGTACTCCTCAGGCCCGCCAGACCTCGTGGTCGCCGGCCTCACCGTGATCGACCCGATCGTCGCGGTGCTGATCGGCATCGTCGTGCTGCAGGAGGCCGCTGGGGCGCCCGGCTGGGCGATCCTCGTCTACATCGCGTCCGGGATCGTCGCGGTCGCCGGGGTGCTCGGCCTCGCGCGCTTCCACCCGCAGGCGGGTGGCGATGGCCCGTCGAAGATGAGTGTGCCAGCGCCCCAGGCGTGAGATACTGGCCGCGGGGGCGGCAGGTCGCCGTGACCTCGGGAGGCCACGGAGGAGCACACATGAGCGAGCACCCGATCCGGATCGTGACCGGCGAACCACGTCGCGCCCCGTGGTGGACGCTCCTGCTCGTCGGACTGTTCGTCGTGCTCGCGGGCGTCGGTCTGCTCGTGTGGCCGTTCGTCGCGGCGAGCGGGATGCTCGCCGTCATCTTCGGGGTCGCGCTACTCGCGAACGGGCTCGCCATGCTGGTGCGCGCGGGGGCGAGCGCTGGCACCCGGGTGCTCGGCTCGGTGTTCGTGCTCGCCGGCATCCTCGCGATGGTGTTCTCAGCCGTCACCGGGAAGGCGCTCGTTGTCCTCGTCGGCTCCGCGCTCATCGTGGTCGGCGTCTCGTGGCTCATCCTCAGCCTGCGGGTCGCACGGGGCGGCTCCGGCTTCCTCCTGGTGCCCGGCATCCTCGCGATCCTCGGCGGCGTGTTCGCGCTGATCTGGCCGGCGACGGCGCTCAGCATCGTGGCGTTCCTCGCGGGCATCGCGATGGTGTTCTTCGGCCTCTCGCTCTGCTGGGGCGCGATGCGCCTGCGCGGCGCCCGGGTGGAGCAGACCACCATCATCGTGGAGTAGGGCGGACGGGGCTTGAACCCGTGACCGGCGGATTATGAGTCCGTCGTGGACGCCATACGCCCGCGTTGCAACCGCCGCGAGCCATTGCAGCGCTTGCCAATTGTGGCCATTCCCTGACTGGGGGTGAGCACCGATTCTCGCCAGGCACCGACCACCTGCCGACCGGCTCTCGGACAAGAAAAAGGGGCCGCCGCCCGACCAAGAACGGCGGCCCCTCTACCGGGAGAAATCATGGACAATCTCGACCCGGGCGTGGCCAGCGCTCTCAGTGTATATCTGAGGCCCGACAACGACCACGCCGGTTTTTCAGCAGCGAGCGGTGCAGGCGCCGCGCGGGCGAAGCAGGAGCGCGGCGGCTGTGCCGCCGCTGCCGCGAGCGTAGCGAGCGGGGACGCGTCAGCGGCTCTTGATAGTACTCTGAGTTACTGTTGGGGGCAGGCGCCGAAGGGTGAGAATGACGCTGATTCTCCTGACGGTGTTGGTGAGCGACGTGCGATTCGTTGGGGTGCGCGTGCCCTTCTTTGGCAGGCTTCGACCTTGCGCCCAGTTAGGCAGTGCGGTCGCGTTCTGAGGGATGATCCCGGCGCTCCGTCCACCGGGGCAGGGGTGAAGCGGCGCGACTTGGCGAAGGGCGCTGTAGCCGGCTACTCGGGTGTCACGCTCTGCGGCTCCGTATGGTCCTGCCCTCGATGCTCCGCGGTAATCGCCCAGCGCCGCGCGGAAGAGATCTCGCGCGCAGTAGCAACTTGTCATCGCCTCGGTGGCCGGGTTTACCTGATGACGACGACCGTTCGGCACACCCGGAAAGACTCGCTCAACGACCTCTTCAACGCGCTGCAGAAAGGCTGGCGCGCGGGGCTTGGCGGCGTCGCCTGGTCAGGCAGGAAGGAGCGGGTTCGTGCTCGGAAGGGTCGTGAGTGGGTGGAGCCTGCAATGCTCGGGGACGCTGAGCGATTCGGGGTCGCGGGACGAGTCAGAGCGACCGAGGCGACTGTCTCTCTCCCCGGCTCTGGAGGCCACGGCTGGCACGTTCATTTCCACGCGCTTCTCTTCGTCACAGGCAACCTCGGCAACGGCCTGCGTGAAGATCTCGACTCGTACCTGAACGGGCTCTTCCACACGAACTCAAACTGGGACCGCGGTGGCCTCGGGGAGCTTGCTTTCGGCGAGCAGGTCTTTGGGCGATATCGCAGGGCCGTCGAGAAGGCTGGATTCCGCGCCGATCCGGAGGGCTTCGACCTCCGGGAAGTGCATGACGGCGGGTCCGAGTTCGTTGGCTCTTACCTCTCGAAGGCGACTTACGATGTTGCCGCGAGGATCGGTTTCGAGGTCGCGAGCGGCGCGCACACGAAGGATGCTCGTACGGAGCGCAATGTCACTCCATTCGAGATCCTGGCTCGGTGCGCTGACGATCTGCAAGCACGGCGGTTCGGGATTCGCACACCTCGCCGTTGGGAAATCATCGACTTGGAAGACGGAACCCTGAGCCTCGTCGATCTCGATACCGGTTCGGTCGAGGCGATAACTTCGCCGGGCCTGTGGGCGCTCTGGCATGAATGGGAGCGCTCTTCGCGGGGGCGGCATCAGATCCACTGGTCACTGCGAGTAGTGGGCGACTCTGACCGTGCGGAGCTCTGGAACGCCGTGATCGCCGCACGTGGAGAGACCGAAGATGATGAAGCGGTGGCGCAGGTCGAGCTTCAAGGCGAACGGCTGGGCGAGATCCCGCGTGGTGCCTGGTACGGACGTCTCGTGTGGCGTCCGAGCTGGCTCGTGGGAGCGCTTGAAGCCGCCGAGAGCGGCGGCCAGGACACACTTCGGCGCTACCTCACTGAGCGGGGTGTTAGTTTCGAGCCGAGAGAAGGCGACACGTAGAACGCTGGTGACGCTTCGTCACTGAGGCCATCGTTGGAGTCCGGTTCCTCTGCCAAGTTCCAGCCATCGCCACAGGTACGCAGCTTCTTGCTCCTTGGTCGGTTCTTCGACATCGAAAATTGCTTTGCCCGATTCTGGATCGGTCCTTCCGCCCGTGATGTTCCACACGCGCACGATCACCGCGCCAACCAGCACGACGAGCGCTTTCCCTGTTTGTTCCTCAGGGTTGGCGATGCGCCACAAGCGTGTTGCTGCTTCGATGTGGGACTCGGGCTCATGCTCTCTCCACCCAATTCGACGCCCAGTGGGATCGCCCTTGGGGTCGTAGCCCGGATCCGAGAGGCGAACGATCCAAGCGTCCGGCACACCATCCTTAGCCAGGGGCCGTTGGCGTGCGCGCAAGAGCCTATCGACGTCCTCTTCTTTATAGATTTTCGCAGATCCGACAGTGGCCGCTACGCGGAGCACACCAGTTTTCCGCCAGCGGGTCACCATTTCGGGCGACACACCAAGCTCGGACATGACCTTCTCGCCCGTCCAGATCGTCATGAACCGACCATACCATCGGGTGCTTTTCCCGCATGGCAGTCGCGTGCGCCCCACTAGTCGCATCCACATAGCACCTGAGAGCCTTTGCCAGGCGTTCCCGTATGGCTTGACACGCTTGCTACAGGGCCGTAGTGTTGCCAGAAAGCCATTCGGGAATGCCCCCGAGTGGTTCACCTCGGGGTGACCCGCTTGTAAACAGATTCGACTCACGGAAGGTTGACGTAATGGAAATCAAAACGGTACGACACGGACGGAAGTTCATCGTTCAAGGCATGGATGCAACAGTCTCAAAGGCTATGTTCCGGCAGCTGCGGTACACCGCGATGGGTGCGCGTGATAATGCGACCGAAGGCGATGAGGACAACACTGAGCACACCGTGAAGACCCTCCGGGAAGGTCGGCTTCGTCTTCAGGTGAATGAAGGGGATGTGACGATCTCCCTCATTCCGAAGGGAAGCCGCACCCCGATCGCAGTTGAAACCATCGACTCCGCCGTTCTCATCGACTGGGCCGCATAGCTCTTCCGGTCATGGCGAAGACAAATCAGCAACGCCTGGCGCGCATGACCCAGAAGCGCGACGGCATCAAGTACACGGTTGCACTCGCGAAAGCTACTGAGGCTCTTGAACGAGCACGCGCCGAGGGGCTGAGGGGTTATGAGGTGGAAGTGCCCTCTGAACCCGAAGCTAACTAACTTCCGGGGGGGGGGGGGGGGGGGCCTGCTTGACCCAGGCCCACCCCCGGTCTTAAACCTTCCCCAAGAATCACCAACAGAAAGGCCAAGTCATGGCATCAAACAACTCGATTTCCCTTCGACCGGCCGCAGGCGGCATTGCGCTCGTCGGCGGAGGCAAACTGACCGAGGTCGCAGACTACAAGGACGGTCAGCGCGTCGGCGTGCAGACCCGAAACGGCGTTCCGCTTCGCCGCGCGGCAGGGGTAACCGCGCTCATGGACGGCGTGCCCCTCGATGGCTTTACCGTCACCACGACCGCTCAGCTCGATGAGATTCCCGACGGAAGTCTTCTCGCCGCATCCGGCGTGGTCGAGGTCAACATTCGCGGCGAAGCTAAGCCCGGATTCGGAGACGGCGGCCCACGTGCCTCACTCACCGGCTCCGTCTTCGTGGAGCAGATCGAAGCCGTCGGATCCATGGCCACACTGCTCGCGCAGGCCGCATCGCGCCGAGGCAAGAGCGACTGACAGAGACGAGAGAGGGCGGCTTGACCCCGCCCTCTCTCTACCCCTCCCCAAGAATCACCATAGAAAGGAGCAGTACCATCATGCTCGAACTTCTGCTCGCCGCGTACCTCGCGGGCCTGATCCCCGGCATCCCATCACCTATCGGCGTCGAACTGCCGTGGAGCCCCAACACCATCGCAGCTCAGGAGGAGGCCCAGCGGGAGGCTGACGTCAACGCCGATTACGTCCTGCAGCGGAACCTCTGTCGGTCCCGCGCGGAGGGACTCGCCATCGGCCTTTCCTCCGCTACTCACGGCGTCTTCAAACCGCTCCAGCAGGCAGGTATCTATGTCAACCCACCGAACCTCAACGGTGACGGTTGCCGGATCGCCTTGACGGATGAACCGCGCCTCTTCCCGGACGCTGACGGCGTCGAGAAGATCACTGGAGCTGGTCCGACCGCGTATTCGGTCGTCTGGGAGTACTGAAAATGAATCGTTCCTCAAAGGGTGCGGTCCCCGCAGTCCTCGGTCTCCTTCCCTGGATCCCTCTCTGCGGTCTGCTCCTCCTCGCGCCGATTCTGATGTTCTTCAACATCCCCGGATGGTCAGGCATCCTCACCTTCGTCAGTGTCTTCTGGCTCATCATCTGGGTCATTCGTTCCGCACCTCGCTGGGTGCGCATGATGAAGCTTGCCCTTGCTGGTACTCCCGCCGACATGCTGCCTGCCGCCGCGATCATGACCGAGGCATGGCCCGTACTTATCGACGTGTGCGGATGGGTCCCGAGGACAGCGCTCGGGCAGAAGCCACCCCTCGCTTTGAAGCTCTGGGGGCTCATCTCTGGCAACACTACCGACCTCGGACCGCGCATCTTGCGCATCGAGAATGCCCCGGCTGGGCCACTGGCGATTGTCGGACTTACTCCACGCATCACGGCAGAGCACATCGCCGCCCACTCTGAGCGGATCGCGGATATGTGGGGCGCTCAGTCCGTAGAGGTCACGCGAACCCGACCGAACGAGGTCTCGATTCTCGCTCGGATCCGCGACCCGCTGGAGGGGACGAACACAGGATTTATTGGTGCTCCTTCGGCTCCGCCTTCAGTAACGGCGGACGACTTCCTGCCGAGGAATGATGAAAACCAGGATCTCCGATGAAAGCCGGATTCGGGTACCTCGTGACTCAGATCAGTGCTCGGCGCGCGGAACAGATTTACGGGTGGATAGGAGAGGATGCGGCAGCCGCAAATCGTGAGTCTCACGCAACAGCGGAGGACGGCTCGGTCCACGTGCCGATTCGATTCGCGGGCGGAGACGCACGCATCTTCTTCGAAGACCGTCCCGCCGACAGTGGTTCCGTGATGGTGGAGCTTGACCTTCCTGGCCAGAAGCCGCTTCCGCTGTTTCCTTCTGAGGCCGCTGCGCTGGGTCAGGCACTGATCGACATAGCTGCGGATCTTGCCCAGCCGGGAGAAGGCGCAATCGAAATGGCGGACCTGCCTGAGGCGATCCGTGCCGCACAGCGTTTTGAAAGGTCTCGGGATGATTGAGTTCGGCGTCGATGAGAACGGATCGCGAGTCGCTTTCCATCCCGCGAAGCTCCACACCGTGCTTGCGGGCAGGACGCGCAGCGGTAAGAGCGTAACTGCCTATCGCATTCTCGCGGAGTGCGCTGAGGTACCGTGGGTTCGCCTTGTCGGCTGCGATCCAACCGGGATCTTGCTCGGACCGGCAGCCGCCGGGAAGCCCGATGACTTCGCGCTCGGCACCTCACCGCAAGCTCTTGAGCATGCGGTGGCGGTTCTGCGGAACATCGAGAGCCTGATGGATGAACGCATTGCGAAGCTGATGGAGCTGGGGATCGATCAGATTCCGGCTCACGTCTATACCGATCCCAGAGTTGGTGCTGTGGTCGTCGTTCTCGAGGAGTATGCGGGTCTGTTGGCGGCGGCGGATAAGAAGGCGGGTGAGGAAGTTCGTCGGATCGTCGGGCGTCTGCTGCGTGAGGGAAGCAAGGCCGCGGTGCACGTCATGACCATCTTGCAGCGCCCCGAGGCTGCGGTTCTGCACGACCGTGCTCAGTATGCGAGGGCTATCGTCATGGCGGTCGAAAATGCGGACAGCGTGAAGATGCTGCTCCCGATGGCCGCACCGGAGGAAGTTGAACGTCTCGTCGCTTCGAAGCCGGGCCGCGGTTACCTGATGGAGGCCGGGGAACCCCTGAAGTACTTCCGCGCTGATTACGTGACCTACGAGACGTATGCCGCAATCGTGCGTGAAGCATCCGCGCGCAAGCAACCCGTTTTCCCAAGGCAAGGGTCCGACTCGTCGGACCCGCGGCAGCCCACTGAGGAGGTGAGCAACTAATGGCAACAGCGACGAAGCGTCCGGTGCCCGCGCCGGTTTTGCTGAACGAGACCGAGGCCGCAAAGTATCTGACCGTCAGCGTCGGCTCTCTTCGGGCTTGGCGAGGTCAGGGCAGCGGCCCGCGATTCCTCAAGGTCGGCGTGCAGGTGCGATATCGCCCATCCGATCTGGACGACTACCTCGACGGTTCGGTAGTCGAACCCACTGAATGAACGAGTGGAGTGCCCCGCCCCTTGTGGCGGGGCGCTTCTGTTAGGAAGACATGATCGATAAGAGAGCGAACGGAACTTATCGGGTCCGCCTCTACTATCGCCGCCGCTATGTCGGCAGCAAAACGTTTACCCGCAGACGAGACGCGGAAGCTTGGGAGCGTGACTCAAAGGCCGCTCTCGCCGCTGGCCAATGGGTTGATCCGTCGACCAGCGAAGCGGTGACCGTTGCGGAATGGGCCGAACTTTGGCTCGCGACCCTCGAAGGCGGAAAGCCATCTTCTGTGGCTGATCGTCGCGCGAAGTTCAGGCTCTATGTCGAGCCAGCATTCGGACGCCGCCCAATCGGAATGTTGAAGCACTCCGAGGTTGCGGCTTGGGCCCGTGACATTGCGATCCGGTTGTCGCCTTCGACGGCTCGGCGTGCACTTGCCGTGCTCCGGCGCACTATCGAACTTGCGATCCGTGACGGCGCGGCGAACACGAACCCGACCCTGGGCGTTCGTCTTCCCGCGCAGCAGGCCGGTGAGCCTCGACCTCTTACGCACACGGAGGTTCTACGGCTCGCGGAGCAGATGCCGACGCGAAAGGACCGGCTGCTCGTGCTGGTCGCTTGCTACGGCGGTCCTCGGTGGGGCGAGCTGACGGCGCTTCGGGTCTCGGACCTCACTGCGACGGGTGCACTTCGGTTGGTGCGCGCGTGGTCCGAGACGGGCGGTGTGATGCATCTCGGCGATCTGAAAACGCACCAGGCACGGACGGTTCCGTTGCCCGCCTCCGTCGTCGCCGACCTACTAGACTGGGCAGCAGATCTACCGCGAGACGCTTTCCTCTTTCACGCTTCACAGCCGCACATTCCCCTGAGGAACAACAACTATCGGATCCGCGTTCTGAATCCCGCGCTCGAACGGGCCGGACTGAACGGGATCACCCCGCACAACTTCCGAGATACGTGTGCTTCCCTAGCGATCCAGGCTGGAGCCACGGTCCCCGCAGTTGCCGCGCTACTCGGTCACCGCGATCCCAGCGTCACTCTCAAGCACTACGCGAGCATGTTCCCAACCGACCTCGATGCCGTAGCGAACCGATTGGATAAGGCACTCACCGCCGCGCAGCATTACGAGGCGGAGGGAGCCGATTCGAGCTAGACCACCGACCACACACCGACCAAGCCGAAGCCGACGACGCAGGACGACGCCTCAGAATCGAAGCGGCACAAGGAGTAGGGCGGACGGGGCTTGAACCCGTGACCGGCGGATTATGAGTCCGATGCTCTAACCAACTGAGCTACCGCCCCGAACAACCCTCCCATCCTAGGGGATTCGGCCCGCCCGCCCGGAACTTGGGGTGAGTTTCGACCGGTATGCCGGGGGTGAAGCGGCCCAAACTCGAACAAAGTGAGAGTTTGGGGCGTGCGCGCCGGGGCTAGACTGGCGGCATGCAGCTCGGGACCGACACGCACAGCCACTTCACCGACGATCGAGGCATCACGCTCGCGAGTGTCGCCAACCTCCGCGACCTCGGGGGACTGCCAGCCGAAGGCGGCTCCGTCGCGCGCGGCCGCGTCTACCGCTCCGCCTCGCTCGCGGAGCTCTCACCCGCCGACGGGGCCGAGCTGGCCGCGCGCGGCGTCGCCCTCGCCGTCGACTTCCGCACCGCGGCGGAGACCACGGCAGCGCCAGACCAGCTGCCCGCCGAGATCGCGCCGCTCGCGCTCGATGTGCTCGCCGACAGCCCGAGCGCCGGCGCGGCGAACATCCCAGCGCTGCTCGCCGATCCCGCGCAGTTCCTCGCGCTCGTCTCCGGTGGCGGGATCGCCGAGGCGCTTCGCGACTCCTACCGGGAGATCGTGTCGCTGCCCTCAGCGCGCAGCGCCTACCGCGACTTCTTCGTGCGCCTCGGAGACCCGTCCGCACCCGGCGCCGTGCTGTTCCACTGCACGACCGGCAAGGACCGCACCGGCTGGGCCGCCGCCGCCCTGCTGTCGCTGCTCGGCACGCCGGACGACGTCATCCGCGCCGACTACCTCCGCACGAACACGGACCTCCTGCCCCGGCTCGCGCCGCTCTTCGACCGCGCCGAGCAGGCCGGGGTGGATCCCGAGCTGCTGCGGCCGCTGCTGGGCGTCCAGGAGGACTACCTCGACACCGCGTTCGCGCAGGTGAGCGCGGAGTATGGCGACATGGCCGGCTACTTCGAGAACGGCCTGCGGCTCAGCGCGGTCGAGCGCGAGGCCGTGCGCCAGCGCTTCCTCAGCGCGTAGCCGCTGCCGCCGGGGGCTGGCCGCCGCCCGGCCGGAGCGTCAGCTCGACCGGCGCGGACTCGGGATCGCCGAGGCTCGCACCGGGATCGTAGCCAGCGCCGATGAGCGATGCGGCGCGCTCGGTCTGTGCGGCGAAGTCGAGCATGTCCGTGCGGAGCCCGAGATCGCGGTCGACGTGCAGCGCCATCGAGTGCGCGGCGCTGCGCACATCGCGCTCCGCGATCGCGTCGAGCACGGCACCGTGGTCGAGGTGCATTGTGTCGAGCGTCGTGCCGAGGATCACTCGCCCCTCCGTTGCCGCGCGCTGCAGCAGCGACATCACGCCGAGGTAGAGATCGAGCAGGAGCTTGCTGCCGCTCGCCTCGACCACCAGCAGGTGAAAGGAGCCGGGGTTGGTGCTGTGGTCGCAGGAGTCCACTGCGGTGCCCGGGGGTGCCTCCTGTGCCCGCCGCACGGCCGCGCGGAGGCCGGCGAGCTGCGCTTCGGTGCGGTGCACCGCGGCGTGCTGCGCCGCCTCGATCTCGAGGGAGCGCCGATACACGAGCACCTCCTCGAGCGAGTGATCGGCGAGGAACTCCGTGAGGAGCGTGCTGACCGGGGTGCGCGCGCGCACGAAGGTGCCGACTCCCGGCACCGTCTCGAGCATGCCGAACGCCGCGAGGGAGCGCACCGCCTCGCGGACCGTGGACTTTCCGACGCCGATGAGCTCCATGAGCTCGGGCTCTTTCGGGATCAGGGTGCCGACGTCCCACTCGCTGCTCGAGATCTTCTCGCGCAAAAACTCGAGCGTGTCGCGCGCCTTCTGCGAACCTCGTGTCGTGGTAGCCATCGCAGCAACTCCTGTGGAGAACTTGAATACGTTGCTTCACTATAGCGAGCGGGGGGCGTGATCAGCTGGGCACGCGCCGCGAGTCAGCGACACGGCCGGCCATGATCCCGCACGAAACACCGAATTTCAGATCTGATCTGCCACATCCGATGTTATACATCAGATGTACAGGATCCCTGGTGGTACGGTGCAGAACATGACGGAAAACGCCCTGCCCTACGACGCCCTCCTCGTGTGTTCCTTCGGCGGTCCCAATGAGACCGACGACGTGATTCCCTTCCTCCGCAACGTCACACGCGGGAAGGGGATCCCCGAGGCGCGCCTGGCCGAGGTCGGCGAGCACTACCACCACTTCGGTGGCCGCAGCCCGATCAACGAGCAGAACCTCGAACTCGTCGCCGCGCTGCAGGCCGAGCTTGCGCGCCGCGGGATCCAGCTGCCCGTGGTGTGGGGCAACCGCAACTGGCACCCGTACACCGTCGACACACTGCGCGGTGCGCACGCCTTCGGCGCGCGCCGCGTGCTGACGCTCGTCACGAGCGCGTACGCCTCCTACTCGGGGAGCCGCCAGTACCGCGAGCACCTCGCCGCGGCATCGACCGAGCTCGGCGCTCAGGCACCCGAGATCGACATCCTCCGCCCGTTCTTCAACGACCCGGGCTTCGTGCGCGCGAACCTCGACGCGATCCGCGAGGCCGGGGCGACGCTGCCCGGCGGCATCGCCGGCGCGCACATCGTGTACGTCACCCACTCGATCCCCGACACCATGCAGGACGCCTCGGCCGTGACCGGCCCGGGGTACCGCGAGCAGCACGAGGACGTGCGCGCCGTGATCGACGCCGAACTCTCCGCAGCTGCGGGGGAGCCGGTGGCCTCCTCGCTCGCGTACTGCTCGCGGTCGGGGGACCCGCGCACCCCGTGGCTCGAGCCCGACGTCAACGATCACATCGAGGAGCTGGCGAAGGCCGGCGTCACGAAGATCGTGATCGCGCCCATCGGCTTCATCTCCGACCACATGGAGGTCGCGTTCGACCTCGACGTCGAGGCCCTCGAGACGGCGGCGGAGCACGGCATCGCCGCCGCACGCGCCGGCACGGTCAGCGTGCGTGAGCCGTTCATCCGCGGCCTCGTCGACATGATCCTGGAGCGCGCGGCACGCGAGCGCGGAGAGGACGTGCCGGCGCCCACCGCCGGCACGCTCGGCGCGTTCCCCGACGTCGCCCCGGCAGGCAGCTGCCGCATGCGGCACGGCGAGGTGACCGGCATCCCCGTGCTCGCCGGCGCGCACGACTAGTGAATTTTCCCGACACCCGACCCATCGAAGGAGCATCATGAGCAGCAGCACGCCCGTCGTTGACCACAGCGCGCAGGCCGAGCGCATCAACGCGGAGACCAACTACACGATGTACGCGGTGTTCCGCGAGACGCGGGTGCAGCAGGGCGTCGGCGTGAGCCCCGCCTGGCGCGGGATCGCCGCCGGGCTGATCGCCGAGCTCGACGCGATCGAGGGGCTCTCGACGCGCGGCTGGTACGACGTCGCCGGCTTCCGGGCCGACGCCGACCTGCTGATCTGGTGGCACGCACCAACGACCGCCGCGCTGCAGCGGGCGTACCGCACGGTGCTCGAGTGGACCGCCGGTCGCCTGGAGCCGGTGTGGTCGAACATCGGCGTGCACCGCGCGGCCGAGTTCAACCGCGGACACGTTCCCGCGTTCCTCGCGGGCGACGCGCCGGGCGACTTCGTGTGCGTCTACCCGTTCGTGCGAAGCAACGACTGGTACCTCCTGCCCGACGATGAGCGTCGTGAGATGCTCCGCGAGCACGGCGCCGCAGCGCGCGACTACGGCGACGTGCTCGCGAACACGGTGGCCTCGTTCGCGCTCGGCGACTACGAGTGGCTGCTCGCGTTCGAGTCGGGCGACCTGCTGCGCATCGTCGATCTCATGCGCGAGCTGCGCGCGACGGAGGCGCGCCGGCACGTCAAGGAGGAGATCCCGTTCTTCACGGGACCGCGCGTCGAGCCGCTCGAGTTCCTCGCACGCATCCTCGCGTAGCGCGGGCACTCAGGCCGTGGATTCACTGCCCGATCGGGCAGTTTGCGGACGGTAAGCCGAGCCTTTCCTTGCTTGCGCTTCGAAATAATCGGCGTACCGTTGGTGTTGTTGGACGTACATGACCACGGATTCACACGATCCTGGTTCATCCGAAACGAAGGGGATCACTTCATGGCAACGACTCAGATCACAGTTCCCGCAGCCCAGGGCGAGCTGCACCGTCCGAGCGGCGTCTCACAGTACCTCACGCCGGTCGTGCACGATCTCATCGCGCTGTCCGTCAACGGCAAGCAGGCGCACTGGCACGTGCGCGGCACCAACTTCATCGCGGTGCACGAGCTCCTCGACGAGGTCGTTGGCCGTGCACGCGATGCATACGACGAGGTCGCGGAGCGCATCGTCGCACTGGGCCTTCCCGTCGACGGCCGCATCGGCACCGTTGCGGCGCGCACGACCACGCCGGAGCTCGCGGATGGCTTCCGCCAGGCCGACGACGCGATCCGCGACATGGTCGCGCAGATCGACGCCACGCTCGTCACGGTATACGCCGCGGTCAAGGGGCTCGAGGAGATCGACCCGGTCAGCCAGGACATCGTGATCGCGATCGCGCAGCAGCTCGATAAGGATCGCTGGTTCCTCGCCTCGCACGTCGCGGCGTAGGCTCGCCAGCGGGCTGCACAGGCGAAGCGCACACCCGCTGCGCACGCCAGCCCGGAGCTCACGCAGAGAGGCCCCCTCCCGAACCGGGAGGGGGCCTCTCTGCGTGAGCGTGCGGGTTACGCGTCGTAGGAGCGGATCGCCACGACCGCGTTGTGACCGCCGAAGCCGAACGAGTTGGAGATCGCGAGCTGCGGGGTCGCCGCGAGCTCCTGCGGCGCACCGGACACCTGGAGCGGGATCTCGGGATCCTGCTCGCTCAGGTTGATCGTCGGGGGAGCCACCCGGTGCTTCACCGCGAGGATCGTGAACAGCGCCTCGAGCGCGCCGGTGCCGCCGAGGAGGTGACCGGTCGCCCCCTTCGTCGCGGAGACGGGGATCGAATCGATGCGATCGCCGAACACCTTGCGGAGCGCCGCGTACTCGGCGACGTCGCCCACCGGGGTGGAGGTGGCGTGCGCGTTGATGTGCGTCACCTCGTCCGGCGTTGCGCCGGCCTGCTCGAGCGCGAGCTCGACGGCCCGGCTCGCGCCGCGTCCCTCGGGGTCGTTCGCGGTGATGTGGTACGAGTCAGCGGTCACGCCGCCGCCCGCGATCTCCGCGTAGATCTTCGCGCCGCGCGCCAGCGCGTGCTCCTCGCTCTCGAGGACGAGCGCTGCGGCGCCCTCACCCATCACGAAGCCGTCGCGGTCGATGCTGTACGGGCGCGACGCGGTCTCGGGCGAATCGTTGCGCTTGGAGAGCGCCTGCATCGAGGAGAACGCGGCGAGCGTGATCGGGTGGATGGCCGACTCGGAGCCGCCGGCGATCACGACGTCGGCGTAGCCCGCCTGGATGTGCTCGTAGGCGGCGGCGATGGACTCGGTGCTCGACGCGCAGGCCGAGGCGACGGTGCGTGCGTATGCGCGCGCCTCGAAGTGCATCGAGACCGCGGCGGCCGGGGCGTTCGGCATGAGCATGGGGACCGTCAGCGGCATGACGCGGCGCGGCCCCTTCTCGCGGAGGGTGTCCCAGGCGTCGAGCAGCGACCACAGGCCGCCGATGCCGGTGGCCCAGTCGACGCCGAGGCGCTCGGAATCAAGTTCGGGGGAGCCGGCGTCGGCAAACGCCTCCATCGCCGCGATGAGGGCGAACTGGCTCGAGGGGTCGAGGCGCTTCGCGACGGGACGCGCGAGCACTTCCTCTGGGCGTACTTTCGCCTCGGCGGCGAACTGCACGGGAAGTTCGTACTGCGCCACCCAGTCGTGGGTAAGGGTCTTCGCGCCAGAGGCGCCGGCGATGAGTGCGTCCCAGCTCTCCGCGGCGGTTCCGCCGATCGGGGAGGTGGCGCCAATGCCGGTAACGACAATCTTCTTCGTCATGTGTTGCTGCTCCGGGTGAGGTGAATTCCTGGGCTGGGCGTGTGGGTCCGGGCGGGGAGACGGGCGGTGGCCCGTCTCCCGGCAACCGGGGGAGTCTTAGGCCTGAGCCTTGACGATGAAGTCGACAGCGTCGCCGACGGTCTTGAGGTTCTTGACTTCCTCGTCGGGGATCTTCACGTCGAACTTCTCCTCCGCGTTGACGACGATCGTCATCATGGAGATCGAGTCGATGTCGAGATCGTCGGTGAACGACTTGTCGAGTGCGACGACGTCGGCCGCGATCCCGGTCTCGTCGTTGATGAGCTCGGCAAGTCCGGCGAGGACCTCTTCGTTGCTGAATGCCATGGTGTTTCTCCTTAGATTGGTGCTGGCTGATGAAGTGTATCGAGGCGTGACCGGCGCGGACGGATGCCGCGCGCGAGAACGCCTACGGGAGTTCGACGACCTGCGCGCCGTAGACGAGGCCGGCACCGAAGCCGATCGTCAGGGCGAGGCCGCCGGACAGCTCTGGGTGCTCCTCGAGCAGCGCGTGCATCGCGAGCGGGATCGAGGCCGCTGAGGTGTTGCCCTGCATCTCGATGTCGCGTGCGACAACGACGCTCTCGGGCAGCTTCAGCTGCTTCGCGAACTCGTCGACGATGCGTGCGTTCGCCTGGTGCGGGATGAACGCGGCGAGGTCCTTCGCCTCGATGCCGGACTCCTCGAGGGTCTGGCGCGCCACCTTCGCCATCTCCCACACGGCCCACCGGAACACGGTCTGGCCGTCCTGGCGAAGCGTCGGCCAGGCCACCTCGGTGGGGTTGTTGCGGTACTCCTCGAACGTGGAGGTCATGCGGATCGTGTCCCACTTCTCGCCGTCAGAGCCCCACACGGTGGGTCCGATGGCGGCGTGGTCGCTCGCCCCCACCACGACGGCGCCGGCGCCGTCGGCGAGGAGGAACGAGATGCTGCGATCCGTCGGGTCGACGAGATCCGAGAGCTTCTCGGCGCCGATCACGAGCACGTTGGTGCAGACGCCGGAGCGCACGAGCGCGTCGGCCTGCGCCACACCGTAGACGTAGCCGGCGCACGCGGCCGAGATGTCGAACGCCGCAGCGGGCGTGAGGCCGAGGCGGTGCGCTGCGAGCGAGGCCATCGACGGGGTGACCGCAACGTTCGAGATCGTGGAGATGATCACGCCGTCGATCGCCGCGCGGTCAAGCCCGGAGCGCGTGATCGCTTCCTCGCCTGCGGCGACCGCGAGGTCAACCGCCGAGAGCTCGGCGCTCGCGCGGCGGCGCTGGATGATGCCGGTGCGCTGGCGAATCCACTCGTCGGAGGAGTCGATCGGGCCGACGAGGTCGTCGTTCGGCACGTCGAGGTCGCCGCGCGCGGCGCCGATGGAGAGGATCCGCGAGTGCGTCGGCCCGGTGGGCTGCACGAGAGGAGACATAGTGTGGCGTCCTTCGGTCAGGCGGCGTCGGCGATCATGGCGACCGCCGCGTCGAGGTCGGCAGGAGACTTGATGGCGACCGCTGGCACGCCCTTGAGTGCGCGCTTCGCGATGCCGGTGAGTGCTCCAGCTGGTGTGAGCTCGATGAGGCCGGTGATCCCGGCCTCCTGGAAGTCTGCCATGCACGCGTCCCAGCGCACCGGCTGCGCGATCTGCGAGACGAGCAGCTCGACGTAGCGCGTGCCGCTCGTGACGCGCGAGCCGTCGGCGTTCGTCCAGAGCGTGCGGCTCGGATCGTGCGCGGTGACGTTCGCCGCGGCGTCGCGCAGCGCGGGGATCGCGCTCGCCATGTACTCGGTGTGGAACGCACCGGCCACCTGAAGCGCGATCACGCGTGCGCCGCGCGGTGCATCCTCCGCGAGCGCCGCGAGCGCTGCGCGGGATCCGGCGGCGACGATCTGGCCGCCGCCGTTGCGGTTCGCCGGCGTGAGTCCGTGCTCGGCGATCTTCGCGAGCACGTCGTCCTCGACGCCCCCGACCACGGCGGCCATGCCGGTCTCCTCGCGGGCTGCCGCCTCGGCCATCGCGCGGCCGCGCACGCCGACGAGCTCGAGCGCGTCGGCGGCATCGAGCACGCCGGCGGCGGTTGCTGCAGCGAACTCGCCGACCGAGTGGCCGGCGACACCCACGCCGCTGAGGTCGGTGCGCGCCGTGAGTTCACGCCAGGCGAGGATGCTCGCCGCGACGATGAGCGGCTGCGCGATCGCAGTATCGCGAATCGTGTCGGCGTCGCTCTGCGTGCCGTGCTCGATGAGGGAGACACCGGCGCGCTCGGACGCTTCGGCGAGGAACTCGCTGGCGCCCGGCAGCTCGAGCCACTCGCTCAGGAAACCTGGGGTCTGGGAGCCCTGTCCAGGGCAGGCGATGACAATCACGTGTTCCAGTTTCTCAGATCAGGGGCGCGCAGCCTGCATATTCCCCACCATAAATCCAAAAGATCGTTGTATGGATCGCGTATTTTTGGCAGATTCCGGCGCGCCTGCGGGGGAGAAACGCCCGGTCGCTACTTCGTCGCGTTCGGCCTGCGGCCGTGCTGCGCGATCGATCCGGCGATCAGCGCGGACTGCAGAATCAGTGCCTCGCGCGCGCCGGTCGCGTTCCACCCGATCACGTCCGACACCTTCTTGAGCCGGTACCGCACCGTGTTCGGGTGCACGAAGAGCTCGCGCGCGGTCGCCTCGAGCGAGCGACCGTTGTCGAGGTAGCACCAGAGCGTCTCGAGGAGCTCGCCGGAGTGCGCAGCGAGCGGTTCGTAGATCTGCTCGATGAGTGTGCGCCGCGCGAGCCCATCGCCAGCGAGCGCCCGCTCCGGGAGGAGGTCGTCGGCGAGGACCGGGCGCGGCGCTTTCCGCCACGAGCGTGCGACGGCGACCCCGGCGAGGGCCGCCCGCGCGCTGCGCGAGGCGTCGACGAGGTTCGCGACGGTGGGGCCGAGCACGAGCGGGCCGTCCGAGAAGCCGTCGGCCAGGCGCGCGGCGATCTCGATGAAGGGGAGTGGATCGGCGCCCTGCGACGCCGACGAGGGGTCCGACTGTGCGGGATCCACGCGGCCGAGCACGAGCACGAGTCGCGTGCCCTGCAGGCCGATGAGCACGTCCGCGCCGGCGTGTCGCGCCGAGCGGCGCAGCTGGTCGACGTCCACGCTGCGTTCGGCTGAGCCAACGAGCACTGCGGCCTCGCCCTCACCGTGCCAGCCGAGTGCCGCGATCCGGCTCGGCAGCTCGTCGTCGCTCTCACCCGTGAGGATCGAGTCGACGACGAGGGCCTCCAGTCGCGCGTCCCACAGGCCGCGCGCCTCGGCGGCTCGCGCGTACACGTCGGCCGCCGCGAACGCGACGTCGCGCGAGTAGTGCATGATCGCCTCGCGGAGCGCCTCGCTCCGCGGGCCGACGCGCTCTTCGACAACGGTCACCACGACGCGGATGAGCTGCAGCGTTTCCTGCAGGCTGATCGAGCGCAGCAGTTCGCGCGGTGCCGCGCTGAACACGTCGGAGGCGATCCAGGGGGTCGAGCTCGGGTCCTCGTACCACTGAATGAACGAGGTGATGCCAGTCTGCGCGACGAGTCCCACCGCCGAGCGGCGGCTCGGCGGCATGCTGCCGTACCAGGGCAGCGTCTCGTCGAGGCGCGCCAGGGTCAGCGTGGACAGCTCACCGGTGATGGTGCGCAGCCACGCCAACTCCTGCTCTTTCGCGCGGTCCATCAGCGACCGACCCCCTGCGCCATCCGTCCTACGCGTCCCCGCCTGCGCCGCCGGTGGTGCCGGCGTTCACATCGTTCAGGCGGTACTGCTCGGCCGCGCGCGCGGGGATGGTCGCGTCGATCTTCCCCTGCGCAGCGAGGCGCTGCAGCACCTTGACGACGACCGACTCGCGGTCGATGCCGAAGTAGCGGCGGGCGGCCGCGCGGGTGTCCGAGAAGCCGAAGCCGTCGGCGCCGAGCACGGAGTAGTCGCCTGGCACGTACGGACGGATCTGCTCGGGCACCTGGGTGGCCCAGTCGCTGACCGCGACCACGGGACCCTCGGCGCCGGCGAGCCTCTCCGTGAGGTACGGCGTGCGCGGCGTCGCGGTGAGATCGCGCAGCGCGTCACGCTCCGCGGCTGCGCCGTCGCGCTGCAGCTCGTTCCAGCTGGTCACGCTCCACACGTCGGCCGCGACGTCCCAGTCCTTCGCGAGCAGCTCGGCCGCCTCGCGCGCCCACGGCACGGCAACGCCGGAGGCGAGGATCTGCGCGCGGTGCGTGCCCGCGGTCGCCGCCTGCACGCGGTGAATGCCGCGCACGATGCCGTCCACATCGACGTCCGCCGGCTCGGCCGGGTGGATCATCGGCTCGTTGTAGACCGTCAGGTAGTAGATCACATTGGGATCCGGGTGCGTGCCGCCGTACATGCGCTCGATGCCCGCGCGCATGATGTGGCCGATCTCGTAGCCGTATGCCGGGTCGTACGCCACGACGGCCGGGTTCGTCGACGCGAGCGCGAGCGAGTGCCCGTCAGCGTGCTGGAGCCCCTCGCCGGTCAGCGTGGTGCGACCGGCGGTCGCGCCGATCAGGAAGCCGCGCGCCATCTGGTCGCCGGCAGCCCACAGGGCGTCGCCCGTGCGCTGGAAGCCGAACATCGAGTAGAAGATGTAGACCGGGATGAGCGGCTCGCCGTGCGTCGAGTAGGAGGTGCCAACGGCGGTGAACGCCGCGGAGGCGCCAGCCTCGTTGATCCCGACGTGGATGAGCACGCCCTCGGGGCTCTCCTTGTATGCGAGCAGCAGATCGCGGTCGACCGAAACGTAGTTCTGACCGTGCGGGTTGTAGATCTTCTTCGTGGGGAAGAAGGAGTCCATGCCGAAGGTGCGAGCCTCGTCGGGGATGATCGGCACGATGCGCTTGCCGAACTCGCCGTCGCGCATGAGATCCTTCAGCAGGCGCACGAATACCATCGTGGTCGCGGCCTCCTGGGTGCCCGAACCCTTCGCGGCGATCGCGTACGACTTGTCTGCGGGAACCGCGAGGTCGACGTGGGTCGAACGGCGCTCGGGCAGGTAGCCGCCGAGCGAGCGCCGGCGCTCGTGGATGTACTCGATCGCCTCGTCCTGCGCGCCCGGGTGGTAGTACGGCGGGCGGTACGGATCCGCCTCGAGCTGCGCGTCGGTGATCGGGATGTGCATGGTGTCGCGGAACATCTTCAGATCTTCCAGCGTCATCTTCTTCATCTGGTGGGTCGCGTTGCGGCCCTCGAAGTGCGGGCCGAGACCGTAGCCCTTGATCGTCTTCGCGATGATGACGGTCGGGCGTCCCTTGTGCTCCATCGCGGCCTGGTAGGCGGCGTACACCTTCCGGTAGTCGTGGCCGCCGCGGCGGAGGCCCCAGACCTGCTCGTCGGAGTAGTTCTCGACGAGGCGCAGCGTGCGCTCATCGCGGCCGAAGAAATGATCGCGCACGAACGCGCCGTTCTCCGCCTTGTACGTCTGGAAGTCGCCGTCGGGCGTCGTGTTCATGAGGTTGAGCAGCGCGCCATCGGCGTCGCGGTTCAGCAGGTCGTCCCACTCGCGGCCCCAGATGACCTTGATGACGTTCCAGCCGGCGCCGCGGAAGTAGCTCTCGAGCTCCTGGATGATCTTGCCGTTGCCGCGAACGGGGCCGTCGAGCCGCTGCAGGTTCGCGTTGATCACGAAGGTGAGGTTGTCGAGCCCCTCGTTGGCCGCGACCTGCAGCTGTCCACGGCTCTCGACCTCGTCCATCTCGCCGTCGCCGAGGAAGGCCCAGACGTGCTGATCCGACGCGTCCTTGATGCCGCGGTTCGTGAGGTACTTGTTGAGCTGCGCCTGGTAGATCGCGTTGATCGGGCCGAGGCCCATCGACACGGTGGGGAACTGCCAGAAGTCGGGGGCGAGGCGCGGGTGCGGGTACGACGGGAGCCCGCCACCGGCGTGCGACTTCTCCTGGCGGAAGCCGTCGAGCTGGTCGGCGGAGAGCCGGCCCTCGAGGAAGGCGCGCGCGTACATGCCGGGGGAGGCGTGCCCCTGCACGAAGATCTGGTCGCCGCCGCCCGGGTGATCCTGGCCGCGGAAGAAGTGGTTGAAGCCCACCTCGTAGAGCGAAGCCGCCGAGGCGTACGTCGAGATGTGGCCGCCGACTCCGATGCCGGGGGCCTGCGCGCGGTGCACCGTCATCGCGGCGTTCCACCGGATCCAGGAGCGGTAGCGGCGCTCCAGCTCCTCGTTGCCGGGGAAGTCGGGCTCGTCCTCAGACGCGATCGTGTTGACGTAGTCCGTCGTCGGCACCTGCGGCACGTTCAAGTGGAGCTGACGCGAGCGATCCAGCAGGCTCGTCATGATCTCGCGGCCGCGGCCGGCGCCGCGCTCTTCCACCACCGCGTCGAGAGAGTCGCGCCACTCGGCGGTCTCCTGGGGATCCAGGTCGTCGCTGTCGGGTGCGTACGGATCCTGCGTGTTCACAGCCAAGATTGTGCTCCATTCACCAGAGGCGTGCTGCGCGGTCGATGCGGCTTGGTGCGTCGGAACGCAGCACGAGAGGCGCCCGCGTGGTTCGCGGGTGTGCTCCCCACACTATCGAATATCCACGATGTGGAATGGTATGAGCGCCAGATCCGTGCACGCAACGGCCAAAAAATGGGCAAGTGTCGGGCGTTTCGCCCGCACGCCGCGCCCGGAAGTGCGGGGATTCGCAGGAAGTGCGGTGGGACACGCTGTTCACGCCGGGGTGCGCGTCGCTAGTGTTGGAGACCACGGACTGTTCAGCACGGTGCTTCGCGCCGAGAAAGGAGCACACTATGGTGCTCGAGGTCGGCGCGCAGGCGCCAGATTTCACCCTGTCGGATCAGCACGGCGAGGAGCTCACCCTCTCCGAGCTGGTGACCGAGGGCCCCGTCGCGCTCGTGTTCTTCCCGCTCGCGTTCTCCGGCATTTGCACGGGCGAGCTGTGCGAGCTGCGCGACAACCTCGCGATCTTCGCGGACAGCAAGGTGCGCCTGCTCGGGATCTCGGTGGACTCGGTGTGGGCGCTCAAGGCGTGGGCCGAGCAGGAGGGCTACGAGTTCTCCATCCTCTCCGACTTCTGGCCGCACGGTCAGGTCGCGAAGGAGTACGGCGTGTTCGTCGAGGAGGCGGGCATCGCCACGCGCGCGACCCTCGTGATCGGCGAGGACCGCCGCGTGCTCGCGTCCTTCGAGACCGCGCCGGGCGAGGCCCGCGATTTCGGCTCCTACCGGGAGGCGCTCGCGGCGATCGCCTAATTCGCGTTCGCGGATCGGTTTCCCATACACTTGGGAAGTCCGATTCGCTCGGGCCTGTAGCTCAGCTGGTAGAGCGCCACGTTTACACCGTGGATGTCGTCGGTTCGATCCCGGCCGGGCCCACCGTTTTTCTCACAGTTCGTTGGTGTGCGCCTCGCCGAGTCGCGTTCCGCCGCGCGGCGGCCGCACCGGGCGAAAGACGCAGGGTGAGCCAGAGCGTCGTCATCAGGAGCAGTTAGCCCACGTTCAGCGACTGCACGCCCGATTGGAGGGTGCGGCCAGGATTAGCCCACTCAAGAGTGTGAGGAGCGTCGCGAGCAGCGGTGTTCTAGGGGCACTTGAGAGCGTGCGAGCGGGAGTTCGACGATGCCCTCGGTGTAGCCTGGGCCCCGCCACCGCAGCATGATCCAGCGCTGCGCACAGTGCCATGTGGCGACGAGTCACACCTGCGGCGTGGGTCGCAGCGCTGCGGCCTGATCAAGGAGTGACGGCGCGCGGCGGCGTGGTGTCCGACCCAGATGGAGAGGCGCGAACGCTGCCGTGGTGGGGCGGGCGAGTGCGGGGTCTGAATGAGCCGGTCTGCCTGTATGGGCTCCAGTAGTCGCACGGCGCGCGCTGGATGCGCCAGGGGAGGGGGTCGACCGGCGCGAGTGCGATATCACTCGCGTGCGTGCCTAGCAGCGGAGGTGCTGTGCGCACGGGCCACGCGAGGATGAGCCTCGCCCAGCGCTGGAGCTCGGCAGTGAGCGCACCGAACACCCTGCCTCGACTCAGGACGTTGAGGTGCATCCCTCCAACCACGGTTCCGAAAATGAGCAGATGGCACCAGCAAAGCGGCCGTCCCGGTGCAGCGTCGATCCGTTACGGCCACGACCCCGTGCCGCGCGATCCCGAACACAAGTGCTGAGAGGCAGGTTCCCGCGGCGTGCTCCGCGTGTGGAGCAGTGTGGGTTTTAAGCGTGGTCAGCCCCGGCGCAACGCCAGTATTACCCCTGTCGCCGCCGCGCCCCACCGAAGTAGGCGGGCAGCTCGACGTTCTGTAACGCGGTGAGTGACGGGACGAGGTGCAGCTCCTGAAAGATGAGCGCGATGCGGGCCTATCGTAGCGCGGTGAGTGTGCGCTCGGTCGCGCGCAGCACGCCGATGCAGTTGAGCGCGATACGGCCCGATTGCGTGCGGAGCCGTCCGGCCGCGCGGAGCAACGCGGTCGGCATCCCTGAGCCTGGCGGCCCCGTCACCGCAATCCACTCGCCCTGATCGACGGAGAGCGACACGTCGTGCAGCACCGGGGTTGTCCCGCCCGAGGACGGGTACGCGAAGGAGACCTCGGTGAGCGCGAGGGTCGACTGCGGTCACGGCCGGGTGTCCGGACCTCTGACTGGCGCGTCGGCAGGACCATGGGCCGGATCTCCGCACTGGCCCGGCCTCGCGTCGTGTCTCAAGCGGTGCACCGACACCAGAATGATCGGGCCGCCCGCCCAGTACGCCGCGACGACGGCGAGCCCGAGGAAGTCGAGGAAGAAGCTCAGCATCGTGACCACGATGCCCACCCTGGTGAAGAGCCACCACCACGCCCAGGCGATGCGCACCCGCGACGAGGGTGAGTGTCTCGAAACTCGCGTCCTGACCGGCCTCAACGCGCTGGACCGTGCGCACCCCGATCCCGGCCTCCGCGGCCAGTCGTTCCTACGTCCATCCGCTGGCCTGTCGGTAGCGCGCCACCGGCTTTCTCGTCACGTCGTCGTCTTCCCGCATATCGAGCATCGTTTCGACGGCGCGGGCGAATCGCCACGCCAGCAGCACGCCAGCGACGCGCCGGTTGCCGCCATCCTCCCGCTATCTGCCCGCCCGGCGGAGCCGATCGCGGGGAATCGGGGCCTCGCGCGAGCAGGATGAGTGCGGCGGCGCGTGCCCCGGTGGTTGGTAGTGGGGTGGTCGCTAGGCTCCCGCAAGCACCTCCGCCGCCTCCGCGAGCGCCTCGGCCTGCGCGACGATCTCGGCGCGACGGTCCGCAGCGCTCGCGGCCGGGCTGATCATCTCCGCGACGCGCCCGAACACCCACCACCCGGCGCATAGCGTGACGATGCTGAGGAGGAGGCCGGGCGCGGCGGCTCGCGTGATCGCAGGGGAGGCGGCGGCGAGCGCGCCGGCCTGCGCCGCGCAGCGCGCCGCTCGCGCGTCCGCGTCGGCGGTGTCGTCGAGTTCGAGGTTCTCCCACGCGAGCAGCCGGGCGAGCTCGGGGTGCGCGGCGAATCGGTCGAAGAGAGCCCCAGCATAGGCACCGATTCCCGCGGACCCGGAGCCGGGCTCGGGCGAGCCTGCCGCGCCGAGGAGGTCGCCCAGGCGGTCGGCGAGCACCGCGTCGAAGAGCCCGCGCTTGTTGCCGAAGTACTGGTAGACGCGCTCCTTGTTGACGCCGGCATCGGCGCCGATCCCGTCCATGCGCGCGCCGGAGAAGCCGTGCCGCGCGAACTGCCGCGCGCCCGCGTCGAGGAGTGCCTGCCGAGTCGCCGCTGTGTCCCACGCCATGCCGATAGCCTACCTCATCTCCAAATGAACGTTTGCAAAACCATCCACGCCGACATACACTCATTTCCAAACAATCGTTTGGAGAATGATGTCTCAGCTTCCTGCCTCCCTCCGGGTCCTGGCCACCTGGGCGGCGATCCTGCCCCTCGCGCTCGGGGTTCGCGCGCTCATCGGCCCGCTCGTCGCCGACTGGCCGGAGCCGCTCGCGCTCGCGGTCACCATCAGCATCGTCGTGCCCATCGCCGTGCTCTGGGCCGTGCCGTTCCTCATGCGCGGGATCGCCGCGCTCCGCGCCCGCCGGCTCGCGGGCCGTACCGCGCACCGCGGCGCGCCAGGGGGCGGCGCGTGAGGGCCCTCGTCCTCGGCGGCACGGGCGCCGTCGGCCGCGTGATCGTGGACGAGCTTACGCGCGCAGGCCACAGGGCGACCGCCGCGGGACGCCGCAGCAGCAGCGCGCGCATCGACCTGTCCGCGCCCGCCGGGCTGTCGCAGCTCACGGCGGCCGCCGCGGGGTACGACGTCGTGATCAACGCGTCCGGCGTTGAGCTGCCAGAGCTGGCCGCCGCGTGCGCGCCCGCCGCCTTCGTCGACATCTCCGCGACCGGCCGCTACCTGGAGGCGCTCACGGCGGCCGTCCCTGCCGGCCAGTCGGTGCTCGTCGGTGCCGGCCTCGCCCCGGGGCTCACCACGCTCCTCGTGCACGCGCTCGCGACGCGGCCGGGCGACGAGGTCGACCTCGGCATCGCGCTCGGCACCGGCGAAGCGCACGGGCCCGCGGCGGTCGCCTGGACCGCAGGCCTCGCGGGGTCGGCCGTGCACCGCGCTCCCGAGCCGGGCGTCGTGCCGAATCTGCGTGGCGCGCGGCGGCTGCCGTCGCCCACTGGCGAGCGGAGCTACCTCCGAGCGGATTTCCCCGACCACGTCCTGCCCGGCGTTCCCACCGGCATCACGGTGCGAAGTTACCTCGCGACCGGCGGCCGGGCCACCACCCGCGCGCTCGGCCTCGTTGGCCGGTTTCCGCGCCTCGCCCCGCTGCTCGCGCGCGTGCCGCATTGGGGGAGCGCCGAGTGGTCCCTGGTCGCGGTGAATCGGCGCACCGGCACGGCGCTCAGCGTGCGCGGCACCGGGCAGTCGCGGGCGACGGGAGTGCTCACGGCACTCGGCGCAGCGGCGCTCGTCGCGAACGCGCCGGGGCGGGCGGTGAGCACGGCGGAGCTGATCCAGATGTCAGCGGTGCCCGATCTCCGCGATCAGCCGCGGCGCGGCGCAGCCAGCCAGCCCGCGCCCTAGGCCGCGTGGCGGTCGCGGGCACGCACGCGCAGCCCGGACCCGATGAGCCGACGCACGAGCTCGTTCCCGCTGACGGTGACCGCACCGGCAATCACCAGCTGGGCATGCAACTCCTCGGGCACGTCGTAGTGATCGTGATCGAAGCCGCGCGCTGGGATCCCGTTGGCCGCCGCGAACGCGTGCAGCTCGGTGAGCGAGGAGTCGCTCACGAGGTGCGACCAGAGCCGGTCGTGCGCCGGCCAGGCGGGCGGATCGATGAGAACGGTCATCCGAAGAGGATACGCCCTCCGGGTGCGAACTCGGTTATGCGGATGGCAACGCCGCCTCGATCGCCGCGACGATCGCGGGGTCGTCCGGTTCCGTCTTCGGGCGGAACCTGGAGATCTGCCCTGACGGTGCGACCAGGAACTTCTCGAAGTTCCACTGCACGCGTCCCCGTCGCCCTGCGGCGTCGGGGACTGCGCGGAGCTCGCGGTAGAGCGCGTGCGAACGACGCCCGTTGACGAGCGTCTTCTCGAGCATCGGGAACGTGACCCCGTAGCTCGCGGCGCAGAACGTGGCGATCTCCTCTGCGGTGCCCGGCTCCTGCCCGAGGAACTGGTTGCACGGCACCCCGAGCACGGTGAAGCCCCGCGGCCCGTACGTGCGCTGCAGCTCCTCGAGTTTCGCGTACTGGGGCGTGAGCCCGCACTTCGACGCGACGTTCACGATCAGCACCGCCTGGTCGCCGAACTCGGCGAGCGAGGTGGTGGTGCCGTCGAGCTTGGTGAGTGGAATCTCTCTCAGCTGCATGCCCCCAAGCGTACGCGCATCGAGCTCCGGTCGCCCTGCGCATATGCTGAGCGGGGTAGCCGAGCGCGCTCGCATCGCGGGATCGCATCGCTGCGCGGGATCACGCCGCGGCAGCGCGGCGCGGGAATGCCGAGCCCGCGCCCCGCGTTGCACCGGGCAGACCGCACGGCGCAGCGTTCGCACGTGCCCGACAGGAGACCTCAGTGACCGAGCACCACGCCACCCCACCGCGCTACGACGCCGACCTCACGCCCGGGATCGACGCGCTGAAACTCGCGTTCCGGCACCACCCGATGGGGGTCGCGGTCATCACCGCGCAGACCCCGGACGGGCCGGTGGGCCTCACCGCATCGAGCGTGTCGTCGGTGGGCATCGACCCGCCGACGCTCTCGTTCTCCGTGACGCGGGCGACGGGCAGCGCGGGCGGCGTGCTCTCGGCCGACAGTATCCTCGTGCACCTGCTCGACGGACGCCACGCAGACATCGCGCGCTCCTTCGCGGTGTCTGGTGCGGATCGCTTCACCGCTGAGCAAGGGTGGGCCGAGCTCGAGACCGGTGAGCCGTACCTGCCCGGCACGCGTGTGGCGCTCCGGTGCCGCGCGCTGCACTCGCTCGGGGTGGGGTCGTCGGTGATCGTGGTCGCCGAGGTCATCGGCGCGGTGTTCGGCGAGGTCGGGCCCGCGATGAGCTATCTGGACCGGGAGTTCTACGAGCTGGGCGAGCGGATCGACTGACCCGCTCCGGCTCACCGACTCACCAATTCACCGACTCGTCAGCGGCTCAGCGGATCAGGCAGCCGTCACGCCTCGCCCACTACACGGATGCCGACCGTGTCGAGGCCGCGGCGCTTGTCACGCCGCTCGACCGCGAAGCTCACCCCGGCGAGCGCGAGCCCGATCGTCGCGAGTGTCGCGCCCACCCACCCGGGGGCGAGATACCCGAAACCCGCCGCGATCACGAGCCCGCCGAGCCACGCGCCCAGGCTGTTGCCGATGTTGAACGCTGCGTGGTTGACCGCGGCGCCGAGCAGCTCGGCCTCGTGCGCGATCCGGATCAGCCGCGCCTGGATCGAGGGCACCAGCACGGACGACGCGAAGCCGACGAGGAAGGCCAGCACGATCAGCGAGGCCGGGGTCTGCGCGAACGCCGCGTAGGCGATAAGCGCGGCGATCAGCCCGCAGAACCCCCACACGATCGTGCGGCTCAGGTGGCGGTCGCTCGCCCAGCCCCCGAGCAGGTTGCCGAGCGTCATGCCGATGCCAACGCAGGCGAGCACCCACGGCACCGCGCCAGCCGGCAGCCCGGCGACGCGCGTGGTCACCTCGGCGATGTATGAGTACATCGCGAAGAAACCGCCGAAGCCGATGGCGCCGACGCCGACCATGAGCCAGATTCGGGGGTTCGTGAAGGCGACGAGTTCCCGCGCTGGCGTGCGCGTGGGGTTGCCGGGCACGCGCGGCAGGAACGCGAGCGTGAGCAGCAGCGTCACCGCGAAGATCCCTGCGACGAACACGTACGCCGCCCGCCACCCGGCGAGTTGCCCGAGCCAGGTGGCAAGCGGCACCCCGACGACGTTCGCGATCGTGAGGCCGGAGAGCGCGAGCGCGATGCCCTGCCCCTGCTTTCCCGGCCCCATGAGTCGCGCGGCGAGGAGCGACGCGACGCCGAAGTAGGCGCCGTGCGGGAGGGCCGCGACGAATCTGGCGATCGCGAGCGAGCCGAACGCCGGCATGAGCGCGGACGCGAGGGAGCCGAGCACGAACACACCGAGCAGCCAGAAGGTGAGGGTGGACTGCGACATCCGCGACGCCGCGATCGCAACCGTCGGGGCGCCGACCACGACGCCGAGCGCGTAGCTCGTGATCAGGATTCCCGCGCGGGCGATCTCGACCTCGGGGGCTGACGCGAATCCGGGGAGCAGATCCTCCGCGATCGTCGGCAGCAGCCCCATCGTCGCGAACTCGGTCACCCCGATCCCGAACCCGCCGAGGGCGAGCGCGAAGAGCGCGATGGCGCGACGGTGTGGCGCGAGAACGGGTCGTGTTGGCTGGGAGGGGGAACGCACCCGGGAATCCTACCCGGCGCGCGTGTCCCGCGTGTTACGAGCGCTGCGCGAGCCAGGCCTCGAGGGCTGGCTGCTCGAGACCGATGCTGGTGTGCTCGCCGTGCCCCGGCTGCACAGTGAGGTCGGCCGGGAGCGTGAAGAGCTGGCTGCGGATCGACTCGACGAGCTGCGGGAAGCTGGAGTAGTCCCAGCGTGTCGCCCCGGGGCCGCCCTGGAAGAGCGTATCGCCGGAGAAGACGGTGTCGAGCGCTGGCGCGACGAAGCACACCGAGCCGGGCGTGTGGCCCGGCGTGTGCCTGGTAATGAGCTCGACGTCGCCGACCTGGAATGTTGCGCCCTCCGCGAGTTCGAAGTCGGGAAGCGCGTCCCCATGCGTCTCTCGCCAGAGGAACAGGTCGTCGGGGTGCAGGTAGACGTGCGTGTCGAGCGACTGCGCGACCTCGACCGCGGCGTTCACGTGGTCCTCGTGCCCGTGCGTGAGCAGCAAGCCGAGCACCTCGCGCTCACCGACCGCGGCGACGATGGCCGCCGCCTCGTGCGCGGCGTCGATGATGAGCACCCGCTCGTCGTCTCCCACGAGCCACACATTATTCTCGAGCGCGATGCCCGCCTCGGGGTAGCCCGGTCGCCCAGCCCCGATGAACCGGCTCGTACGAATGCGTTCAATTGACACGACGGTCATGCCCTTGCCTTCTCTCTTCTCGTGATGCGATGATTCCGGGCGGTCATGGTGGTCCGTTCTGCATCGGCGCCCGGGGCCGAGCCAGGAAATAGGAGGAGGGGCGCCCCCGAGCGGATGTCATCCGATCGAGAGCGCCCCTCCCCGGCACACGCAGTGCCGCGGCGCTCAGATTAGTCCGCGCGAGTAACGATCACGGGGCACGGGAGCGCCTGGAGCACACCGTGGCTCACCGAACCGAGCAGCAGCCGGGAGATCCCCCCGCGGCCGCGGCTGCCGACGACGAGCAGTTCGGCGCCCTGCGCCACCTGCACGAGCGCGGCGACCGGCGGCGACTGCACGATCTCGCGCCGCACCTCGAGGTCGGGGTAGCGCTCCGCGAGCCCGGCAACGCCGATCGCGATCGCCTCCTCCGCTGCGCTGCGCTGCGAGTCGACGAGCTCCTCGCTCCACAGGTACTCAAGACCCGGGGTGAGCGGGGGCATCCACGCGTACACGGCGATGAGCGGCACCCCGCGGAACGAGGCCTCCTCGGCGGCATACGCGATCGCGCGCTGCGACGCCTCCGAGCCGTCAATACCGACGACGACCCCGGCGTTCGGCTGCACGTTCGTCGCGGGGATCACCGCGACGGGGCAGTGCGCCGTCGCGGCAACCTTCACGGCGCGCGTGCCGAAGAACGAGCCAGAGAAGCGGCTCCCGCCGTGCTCACCAAGGATCAGGAGATCCGCCTGCTTCGAGGCTTCCTCGACCTCCGCGATCGGGTGGCCGACCACGGCGGACCCGTCGATCTCGCCGACATAACCGAGGCTGCGCGCGTGGGCGATCTCGGCCTGCAGCATCTGCTCGGACGCCTTCTGCGCCTCGGACAGGAACGCGACGCTCTCCGACAGGAACGAGTCGTCTGCGACGTGGAGCAGGCGGACACTCGCCCCACGCTCGGTTGCGCGGGCGAGTCCCCACGCGAGCGCAACGCGGCTCTGCTCCGATCCGTCGACTCCGATGAGGTACTTCTCCGACATGTGCGGTCCTTTCTCTCGGGGTGTTTCGTAAGCGCTGCCGCGCGGCGCGGCGACGCGGTTAGGCCGTCAGCGCCGGCAGGTGGGCTGGGTGGCTGCCAGCGAGCTGCTCCATGACGCGGACCACCTGGCAGCTGTAGCCATACTCGTTGTCGTACCACACGTAGAGCACCGCGGTGTCCCCGGTGACGATCGTGGCGAGGCCGTCGACGATGCCGGCGCGGTTCGCGCCAACGAAGTCGGTGGACACGATCTCGGGCGACTCGACGTAGTCGATCTGCGTGCGCAGCGCGCCCGTCAGCGAGACCTGCTCGAGGAACGCGTTGATCTCCTCCGCGGTGGTCTCGCGCTCAAGCTGGAGGTTGAGCACCGCCATCGACACGTCGGGGGTGGGAACGCGGATCGCGTTGCCGGTGAGCTTGCCCTCGAACTCGGGCAGCGCCTTCGACACGGCCTTCGCAGCGCCCGTCTCGGTGAGCACCATGTTGAGCGCCGCCGAGCGTCCGCGGCGATCGCCCTTGTGGAAGTTGTCGATGAGGTTCTGATCGTTGGTGTACGCGTGCACCGTCTCGACGTGGCCGCGCTTCACCCCGAACTCGTCGTTGATGACCTTGAGCACCGGCGTGATCGCGTTCGTCGTGCAGGACGCCGCCGACACGATCGTGTCCGCGTCGGTGATCTTGTCGTTGTTGACGCCGTAGACGACGTTCAGCATGTCGCCCTTGCCGGGAGCCGTGAGCAGCACGCGGGCGATGCCCTGGTTCTGCAGGTGCTGGCCGAGGCCCTCGGCGTCGCGCCAGCGTCCCGTGTTGTCCACGAGGATCGCGTCCTCGATGCCGTACTGCGTGTAGTCGACGCTCGCCGGGTCGTTCGAGTAGATGACCTGGATGCGCACGCCGTTCGCGAGGATCGCGTCCTCGTCCTCGAGCACGGTGATCGTGCCGTTGAACGGGCCGTGCACCGAGTCGCGGCGCAGCAGGTTCGCGCGCTTCTGCAGGTCGTTCTCCGAGCCCTTGCGCACCACGATCGCGCGCAGGTTCAGCCCGTTGCCCGAGCCCGAGTGGTCGATGATGATGCGCGCGAGGAGGCGGCCGATCCGGCCGAAGCCGTAGAGCACCACGTCGGTGCCGGTACCCGGCGTCGCCTCGAAGGCCGGCGCGAGCACCTCGCGCAGGTACGCGGCGAGATCCGAGCTGCCCGAGGTGCGGAAGCCGTTGGCGAGCAGCGCGAGATCGACGGAAACGGGGCCGGGCTGCAGCTCGGCCAGCGTCTCAACGATCGCCGACGTCTCAGCGAGGGGAAGTTCGACGTCGTCGATCTTTCGCGCCGAGCGGTGCGCGCGGATGATGTCGACGGAGGAACGGCCGATGAGGCTGCGGCCGTGCACCGACATCACCACATCGTGGTCTCGGTACAGCTGACCGATCAGCGGAATCATCCGCTCTGCGAGTTCCTGCTTCGCCTTCCAAGCTTCGAGGTGAGCATCAGCACGCTGATTCATGTGAATGGAGGATTCCTTCCAAACGGTGTGAAGAGGGATCGGCCTGCCCGCCGGTACGCTGTCGCGCCACCTCCAGTATCCCACGCGCATGACGCTGTGTGACACCACGATTACCGCGTGGCCGAAGAGATGACAGAGGCTTGAGGTGTTCGGCTGGAGCACTGCCTCGCAGCCACCACTGATTCGATCGCACCGAGCCAAGGAAACCCCCATGACGTTCATCAAGCGCCGCGCATTCGCCGCCTCGCTCACCGCACTCGCACTCGCCTCAACCGCCGCGCTCGCCGGCTGCGCTCCCGCTGCGGACAGCGCAGCGGACGAGACCGTCAAGATCGGCGTCGTGCCGGGCGGACAGCCTTACTGGGACACGTTCGTCGACGCGGCAGCCGAGGAAGGCATCACCGTCGAGATCGTCGACTTCGACGAGTACCCGCAGCCGAACCCCCTGCTCAGCCAGGGCGAGCTCGACCTCAACCAGTTCCAGCACCTGCCGTACCTCGCGAGCTACAACGTCGACTCCGACGACACGCTCGTGCCGATCGGCTCGACCGTCATCTACCCGCTGAACCTGTTCTCGGACAAGTACACCTCGGCGGAGGACATCCCCGAGGGCGCGACCATCGCGGTGCCGAACGACGAGTCGAACCGTGCGCGCGCACTCCTCGTGCTGCAGAAGCTCGGCCTGCTCGAGCTCAAGGACGGCGGCAACTCCGGCTCCACCGTCGAGGACATCATCGCGGAGAAGTCCAAGGTGAAGGTGACGGAGCTCGACGCCGCAGCGATCCCCGGGGCCCTCCCGGACGTCGACGCCGGGGTCGTGAACAACGACTTCGTCGAGCCGGCCGGTCTGAAGTTCGAGGACTCGCTCGGCGCCGACAGCGCTGAGGACGAGGCGGCCGCGCCGTACACGAACATCTTCGTGGCCCGCGCCGAGGACAAGGACAACGAGACGTACCTGAAGCTCGTCGAGATCTACCAGAACAACGCCGACGTGCAGGCGGCGCTGAAGGACTACGTCGGCGAGGGTGCCGTGCCGGTGAAGACCCCGGTCGCTGAGCTCGAGAAGCTGCTCACCGAGGCCGAGGACGCGTACCGCGCGGCAGCCGAGTAGGGCACGACGCACGGACTCACCACCGCATCAGGATCGGGGCGCGCGAGGGAACTCGGCGCCCCGATTCGTGCGTCACCCGCAGTTCCGGGGAGAATGGGTGACGGCGTGGCGGTGCTACGCGCGGCGCGGGCCGGCCACAAACGAGAGGAACGCACGTGACACGTGTGCAGTTGAGCGGGGTGGGGAAGCGCTACCCCGGCCGCGGAAAGGGCGCCGCCGACATCGTCGCGGTCGACGACGTCTCGATCGACGTCGCCTCGGGTGAGATCCACGCGATCATCGGCTACTCGGGCGCGGGCAAGAGCACGCTGCTGCGGCTCATCAACGGCCTCGAGCGGGCGACGAGCGGCTCGATCCGGATCGGGGATGCCGAGATCACCGCGCTGTCCGAGCGTGAGCTGCGGCCCGTTCGCCAGCGCATCGGCATGATCTTCCAGCAGTTCAACCTGTTCCACTCGAAGAACGTCGCGAAGAACGTCGAGTATCCGCTCATCGTCGCTGGCGTGCCGGCCGCCGAGCGCGCGGCCAGGGTGGCCGAACTGCTCGCGTTCGTCGGCCTGCAGGATCGCGCGACCGCATACGTCGATCAGCTGTCCGGCGGCCAGAAGCAGCGAGTTGGCATCGCGCGCGCCCTGGCGACCAACCCCGGGGTGCTGCTCGCCGACGAGGCGACGAGCGCGCTCGATCCGGAGACCTCGCGTGACGTGCTCGCACTGCTGCAGCGCGTGAACCGGGAGCTCGGGATCACGGTGATCCTGATCACGCACGAGATGGAGGTGGTGCGCGAGATTGCGCACCGCGTCACGGTGATGGAGCTCGGAACCGCGGTCGAGCAGGGCGACGTGTACGAGGTGTTCTCCGCGCCCCGCACCGATACGACGCGGAAGTTCGTCGCGTCCGCGCTGCCGAGCGAGCCGGCCGCCGAGCACCTGCAGCTGCTCCGCGAACGGCATCGCGGCAGGCTCGTGAGCCTCACGTTCCGCGACGGCGACGTGGATCAGCCCGTCGTGTTCGGCGTGCTCGCGGAGCGCGGGGTCGGCGTCAGTATCGTGCACGGCGGCATCACCGACGTCGGCGGCCGCAGCTTCGGCAAGCTGACCCTTGAGCTGATCGGCGATGATCTGCGCGTCGAGCACGCGATCGCGGCGCTCGCGCAGCAGACCGAACTGGAGGTGCTCGCCTGATGGATCGACTGATTGAGCTGCTCGCGAGCGGCAAGTTCCTCGAGGCGACGCTGCAGACACTGCTGTACGTGTCCGTCGCGATGGGGGTCGGAGGCCTGCTCGGACTGCTGGTCGGCGTCGCCCTCACCGTGACCAGGCAGGGCGGCCTGCTGCAGAACCGGCCCGTGTTCATCACGCTGAACTTCCTGGTGAACTTCTTCCGGCCCATCCCGTTCGTGATCCTCATCGCGGTGCTCGCGCCGCTCTCGCGCGTGGTCGTCGGCACGGCCATCGGCGACGCCGGGATGATGTTCGTCCTCGTGTTCGCCGCGATGTTCGGGATCGCGCGGCTCGTGGAGCAGAACCTGCTCACCGTGCCGCCCGGCGTGATCGAGGCCGCACGCGCGATGGGGGCCGGGCCGCTGCGGACCATCGTGACCGTGCTCATCCCCGAGGGGCTCGGCCCGCTCGTGCTCGGCTACACCTTCGCGTTCATCGCCGTCGTCGACATGACCGCGATGGCGGGTGTGGTCGGCGGCGGCGGGCTCGGCAACCTCGCGTTGAAGTACGGGTACCGCCAGCTCAACCCCTGGGTGACGTGGGCCGCGGTGCTCATCATCATCCTGATCGTGCAGCTCGTGCAGTTGCTCGGCAACGTCATCGCCCGCAAGCTCCTCAGGAGGTAAGTGTGTCCGATCGCCCCGAAGCCACCAGCCTGGCCGACTTCCTCGCCCTCGCCGACGAGCTCTGGCCGCTCGCGACGGCCGAGAGCTGGGATCGGGTTGGGCTCACCTCCGGCGACCCGCGTGCGCCGCTCACGAGCGCGCTGCTCGCCGTCGACGTGACCGAGGACACGGTGGCCGAGGCGCTCGACACCGGCGCCGATCTGCTCTTCACGCATCACCCGCTGCTTCTGCGCGGCGTGCACACGCTCGCCGAGGACACGGCGAAGGGCGCGCTGATCGCGCGCCTCATTCGCGGCGGCTGCGCGCTCTACTCGGCGCACACGAACGCCGACGCGCCGGACGGCGGCGTCTCGGATGTCTTCGCGCGCCGACTCGGGCTCGTGCACGCGCAGCCGCTCGTCCCGAGCCAGCACCCCGCCGCCGCGCAGGGGTCCGGCATCGGCCGTGTCGGGACGCTGCCGCAGCCCGAGTCGCTCCGCGCGTTCGCCGAGCGACTCGCCGCGATCCTCCCGCAGACGGTGAGCGGGGTCCGGGTCGGCGGCGATCCCGATCGGGTGGTGTCGCGCGTCGCGCTGCTCGGCGGCGCGGGGGACAGCCTGCTCGACCACCCGCTTGTGCGCGCGGCCGACGTGTACGTGACCTCTGATCTGCGTCATCACCCGGCGCAGGAGTCGCTCGAACTCGCAGCGGCTGCTGGCGGGCCGGCCCTCGTCGACGTCGCGCACTGGGCGAGCGAGTCGCTGTGGCTGGACGGCGCGGCCGAGCTGCTCGGCGAGCGCCTCCCCGGCGTCACCTTCCGGGTGAGCGCGCGCCGCACCGATCCGTGGGTGTTTTCGGTCGGCGCATCCGCCTGAGGCACCGGTAGGCTGGGGGCATGAAGGCTAGCCCGCGCCAGCAGCGACTGCTGCTCGACCTCCACGACCTCGATACGACGATCGCGCGGCTGCGCCGCAAGCGGGCGACGCTCCCGGAACGCGCCGAGCTCGACGGCCTGGCCGGTGAGATCGCGAGCTCACGCGAGCAGTTCATGGCCGCGCAACGTGAGCTCGACACGCTGACCGCGGAGATTGAGCGGATCGAAGCCGACGTTGCGATGGTGCGCCAGCGTCGCACGCGCGACGAGGAGCTCATGGCGGTCAGCACCTCATCGAAGGAGGCGCAGGCGCTGCAGAGCGAGCTCGACACGCTGGCCCGCCGTATGGGCGAGCTCGAGGAGCGCGAGCTTGAGCTCATGGAGCAGCAGGAGAGTGCGCAGGCGGCGTTCACCGAGGCCGAAACCGTGCTCAGCGGGGTTGACGGGCGGCGCGCGTCCATTCAGGCCGCCATCGACGCCGCCGAGGCGCAGATCGACCGCGACCACGCCGCGAACACCGAGGAGCGCGGCGGACTCGCGGCCGAGATCCAGCGCGACCTCCTCGGCGTCTACGAGGAGCTGCGCGGCAGGATCGGGATCGGGGCGGCCCGCCTGCGCGGCGCGGTGTCCGAGGCCAGCAACATGGCGCTCACGCCGGCGGAACTCAGCGACTTCAACGCCGCGGCGCCCGACGAGCTGCTGTTCTGCCCGGGCACCGGCGCGATCCTCGTGCGCGTCGATGAGGACGCGACGCCCGAGGTGTAGAATCGACGGTGGAATGGGCTGGTGAGACGGTCGCGTCGCGGCACGAGAGTGCACGCGCCGAGGAACGTCCGGGCTCCGCAGGGGAGAACGGTGGGTAACGCCCACCCGGGGCAACCCGCGAGAAAGTGCAACAGAGAGTAGACCGCCGCGTCGGGTTCGCCCGGCGCGGTGAGGCTGAAAGGGTGGTGTAAGAGACCACCGGCGCCCGTGGCGACACGGGCGGCCAGGTAAACCTCGTTCGGAGCAAGGCCAGACAGAGGATGATGACGCGCCCCGCCGAGTCCTCGGGTAGGCCGCTAGAGGGTACTGGCAACAGTGCCCCGAGAGAGATGACCGTCACCCCGGCGTTCGCCGGTGGGACAGAACCCGGCGTATGATCCGGCCCATTCCCCACACATCGCAGATGTTCCCTATGCTGAACCTATGAGCACCGCGCTGGAAGCCGCACGGCCGGATCGGTACCCGCCATGGGGGATCCGCACGCCCGCGAGGCCCATGGACTTCACCGGAGCCGAGTTCTTTCGCGGCAACGTGGCGGCGCTCGTCGCGTTCAACGTGCTCTTCGTGTTGGGCGGGGTGGGATTGCCTGCCGTCGTCGACTCGTCCGCGGGACGGTTTCAGCTCGAGCACCTCGGGGGGATCTTCTTCGTGCTGATGATCTCCCTCCCGGTCTCGGGCTTCGCGTGCCTCACGTACGGCGCGCTCAGCGCATGGCTGCTGGGGAAGCTCCTCCGCGGCCAGCGACGCAGGTGGGTGCACCGCATCGCCTTCACCGCACTGGGGGCGGCGGTCGGCTACGTCTCGATGATCGGCTTCTCCAGCGAACTGGGGCGATCACCCGAAAAGGTCCAGGCGCTCGATCCCTCGCTGCTCGCGTTCGTGATCCCTGCGGCGCTCGCCGTGCTGATCGGCTGGGAGTACACGAGCCGGCGGGCGCTCCGCGCGGACGCGGTGGCTCCCCAGCCAGACGCCCCGCCGCACGCCTCCCAGACCCACGAGCCAGCCGCCCCGCCGCACCCTCAGTGATTCGGCGAACCCAAGCGCGGATCGGCGATCGGGGCTTGGGTACGCCGAATCGCTTGGTCTAGCCGGCGCGGCCCCTACTCCGACACCGTGAGCAGCTCGAAGCCGTCCTCCCGGATCACCACCGTGTGCTCGAACTGCGCGGTGACGCTCTTGTCGCGCGTCGTGACCGTCCAGCCGTCCTCCCACTGATCCCACTCGTGCCCGCCCAGCGTGAGCATGGGCTCGACGGTGAACACCATGCCGGGGACGATGATGTCCCCGTAGCTCGGCGCCGAGTCGTAGTGCGGAATGATGAGGCCTGAGTGGAAGGACGAGCCGACGCCGTGCCCGGTGAAGTCGCGCACGACCCCGTAGCCGAAGCGCTTCGCATAGGTCTCGATCACGCGGCCGATCACGTTCACCGCGCGTCCCGGCTTCGCGGCCCGGATCCCGCGCATCATCGCCTCGTGCGTGCGCTCGACGAGCAGATCGACCTCGGGCGCGACCTCGCCCACCCGATACGTGCGGTTCGTGTCGCCGTGGAAGCCGTCGAGGTATGCCGTGACGTCCACGTTCACGATGTCACCCTCGCGCAGCACGGTGTCGTCGGGGATGCCGTGGCAGATCACCTCGTTGACGGAGGTGCACGAGGAAGCTGGATAGCCGCGGTAGCCGAGCGTCGACGGGTACGCGCCAGCGGCGACCACCACCTCGTGCGCGACGCGATCCAACTCGGCGGTGGTGACCCCTGGGCGCACGGCCTCGCCGACCGCGTCGAGTGCGCGCGAGGCGATCCGGCCGGCCGCCCGGATCTTGGCAACCTCCTCGGCCGTGTACGTGTTGTCGCCCTCGTACGGGGGCGGCGTGACGAGGCCAACGTACGGGGGTCGCGCGATGCTCGCGGGAACCTGGCGCTGCGCCGGGCGAATACCGGGAATCAAATGTCCGTGTGCGTCGAAGGGCATGGCTCTAGTCTATGAAGTGCGCGCAGTGCTCGCTGCGGGCACCGCACAGCGGAAGGACTCGGATCATGAGCAAGCGGGACTGGGGGATCGAAGATCCCGAGGAGACGTACTGGTTCAATACGCGCACCGGCGAGGTGGAGGAGGGGCCGCAGTCGCTGTCGGTGGACCGCGTCGGGCCGTTCGCCACGCGCGAGGAGGCCGCGCACGCGAACCAGATTCTCGAGCGACGCGCGCGGGCGTGGCGCGAGGAGGACGAGGCGAACGAGGAGCTGTAGCGCGCCGAGCAAACTCTGCGGCTGCCGTAACACGTTCGACACGCGTGGGAGGTAGTCTGATCCCGAGCGCGCGCCGCGGCGATCGCGGCGCGTGAGACACCCACGCGCGGCGCCAGGCGCTGCGCGGCAACGAACGGAGCCGGTGTGAGCAAGCAGCGCGATTTCGTCCTTCGCACAATCGAGGAGCGGGGCGTCAAGTTCGTACGCCTCTGGTTCAGTGATGTGTCGGGGACACTGAAATCGGTCGCGCTCGCACCCGCGGAGGTCGAAGGCGCGTTCAGCGAGGGCATCGGCTTCGACGGCTCGGCGATCGAGGGCCTCACGCGCGCGTACGAGTCGGACCTGCTCGCGATCCCGGATCCCGCGACGTTCCAGCTGCTGCCGTGGCGCAGCCAGGACGCGCCGACCGCGCGCATGTTCTGCGACATCCGCACCCCGAACGGGGAGCCGGCGGTCGCCGACCCGCGCAACGTGCTGAAGCGCACGCTCGCGCACGCGGCGGATCAGGGCTTCACGTTCTACACGCACCCCGAGATCGAGTTCTACCTGCTGAAGTCGAAGGAGTTCGGGGCCGAAGGCCCCGTCCCCGTCGACCGCGCCGGCTACTTCGACAACGTGCCGGGTGGCACCGCGCACGACTTCCGGCGCGAGAGCGTCGCGATGCTCGAGGACCTCGGGATCTCCGTCGAGTTCAGCCACCACGAGGCCGGGCCAGGCCAGAACGAGATCGACCTGCGCTACGCCGACGCGCTCACCACCGCGGACAACCTCATGACGTTCCGCACGGTCGTGAAGGAGGTGGCGATCACGCAGGGCGTGCACGCGACCTTCATGCCGAAGCCGCTCGCCGGGCAGCCGGGATCCGGCATGCACACGCACCTCTCGCTCTTCGAGGGCGACACGAACGCGTTCTACGATCCGGGCGCGAAGTACCAGCTCTCGCAGACCGGCCGCCGCTTCGTCGCCGGCCTCCTGCGCCACGCGCCGGAGATCACCGCGGTCACGAACCAGTACATCAACTCGTACAAGCGACTGTGGGGCGGCGACGAGGCCCCGTCGTTCGTGAGCTGGGGCCACAACAACCGTTCGGCGCTCGTGCGGGTTCCGATGTACAAGCCGGGCAAGGGCGGCGCGGCGCGCGTCGAGTACCGCGCGCTCGACAGCGCGGTCAACCCGTACCTCGGCTTCTCGGTGCTGCTCGCCGCAGGCCTGAAGGGCATCGAGGAGGAGTACGAGCTGCCGCCCGAGGCGGAGAACAATGTGTGGGCGCTGTCCGACGGCGAACGCCGGGCGATGGGCTTCGACGCGCTGCCGACCAGCCTCGACCACGCGCTCGCCGTGATGGAGCGCTCCGAGCTCGTCGCCGAGACGCTGGGGGAGCAGGTGTTCGCCTACTTCCTCCGCGACAAGCGGCGCGAGGTGGCGGCCTACCGCAGCCAGGTGACGCCGTACGAGCTGTCGTCGATGCTCGACACGATCTAGGCCGGGAACGAAGCCGCAATGGCGGATCCGCTCCCCGAACTGAAGCTCGCCGAGCTCGCGCGCGCCGGGTTCCAGGCGCTCACCGAGTCCCGCGCCGCGCTCCACGAGCTGGCGCCGCACCTGCGCGTCGCGCAGGGCGAGGTGCTCGACGCGTTCGCCGCTGCGGGCGACCCGGACGCCGCGCTCGGACGCATCCGCGAGCTCGCGGAACGCGCGCCCGAGCTCCTCACGGCCCTCGACGCGGAGGAGCTCACCCGGCTCTGCCGCCTCGTCGGCGCCTCACCGGCGCTCGGCGACTTCTTCGTGCGACACCCTGGCGGCTTGCCGGAGCTGCTCGCCCGCGGGGGCGCGCTCGTGCCCGCTGAGCAGGCGCTCGCCGTGCTGCTCAGTGCGGTGCACGAGACCGCGACGGGGGCGCCGCTCGCCGGGCCAGCCGGGTGGGAGGCCCTGCGCATCGCCTACCGGGGCCTCCTCGCGAGCGTCATGCTGTTCGACCTCGAGCGCACTGCGGAGGGGCTCGCGCTCGAGTCCTTCGAGCACGTCGCGTCGAGCCTGTCCTCGCTCGCGGGCGCGGCGGTCGAGGCGTCGCTCGCGGTCGCTCGCGCGAGCGTCGCGGGCGGCCTGAACGGCCCGGCCGTGCGCGCGGAGCGGATCGCCGCGACGGAGCTCGCCGTCGTCGCGATGGGGAAGTGCGGCGCCGAGGAGCTCAACGTGGTGTCCGACGTCGACGTCGTGTTCATCGCACGGAGCGCGTCGGACGGGGAAAGCGGCGGCGACGTCCTCGACACGGACACGCTGATCCGGATCGCCACGCGCCTCGCCAGTGAAACGATGCGGGGGATCCACGACCCGTGCGTGGAACCCCCGCTCTGGGAGCTCGACGCGAATCTGCGCCCCGAGGGCAGGCACGGCGCGCTCGTGCGCACCCTCGGCTCGATGCTCAGCTACTACGATCGGTGGGCGAAGGGGTGGGAATTCCAGGCGCTCCTCAAGGCCCGCCCGCTCGCCGGGGATCTCGCGCTCGGCGACGAGTTCGTTGCGCGCACGCGGGACGCCGTGTGGGCGTCCTCGAACCGGGAGGACTTCGTCGGCTCCGTGCAGCGCATGCGCGAGCGCGTGACCGAGCACATCGACACCGATGACCTCGACGTCCAGCTCAAGCTCGGGCCCGGCGGCCTCCGGGACATCGAGTTCAGCGTGCAGCTGCTGCAGCTGGTGCACGGGCAGTACGACGATCGCCTGCACGCGCGCGGCACGCTGCCGGCGATGCAGGCGCTCGTAGACGGCGGCTACATCGCGCGGAGCGACGGCGAGCGGCTCGCGACCGACTACCGCTTCCTCCGCGTGCTGGAGCACCGCCTGCAGCTGCGCGAGCTCCGCCGCACGGCGATCATGCCGACCGACCCCGAGGGCCTCCGCGTGCTCGCGCGCGCGAGCGGGCTCGCGCCGACCGGCGACGCGCTCCTGCAGGAGTGGGGCCGCGTGAAGCGCGAGGTGCGCGAGCTGCACCTGAAGATCTTCTACGCCCCGCTGCTCAGCGCGGTCGCCGCGCTCCCCGAGGAGGAGCTGCTGCTCGGCAGCGCCGAGGCGCGCGCCAGGCTCGCGAGTATCGGCTTCCGCGACCCCGACGGTGCGATCCGCCACCTCGCTGAGCTGACGCGCGGCACCTCGCGGCGTGCGCGCATCCACCGCAACCTCCTGCCGGTGCTGCTGCAGTGGCTCGCCGAGGGCACGGATCCCGACTACGGGCTGCTCGCGTTCCGCCGGGTGAGCGAGGCGAATCGTGCGTCGCCCTGGTACCTGCGGTTGCTGCGCGACGGCGCGGAGGCGGCCGAGCGGCTCACCCGGGTGCTCTCCTCGTCGCGGTTCGCGGCCGAGCTGCTCGAGAGCATCCCGGAGGCGGTGGCCTGGCTCGAGAGCGATGCCGCGCTGATGCCGCGCGGGCTGGACACGCTGCGCGACGAGATGCGCGCGCTCGCCTCGCGCAGGGACACCGTCGAGGACGCGGGCTCGGCGCTCCGCGGCGTGCATCGGCGCGAGGTCCTGCGACTCGCCCTCGGGCGCATCACCGGCGTGCTCGACGAGCCTGATGTCGCGCGCGGGCTCGACGCCGCGCACACCGCGCTCCTCGACGCGCTGCTCATCATGCTCGATCGCGCGGCTGCCGCGGCGGCGCAGCCGCAGGAGTTCGAGCTCGCGCTCATCGGTATGGGGCGCTACGGTGGCGGCGAACTCGGATTCGCGTCGGACATCGACCTGATCGCGGTGTTCCGCCCGGCTCCTGGCGTGCCGGGTGATCAGGCGTCACGGGCGGCGATCAAGCGGGTCACCGAGCTCAGGCGGCTCGTCTCCGATCCCCGATTCCCCGTGGATCTCGACTTCGACCTGCGGCCGGAGGGCAAGAACGGCCCGATCGCGCGCAGTCTCGAGGCCTCGCGGGTGTACTACGAGCGGTGGTCGGTGACGTGGGAGGCGCAGGCGCTGCTCCGCGCCCGTCCCGTGGCCGGTGATCCCGCGCTCGGAGCGGCCTTCGTCGAGCTCGCCGACGAGATCCGCTACCCGCAGCACTTCGGTGAGGAGCAGGTCAGAGAGGTGCGGCGCATGAAGGCGCGCGTGGAGGCCGAGCGGCTGCCGCGCGGCGCGGATCCCACCAGGCACCTGAAGCTCGGGCCGGGCGGACTCACCGATGTGGAGTGGCTCGTGCAGCTGCTGCAGCTGCGCTCCGGCGCCGAGTATCCCGCGCTCCGCACGGTCTCGACGCTCGCGGCGCTGGACGCCGCGGTGGCGCACGAGCTCATCGGGGCGGAGGACGCGGAGCACCTGGCGGAGTCCTGGCGCACCGCGAGCAGTGTGCGCTCTGCGTTGAAGCTCTGGAACGGCCGCGCGAGCGACTCGCTGCCAACGGACCGGGTGGAACTCGAGGGGATCGCGAGTGTGCTCGGGATGCCGGCCCGTCGAACCTCCGAACTGGAGGAGCGGTGGTTCGCGGTGTCGCGGCGGGCGCGCCGCGTCTTTGAGCGCGAGTTCTTCGGCTACGACGCGATGGACTTCCCGGAGCGGCGCTGACGACGGCCCGGACGGCATTCGCGCGAGCGGGGCCGGGCATCCTCAGGTTTCAATTTGTTTCCTCGATGTTTACCCAGAGGGGTTCCCAAGAGCGTTATCGAAGCGTAACCTGATTGTTATGCATTACTTACAGTCACTTCTTGAGGCCATCCTCGCCGAGGATGGCTCCGAGTTCGACGACGAACTCGAGTCCTAGCGCTCCGCGCTACTCATCGCCGCAACAGCGACGTTGCACCGATCGGCATCCGCGACCGGACACCAGAGAGGGCCCGGGAGGTGAATACTCACCACCCGGGCCCTCTCGCGTTCGCTGCGAACGACGCGCTGCGGGTTACACCCCGTAGTACAGCTCGAACTCGAACGGGTGCGGGCGGAGCGCCATCGGCGCGATCTCGAGCTCGTGCTTGAGATCGATCCAGGTCTGGATCAGCTCCTCGGTGAAGACACCACCCTCGAGCAGGAAGTCGTGGTCAGCCTCGAGCGCGGTGAGCGCCTCCTCGAGCGAACCGGGCACCTGCGGGATGTTCTTCGCTTCCTCGGGGGGAAGCTCGTACAGGTCCTTGTCGATGGGCTCCATCGGCTCAATGCGGTTGCGGATGCCGTCGAGGCCGGCCATGAGCTGCGCGGCGAAGGCGAGGTAGGGGTTGCCCGACGCATCGGGGGCGCGGAACTCGATGCGCTTCGCCTTCGGGTTCGACCCGGTGAGCGGGATCCGCACCGCGGCCGAGCGGTTGCCGGCCGAGTAGGCGAGGTTCACGGGCGCCTCGTAGCCCTTCACGAGACGGCGGTAGCTGTTGATCGTCGGGTTCGTGAACGCGAGGAGCGCGGGGGCGTGGTGCAGGATGCCGCCGATGTACCAACGCGCAACGTCGGAGAGGCCGGCGTAGCCGTTCTCGTCGTAGAACAGAGGATCGCCGCCCTTCCAGAGCGACATGTGCGTGTGCATGCCCGAGCCATTGTCACCGAAGACGGGCTTCGGCATGAACGTCGCCGTCTTGCCCCACAGCTCCGCGGTGTTCTTCACGACGTACTTGAACTTGAGCACATCGTCCGCGGCGTTGACGAGGGTGTCGAAGCGGTAGTTGATCTCGGCCTGGCCGGGCGCGCCCACCTCGTGGTGCGAGCGCTCGAGCTCAAGGCCGGCCTCGATGAGGCGCAGCGAGATGTCGTCGCGCAGATCGGCCTGCTTGTCCACGGGGGAGACGGGGAAGTAGCCGCCCTTGGCCGAGGTGGTGTTGCCGAGGTTGCCGCCCTCGACCTTGCGCCCGGAGTTCCAGTGCGCCTCCTCGGAGTCGATCTCGTAGAACGTGCGCTGCGGGGTTGTCTCGTAGCGCACCGAGTCGAGGATGTAGAACTCCGCCTCGGGGGCGAAGAACGCGGTGTCGGCGATGCCGGTCGAGACGAGGTACTGCTCGGCCTTCTTCGCGACCTGACGGGGATCCTTCGAGTAGATCTCGCCCGTGCGGGGGTTGAAGATGTCGCAGATGACGATCAGCGTGCGCTCGAGGCGGAACTGGTCGACGTAGCACGTCGTCACGTCGGGGATGAGCTGGAGATCTGACTCGGCGATGCCGGCGAAGCCGCGGATCGAGGAGCCGTCGAACATCTGGCCGACCTCGAAGAAGTCATCGGAAACGGTGGCCGCGGGGATGTTGAAGTGCTGCTGCACCCCGGGGAGATCGGTGAACCGGATATCAACAAACTTGACGTCAGTTTCCTTGATGAAGTCGATGACTTCCTGCGGGGTAGTGAACATGCTGCTCCTCATTGCCGGTGTGCCCTCAGGCACCGTTCGCTTGCATCCAGCTTATGCGCCCTGCGTTTCGGAAGCGTGATTCTCATGTTTCGCGAGTGTTACACGACGCGGAAAGGTGACGCGGAATTAGCCGCGCACGAGCACGGTGCCCGCGATCTTGTCGTGGAAGCCGCGCTGATCCGAGTCCCACACGAGGAGCGGGATCACGAGGCACAGCAGCAGCGTGCGCACCACGGGACGCCAGATACCGACCCAGCCACCCGCGATCGGAACGACGCGCAACCCCACGAGACGGTGGCCGATCGAGCCGCCGATCGTCGGAATGAAGATCACCTGCATGATCGCGAAGAACACGATGTTCCAGACGCTCGCGTTCGGGCCGCCGACGAGGAAGTACGCCGGCAGCGCCGCGAGTCCCCAGTCGATCATGATCGCGAGGATGCGGCGACCGATCCGGCCGACGGAGCGCGGCCCGGACTCGGGGAGCCCCAGGCGCTCACCCGGCCACTTGCTCGGCTCGAGGTCGCCGAAGCGCTGCGGGGACGAGGCTGGCATGCGGCTTAGCGCGGACGCTGCGAGCGGATGCGGTTCGGGTCCATGCCCTTCGGGATCCCGACGGGCGCGGCCTGCAGCGAGGAGAGGCGGTTGTAGACCGCGGCGACCTCGTTGCGCGAGAGCTTCGGCTTGAGCTTCACGAGCGTCTTCGAGAGCTTCGCGAGCGGGATCCCATCGCCGTCCGGGCCGACGTAGAGGTGCACGACCTCGACGTTGCGGAGTGCGCGCTTCACCTTGCGCTCCTCATCGGCGGCCATGCGCTCCGTGCGGCTGCGCGAGCCCTCGGAGATGAGCACGACGCCGCCGCGACCGACCACGCGGTACACGGCGTCCTGGTTGCGGTTGATCGCGATCGGCACCTCGGAGCCGCGCCACGAGCGACGGAGCGCGCCCTGCACGACGGCACCGACGGCACCAGCGCGACCCTCGATCTGCTGGTACGCCATCTTCTCGGCGCGTCGGCCGAGCACGATCATGACGAGCAGGAGACCAACGAGGATGCCCGAGATCGGCCAGATCACCCAGCCGAACCAGCCGCCGGGCAGGAGCCAGGCGAGCAGCACGGACACCAGGATGGGGGCGACGAACACCGCGAGCAGCACCCAGGGGAGATTCCGATCATGGACCTTCGTGGTCCGATAGATCTCGATCATCTGCTTGATGCGACCGTCGCGCTTCGCCTTCTCTGCTGCCATACCGTCTAGGATATCGGTTCCCGCGGGGTTCCCCGAACCATCTGGCGCCCGGAGCGCCGCGGATCCGGTTCGCTCACAGCGAGGCTCGATGCCCGGATCGCGAGCCGGGCTGTGGAGTATCGCGGTTGCTCGGTCGCGTGCCCGCCGTCGGCCGCAAACTGGGTCGATGATGCTCGCACGGAAATGGTTCGCCCGGCGCCCACGCGCGCCGGCCCCTGGCGCGCTCGCGCACGCGGCGGCCAAGCTGGAGCGCGCATGCGCCACGGGGATTGCCGCTCGTGCGGCCGGAGGCTGTGTGGGGGAGCGCGAGGGTGCTCAGCAGGCTGTTTCGACGCAGCACCGCACCAGCCACGCACGCACCGGCCACGACGCGGGCTGCGAGCTGCTCGGCGTCCCGCTGCGACTGCTCGCCTGGCTCGCGCGCGCCGGCTCCGGCAGCGGCACTGGCACTGGCAGCGGCAGCAGCAGCAGCACCGGCAGCGGCGCGAGGCTCCTGGATGAGGCGATCTCGGAGTGCCTCGCCGAGCTGGACTCGCTGGGGCCCAGCTGGACGCCCGTGCGGGCCAGGGAGGCCGTGGAAGCCGCGGTGCGGAGCCGGATCACGCCGGCGCACCTGGCAGAAACGACCGTGGGGCCGCAGCGCTCGAGGTGAGTGCTGCGGCCCCACGGACGGGACGGCCGGTGCGGGTGCTAGATGCCGAGGTTTCCAGCGAAGTCGCCAGCCTCAAGCCGCAGGCGAACCTGCGTCAGGAAGCGCGCGGCGTCCGCACCGTCGACGATGCGGTGATCGTACGAGAGTGCGAGGTAGACCGTCGAGCGGATCGCGATCGAGTCGCCCTCGGGGCCGGACACGACGACCGGCTTCTTCACGACCGCACCGGTGCCGAGGATGGCGACCTGCGGGAGGAACACGAGCGGCGTATCGAAGAGCGCGCCGCGCGAGCCTGTGTTCGTGAGGGTGAAGGTGCCGCCGCTCAGCTCGTCCGGCGTGAGCTTGTTGTCACGCGTCCGAGTTGCGAGGTCGGCGATCTCGCCGGAGATCTCAGCGAGGTTCTTCTCCCCGGCACCGCGCAGCACGGGCGTGAGGAGGCCACGCTCGGTGTCGACGGCGATACTGATGTTCTCGGTCGCAGGGTAGACGATCGAGTCACCCTCCACGGTCGCGTTGATGATCGGGTAGGTGCGCAGCGCCTCAGCGGCGGCGAGCGCGAAGAACGGCAGGAAGGACAGCTTCGAGCCGGTCTTCGCGAGGAACTCGTCCTTCTTCGCCTGACGCAGCTGCGCGACCTTGGTCACGTCCACCTCGACCACGGTCGTGAGCTGTGCGGTCTCCTGCAGGGAGGCGACGGCGCGCTCGGCGATCACCTTGCGGAGGCGGCTCATCTTCTGCGTCGTGCCGCGGAGCTCCGAGACCTCCACGACGGGCGCGGCCGCAGTGGGTGCGGCGGCTGCCGCGGGCTGCGCTGCGGGGGCCGCGGCGAGGACGTCCTCCTTGCGGATGCGTCCGCCGACCCCCGTGCCGGTGACCGTGGTGAGGTCAACGCCGCGCTCGTTGGCGAGCTTGCGCACGATCGGCGTCACGTAGTTCGCGGCGGCTGCGGGAGCCGCGGCCGGAGCTGGCGCAGCGGCCGGAGCAGCGGGTGCTGCAGCAGATGCGGGAGCTGCAGCCGGCGCAGCCGGAGCAGCAGCCGGAGCGGCAGCAGGCGCAGCCGGAGCAGCAGGTGCCGCAGCCGGAGCCTCGGCTGCCGGGGCGGGGGCCGCCTCAGCGGCGGGCGCAGCCGCGCCCAAGCCGACGCGTGCGAGCGCAGCGCCCACCTCGACGGTCTCGTCCTCCTGCACCAGGATCTCCTGGAGCACACCGGCGATGGGGGACGGCACCTCGGTGTCGACCTTGTCCGTGGACACCTCGAGCAGCGGCTCGTCCACCTCGACCGTGTCGCCGACGCTCTTCAGCCAGCGGGTCACGGTGCCCTCCGTGATGCTCTCACCGAGCGAGGGGAGCACGACCTCTTCGCCGGCACCCGCGGCGGGCGCAGCAGCCGGAGCCGCAGCAGCAGCCGGCGCCTCGGCAGCCGGAGCAGCCGGGGCCTCCGCGGCGGGCGCAGCAGCTGCAGCAGGAGCGGCCTCAGCCGCGGCGGGGGCAGCCGGGGCCGCGGGTGCCGCAGCGCCGTCGCCGACGACGGCGAGCACGGCGCCCACCTCGGCGGTCTCGTCCTCCTGCACCAGGATCTCCTGGAGCACACCCGCGACGGGGGAAGGGATCTCGGTATCGACCTTGTCGGTTGAGACCTCGAGCAGCGGCTCATCGACCTCGACGGTGTCGCCGATGTTCTTCAGCCAGCGGGTCACCGTGCCCTCGGTCACGCTCTCACCCAGTGCGGGCAGGACCACCGATTCACTCATCGTGCATTTCTCCGTTCGTATCAGTCTGTCTGTCGCCGCGCTTAGATCGCGTGCAGCGGCTTGCCTGCGAGCTTCAGCATGGTCTCGCCAATGGTCTCGTTCTGCGTGGGGTGCCCGTGCACAAACGGCGCAACGTCCTCGGGGTACGCCTCCCAGTTGACGATGAGCTGCGCTTCGCCGACGAGCTCACCCACGCGCGCGCCGATCATGTGCACCCCAACGACGGGGCCGTCGACCACGCGCACGGCCTTGACGGAGCCCGCGGTGCCCAGGATCGAGCTCTTCGCGTTGCCCGCGAGGTTGTACTCGTAGCTCGTCACGTTCTCCGCGCCGTACTTCTCGACGGCCTTCGCCTCGGTGAGGCCAACCGACGCGATCTCGGGGTCGCAGTAGGTCACCTTCGGGATATTCACGTCTTCGACGATCACCGGGTTCAGGCCGGCGATCTCCTCTGCGACGAACACGCCCTGCTGGTAGCCGCGGTGGGCGAGCTGCAGGCCGGGGACGATGTCGCCGACGGCGTACACGCCGGGGACATTCGTCGCGAGGCGCTCGTTCGTGAGCACGAAGCCGCGATCCATCTGGATTCCGACCTCTTCGTAGCCGAGCCCCTGCGTCGAGGGGCCGCGCCCCACAGCGACGAGCAGGTAGTCGGCCGTCAGCACAGTGCCGTCCTCGAGGTTCACCGTGACGCTGGAAGCGTCCTGCGTGACCGACTGGAAGCGCACGCCGAGCTTGAAGTCGATCTTCCGCTTGCGGAACGCGCGCTCCAGCTGCTTCGAGACCGACTCCTCCTCGTTGGGAACGAGGTGGGGGAGCCCCTCAACGATCGTCACGTCCGCGCCGAACGAGCGCCACACGCTCGCGAACTCCACGCCGATCACGCCGCCGCCGAGGATGATGACCTTTGCGGGCACCTCCTGCAGTTCGAGTGCGTGCTCGCTCGTGATCACGCGGCCGCCGATCTCGAGGCCGGGCAGCGAGCGAGAGTAGGAGCCGGTCGCCAGCACGACGTGTGTGCCGATGACGCGATCAGCGCCCACCTGCACCGTGTTCGCGGCGACGAGCTTGCCTTCGCCCTCGATGACGGTGATCTTGTTGGCCTTGAGGAGGCCCTGGAGGCCCTTGTGCTTGCCAGCGACGAGGTTCTCGCGGTAGCTGTTCACCTTCGCGATGTCGATGCCCGCGACGCTCGAGAGAATGCCGTAGGTCTCGCCCTCACGCGCAACGTCCGCGACCTCCGCCGCGTGCAGGAGCGCCTTCGTCGGCACGCAGCCGCGGTGCAAACAGGTGCCGCCGAGCTTGTCTTTCTCAATAACTGCTGCGGTGAGCCCGAGCTGCGTCGCGCGGATCGCTGTGGCGTATCCGGCGCTGCCGCCGCCCAGGACGACGATGTCAAACTGCTGATCGGCCAAGTGGGATCTCCCTCGGTGTGTGCGCAATAGAGGTGGTCGCCCGCTCGTGCGCGGGCAGTCCTTGCCCCACCCTACACCCGCTGGCGCACGTTCTGCGGGGAGTACACACGGTGTGCGGTGGTCCGAATCCCGCGCGTCGTGCACGCGCGTCGGCGACGCTCCCGATCGGACCTCGTGGGAATACGGGTTTCGCTGCTGGCGTGACGATTTCTCCCCGCGAAAACACGCGCGTTCGTAGGATGGAAGCGTGACCGAATCAATCTTCTCCGCCGAGTACGCCGAACGCCGCGCGAGCGTTCCGCGCGGCCTGCCGCTGATCATCGCGATGCAGGGACTCAGCGACGCCGGCGGAGCGGTGGCCCAGCTGGAGGAGTACCTCTGGCGCAACTACCAGCCGGAAGAGATCGTCCGCTTCAACGCCGACATGCTGCTCGACTACCGCGCTCGGCGGCCCGTGATCACGTTCGACGAGGATCACTTCGTCGACTATTCGCCAGAGGAGCTCAGCCTCTCGATTGCCCGAGACGAGTTCGGCGCGCCGTTCCTCCTGCTCAGCGGGTTCGAGCCCGACTTCCGCTGGGACCACTTCATCGACACGGTGCTGCTGCTCGTGCACGAGTTCGAGGTGTCGATCACGGTCTGGTCGCACGCGATCCCGATGCCGGTGCCGCACACCCGTCCGCTCTCGCTCACGGTGAGCGGCTCGCGTGATGACCTCATCGAGGCGCGTTCGGTGTGGCGCCCGAAGACGAAGATCTCGGCGTCTGCCGCGCACGTCCTCGAGTACCGCCTGCACAGCCTCGGCGAGGAGGTGGCCGGCTTCGCGCTGCTGATCCCGCACTACCTCGCGAACACCGAGTACCCTGAGGCGCTCCGCGTCGCGCTCGACAGCATCATGGCGGCAACGGGGCTGATTCTCGCCACGGACGAGGTCCGCGAGTCGGCGCGCCGCTTCGAGGCACAGCTCGACGCGCAGCTCGCGGACAACGAGGAGTCGCTCGAGATGGTGCACACCCTTGAGCGGCGATACGACGCCTATATGGAGGACCAGTCGACGCGCTCTCCGCTCATGAGCGAGGACGGCACGATCCCGACGGCCGATCAGATCGCGAGCGAGCTGGAGCGCTTCCTCGCCGAGCAGCAACGCGCTGGCGGCGACGAGGATTCGAGCGATGGTCCGACGCGGTAGCGGCGGGGCAGTATCCGGCGCGCGGCCTCGCTTGTCAACTACGCGAGCGCTGTCGTGCTAAAATGGACGCACCAACCCATTCAATCCGGTGCGGTTTCTTCGGCGAAGAAAACGACCGGGCTTGACATGGGTTTTCATGCTGTGAGCACGTGTCGGGACGCCTCGGCACCACAGCGCGGCATTCGATAGAGAGAGGCGGCTGCGTGGCAACTGCATCCACCCCCAAGACTCGCGCGACGACGAAGGCGGCTTCCGCCGAGTCCGAGGCCGAGTCGACCGATCATCAGGCCGACGAGGCGCAGGGCACGGCAGCAGCGGCAACGAAGCGCGCTGCATCGTCGACCCGCTCCGAGGCGGCGAAGAAGGCGGCAGCCACGCGCGCCGCGAACAAGGCGGCGGCCGAGGCTGCCGGCACCGACGCTGGCGAGACTGACGGTGAGGCAACGCCCGCCGCATCGAAGAAGCCTGCGGCAAAGAAGGCGACGACCAAGCGCGCCGCGGCGAAGGCGGCGGCCGACATCGACGTCGACGACGTGGACGACGAGGCGGCCGAGCACATCGAGGAGGAGAAGCCGGCTCCGGCTCCCACCACCCCGCTGCCCCGCGGCGCCATCGTGCTGAAGGCCGGTGAGGAAGAGGACGTACCGACGGTCACGACCGCGATCCCCGGCGCCACCGCCGACCCGGTCAAGGACTACCTGAAGCAGATCGGCAAGGTCGCGCTCCTCAACGCTGCTGAGGAGGTCGAGCTGGCAATGCGCATCGAGGCCGGCCTGTTCGCCGAGGAGAAGCTCGCCACCGAGCAGGGCCTGCCCAAGAAGCTGGAGCGCGAGCTCAAGTGGGTGGCCCGTGATGGGCAGCGCGCGAAGAGCCACCTGCTCGGCGCCAACCTCCGACTCGTGGTGTCGCTCGCGAAGCGCTACACGGGGCGCGGCATGCAGTTCCTCGATCTCATCCAGGAGGGCAACCTCGGTCTGATTCGTGCGGTCGAGAAGTTCGACTATACGAAGGGCTTCAAGTTCTCCACCTATGCGACCTGGTGGATCCGCCAGGCGATCACGCGCGCGATGGCTGATCAGGCGCGCACGATCCGCATCCCCGTGCACATGGTCGAGGTCATCAACAAGCTGGCGCGCGTGCAGCGCCAGATGCTGCAGGACCTCGGCCGCGAGCCCACCCCCGAGGAGCTGAGCCGCGAGCTCGATATGACCCCCGAGAAGGTCATCGAGGTGCAGAAGTACGGCCGCGAGCCGATCTCGCTGCACACCCCGCTCGGCGAGGACGGCGACAGCGAGTTCGGCGACCTCATCGAGGACACCGAGGCCGTGGTTCCCGCCGACGCCGTTGGCTTCACGATGCTGCAGCAGCAGCTGGAGCAGCTGCTCGACTCGCTGTCGGAGCGCGAGGCCGGTGTGATCCGCATGCGCTTCGGCCTCGGCGACGGCATGCCGAAGACGCTCGACCAGATCGGCGACACCTTCGGCGTGACGCGTGAGCGGATCCGCCAGATCGAGTCGAAGACGATGGCGAAGCTGCGCCACCCCTCGCGCAGCCAGCAGCTGCGCGACTACCTCGAGTAAGCCGCTCGGCGAACACACGAGAACGGGCCAGGGAGTATCTCCCTGGCCCGTTCTGTGTTCTGGCCCGTTCCGTGGTTTCGGCGGCCTACGCGTTCAGCTTGTGGCTCTCGTCGTGCCAGACCTCAGCCATGGGGCGAAGCTTGGCCTCGTGCTTGTGGGCGTGGTGTCCGCAGAACAGCAGCTCGCTGCCGCTCAGCGTGACGCGCACGTACGCCTGTGCGCCGCAGCTGTCGCAGCGGTCGAGCGCGCTGAGCGGGCGATCCGCGGCATCGATCGTGTCCGTACGATCCTGCTCGATAGTCGTCATGGCGACCTCCCGTCCATCTCAGGTGACTTTCCACTCTATCCAAACACGTCGTGCTCCAATTCACCCGCTCGCGCCGCTCAGGTTCGCTGACCGCGTAGCATCCGGCCCGGCTTTGGCACTCGCCGGGGGCCCTGCGCGCGAGTGTCGGTGGGGTGCCCTAGTGTGGGGGAGTCAACTGAGAGAAGGGGTCCCTGCACGTGGCCACTGACCGAGCATCGCAGGCAGCTGAGTCGAACTATTCAGCTCGCCACCTCACCGTCCTCGAGGGGCTCGAGGCGGTCCGCAAGCGCCCAGGCATGTACATCGGCACGACCGATTCGCGCGGGCTCATGCACTGCCTCTGGGAGATCATCGACAACTCCGTCGACGAGGCGCTCGCCGGCCACGGGGACGAGATCGGGATCCGCTTGCACGCCGACGGCAGTGTGACGGTCACCGACAACGGTCGCGGTATCCCCGTCGACGTTGAGCCGAAGAGCGGTCTTTCCGGTGTCGAGCTCGTGTTCACGAAGCTGCACGCCGGCGGCAAGTTCGGCGGCGGGGGATACGCCTCCTCTGGCGGCCTCCACGGCGTCGGCGCTTCGGTGGTCAACGCGCTGTCCTCCCGGCTCGACGTCGAGGTCGACCGCGACGGCAAGACCTGGGCGATGTCGTTCCGGCACGGCGAGCCGGGCACGTTCGCCGGCGAGGGGCCCGACAGCCCGTTCACCCCCTTCGAGCAGTCTTCCGAATTGCGGGTCGTCGGCAAGGTGAAGAAGGGCCTCACCGGCACGCGCGTGCGCTACTGGGCCGACCCGCAGATCTTCCTGCCGACCGCGCAGTTCGAGCCGGATTCCCTGGTGGCGCGCGCGCGACAGACCGCGTTCCTGGTGCCAGGGCTCGGGATCGAGATCACGGATGAGCGCCCGGATTCGCTGACCGAGGACGGTGTCGCGCCCGTGCACCGCTTCGCGTATGAGGGCGGCATCTCGGAGTTCGTCGACTACCTCGCGGCCGACGCGGCCCTCACGGACACTTGGCGCGTCACCGACTCCGGCTCGTTCCGCGAGACGGTGCCCGTCATGGACGAGGAGACGGGACACCTGGTGTCGCGCGAGGTGGAGCGCGAGTGCGAGGTGGACGTCGCGCTGCGCTGGGGCACCGGCTACGACACCGTAGTGCAGAGTTTCGTGAACATCATCGCGACGCCGAAGGGTGGCACGCACCTTGCCGGCTTCGAGCAGGGCCTCACGAAGTTCTTCCGCAAGCAGATTGAGCAGAACGCCCGCAAGCTGAAGGCGGGCAGCGACAAGCCGGAGAAGGACGACATCCTCACGGGGCTCACCGCGGTGGTCACCGTGCGCGTGCCCGAGCCGCAGTTCGAGGGGCAGACGAAGGAGGTGCTCGGCACGGCTGCCGTGCGCCAGATCGTCACGCGCGCCATCGTGTCGGGGCTCACCGCGCGCTACGAGTCGTCGAAGAAGCAGGACAAGGCGCAGACCGGGGCCCTGCTCGAGAAGATGGTCTCGGAGATGAAGGCGCGCATCGCGCTCCGTGCCCAGCGCGACACCGCGCGGCGGAAGAGCTCACTCGAGAGCTCGTCCCTGCCAGCCAAGCTCATCGACTGCCGGTCGAAGAACGTGGCCGAGACCGAGATCTTCATCGTGGAGGGCGACAGCGCGCTCGGCACCGCGCGCCCCGCGCGCGACAGCGAGTTCCAGGCGCTCCTCCCGATCCGCGGCAAGATCCTCAACGTGCAGAAGGCATCCGTCGCCGAGATGCTCAGCAACGCGGAGTGCGGCGCGATCATCAAGGTGATCGGTGCCGGATCGGGCCGCGACTTCGACCTGGAGTCGGCGCGCTACGGCAAGGTGATCCTCATGAGCGACGCCGACGTCGACGGCGCGCACATCCGCACCCTGCTCCTCACGCTGTTCTTCCGCTACATGCGCCCCATGCTCGAGGCCGGGCGCGTCTACGCCGCGGTGCCGCCGCTGCACCGCGTGATCGTGCAGAACGCGGGGCGCAAGCCGAACGACGTGATCTACACGTACAGCGAGCGGGAGCTCAACGCGCTCCTCGCCGACCTCCGGAAGCGCAACAAGAAGTACCAGGAGCCCATTCAGCGCTACAAGGGTCTCGGCGAGATGGACGCCGACCAGCTGGCGGAGACCACCATGGATCGGGACCACCGCACCCTGCGCCGCGTGCGCGTCGAGGATGCGCACGCCGCGTCCCAGGTGTTCGAGCTCCTGATGGGGAACGACGTTGCCCCGCGCAAGGAGTTCATCGTCGAGAACGCGGACGACCTCGATCGGGATCGCATCGACGCGTAGCGGGGCCCCGGGCGGGGCGCTCCGCGCCCGGCCCACGCACGACTTGCGGCGAGTGTGATCCGGAACGGTACTCCGATTCCGGATCACACTCGCCGCAAGTGCGTAGGCGCGGGATCAGCGCTGGCGCGAGCGCTGATCAGCCTGAGGCCTGGCGCCCCTACGAGGCCAGGCCGACGAAGGCCGCCGCGCCGTCGATCGGTGTGCCCGAGCCGTCGCGCTTGCCGAGCTCCTCCGGCAGCTTCCGTGCGGTGCCGTCTGCGGCCAGCGCACGCGCGTCTCCGACGCCCACCCATGCGCAGGCGATCTGGTCCTCCCACTTCAGGAAGCGCTGAATCCGCACGCCGCCGGTGGCGCGCCCCTTCGCGGGGATCTCAGCCCAGTCGGTGATCTTCGCGGTGGCAACGTCGGTGCCCGGCAGCGTGATCGAGCTGTCGGCAACGGTAACGACGCGGGCGTCAGCGTCGTCGGGCACCGCGGCTGCGAACACGACGCGCGCGTCGGCGCCGAGCCGGATGCCGGCCATTCCGCCCGCCGGGCGGCCCTGCGGACGGACGGACGCCGCGTCGAAGCGCAGGAGCTGCGCGTCGCTCGTCACCGCGGCGAACTCCGAGCCGTCCGGAGCCGGGAAGATGCCGACGAGCTGGTCGCCGGCCTTCAGCCCGATCACCTCGAAGCTGGGCTTCGCCGGCAGCTCGGTGAGCAGCACACGCTTCACGGTGCCCTGCTGCGTGAACATGCCAATCGGCGTGTCGGTGTCGATCGGCACGATGCCGACCACGCGCAGCTTCTTGTCCGTGATCCCGAGGTACTCGGTGAGCTTCACGCCGGCTGAGAACGCGATGCTCGCGGTCGGCACGACGGGGAGATCAACGGGGGTGAAGCGGTGCAGCGTGCCGTCGTTCAGCACGGCCCCGAGCTCCCCGCGTACGGTCCCGTCAACGCTCGCCAGGATCGCGCCGTGCTTCGTCGCGCGCGAGGGCCCGCGCGGCGCGTCGACCGCTTCGGGGTCGCGCTCGATCCGCAGGGTGCGCCCGGTCACGGAGAGCAGCACGGTGCATGGCGCATCCGCGACCTCGAGCGAGGCCGACGCCGCGGCTGCGCGGGTGGGGCGGATCACGGCACCGGTGAGCAGCGTGCGGCGCGGGGTGCCCCAGGCCGTTGCGGCCTGATCCAACTCGTCCGAAACGACGCCGCGGAGGCGCTCCTCGCTGCCGAGGATCTCGAGCAGCTGCGCGATCTCGGCGGTCAGCTCATCGCGCTCGGCCTCGAGCTCCACGCGGGAGAACTTCGTCAGCCGGCGCAGCCGCAGCTCGAGAATGTACTCGGCCTGCAGCTCGGACAGGTCGAACACCTGCATGAGGCGGGACCGCGCGGTCTCCGCGTCATCGCTCGTGCGAATGAGCTGGATGACCTCGTCGATGTCGAGGATCGCGATGAGCAGGCCCTCGACGAGGTGCAGGCGGTCGCGGCGCTTGCCGAGGCGGTACTCGGTGCGGCGGGTGATCACGGACAGACGATGATCGAGGAAGACGCGCAGCATCTCGCGCAGGCCGAGCGTCTGCGGCTGCCCGTTGACGAGCGCAACGGAGTTGATGCTGAACGAGTCCTCGAGCGGGGTGTAGCGGTAGAGCTGCTCGAGCACCGCCTCGGGCGCGAAACCCGTCTTCAGTGTGATGACGAGGCGGAGCCCGTTCTTGCGGTCCGTGAGGTCGGCGACGTCCGAGATGCCGGACAGCTTCTTCGCCTCAACGCCCTGCTTGATCTTCTCGATGACCCGCTCGGGGCCGACGAGGTAGGGGAGCTCGGTAACGACGAGGCCAGTGCGGCGGGGGCCGAGCTGCTCGACGGCCACCTTCGCGCGCGTGCGGAACGCGCCGCGCCCGGTGCGGTAGGCGTCCTTCACGCCGTCCAGCCCGACGATCGTGCCGCCGCCGGGGAGATCCGGCCCGGGGATGAACTCCATGAGTTCGTCCACCGTGGCCTCGGGGTGGTGCAGCAGGTGCTTCGCGCCGTCGACCACCTCGATGAGGTTGTGCGGTGCGAGGTTCGTCGCCATGCCGACGGCGATGCCGCTCGCGCCGTTGACGAGCAGGTTCGGCACCGCGGAGGGCAGCACGTCGGGCTGCATGATCTGGTTGTCGTAGTTCGGCACGAAGTCGACGACGTCCTCGTCGAGCGACTCGGTCATCGCGAGCGCGGCGCCCGCGAGGCGCGCCTCCGTGTACCGCGACGCGGCCGGGCCGTCGTCGAGCGAGCCGAAGTTGCCGTGACCGTCGACGAGCGGCAGGCGCATGGCGAAGCCCTGGGCCATGCGCACGAGCGCGTCGTAGATCGACGAGTCGCCGTGCGGGTGCAGCTTGCCCATCACCTCGCCGACGACGCGTGCCGACTTCACGTGCCCCTTCTCGGGCCGAAGCCCCATGTCGGTCATCATGAAGAGGATGCGGCGCTGCACGGGTTTCAGGCCATCGCGCGCATCGGGAAGCGCGCGGGAATAGATCACTGAATAGGCGTACTCAAGGAACGAACCCTCCATCTCTTCCGAGATGTCGATGTCCTCGATGCGTTCGCCGGCGATCTCGTGTGGGGCTCCGGACGATTCGGTCATAATGGTCAATATGCTACCGATTGCCGCCGACAACGGCGCGAGGCTTGCCGCGATTCTGCCAAGCGGTTTGGCCGCCATCGCCCGTGGTCAGGGCAAGGATCCGCGGCTCGCCCTCGCGCGCGCGAGCGCGCCGGCCGAGTTCGCCGACCTCGACCCCAGCCTCGTCCCCGAGCTGCGCGCGTTCGTGCTCATCGTGGTCGACGGCCTCGGCTCCGCGAACCTCGGCGCGCGAAAGGGCCACGCGCCCACGCTCGCCGGGCTCCAGCAGCGCAGGATCGAGACCGTTGCGCCGTCCACCACCGGTGCGGCGCTCACTGCCCTCACCACGGGGCGGCTGCCCGGCGAGCACGGACTTGCCGGCTACCGGATCCGGCACCCCGAGTACGGCATCCGCACGACGCTGAGCGAGTGGGAGGGGATCGCGGACGTGCGCTCCTGGCAGCTCGCCGAGCCGCTCTTCGCGCAGGCGCGCGAGCTCGGCGCCCGCTCCGTCGTGATCGGCCGCCCGGCGCACGCCGACGGCGGGCTGACGCGCGCGATCCTGAGCGGGGCCGACTACCTCGCGGGTCAGCGCATCGAGGATCGCTTCGCGCTCGCCTCCCAGGCGCTCCGCCCCGCGGGTCGCGCCCCGGGGGCGCCGGGCGAACCGGTCCTCATCTACCTGTACGTGGACGAGCTCGACCGCGCGGCGCACGAGCACGGCTGGGAGAGCAGCGAGTGGGTGCGCAGGCTTGAGCAACTCGACGCTGCGCTGGGCGATCTGCTCCGCACCCTGCCTGGCGGCGTCGGCGTCGCGGTCACCGCCGATCACGGAATCATCGACGTGCCCGTCGCGCAGCACGTGCTCCTCGACACCGTGCCAGGGCTCCTCGACGGGGTCGTCGAGGTCGGCGGCGAGCCGCGCTTCCGCGCGCTCTATCTCGCGGAGAACGGGGCGGAGGCGGATCCCGCGCTGGTGGATCGGGTGCGCGAGCGCATCGCCGCCGCCGAGGGGGACCGTGCCTGGGTGTTCACCCGCGACGAGGCGATCGAGGCCGGACTCTTCGGGCCGGTCGCGCCCAGCGTGACCGCGCGACTCGGCGACCTGTTCGTCGCCGCGCGCAAGCGCGTCGCGTACTACCTCAGCACGGACACGCCTGCTGCGCGCTCACTCGTTGGCCAGCACGGCTCGTTCAGCGAGGACGAGCGCGGCGTGCCGCTCGCCCTCGGCGGCGCGCTCGCGGGCACCGGTTTCGCGGCACTCGTTGCGCGCGTCGCCGCTGCGCGGAACGCGGCGCTCGGCCGCTAGTTCGGGTCCTCGTCGCTGCGCGTGCCGAAGAGGATGTCGTCCCAGCTCGGGATCGAGGCGCGGCCCTTCTTGCCGCCCTTCTCGGGCTCCGGGGCCGGCCGCGCGGCGAGCCCAATGCTCGGCAGAGACGGCCGACCCGTGCGGGCCACCGGCGCGGTGTCGTGCTGATCCTGGTCGTCGGGGGATGCGGTGTCGGTCGCTCCGGAGTCTGGTGAGCCGCCGGCTCCGGTCTCCCGCGCGCCGCCATCTGCTGGGCGTGCCGGGGTCTCCCCGGCGCCCGGCGCATCGTGCGGGGTCGCTGGGCGGAGGGGCGGCGCTGAGCCGCTCACGCCGCTCGCACCCCAGATGCTCCGAGGCGCCGCCTGCGGCTGCGAGCTCTGCGCGCTCGGCGCGGGGCCGGCTTCGGTGTCCGAGTCAGCGTCGCTCGTGGCCGGCACCTCGCGCGCGGCCTCGAGGGAGTCGATGTCGGCCTGCGCCGCGGCCCGGTTCGCCTCGTCACGCTCGCCGCGGCGGCGGCGCAGGGCGTCAAGGAGATCGGCGGTCTGGCTGAGGTCGATCGGCTCTGTCTCGTGCGTCTTGATGGCGCGCTGATCGATCTCGCGCTTGCGCTCGTAGTCGGCGTCGACGTCGAGCTCGGAGCTCCCAGCGCCGAGGGTGCGCTCGTGCTGCGCGGACGAGGCCTGCGCGGACGCGTCCGGTGTGTGCTCGTCCTGCGTGTCGGCCGCGTCGTCCTCCGTGCGGAGCGCGGCCGCGTCAAACGCACCAGAGTCAAACTTCGATGCGCCGTCGTTGCCGCCGACCGCGCGGAGCTTCGGGATGAGCCGATCGCCGACGTCGCCCTGCTTCGAGAGCGTCACGGCGTCGGGGGTGACGGGGGAGAGGCCGCCCTTGCGGTGATCGAACGCCCACACCGCGCGGTGTGCGACGTCGCGGGAGATGAACTCGAGGCTGACCATCCATCCGGTCTCCTCGTCGCGCCAGGATTCCCACTCGCTGGCTTCTGCGCCGAGCGAGACGAGACGATCGGCGATCACCGAGCCGAAGTGCTGGTCGGCGTCGCTGTGCGAATCGGCGCGCACCGGAACGGCGTGCGCGCGCTCGAGGATGTAGCGACGCTCGGCGAGCACGGGCTCCTCGTAGCGCTCGATGTCCGATTCCTCGAGGCCGGTGGCCTCCATCACCTGCGCGCGGGTCTTGCCCGCGCGGATCAGCGACTGGATCTCGCGGGGGCGCACCTTGGTGGCGTCCCGCTCGCGGCGACTGAGGCTGCGCAGTTCGCTGAGCACCGCGTCGTCCACCACCAGCCGGAATTCCTGGTCGGCAGCGTTCGCAACGATCAGTGTCTGATCCTCACGTCGCACAAAGCGCAGTTCGTCCATCGGCGCATCCCTTCCTCGCTCGCGAACCAGGGTGGCACACGGACGGGGCGAGGGGCGACATTGCTGCGGCGCGTGGGAAAGATTCGTTCGTCGACGCGTGCGCGGCGGCTCCCGCGCAGATCAGCGCTGAGTACGCGCACAGAGAACTCCAAGGCTCAGAGTTTGCGCGAAAGGGGAATCGTACGGCAGACTGTGGCCGCTCGAAGGTTGAGGTGCCGAAGCGCGGCACAAGATTGCAGGAGAGAATGGCCACCGATTACGACGCCCCCCGGAAGTCCGAAGAAGAAGCCGACTCCATTGAGGCCCTGAAGGAACGCGGCCCAGCGAAGGGTGCGTCCGGGCTCGACTCGGAGGATGCGGACAACCCGAGTTTTGACCTGGGTGGCTCGGATCTCTCTGACGTTGAGCTCGACGTTGTCGTGCTGCCCCAGCAGGACGATGAGTTCACCTGCGTGAGCTGCTTCCTCGTGCGGCACCGCTCACAGATGGACCACCAGACGGACCTCGGTCCGATCTGCGCGGAGTGCGCGGCCTAACACGGTCACGCGTTTCGGGCACAGACGACGTCGGGCCCGGCACCACCGATCTGGTGGTGCCGGGCCCGACGCGTGTGTTCCCCGCTCGACGCGGCAGCGCTACGCCGCCTGGGCCGAGCGAATCGTGTCGGCGAGCTTCTGCGGGTGGCGCGTGGTGATGATCCACACGGGCGCCGGGTCGTTCGGGTCGATGTTCTCGATCCGGATCCCGCGGTTCACCCAGCCGCGCACGAGCAGGTAACTGCGGGCGTCGAGCCCCGGGCCGATCGCCGCGCGCAGCCGGCTCGCGCCGAGGAGCTCGATCTCGCCGAGCTGGGACACCGGGATGGAGGCGTGCCCCGCCACCAGCGTGCCCCCGGAGACCCGGATGGTCGGGGAGAGCAGGATCAGGGTGACCGCCGCGATGAGGTAGGCGATGATGCCGGCCGGGATCGCCGCGGCGGCGTTGATCGGCGTCGCGATCAGCGCGACGGCCGGGGCCAGCAGCAGCAGCGCCGTGAACATGCCAGGACCGGGGATGAGACGCTCCCGATACTCGGCGGAGCTCTGGGCAGCGGAAGCCGCGGGAACCGCGGCGGCGTCACTCGTCATGCCCCCATTATCGCGCGTTCACCTGCGCGCTCCGTGTGCGCGCGAGCGCGACACATGTGCATCCGATAGCCTGGCCGGGTGAGCGATGTCGTAGAGATTCCACTTCTGGCCGAGCAGGCGCCCCGCTATGCGCACGCCGACGATGCCGGTGCGGACCTGATGGCCGCGGAGGCCGTGACCCTGGGCCCCGGTGAGCGTGCGCTCATCGGCACGGGCGTCTCGATCGCGCTGCCGACGGGCTACGCCGCGTTCGTGGTGCCGCGCAGCGGCCTCGCCGCGAAGCACGGCATCACCGTGGTGAACTCACCGGGCACCGTCGACGCCGGCTACCGGGGCGAGATCAAGGTCACTCTGCTCAACACCGATCGGGAGCACCCGTTCGAGGTCGCGGTGGGGGATCGGATCGCTCAGGTGATCATCATGCCGGTCTCACGTGCTGTGTTCGTTCCGGTGTCCGAGCTGCCCGACAGCGCGCGCGGGGCGAACGGCTTCGGTTCAACGGGCGTGAGCTCGGCGGGCGCTAGCTCGGCGGGCGCCCAGCCCTAGCCGCAGTCGGCACGCACCGGCACCACCAACGGACCACCCCACACTTTCTGCACGACGAGGGAACGAAACAGCATGAGCGAGAAGCCAGACACCCAGGACGCCGAGCGCGAGGCCGCGCAGGCTGCCGATTCCGCGGACGCGGTTGAGCTGCACGAGAGCGCAGGCGAGGAGCTCGACGAGAGCAAGTCCGCGCCGAGCGACCGCGAGGCCGCCGGCCCGTTCGACGCCGCAGAGGTCCCCGCGATGCGACCCTACGTCGATCTGGGTGGCATCAAGGTCGCCCCGCGTGAGGGCCTCCAGCTGCGCCTCGAGGTCGACGAGCGCGCGAACCGCGTCGTCGCGGTCTCGCTCGAGTACGCCGAGTCGCTGCTCCAGCTGCAGGCCTTCGCCGCGCCGAAGACCACCGGCCTGTGGCACGGCGTGCGCCGCGAGCTCACGCAGCAGATGGCAGCGCAGGGCGCCAGCGCGGTCGAGGAGGACGGTCCGCTCGGACCGGAGCTCGTCGTGCAGACGCCCGTCCCCGCCGAGCAGGGCGGCGGCACGCGTGCCGCGCGCTTCGTTGCGGTCGACGGCCCGCGCTGGATGCTGCGCGGCGTCATCATGGGGAAGGCGGCGGACGACGCTGCCGCACGCGAGCGCGTGATCGATCTGTTCCGCGAGGTCGTCGTCGTGCGCGGCGATCAGCCGATGCCGCCGAGCGAGCTGCTCCCGCTGCGCGTCCCTGCCGGCGTCCAGGCGCAGCGCCAGGACGGCGCGGCCGCGCAGGTGCAGGCCGCCGCGCCCGAGGGCGGAACCCAGCCCGCGTGAGCCAGGCGGAGGAGCCCAGCCCGCAGGACGCGCCCGATGCGCAGCCAGCACCCGGAGCGCAGCCGGAGCCCGGAGCACAGCCCGCGGACAGCGCGCGGCCCACGCCCGACGTGCGCAGCCTCGGCGGCATGGCGCGCGCGGTGCAGGCCGGCGCGGCAGGCGAGGAGCTGACCGCGCAGAGCTTGCTCGCGGCGATCGGCGGCTGGCGCGGCGTCGCGGAGACCCTCGTGCCGAGCCTGCTGTTCCTGGGGATCTACGTTCCGACGCAGGACGCGCGACTCGCCGCACTGATCCCCGGCGTGCTCGCGGTGCTCCTCTTCGTGCTGCGCCTCGTACGCCGGGAAACCCCGGTCGCGGCGCTCTCCGGCATGCTCGGCGTGGGCATCGCGGTCGTGATCACCCTGATCACCGGCCGTGGAGTCGACTACTTCGTCTGGGGCTTCGTCGTGAACGCGGCGTGGTCGCTCGGGCTGCTCATCTCGCTACTCGTCGGGTGGCCGGCGATCGGGCTCGCCATTGGCTTTGCGCGCGGGAACTTCAAGACCTGGCGCCACGAGCTTCGGCTGCGACGTGCGGCGACCCTGCTCACGCTGCTCTGGCTTGCGCTCTTCGTCGCGCGACTCGCCGTGCAGCTGCCGATGTACCTCGGCGAGCACGTCGCGGCGCTCGGCACAGCGCGAATTGTGATGGGGACGCCCCTCTTCGCCGCCGTCATCGTGGTGACGTGGTACGTGGTGCGGCGCGTGACGAAATCATCAGATGATTCCAGGCCCGATATCGTTGACAACACAGGGCACAACGCCCCGCCGGAGTGAGCGCGAGCCGCTGCATTTCGGTGTAGAGTTATCTTGACATCGAGATAAATTGGAGGAGCCTCATGGGAGCCGTCAACAGCTTCGACGCGAAGAGCACCCTCGCCGTCGGCGAGCGGGAGTACGAGATCTACCGGATCGATCAGGTCCCGGGTCACGAGCGTCTGCCGTACAGCCTGAAGGTACTGCTCGAGAACCTGCTCCGCACGGAGGATGGCGCCAACGTCACCCGCGCGCACATTGAGGCTCTCGGCAACTGGGATCCGTCGGCCGAGCCCGACACGGAGATCCAGTTCACGCCCGCGCGCGTGATCATGCAGGACTTCACCGGCGTGCCCTGCGTCGTCGACCTCGCCACCATGCGCGAGGCCGTCGTCGACCTGGGTGGCACGCCCGACAAGATCAACCCGCTGGCTCCCGCTGAGATGGTCATCGACCACTCGGTCATCTCCGATGTGTACGGCACCGCAGGCGCGGCCGCGCGCAACGTCGAGATCGAGTACCAGCGCAACGGCGAGCGCTACCAGTTCCTCCGCTGGGGCCAGGGCGCGTTCGACGAGTTCAAGGTCGTCCCGCCGGGGACCGGCATCGTGCACCAGGTCAACATTGAGTACCTCGCGCGCGTCACCTTCACCCGCGAGGTGAACGGCGCTCTGCAGGCGTACCCCGACACCTGTGTCGGCACCGACTCGCACACCACGATGGAGAACGGTCTCGGCGTGCTCGGCTGGGGCGTCGGCGGCATCGAGGCGGAGGCCGCCATGCTCGGCCAGCCCATCTCCATGCTGATCCCGCGCGTCGTTGGGTTCAAGCTCTCGGGCAAGATCCCCGCCGGCGTCACCGCGACCGACGTCGTGCTCACCATCACGCAGATGCTGCGCCAGCACGGCGTGGTCGGCAAGTTCGTCGAGTTCTACGGCGAGGGCGTCGGCTCGGTGCCGCTCGCGAACCGCGCGACGATCGGCAACATGAGCCCCGAGTTCGGCTCGACCGCGGCAATGTTCCCGGTCGACGACGTGACGCTCGACTACCTGCGCCTCACCGGCCGCAGCGAGGAGCAGATCGAGCTCATCAAGGCGTACACGCAGGAGCAGGGCATGTGGCACAACCCCGCCGTTGAGCCCTCCTTCAGCGAGTACCTTGAGCTGGACCTCGGCACGGTGGTGTCCTCGATCGCCGGCCCGAAGCGCCCGCAGGATCGCATCGAGCTGACCGCCGCGAAGACGCAGTTCGAGAGCGACCTCAAGAACTACGCCGCCGCCGCGAACCCGGCGAAGGTGAAGGATCAGGCTGGCAACGAGTTCGAGCTGGATCACGGCGCGGTCACCCTCGCGTCGATCACCTCCTGCACGAACACCTCGAACCCCTCGGTGATGCTCGCCGCTGGCGTGCTGGCTCGGAACGCGGTCGCAAAGGGCCTGAAGGCGCAGCCGTGGGTGAAGACCACGCTGGCTCCCGGCTCGAAGGTGGTCACCGACTACTACGAGAAGTCGGGTCTCAACCAGGATCTCGAGGCGCTGGGCTTCTACACGGTGGGCTACGGCTGCGTGACCTGCATCGGCAACTCGGGTCCCCTCAATGAGGAGATCTCCCAGGCGGTCAACGAGAACGATCTCGCGGTCACCGCGGTGCTCTCGGGCAACCGGAACTTCGAGGGCCGCATCAACCCGGACATCAAGATGAACTACCTCGCGAGCCCGCCGCTCGTGATCGCGTACTCGCTTGCCGGCACGATGGACTTCGACTTCGAGACCCAGGCGCTCGGGCAGGATCAGGACGGCAACGACGTCTTCCTCCGCGACATCTGGCCGGACCCCACCGAGGTGCAGAAGATCGCCGACGCGTCGATCGACTCGGACATGTTCGAGTCGAAGTACGCAACGGTCTTCGACGGCGATGAGCACTGGACGTCGCTGCCCACCCCGGACGGCAACACCTTCGCGTGGGACGAGAAGTCGACCTACGTGCGCAAGGCGCCGTACTTCGAAGGCATGACGCTCGAGACCGTCCCCGTCACCGACATCTCGGGTGCCCGCGTGCTCGCGAAGCTCGGCGACTCGGTGACGACCGACCACATCAGCCCCGCCGGTAGCTTCCGCGCGGAGACGCCCGCTGGTCAGTACCTCATCGAGAACGGCATCGCCGTGCGCGACTTCAACACCTACGGCTCGCGCCGTGGCAACCACGAGGTCATGATCCGCGGCACCTTCGCGAACATCCGCCTGCGGAACCAGCTGCTCGCCGCCGAGAACGACGGCGCTGGCGTCGAGGGTGGCTTCACCCGCGACTTCACGCTCGAGGGTGGCCCCAAGTCGTACATCTACGACGCGTCGCAGAACTACCAGGCGGCCGGCGTGCCGCTCGTGGTGCTCGGCGGCAAGGAGTACGGCTCCGGCTCGTCGCGCGACTGGGCGGCAAAGGGTACCAGCCTCCTCGGCGTGAAGGCGGTCATCACGGAGAGCTTCGAGCGCATCCACCGCTCGAACCTCATCGGTATGGGCGTGCTTCCGCTGCAGTTCCCCGCTGGCGAGAGCGCAGATTCGCTCGGCCTGGACGGCACGGAGCGCTTCGACATCGTCGGCGTCACCGCGCTGAACGAGGGCGTCACCCCGAAGACGGTCGCCGTCACCGCGACGAAGGAGGACGGCACCGCCGTCAGCTTCGACGCGGTCGTGCGTATCGACACCCCGGGTGAGGCGGACTACTACCGCAACGGCGGCATCCTGCAGTACGTGCTGCGCTCGCTGGTCTAGTCCCCGCCGTCTCCTGAGACAGCGACGGAGCCCCGCACGATGTACTCGTGCGGGGCTCCGCGCGTTTCCTCACGCTTGAGCGCCCGCGCGCTGGATGGCCTCGGGGCCAGCCACTCGGCGGGTAGACTGAGTGGATGCTCCGTCACGCGCGACGGACAGAAGGGGAGGTATGCGGGTGGCGATCCTGGATGGAATCGACGGTCCACGCGATCTCGATCACCTCACCCCGGACGAGTGTCGAACGCTCGCCGCCGAGATCCGCGAGTTCCTCATCGCCGAAGTCGCCAAGACGGGCGGTCACCTCGGCCCCAATCTGGGTGTCGTGGAGCTGACGATCGCCATGCACCGCGTGTTTGAGTCCCCGCGGGACCCCATCGTGTTCGACACCGGGCACCAGAGCTACGTGCACAAGCTCCTCACCGGCCGCAAGGACTTCTCGCTGCTACGCCGGCGCGGTGGCCTCGCGGGGTACCCGCAGCGCGCGGAGTCCGAGCACGACATCGTCGAGAGCTCCCACGCGTCGAGCTCGCTGAGCTGGGCCGACGGCATCTCGCGCGCGTTCGCGCGCACCGGCCAGGAGGATCGCCACGTCGTGGCACTCGTCGGAGACGGCGCGCTGACCGGGGGCATGACCTGGGAGGCGCTCAACAACATCACCGATGACAACGATCGCAATCTCGTCATCGTGGTGAACGACAACGGTCGTTCGTACGCGCCGACCATCGGCGGCATGGCCCGGTTCCTGAACTCCGTGCGGTCGAAGGACACCTACCGGGATCTGCAGGAGGGGAGCGAGAAACTCTTCTCGCGCTTTGGCCGCCCCGGCCGCACGATCTACCGCGGTGCGCGCGGTGCGCTGCACGGCTTCCTCAGCCGCGCGAGCAACAACGACCACCTCTACTCCAACCTCGACATCAAGTACCTCGGCCCGGTGGACGGCCACGACCTCACCGCCGTCGAGGAGGTGCTGCGCCAAGCCAAGGGCTACGGGCGCCCCACCCTCGTGCACGTGATCACCGAGAAGGGCCGCGGCTACGCACCGGCCGAGAACGATGCGGCGGATCAGTTCCACTCGGTCGGGCAGATCAACCCGGGTAACGGCGAGCCGGTCGCCGTCTCCAACGGGCCGAGCTGGACCGGGGTGTTCCGCGACCGAATCGTCGAACTCGCTGACGCGGACGAGCGCATCGTCGGCATCACCGCCGCCATGCTCGCTCCGACGGGGCTCGACGCGCTCGCCGAACGGCACCCTGCCCGCGTCTACGACGTGGGGATCGCGGAGCAGCACGCGGTCACGAGCGCCGCAGGCCTCGCATACGGGGGCCTGCACCCCGTGGTGGCGATCTATGCGACCTTCATGAATCGGGCCTTCGATCAGCTCCTCATGGACGTGGCGCTACACCGGGCCGGCGTGACTTTCGTGCTCGATCGCGCCGGGCTCACCGGCCCGGACGGCGCGAGCCACAACGGCGTGTGGGACCTCGCGACGCTGCAGATCGTGCCCGGCATTCGCATCGCGTCGCCGCGCGACGAGGCGACGCTCCGCGAGCTGCTGGGGGAGGCCGTCGCCATCACCGACGGGCCGACCGTGATCCGCTACCCGAAGGGCTCGGTCGGCGCCGCGCTCCCCGCCGTGCGGCGCACCGAGGACGGGGTCGACGTGCTGCGCGAGGTGCCCCCGGAGGCGAACGAGCGCGATGTGCTGTTCGTCACCGTCGGGCCGATGGCGCACATCGCGCTCGAGGCCTCGGATCTGCTCGCCGCGCAGGGCATCTCCTCGACGGTGATCGATCCCCGTTGGGTGGTGCCCGTCGCCGATTCGGTGGTCGAGCTGGCGCGCGCGCATCGAATCGTGATCAGCGTGGAGGACGGCATCCGCGTCGGCGGGATCGGCACGCGAATTCGGCAGGCGCTCCGCGACGCGGAGGTCGACACTGCCGTGAGCGAGCTGGGGACGCCCGACGAGTTTCTGCTGCACGCGAGCCGGGACGAGCTGCTGCACGACGCGGGGCTCACCGCCGCGCAGATCGCGGCCGACGTCTCCGCGCAGGTGCGCGGCGTGAAGATCCCGATCGCGCGCCCCGACCGCGCAGGCTAGGCGTTCGCGGGGGACCCGGGTGCGCACGCCCGTCGTGAGCCTCGCTCAAGGTTCTCGTGCGCGCACTCACGTTGGAGGAGCGGGGAACGCAACTTTGTAGCGTGAGGGCATGACTTCGACGCCCTCCCCGCCCCACTCCAGCACCGCAGACCGCACCCCGCCCGACCCGCTCGCGCCGGCGCAGCTCGGGCCGATCACGCTGCGCAACCGCATCATCAAGTCTGCGACGTTTGAGGGTGCGACACCGAACGATCTGGTGAGCGACGAGCTGATCGAGTATCACGCAGCTCCGGCGCGTGGCGGCGTGGGGATGACGACGGTCGCGTATCTGGCGACCTCGCCCGAGGGGCGCACGAGTGGCGATCAGATCTACTGGCGACCGGCGGCGTTGCCTGGCCTGCGCAGGCTCACCGAGGAGATCCACAAGACGGGTGCGAAGGTGTCGGCGCAGATCGGGCATGCTGGCCCGGTGGCGGATCCGTCGTCGACGGGGCATCCGTCGCTCGCGCCGAGCCGTTCGATCAACATGCTGGGCTTGCGTCCGAACCGGGTGGCGCGGCTCGAGGATCTGCAGCGGATCACGCGTCAGCACGCGGAGGCGGCGCGCATGGCGCGGGATGTGGGGTTCGACGCGGTCGAGATTCACCTGGGGCACAACTACCTCGCGAGCTCGTTCCTGTCGCCGGGACTGAACCGCAGGAAGGACGCGTATGGCGGCTCGCTGGCGAACCGCGCGCGCCTCGCACGCGAGCTGCTGGTCTCGGTGCGGGAGGCAGTGGGCGACGATGTCGCGGTGATCGCGAAGCTCAACATTGAGGACGGCTCGTCTCGCGGCATCCAGATCGAGGAGTCGCTCGAGACGGCACGCATGATCGAGTTGGATGGCACGCTCGACGCGCTGGAACTCACGGGCGGCTCGAGCCTGCTGAACCCGATGTATCTCTTCACGGGTGATGTCCCGGTGCGCGAGTTTGCGGCGGCGCAGCATAATCCGCTGTTGCGGCTGGGGCTCGGGGTGTTCGGGTCGCTCTTCCTGCGGAAGTATCGCTTCCGTCCGCTCTACTTCCTGGAGCAGGCGCGCCAGTTCCAGCGTGAGCTGAAGACGCCACTGATCCTGCTCGGTGGTGTGACCGACCGGGAGGGGATGGATCGGGCGATGGCGGAGGGCTTCTCGTTCGTAGCGATGGGGCGCGCGCTGCTCCGCGAGCCGGACTTGATTGCGCAGATCTCGCACAATCCCGCGAAGCGCTCGCTCTGCATTCACTGCAATCGGTGCATGCCGACGATCTACTCGGGGACGCGCTGCACGGAGATTCCGCGGCCCGCGCTGGGCGCGAACGCCGTCACCGCCGGGGCGTAGCTGCTCGCGCTGGGTGTGGCGGTCAGGTGGCGGTCAGAAGGGCATTGTGTTGGGGTCGCCCGAGGTGCCAGCGGGCTTCGCAGCATCCGCTGCATCCGGAGCATCCGAGGCATCTGGGGTGTCTGGTGTTGGCCTGTGGAACCTGACCCGGCTGGGCGGGGTATCGGTATGCGTGCGCCCGGTCGGGCTGCGCCAGCGCATCACCCCGCGAGGGTCCTGGGTGAGGTCCCAGTCCGTGTGGTGTTTCAGGGTGTGATGCCCCCGACACAGGTGTGCGAGGTTCGTGGTAGAGGTTGCGCCGCCGTCTGCGGCAGCGACCGTGTGATCGATATCGCAGTGCGCGAGAGGTACCCGGCAGCCCGGGAACCTGCAGTGCAAGTCTCTCGCGCCGAGGAAGCGGCGCATCGCCGCGCTGGGCCGATACCGCCCCACACTGAGCACCTCCCCACCAGTTGACACGGTGACGTGTTCCCACGTGTCCGTGTGCGCGAGATACGGGCGGATAGCGTGTGTCGTCATCGGGCCGGACCCGACAAGCTCCGCCACACCCAAGGCGGGGACCGTGCCGGCCTGATCGCTTCCGGGGCCTGGGGTACCCGGGCTGGTGTCTGGGGTGTGTGGGGGTGCGGTGACGATGAGTTGGATGCGCGCGCTCACGGCCTCTGCCGGGGACCCCGCACGGAGCGCGAACGGGTCCCCCGAAAGGAGGAGATCGCGCAGCACGTCAACGCGGGCCTGGTCCCGACTCCTCCGCCTACTGCGCGAGCTGCGCGCAGCAAGGAGGCCTGGGGCATCGGGGGCGCCTGAGGTGTCTGGGGCATCGGTGGTGCTTGGGGTGTCTGGGGTGCCCGGGCGGGCGGGTGTGGTGGTGCGTTCGGCGGACTTCGCGAGCCTGGTCAACCGGTCCTTGATCGCGTGCGCCTCGATCGCGGGCATACGCGCGACCAGGTCCGACATGCCATCCTCCCGATCCCACACCCACACCCGCCGCTCACACCCCACAGAAGCAACCGTGCTGCTCTCCGTGCCAGTGCTGGTGTCGGCATCACCGGGCACGCCCGCGCCCGTGCTAGTGCCAGCGCCTGCCGTGCCTGCGCCCGCCTCCGTGCCGCCTGCCGTGCCGGCCGGGGCGGCGTCCGGGGCCTGGAGCTGCACGGCGAGTTCCCGCGCGTAGCGCCGCGCGACCGGCCGCAACCGCTCCGGCGTGTACTCCAACGCACGCCCCAACACCGCCGCCTCGTACTCCCCACGCACCCCAACCAC
>NZ_RPDI01000015.1 GCF_003917135.1 Leucobacter chromiireducens
CGTCGCCGCGGGTGCCGCCGCCGCGGGCGCCGTCGCCGCGCTCGCCGGCAGCGGCGCCGTCGCGAAGCCCTCGTTGTTCGCGTTGGGCAGCTCGGCTGGGCGCGCGTAGTGCGTCACCTCGGGCGTCGCCGTGCCGTTCAGCGTCAGGAACGCCGCGTCGCCCTGGCAGCCGTCGTCGCAGACCGCCCACAGGCCACCGCGCACGGTATCCCAGTCGAGCGCCATCACTCCGCTGAGGCCCGGCTTCACCTCGGCGACGCGCTGCGCGCTGCCGTCCGAGTTGAGCGCGAACGCGAACACCTGGCCACCGTCCTCAACGGCGACGAAGAAGAGTCCATCCCCGTGCAGCGGGTAGGCCGCAGGGTCGTAGCCCGCGCCGGTGTTCGCGTCGACGAGCTTCCCAGCGAGGTCGGCATCGGCCACCCACTCCACGGCCTCGATCCCGAGGTTCGCGCTCACCTGCGGCAGCAGGGCCGTGAGATCCCACTCGGTGGTCGCCACGACGTCAGGGCCGGCCGCCTCCGGGTCGATCTGCATGACCACGTTGAAGTTGACGCCCTTCGCACTGTTGTCGCGCTCGGAGGCGAGGTAGATGAAGCCGTCGTTCGCGGCGGTGATGCCCTCCGTGTCGGGGCCCGCCGCGCGCGGGTTGTCCGCGTCCTTCTGGAATCGCGCGCGCTTCCCCTCGGCCCAGCCGGGCGCGAACGACGCGCTGCCGTCGGCCTGCGCGTTGAGCTTCCAGAACCGACCCTCGCCGTTGTCGACCGCCCACAGGACGAGCCCGTCGGCCGTCGCCTGCGTGTCGAGTCCCGAGCTGTCCTCGCGGAACATCTGCGTCGCGTCCACCGCGGTCACCGCGGCAGCGCCCGGCCACGTCTCGTTCACGTAGCCCGGCGTCTCGCCGCCGCCGTCACCGCCGCCGTCGCCGCCGCCCGTGTCCGTCGCGCAGCGGTTCGCCGCGCCGGGCGTCGGGTGCGCGAGCACGAACGGGCCGGTGCCGCCGGTGCAGCGCGCGAGCGTTGCGAGGCTCGTGTCCCCGCCGAGCGCGGCGTGCGCCGTCCACGCGCTCGTGTCGTCGATCAGCGTGCCAGCCGGGTCGAAGAGCCGGATCTGGTCGGCGCTGCCGATCCCGATCGCCTCGCGGAAGAGCCCGGGCTGCGCGCCGACGGTGCCGAGCGAGTTCTCGTCGACCACGAGGTACGCGCCGCCGGCGAGCGTCGCGCCGGCCGGGAACTTCCAGCTGTGATCGTCGGAGTTGTCGCGGAGCTCGTAGCCAGCGAGGTCGAACGCCTCGGTGCCCGTGTTGACGAGCTCCACCCAGTCGGCCGGCTGCGAGTCCACCTCGCTGAGGCGCAGCGTCGCCGCCGGCTCGGGCTCGGTCGGCTCGGCAAATCGGTTCTCCGCCCCCTTCGTCGGCTCGAGGGTCTCCGCCCACTCCCCGGCCGGCGTGAGACCCAGCGTCTGCGCCGCGTGCGCGGTCCAGCTGACCTGGTCGACGAGCGCGCCGCTCGCGTCGAACAGCCGCACGGAGTCGGCCTTCCCGAGGCCGAAGTCGAACGCACCAGCGCCGGTGTTCGTGTCGAGCTCGTCGAGCACGAGGAACGCCCCGGGCTCCACCGTCGTGCCGGCTGGGATCACGTACACGTGCGTGTCGTCGCTGTCGCGCACGCTCGCGCCGCCGAGGTCGACCGCCGTGTCACCGATGTTGCGGAACTCGATCCAGTCGCCCGGCGTGCCCCCGTTCGACTCGATTTCGGACAGCTGGACCCCTGCGAGCGGCGCGGGATCCTGGCCGGGCGCAGCGAGGGCGGCGCCGACCGGCGACAGCGTGAGACAGGTGGCCCCGATCGCGCCTGCGGCAAGCGCGGCGAGCGGGCGGACAGTTCTCGGCAACGTAACTCCTTCGTGATGGATGGTGCGAAACCATCGCATCAGTCGGAGGTTGCCGACGCGCGAACACCGCGCAAACGCACGGTGTCCGCGCGCGGAATCTACCCCTGCGCCACGACCCTCGCGAGCAGCTCGGGTGCCTTGCGGTCGTAGATCGCCGCGCCCCAGCGCACGCCGAGCCAGCACACGAGCGCACCGCTGACCAGGCCAACCGCGAGCGTCAGCCAGATGAAGAGCGGCTGCCCGGTGACGCCGGCCGCGATGGTGAGCCCGATCGTCGGCAGGGCGACCACCGCGAGCGAGCCGTAGGATCCGACCATGCCGATGAGGCTCAGCATGCCGGCACCCGGCTTCGAGGCGAAGGGGTTCTCCCCCGACTGCGGGACGGGCATCACGAAGAGCGCCGAGCACACGCTGGCCACGCCGAAGCCGCCGAGCGTCACCGCAGCGGTGAGCCCGAGCAGCGTCGGCAGCTGGTCGAAGCGGCCAACGATCGCGGTGGTGACGATCGCGACGATCACCACGGCGGGCACCGCGATGATCGCGTTCGCCCAGATGCGGCCGAGCCGATCGTCGACGCCGCGCACCCCGCGCAGGATGTGGGTGCTGAACGCGGTGCCGTCGTACGAGATGTCGGTGAACGTGCTGAGCGACAGCATCACGGCGACCAGCACGGTCGATCCGGGGAGCATGATCGTCGCCCCCGTGCTGTTCGCGACGAAGGCGAACAGCACGGGGAGCACGAGCACCACGAGGAGGCTCTGCAGGTAGCGCGGATCGCGCAGCCAGTACGTGAACGCGCGTGCGGCGACCGCGCCGCGCGGCGTGTCGGGGAAGCGCGCGAACCAGCCGGCGCCGCGCGCGGCGGTCATCCGCGATCCCTCGCTCAGCGTGCCGAGGCTCGCGCGATAGAGGGAGCGCCACGCGAAGAACAGCGCGAGCGGGGTGGCGAGCGCGATGAGCAGCTTGAGCGCCGCGATCCCCCACGCGCCGCGCGCGAGCTCAGCGGGAACCGCCCACACGGCACCGAGCGGTGACCAGGAGATTCCCTCGGCGACCGCGGGGAGCCGCTCGGCGAACGTCGCGGCCCCGTCCGTGACGGCCGCGAGGATCGGGCCGGCGCACACGAGCAGCAGGATCACGATCCCGCCGATGATCTCGCGGAACCGGCGGCTCGATGTGGCGCGCGAGAGCGCCGTGATCATGAGCTGGCACGCGAGCACGCAGGTGAGCGCGGCAACCGGGGCGAGGAGGATCGCCGCGACCACCGCGGCCGGCGAGCGGAACCAGGTCGCCGCGGTCGCCGCCGAGACGAGCAGGGTCACGATGCCGGGGACGCCGAGCAGGCTCGCGGCGACGATCCCGCTCAGCTGCGTCCCGGCGCTCATGGGGAACATCACGAGCCGCGCGGGATCCAGGGTGCGGTCCATCCCGGATGACACGATCGGTCCGAGCATCCAGCCCAGGATCAGGGCCGCGCCGCCGAAGATCAGCACGGTGCGCGCGAGCTGCGGATCGAGGCCCGACGCGGTGATGAGGCCGACGAGCACCATGCCGAGCACGCCAAGCCCGTACAGCGCGCCGATGATCGCGCCGACCAGCTGCCAGGTGTGTCGCGTCAGCGTGTTCCACATCACCCGGAAGCGCAGGCGCACGAGCACGCGAATGCGCGCGAGGGCGCCGGTGCGCGGCTGCGCAGCTCCGCCGAGGGGCGCAATGCTGTGCGGGATCGGGGCTACGCCTGGTTCAGCCATGACGGGCCCTCCAGGTGCTGCCGACCGCCGACCAGCTCAACGAAGCGATCCTCGAGCGTTGACTCACCGCGCACCTCGGCGACGGTGCCTGCCGCGAGCACGCGTCCGTTCGCGATCACCGCGACGTGGTCGCACATGCGCTGCACGAGATCCATGGAGTGGCTCGACACGATCACCGTGCCGCCGCCGCGCACGAACCCCTGCAGGATGTCGCGGATGTTCGCCGCGGAGACCGGGTCGACCGACTCGAACGGCTCGTCCAGCACCAGCACGCGTGGCGCGTGGACGAGCGCGCAGGCGAGCGCGATCTTCTTGGTCATGCCGGCCGAGTAGTCGACCACGAGGGTGTTCCGCGCGTCGTTCAGGTCGAGCATCGTAAGGAGGTCGGCGCAGCGGCGCGCGACCGTCTCGGCGTCGAGCCCGGACAGGAGGCCGTTGTAGGTGATGAGCTGCTCGCCCGTCAGCCGGTCGAACAGCTTCACGCCGTCGGCGAGCACCCCAACGAGCTGCTTCGCCTCGGTGGGCTGCGCCCACACGTCTACGCCGTGGATCAGCGCCTGGCCGAACTCGGGCCGGAGCAGCCCCGTCGCCATCGAGAGCGTCGTGGTCTTCCCGGCACCGTTCGGGCCGACGAGGCCGTAGCACGACCCCGCAGGGATACTCAGCGAGATCCCGTTGACGGCGATCTTCTCGCCGAATCGCTTGGCGAGCCCGCGCATCTCGACCGCGGCCTGGTGAGTGAGAGTTTCCATACATTCACCCTAGCGACCGCGCGCACCGCGTCCCCTCCCCCGCGAGGGGGAAATCTAGCGGTCCAGGTGCCGCTCGGGCGAGCCGATGTACAGCTGCTGCGGGCGGCCGATCTTCGTCTGCGGGTCCTCGCGGGCCTCGCGCCACTGCGCGATCCAGCCGGGCAGGCGGCCGATCGCGAACAGCACGGTGAACATGCGCGTCGGGAAGCCCATCGCCTTGTAGATCACGCCGGTGTAGAAGTCGACGTTCGGGTAGAGCTTGCGCTCCTTGAAGTAGTCGTCCTCGAGCGCGATCTGCTCCAGCTCCTGCGCGAGGCCGAGCAGCGGGTCGTTGACGCCGAGCTCCTGGAGCACCTTCGCCGCGCTGTCCTTCACGATGCGGGCGCGCGGATCGTAGTTCTTGTAGACGCGGTGTCCGAAGCCCATGAGCTTCACGCCGTCTTCCTTGCGCTTCACCTTCTCGACGAAGGTTTCGACGCTCTGCCCCGAGTCGCGGATCTGCGCGAGCATGTCGAGCACGGCCTCGTTCGCGCCGCCGTGGAGCGGGCCGGAGAGCGCGTTGATGCCCGCGGAGATGGAGGAGAACATGTTCGCGCCGGTCGAGCCGACGAGGCGCACGGTCGAGGTCGACGCGTTCTGCTCGTGGTCGGCGTGCAGGATCAGCAGCTTGTCGAGCGCGTCGACGAGCACCGGGTTCATCTCGTACTTCTCGGCCTTGTTGCCGAAGTTGAGGCGCAGGAAGTTCTCGACGAAGCCGAGGTTGTTGTCCGGGTACAGGAACGCCTGCCCGATCGACTTCTTGTGCGCGTACGCCGCGAGCACGGGGAGCTTCGCGAGCAGGCGGATCGTGTTCACCTCGACGAACTCGGGCACCGCGGTGTCGAGCGAGTTCTCGTAGTAGGTCGACATCGTCTGCAGGCCGCCGGAGAGCACCGCCATGGGGTGCGCGGTGTGCGGCACGCCCTCGAAGTAGTAGCGCATGTCCTCGTGGAGGAGCGTGTGGCGCCGAATCTCGTCGTCGAACGCGGCGAGCTCGTCGGCGCTCGGCAGCTCACCGTAGATGAGCAGGTACGCGACCTCCAGGAACGTCGACGCACGCGCGAGCTCCTCGATCGGGTAGCCGCGGTAGCGCAGGATCCCCTCGTCGCCGTCGATGTACGTGATCGCCGACTTGGTCGACGCGGTGTTCACGAAGCCGTAGTCCAGCGCGGTGTAGCCGCTCTGGCGAGTGAGCGTGCTCACGTCGATGGCGGACTGGCCACTCACCGCTTCCTGGATCGGCAGCTCCGCCGATCCGCCGGGGAAGGTCAGTTTCGCTGAGGCCGAGCCCAGGCCCTGAGTCGATTCGGTCACGTCGTCTCCTCGTGGGGTCTCATGTGTGGCGAGGCGTCGGGTGCGACGCCGCCATTCCTACACCTTAGCGGCTCCGCGCGGAGCCGCGTCGCGCGACGTAGATCGCACGCATCACCTCAGAATATCTTGACGTCGAACAAAAAGTCGATTCGTCGCCGGTGTCGCACCCGCTCAGGAGCAGTTTCGCCGCGCCTGCTCGGGCCGTCAGCTACGCCGCGCTGATCCGGCTCGCCGCGGCCGAAATGTCGGTGTCGCTCGCGGTGAGCGCCAGCCGCACATGCTGCGGCGAGTGGTCGCCGTAGAAGTGGCCTGGGCCCACCACGATCCCGAGCTTCGCGAACTCGGCAACGCTCTCCCACGCGTCGGCGCCGCGCGTGGCCCACAGGTAGAGCCCGGCCTCGCTGCCCTCGATGCGGAAGCCCGCGGCTTCGAGCGCTGGCCGCAGCACATCGCGCCGCGCACGGTAGCGCTCGCGCTGCTCGGCAACGTGCGCCTCGTCGGCGAGCGCGGCGATCATGGCCGCCTGCACCGGCGCCGGCAGCATCAGTCCGGCGTGCTTGCGCACGGTGAGCAGCTGCGCGACCAGCTCGGGATCCCCCGCGAGGAACGCCGCGCGGTAGCCGGCGAGGTTCGACTGCTTGCTCAGCGAGTACACGCTCAGCACACCCTCGTGGGAGTCGCCGACGACGGCGGGGTCGAGGATCGACGGGATCCGCTGCCCATCCCACGGCGCGTCCCAGCCGAACTCGGCGTAGCACTCGTCGCCGGCGATCACGGCGCCGAGCTCGCGTGCGCGCGCAACCGCGGCGCGGAGCCGCTCGGTGTCGAGCACGCGTCCGTCCGGGTTCGACGGCGAGTTCACCCACACGAGCCGCGTGTGCTCGGGCCAGTCGGCCGGGTCGTCTGCGGCGATCGCGTCGGCCCCGACGAGGGCGGCGCCCATCGCGTAGCTCGGGTACGCGATCCGCGGGAACACGACGGCCTCGCCGGCCCCGATCCCGAGCAAGAACGGCAGGAGTGCGACGAGCTCCTTCGAGCCGACCGTCGGCAGCACAGCGTCCGGCGCAACGGTCACCCCGCGGCGGCGCAGGAACCACTCGGCGATGGCCGCGCGCAGCGGCGCGGATCCGGCCGTCGCCGGGTAGGCGTGCGCGTCAGTCGCGTTCGCGAGCGCGTCGCGCACGCTCTCGGGGCTCGGGTCGACGGGCGAGCCGACGGAGAGATTCAGCGCCCCGTCCGGGTGGCTGGCGGCCTCGGCCGCGTAGGGCGCCATCGCGTCCCACGGGTAGTCGGGCAGCTGACCGCGCACGGCTAGTCGCCCTGCGGCGGCAGCACCGCGACGACGGGGTGGTCGAAGTCGTAGACCCCCACCTTCGCTGCCCCGCCCGGGGAGCCGATCTCGTCGAAGAACTCGACGTTGGCCTTGTAGTAGTCCGACCACTCGCCGGGCAGATCGTCCTCGTAGTAGATCGCCTCGACGGGGCAGACGGGCTCGCACGCGCCGCAGTCGACGCACTCATCCGGGTGGATGTAGAGCATGCGGTCGCCCTCGTAGATGCAGTCAACGGGACACTCGTCCACACAGGCGCGATCCTTCACATCGACGCACGGCAGAGCGATGACGTAGGTCACGTCGCCCCCTTTCACTCGGCACTACGAACAACACCGCCAGTCTACCGGTGCGAGCGCGGCTCCGTTCGCGCGCGCCTCGGCGGGGCGCTTCTCGCGGGGCGATGCGCGTCAGGCCCCGGCGCGCATGGCGGTCCCGGCGATGGGGGCGAGCCAGCTCGCGGCGAGGATCGCCGGGCCGAGGGCGAGTTCGGCGCGCGGCCGGGCGGCTGCGCGGTGTCGTGTGAGCCGGAGCGCGGCGGCACACGCGACGACGAGGAGGGCGGCGGCGAGGAGGGCGGGGAACAGTTCGATCGCGTCGCGCGGCGCGCTCAGTGTCGCCCCGAGTACCGCGAGCGGCAGCAGTTTCACGTCGCCTGCGCCGATGGCGCTGCGGTCGCGTCGCGGGCTCGGCCCTGCCGCGGGGAGCCAAGCCGCGCGGAACCAGGCCGCGAGAAGCCAGGCCGCTGCCGCCAGCGCCCCGGCGCACGCCGCGATCCCGATCGAGACGAGCGCGCGCCGCGGCTCCCCCGCGAGGACCCAGGCCGCCGCGAGCGGCAGCGCGGTGCCGAGCGCTGCCGCCCCGAGCACGGCGTTGGGGAGGCGGTGCGCGCGGAGGTCGGCGGCGCTGAGCCAGGCGCTCCCGCAGGCGTAGGCGCAGACCGCGAGCAGCCAGGCGCCGTCCGCGAGCGGGGCGCCGTCCGGCGCGCCGCTCCCCCAGCCGAGCGCACCGGTGCCGGCGAGGAGCGCACCACCGATCGGCGCGAGCGCGACGAGCACCCGCGCACCGGGCGGAAGCGCCCGGAACTCGGCGAGGAGACTGCGCGCTGCGCCGCCCCCTCGCCGCGCCAGCATTACTCCGGCGTCACTTCGGTGCCGATTCCCCGCTCCGTGAAGATCTCGAGCAGCACCGAGTGCGGCTCGCGCCCGTCGATGATCGCCGCCTTCGAAACCCCGCCGCGCACCGCGTCGAGGCACGCGCGCATCTTGGGGATCATTCCCGATTCGAGCGACGGCAGCATCTCCTCGAGCTCCGTCGCCGAGATCGACGAGACGAGCGAGTCGCGGTCCGGCCAGTTCGCGTAGAGCCCGGCGACGTCGGTGAGGATGACGAGCTTCTCCGCCCCGAGCGCTGCGGCGAGCGCGCCGGCGGCCGCGTCGGCGTTGATGTTGAGCGAGTCGCCCGGCCGGTCCGCGTCTGGTGCGATCGAGGAGACCACGGGGATCAGGCCGGCTTCGAGCAGCGCGAGCACGGGCTCGACGCGCACGTCAACGACGTCGCCGACGAGCCCGAGATCGACGAGTTCGCCGTTCACCTCGATGGGCGGCCGGCGGCGGCCGACGAAGAGCCCGGCGTCTTCTCCCGTGGTGCCGGCGGCGAGCGGGCCGTGCGCGTTGATCTCGTCGACGAGTTCGGGGTTCACCTTTCCGGTGAGCACCATGCGCACGACGTCCATGGTCTCCGGGGTGGTGACCCGGTAGCCGCCTTTGAACTCGCTCTCGATGCCGAGCCGCGCCAGCATCGCGTTGATCTGCGGGCCGCCGCCGTGCACGACGACGGGCCGGATCCCGGTGTGGCGCAGGTACACGACGTCCTCGGCGAAGGCCGCGAGCAGCGCGTCGTCGACCATCGCGTTGCCGCCGAACTTGATCACCATGATCGCGTCGCGGAACTTCTTGAGCCACGGCAGCGACTCGATCAGCACCTGCGCCTTTTCGGCCGCTTCGGTGTGGTCCATGGGGTCCAGTGTGGTGGTCATGGTGTCCTAGCTCGAGTACGCGCTGTTCTCGTGCACGTAGTCGTGCGTGAGGTCGTTCGTGCGGATCGTCGCGCTGTGCGATCCGGCGAAGAGCTCGATCTCGACGTGGGTGCGGCGCGGCGTGAGGTCGCAGTCGTCGACGGGGCGGTCGGGGGCGCCGGCGTGGCAGAGGCGCACGCCGTTGAACGACACGTCGACCTGGTACGGGTCGAAGGCGGCGTCCGTGGTGCCGATCGCGGCGAGCACGCGACCCCAGTTGGGATCGTTGCCGAAGATCGCGGCCTTGAAGAGGTTGTTCCTCGCGACCGAGCGTCCCACCTCGACGGCGTCGGCCTCGCTCGCAGCCCCGCGCACCTCGATGTCGATGTCGTGGCTTGCCCCCTCGGCGTCGGTCTGGAGCTGCGCGGCCAGGCTGTCGCAGACCTGCACGAGCGCCGCGGCGAACTCTGCCTCGTCTGGCGTGACACCCGACGCCCCGCTCGCGAGCAGCGTGACCTGATCGTTCGTCGACATGCAGCCGTCGGAATCGAGCCGATCAAAGCTCGGCGCGGTGGCGCCGCGGAGCGCGCGATCCAGCGCAGCGTCATCGAGCACGGCGTCGGTGGTGATGACCACGAGCATCGTGGCGAGCCCCGGCGCGAGCATGCCAGCACCCTTCGCCATCGCGCCGATGGACCAGCCGGCCCCCGTGTGCACGGCGGTCTTCTCCACCGAGTCGGTCGTGAGGATCGCTGCGGGTGCGGTCGTGTCGTCCGCGGCGAGGCGCGCAACCAGTTCGGGCACGTTCCCCACGATCTTGTCGCGGAATGCCTGGTCGCCGGTGCCGATGAGGCCGGTGGAGCAGACCAGGATCCGCTCTGCGGCGTCCGCGTCGCCCAGCTGCGCGGCAACCGCCTCGGCCGTGAGCCGCGTCGTCTCGTAGCCGAAGTCGCCCGTGAAGCAGTTCGCGCCACCCGAGTTCAGGATGATCGCCCGCGCCGGACCGTTGTCCGCGACCTTTCGGCTCCAGAGGATCGGGTTGGCCTGCGCCCGGTTGCTCGTGAACACGACGGCGCTGGCCTGGGCCGGCCCGTCGTTGACCACGAGTGCGAGGTCGGGCTTCCCCGTGCTCTTCAGGCCGACGGCGATGCCTGCCGAGCGGAAACCGGCTGGGGTGGTGACGGTCACGGTGTCTCCTTGGTGCCGCACGCGCGGCGAGTAGTGGATAGGACGTCTGGTGCGGTTACGGCGCGACGCCGTTAACGCTGAGCCCAGTGGTTTCTGGGAGGCCAAGCGCGATGTTCGCGGACTGAATTGCGGCGCCTGCGGTGCCCTTCGCGAGGTTGTCGAGTGCGGCGACCACCACAACGCGACCGGCGGCCTCGTCCACCGCGACGCCCATGAGGCAGGTGTTTGCCCCCAGCGTGTCGGCGGTGCGCGGGAACACGCCCTCCGGCAGCACGTGCACGAACGCCTCGTCGGCGTACGCGGTCTCCCACGCGGCACGCACCTCGGCCGCCGTCACCCCGGGCGCGAGGCGGGCGGTCGATGTCGCGAGAATGCCGCGACTCATCGGCACGAGCACCGGGGTGAAGCTCAGCGTCACCGCGGACGATGCGCCGGCCGCGCGGAGCGCCTGCTGGATCTCCGGAATGTGGCGGTGGCTGCCGCCAACAGCGTATGGGTTCGCGGTCCCCATGAGCTCCGCGCCCAGCAGGTGCGTCTTCGCGGCTTTGCCCGCGCCCGACGGGCCGACCGCGAGCACGCTCACGATGTCGGCGGGCTCGATGACCCCGGCCGCAATGCCAGGCGCAAGGGAGAGCGCCACCGTCGAGGCGTTGCATCCCGGCGCGGCGATCCTGCTCGTGCCGACCAGCGCGTCGCGCTGTTTTCCGGCCCCGGCGACGATCAGCTCGGGCACGCCGTACGTCCACGGCTCGTGGTGCTCCCCACCGTAGAACGCCGCCCAGTCCGCCGCGCTCGTCAGCCGGTGATCCGCACCGCAGTCCACCGCCAGCCGCACATCGGTGAGCTGGGCGGTCAGCTCCCCCGACGCGCCATGGGGCAGCGCGAAGAACACGATGTCGTGGCCGTCGAGGACCTCGGGCGTCGTGGCCTGCAGCGTGAGGTGCGCGAGTGAGCGCAGGTGCGGCTGCGATGCGATGAGCGGCTGGCCAGCGGTCGAGTGCCCGGTCACCGTTCGCACCTCGAACTCCGGATGCCCCGCAAGCAGGCGGAGGATCTCGCCTCCGGCATAGCCCGATGCTCCCGCTACCGCCACGCTGTACGTCATCGACGCTCCTTTCGATTGCGCTCCCCCTATTCTGGCACCTCGCGGACGGCCGACGCGCTGTTCTCCACAGGCGAGCACGTCCATGATCCCGATCCGCGTCTGCCTGTGGATAGCGTCTGCGCGGCCGCGCGATACCTGGCTGAATGGGGTCATGTCTCCCAGCACCTCACTCCCAACGCCCGAAGCGGCGTCCGCCCAGCACCGCATCATCGACCGCGTGGAAGCGCTGGAGCGCGAGCAGCGCGCTCGCGATGCCGAGCGGATGTCGCTCCTCGCCGCGGCGCTCGCCGGCGCGCTCGACCCGGAGTCCGCGGAGGGCACCGGGGGCGGCCCCGCCGCGCCAGCTGCCAGGCGAGGCCCACCGACGTTTCGTCCCGGCATGCGTGAGCTGCGCTATCGCGCGCTCCGCGCCGAGATCGCGACCGTGCGGCAGCAGTCCGAGCGGTGCGTTGATGCCGAGCTCTCCGCCGCGCATGCACTCACCTCCCAGTACACGCGCACGCACGAGGCGCTCGGCGCTGGCGAGATCGCGCTGGATCACGCGATCGTGATCACGTCGGCTGGGACGACGATCGGGCCGGGCGACGACGCGGAGACCGTCGCGCGGCGCGGCGCATACGAGGCTGCCGTCGTCTCCGAGGCCACGCGCACCACCGCGCACCGGCTCCGCCCGATCGCCGCGCGGCTCGCCGCCCAGGTGTCGCCGCGCTCGCTCGCCGAGCAGCACACCGCCGCCCGCGAGCGCCGCAGCGTGAGACTCGTCGACCTGGAGAACGGGATGGCAGACCTCGTCGCACACCTCCCCCTCAGCGAGGCGCACGCGATCCACGATCGAGTGACCCGCATCGCCACCGCGGTGCGGCGCGCGCCGCAGGCGGCCGAGTCTGCGCAGCACGGCGCCGAGGAGCGCAGCCTCGACCAGCTCCGCGCGGACGCCCTCGCGGATCTCCTGCTCGCGGCGTCCCCGACCGGGCTCTTCGCCGGCAGCCCCGAGGAGGCGGTGCAGGCGCGGATCCAGCTGATTGTCCCCGCCCCGGTGCACGGCGACGCTGGCTCGCTCCCGCCGCCGCCCGAGCTCGTGGGGCGGGGCCTCGTCGACGGTGACACCGTCGGCAGTTTTCTGCTCAACGCCAGGTGGTGGGAACGGATCACCACCACGGCTGCCGGGGAGATCACCGCGATCGATCGGTACCGGCCGGGCGCCGCGCTCCGCAAGCTCCTCCGCGCGAGGGATCTCCACTGCCGCTTCCCGGGGTGCCGGGTGCCGGCACACCGCTGCGACATCGACCACACCATCGACTACACCAGGGGCGGCGCCACCGCGCAGGAGAACCTCGTGCACCTCTGCCGGGGGCATCACTCCGTGAAGCACCACACCGCCTGGCGCTCCACGCAGGCCCCCGACGGCACGCTCACCTGGGAGACCCCCACCGGGCGGAGGCGGGCAGAGCCGCCGCCGAGCCGGGTGCGCTTCGCGCGCCTCACGCTTCGGGAACCGCCGTCTGGCGCGGGGCCAGGCCCACGCCGGGCAGTCGAGACCGATGTTCCGTTCTGAGCGGGGCGCGCCGTGCCGGCCACGGTCGCGCAGCGCGCTCGGACGCCTAGCGGTGCGTGAAGTTCGCCTCGCGCTTCTCGGCGAACGCGCGCATGCCTTCCTTCTGGTCGTCGGTCGCGAACGCCGCGGCGAACGCGAGTCGCTCGAGCCGGAGCCCCTCGGAGAGCGGCACCTCCTGCGCGGCCTGCAGGGCATTCTTCGCGGCGTACAGCGCGAGCAACGACTTCGACGCGATCGTGTCGGCGAGCTTCGCGGCCTCGGCGAGCAGGTCATCGGTGGGCACCACCCGCGAGACGAGCCCGGAGCGCTCCGCCTCTTCGGCGCCCATCATCCGGCCGCTCAGCACCATCTCAGCGGCCTTGGCCTTGCCGATCGCGCGCGGCAGCCGCTGCGAGCCACCGAAGCCCGGCAGCACGCCCAGGTTGATTTCGGGCTGCCCGAACTTCGCCGACTCCGCGGCGAGGATGATGTCGCACATCATGGCGAGCTCGCAGCCGCCGCCGAGCGCGAACCCCGACACCGCGGCGACCACGGGCGTGCGCATCCGCTCGAAGCCCTCCCAGCTAAGGAACGCGCTGTTCACGAACATGTCCGAGAACCCGAGCTCTGCCATCTCCTTGATGTCGGCGCCCGCCGCGAACGCCCGTTCCGAGCCGGTGATCACGATGCACCCGATCTCGGGCGATGCGTCGAACTCGAGCGCCGCGTCGATGAGTTCCCCGACCAGCTGCCCGTTCAGCGCGTTCAGCGCGGCGGGCCGGTTCAGGGTGATCCACCCCACTCGCCCCCGGACCTCGGTGAGTACGGTGCGGTCAGCTGTGCTCTCGGCCTTCGCAGTCTGAGTCATGGTGTTCGCCCTCTCTCGGATCTCGGGGCCGGATCGCAGCCCCACGCTGGGTGTCACCCCAACGCTACAAGCTCGACCACCGACGCGTCACGTCACCCTGCACACCGCAGCCCAGCCCCGCCGTGCGGAAGGGCGGCGACGCGGGATTCACGCCACGTGGCGCTCCGCGGGGCCGACGTAGGCGGAGAGCGGGCGGATCAGCGCGTTCGATGCCGCCTGCTCCATGATGTGCGCGGTCCACCCGGTCACCCGAGCCGCGACGAACAGCGGCGTGAAGATCTCCGTGTCAAAGCCCAGCAGGTGGTACGCGGGACCGGACGGGTAGTCGAGGTTCGGGAAGATCCCCTTGCGCGCAACGAACTCGGTCTCGAGCGCGGCGTACAGCTCTGCGAGGTCGTCGCGCCCGTGCTCCGCGAGCAGCAGTTGGAGCGCCGCGTGCATGGTCGGGACGCGCGAGTCGCCGTGCTTGTAGACGCGGTGCCCGAATCCCATGATCTTCCGCTTTTCAGCGATCGCCCGGTCGAGCCAGGGCACCACATTCTCGGCGCTCCCGATCTCCTCGAGCACGTGCATCACCGCCTCGTTCGCGCCGCCGTGCAGCGGACCCTTCAGCGCGCCGATCGCGCCGACCACCGCCGAGTACATGTCGGACGTGGTCGACGCGATCACCCGCGCGGTGAACGTCGAGGCGTTGAACGAGTGCTCCGCGTAGAGCACAAGGGAGATGCGAAACACGTCAACGGCCGCGTCAGACGGCAGCTCACCGAAGGTCATCCAGAGGAAGTTCCGCGCGTAGTCCAGGTCGTCGCGCGGCGGGACGAGCGGCAGCCCGCGCCGGCGACGCTGCACCGCGGCGACGATCGTTGGCAGCTGCGCGAACAGGTACTCCGCGCGACCCAGATCGAGCGTGCGGTCGGTCCAGCCGCCATCCCGATGGAGCGTGTGATCGAACGCGCCGAGCTGGCTCACCGCGGTGCGCACGAGATCCATCGGGTGCGCGTCGGCCGGCATCGTGTCCAGGAGCTCGCGCGTGCGCGGGTCGAGCGGGCGCAGCGCGCGCTCGCGGCGCTCGAACTCGGCGAGCTGCTCGGCGCCCGGCAACTCGCCATGCCACAGCAGGAGGGCCACCGCCTCGAACGACTGCGACGCGGCGAGCTCCTGCACCGGATACCCCCGGTAGAGCAGGCTGTTCGTCTCGGGGTTGACCTTCGAGACCGCCGTCTCATCGACGACGACCCCGGCGAGGCCCTTCTTGATTTCCGTGTCAGACATGGTCGCTCCTTTGCGAAGTGTGTCGGGCTGGTGCTGGTGGGACCGGGTGCTAGCGCTCCACCTCGAAGTTGAACACGCTCGTGTCGAACTGGGTGTACCCCTCGTAGTCGACGAGCTCGTAGAGCTCGGCACGGTGCTGCATCTCGTCGAGCTTGCCGGTGAGGTGCCCCTCCGCGTTCAGCGTGTCGAGCGCCCGCTCGGTCGCCCCCATCGCGATCCTGAGCATCGACACCGGCCAGATCACGAGGTTCACGCCGACGTCGGCGAGCTGCTGCACGCTGAACAGCTCGCTCTTGCCGAACTCGGTCATGTTCGCGAGGATCGGCACGTCGACGGCCGCGCGCACGGCCGCAAACTCGGCGAGCGTGCGCATCGCCTCGGGGAAGATCGCGTCGGCGCCAGCGTCGACGAGCGCCCGCGCACGGTCAACCGCTGCGGTAAGACCGGCGTCCCCCTGGGCGGTGGCGCGAATGTCGGTGCGCGCCATCACCAGGAAATCGGGATCGCGGCGCGCGTCGACCGCTGCCCGGATCCGCTTCAGCGCGGTCGCCTCGTCCACCACCGTCTTGCCGTCCAGGTGGCCGCAGCGCTTGGGGTTCACCTGGTCCTCGATGTGCGCGCCGGCGAGGCCGGCGTCCTCGAGGGTCTGGATCGTGCGCGCCACATTCATCGGCTCGCCGAAGCCCGTGTCGGCGTCGACGAGTGCCGGCAGTTCGGTCATCCTGGCGATCTGCTGCGCGCGGCCGGCCACCTCAGTGAGCGTGGTGAGCCCGATATCGGGGAGTCCGAGATCGGCAGAGAGCACCGCGCCGGAAATGTAGACCCCGTCGAAGCCTTTCCGCTCGATCAAGCGCGCCGAGAGCGGGTTGAACGCGCCGGGGAAGCGGAGCAGCTCGCCGCTCGCGAGGCGCGCTCGGAACGCGCGGCGCTTCTCGGCCGGGGTCGACTTCGCGTAGAGCATCAGAACAGTCCCTTCGGTGCGGCGGCAAGATCGATCACGCCGGGTTTCGCGACGATGCCGAGCTCGCGCACCTCCGCGGCGCTGAGCTCCGGCAGGCGCTGCACGAGCGCGAGGAAACGCTCCACCTCGGCGTCGGCGAGCACGGGAGCCGCGAGCGTGCGGAACTTCGCGATGTAGTGCTCGCGCGCGAACGGGCGTGCCCCGAGCGGGTGCGCGTCGGCGACCGCGATCTCGTCGACGATCCGCTCCCCCGAGCTCAGCTCGATCTCGACGCGGCCGCCGAACGCTTTCTCCTTCGGGTCCTCGGAGTGGTACCGGCGGGTCCACTCGGCGTCCTCGGCCGTGGTGACCTTGTGCCAGAGCGCCACCGTGTCGGCGCGGCCAGCGCGCTCCGGCGTGTACGAGTCGACGTGGTGCCAGCCGCCGTCCTGCAGCGCCACCGCGAAGATGTACGGGATCGAGTGGTCGAGCGTCTCGCGCGAGGCCGTCGGGTCGTACTTCTGCGGGTCGTTCGCGCCGGAGCCGATCACGAAGTGCGTGTGGTGGCTCGTGTGCAGCACGATGCTCGCGATGTTCGCCGGGTCGGCGAGCTCGGGGTGCTCCGAGCCCAGGCGCCTGGCGAGATCGATCCACGCCTGCGCCTGGTACTCCGCGGAGTGCTCCTTCGTGTAGCTGTCGAGAATCGCGCGCTTGGGTTCGCCAGTGGCGGGCAGCGGCACCTCGTAGCTCGCGTCGGGGCCATCGAGCAGCCACGCGATGACCCCGTCCTCCCCCTCGTAGATCGGGCTCGGCGAGGTCTGGCCGCGCATCGCTCGGTCGACGGCCTCGACCGCCATCTTGCCGGCGAACGCCGGGGCGTGGGCCTTCCACGTGGAGATCTCGCCCTTGCGCGACTGCCGCGTCGCCGTCGTCGTGTGGAGCGCCTGCGCAACCGCCTGCGCGATCGTCACGGTCCCGAGCCCGAGCAGCGTGCCGATGCCGGCGGCAGCCGACGGCCCGAGGTGGGCAACGTGGTCGATCTTGTGACGATGCAGGCAGATCGCGCGGACCAGATCCATCTGGATCTCGTAGCCGGTCGCGATCCCGCGCACGAGCGCGCGCCCGTCAGCCCCGACGTGCTGGGCGACCGCGAGGATCGGCGGGATGTTGTCGCCCGGGTGGGAGTACTCCGCCGCGAGGAACGTGTCGTGGTAGTCGAGCTCGCGCACCGCGACCCCGTTGGCCCACGCCGCCCACTCGGGGCTCGTCAGGTGGGCCGCGCTGGCCGCGAGGCCAAAGATCGACGCGCCGGCACCGCCAGAGGACACCGGATGCGCGAGCGCCTGCGCCCGCGCCGCGACGATCGGCCCGCGGGTGAGCGACGCCGCGGCGACCGCAGCATTGTCGATGATGCGGTTGATGACCATGTCGGTCACCTCGGGATCGACCGCGACGGGATCGACCGCGACCTCCGCGATCTTCCAGGCGAGCTGCTCCGTGCTGGGCAGTGGCTCCTCACTGCGGTAGACGCGAACGTGGTGCGAAACGGTCATCGTGAAGCTCCTTCGGTGGCGGTGTGGCGTTCCGTGCTCGGCGGCACTGCCGCCTCGTCGATGGCCGCGAGTATCGCGGCAAGGGCGCGGTGGAGGTGGACGTGCGTGGCGTGCGCCGCGAGATCCGGATCGCGCTGCGCGATCGCCTGGGCGATGAGCGCGTGCTCGCGCACGGACGCGTGCAGCCGTTCCGCGTTGTCGCGGGCGAGCCGTCTGGCCCGCGCGAGGTGCGCGCGGATGGGGCGAAGCGCGTGCGTGAGGTAGTCGTTCGCAACGGCCTCGTCGATCGCCGCATCAAAACGCGAGATCAGCGCGTAATAGTCGTCGGTCTCGCTCGCGCCGGACTCGGGGTGCGCCGCGAGGAAGTCGGCGGCGAGCGCGCTGAACACGGCGCTGTCGCCGCGCTGCGCTGCGAGCCGCGCGGCGCTCTCCTCGAGCGCGCGGCGCACCTCGAACAGTCGCCGGATGTGCACCGCGTCGAAGCCGGAGACCACGAGCACTCGCGCGGACTGCTGCTGCACGAGCCCGTCAGCGAGGAGCCGAGCGATGGCCTCGCGCATCGGCGTGCGGCTGACGCCGAGGCGGGCGGCCTGCTCGACCTCCCCGATCACGGCACCCGGGGCGAGCGAACCGCCCTGAATCTCCTCGACCAGCCCCTGATAGGCCCGCTCGCTTGCGCGCATCTTCGCCTCCTCCGCTTCGCCTTAATGTATACATAAATCCGGAACGAGGCAAGCTCTACGCCGAATCCAACGATTTATGTATACGTAATGCGGGAGGGGGCACCGCCTCAGGCGCGCGCTACAGCTCGGCGATGATCAGTTTCTTCATGGCGAGCATGCGCTCGAACGCGCCGGGGTGCGCCATGAGCTCCCCCATGTTCTCGGGCACGATCTGCCAGCTCACACCGAAGCGGTCGGCGAGCCAGCCGCACTGCTCGGCCTCCGGCACCGCGGAGAGCGCATCCCACAGCCGGTCGATCTCGGCCTGGTCAGCGCACTGCACCTCGAGCGAGACGCCACAGCTGAACGTCTCGTGCTGCTGAACGCCGGAGTCCATCGCGCAGAACCACTGCTCCCCCACACGAAACTCGCCGAACATGAGCGCGTCGGCTGTGGCCGGCCCCGTCGGCTCGCCGTACGGCACCAGCTGACCGGGCGCGGCGTCCGGGAACACGTCCGTGTAGAAGCCGATCGCCTCGGTCGCGCGATTCTGCACGGGGCCGCCGAACATGAGGCACGGGAGCACGCCGGGGCGCGGATCCCCATCTGGTTGCGTCAGCATGAGCTGCCAGTTCACCCCGTAGCGGTCCTCCACCCAGCCGTAGCGCGCGCTGAACGGGTACTCGCCGAGCGGCATGCGCACCTCACCGCCGTCGCTCAGTCGCTCCCACGCGGCGTCGAGCTGCTCGCGCGCCGCGATCGCGCCGCCGGCGATGCGCGACGGATCGAAGTTCAGCATGAGGGAGAGCGCGAGATTCGGCCGGAACTCGGGCCCGGCGTTCACGAGCACGAGTCGATAGTCGCCCACCGTGACGGCAACCGTCAGCGGCTGCCCGGCGAGCGGCTCCTGAAACGGGAGCAGCCCCTCCGTCGGGTATCGGGACTCGACGGTGAAGTTCGTGTCGGGAAGCGCGCCGGCGTAGAACGCCCCGGCCTCCTCTGCGGTGCCGTTGCACCAGATGTTCGGCACGATCCGCTGCGTCGTGTGATCGCTCATGATTCCCCGCTCCCGTTCCTGCGCCGCCCCGCGCCGTGCTGGCGCGAGTGCGGCGTCGTCTGGGGCCAAGTATCCGCCCGTCGGGCTCGCACCACAAGGGGCGCTGGCACGAGGGGCGCGGGGCACCGCGCGCCGCAGCACGCCCGCGCCCCGCGCGCCTCGTGCTAGTCGCGCAGCTTCGCGTCGAAGGCGAGCTCCGCCGCGGCGACACCCTCGAGCTTCGCGGCGCTGGCCTCCTCGGCCTTCAGCGTGCGGTCCTCCGCACGGAAGCGGAGCGCGAACGTGAGCGCCTTCTGGCCCTCGGCGATGCCGGCCCCCCGGTAATCGTCGACAATGCGAGCGCTCTCGAGCAGCTCACCGGCACCCGCGGTCACGACCGCGAGCACATCGCCGGCCGGCACCTCGGCGCCGACGACGAGCGTGAGATCCTGCGTCGCCGCCGGGTACGTCGAGAGCTGCCGCGTCTCCGGCTCGCGCGGGGCAAGCTCGATGATGCGGTCGAGATCCAGCTCGAACGCCACCACCCGGCCGGGCAGGTGATGATCCGCAACGAGCTCGGGCAGCAGCTCGCCGGCGACGCCGACCACCTCAAGACCGCCGTCCTCGCCGTCGACATCCGAGGCGACGCGGATGCTGAGCTCCGCGGTGCGGCCGGGGTGGAACGCGCGGTGCGCGCCCTGGGTCACCACGAGCTCGGCGGCGACCGCGCCAGCGACGATCCGCGCGGCGTCGAGGGCGTCAGCCCAGTCCACCGCACGCGCGCTCTCGCCGGCCTGCTTCGCCACGGCGTCACCGAGCAGCAGCGCGGCGGCGCGGCGCGGCTGATCCGGCACCGCGGCGTAGAGCGCGGTCAGCGTCTCAGCGTCCGGTAGCTGCGCGAGCGGCGGCACCGTGTCCGTGCCGAGGTCGGCGCGCGGCTCGAACACCGAGCCGAACTCGACGAGCGCGAGATCCGTGAGGCCGCGCGAGACGTTGCGCTGCGCGGCGGTCACGAGTCCGGGCAGCAGCGAGCGGCGCATGAAGGGCGACTCGCCGTCGAGCGGGTTCGCGAGCTTCACCGCGGCCACCTGAGCACTCGGCTCCTCGGCCTGCGCGACGCCATCGAGCACGGGGATCGCTGGCTCCGCGCCAGCGCCGAACGCGTCGAGCTGCGCGCGGCTGACGAACGGGTAGCTCTGCACCTCGTCGAGGCCCGCCGCCGTGATCACGTTCGCCGCGCGACGGCGCAGCCGCTGCACGCGCGTGAGGCCACGGCCCGCCGGGGCGACGGGCAGCACCGAGGGGATGCGGTCGTAGCCGACGACGCGCGCCACCTCCTCGATGAGATCGGCCGGGCGGGTGAGATCCGAGCGCCAGCTCGGCGGGCTCACGAGCAGCACCGCGCTGCCCTGGGCGTCGGCCGGCGCATCGGCGACGGCGCAGCCGATCATCTCGATCGCTGCGCGCGCCTCGCCGTCCGTGTAGTCGGTGCCGAGCAGCCCGTTGATGCGCGCGAGCGGCAGCTCGATCTGCGGCGCCTCCCACGGGGCGAGGATCTCGGCGCCGAGCTCGTCGGCGGTGCCGCCAGCGAGCTCGACGAGCAGGTCGACCATGCGCTGCGCCGCGGCGCGAGCGACCAGCGGGTCGACGCCGCGCTCGAAGCGCTTGGACGCCTCGCTCGGCAGCTTGTGGCGGCGCGAGGTGCGCGCAATCGAGATCGCGTCGAACGACGCCGCCTCGATGAGGACGTCGGTGGTCGACTCGTCGGCCTTCGTCGAGTTGCCGCCCATCACGCCGGCGAGCCCGATCACGCCGGACTCGTCGGTGATCACGAGGTCCTCGGGGTGCAGCGTGCGCTCCTGGCCGTCGAGCGTCACGAGCGTCTCGCCCGCGGCTGCACGGCGCACCGTGATGCCGCCGGAGAGCTTCGCCAGATCGTACGCGTGGAGCGGCTGTCCGAGTTCGAGCATCACGTAGTTGGAGATGTCGACCTCGAGCGAGAGGCTGCGGATCCCCGCGAGCTGCAGGCGCGCGACCATCCAGGCCGGCGTTGGCCGGGACTGATCGATGCCGCGCACCACGCGCGCGACGAAGCCAGCCGCACCGACGCGGCCGCGGATCGGGGCCTGATCGTCGATCGCGATGGGGAATCCGGTGCCCGTCGCAGGGGTGACGGCGGTCGCGGGATCCCGGAAGGCCGCGCCGGTCGCGTGTGAGACCTCGCGGGCGACGCCGCGGATCGAGAACGCGTAGCCGCGATCGGGCGTCACGTTGATCTCCACCGCGGTTTCGTCGAGACCGAGGAGCGCCTTCGCGTCCGCACCGACCTCGGGATCGAGGCCCAGCGTGGAGAGCACGATGATGCCGTCGTGATCCTCGCCGAGCGTCAGCTCACGCGCCGAGGCGATCATGCCGTCGGACACGTGGCCGTAGGTCTTGCGCGCCGCGATCTCGAAGCCGCCAGGCAGCACCGCGCCGGGCAGCGTGACCACGACCTTGTCCCCCACCTCGAAGTTGTGGGCGCCGCACACGATGCCGCGCACGTCCTCGCCGCCGTCGGCGGCCGCCTGGCCGGCGGGCGCGACGCGCACCTGGCACCAGTTCACCACCTTGCCGTTGGAGTGCTCCTCGGGCTCGCGGGAGAGCACCTCGCCCACCACGATGGGTCCGGTGACGTCGAAGCGGCGGATGTCCTCCTCCTCGAAGCCGACGCGCACGAGATCGGCGTGCACGGCCTCGGGGGTCACTCCCGCGGGGAGCTCAACGGATTCGCCCAGCCAGCTGAGTGGAACGCGCATTAGACCAGTCCTCCGAACTGACGGTTGAAGCGCACGTCGCCCTCCACCATGTCTCTCATGTCATTGATGTCGTGGCGGAACTGCAGGGTCCGCTCGATCCCCATGCCGAAGGCGAAGCCCTGGAACTCCGACGAGTCGATGCCGGCAGCGTCGAGCACGCGCGGATCGACCATGCCGCAGCCGCCCCACTCGACCCAGCGTGCGCCGCCCTTCGCGTTCGGCTGCCACACGTCCATCTCGGCGGACGGCTCGGTGAACGGGAAGAAGTTGGGGCGCAGGCGAATCTTCGCCTCCTCGCCGAACATCTGGCGCGCGAAGTGCTCCAGCGTGCCGCGCAGGTGCGCCATCGTGAGCCCACGGTCGATCGCGATGCCCTCGATCTGGTGGAACACCGGGGTGTGCGTCGCGTCGAGCTCGTCCGTGCGGTAGACGCGGCCGGGAGCCACGACGTAGACGGGCAGCTCGCGGTCGAGCAGCGACCGGATCTGCACGGGCGAGGTGTGGGTGCGCAGCAGCAGGTGCCGATCGGCCGGCTCAACGAAGAAGGTGTCCTGCATCGCGCGCGCCGGGTGATCGGGATCGAAGCCGAGCGCATCGAAGTTGAACCACTCGTGCTCCACCTCGGGCCCCTCGGCGACCTCCCAGCCCATGCCGACGAAGATGTCTGCCGCCTCCTCCTGGAGCTGAGCGAGCGGGTGACGCGATCCCGCGCGCTGGCGCGTCGGGGCAGCGGTCACGTCCACCGTCTCCTCGAGCAGGCGTGCGGCGGCCTCCTGCGCGACGAGCTCCGCCTCGCGGCCCTTGTACGCGCCCTCAATGCGGCCGCGCGCCTGGCCCATGAGCTTGCCCGTTGCGGCCTTCTCGTCCTTGGGCACCTCGCGCATGCGGGCGTTCAGCTGAGCGATCGCCGAGCCGTCGCCGGCGTGCGCCGTGCGAGCGGATTTCAGCGCCGCAACAGAGTCGGCTGCGGAAAACGCTGCGAGCGCTTCCGCGACGGCCGCGTCGGCGGCTTCCTGGGTGATCGGATTGAGGTCTGACACGGGGGTCAAGTCTAGCCTGTGCGCGTGACGCGCGCGTGCCCGCGGTGCGATCCCCAGCGAGCAGCCGCGTACACTGGAACACATGCAGAGCTCGCGGCGTTTCCCGCGGGTCGTTCCGGCTGCCGGGATGACCCGCGGCGTCCGGGTATTCCGCGGCGCCATCGGGGCTGCCGTCGCCGTGGCACTCGCCGCAGCCTCGCACGGGCTCGCCGGTGGCGTCATCACCTGGCCGTCCGTCGTCGCGACCGTGGTGCTCACGCTGCCGCTGTGCGTCGCGCTCGCCGGCCGGGTCGGCTCGATCTGGCGGCTCGCGCTCGCGGTCTCCGCCGCGCAGTTCCTGTACCACTGGACCTTCGCTGGTCTCGGGATCGCCGCAGCTGGCGGCCCGGACGGCGCGCCGGTGTCCCCGCACGCGGCGCACTTCGCGGCCCTCGAGGCGTTCTCTCCGCGGCTCGCCGAGGCCGGCGCGGCCGACACCACGATGTGGGTGCTGCACGTCTGCGCCGCCGCGCTCACGACGGTGCTCCTCGCACGTGGCGAGCGCGCGGTCGTCGCGCTCGGCCGCGCGCTGCGGCGCGTGCTCCCCTCGCGCCGGCGCTCGCTCACCCCGAGCCCGCACCGCGCCCGTGTGCTCCCGCGGTTCGCCGCGCCGCGGCAGCTGCGCGATCGGCTCCTCGCCGTCGGGGCGATCTCCCGGCGCGGGCCACCACGCTTCGCCTGATTCCACTCACCCTTTTCCCGCGCCACCACTCAGATGTGGCGCTCCGCTTCGCGCACCCGGCGCGGCGGAGTCGTCGGCGCACACGGACCCGGCACACGCCGGAGAGAATCAGGAGACCATGTCTCAGTCAACACTTCCCACCACACCGCTTCCCCGCACGGCGCGTCCCGCCGCAGCGCGGCGCGCGTCGCTCGGCCTCGCGGCAATCGCGCTGCTCGCGGGCGCGACCACGCTCGGCGTCGCGGCGCCGGCGCTCGCCCACGATGAGCTCCTCAGCACCGAGGTCGTCGCTGACGCGAACACGGGCGCGGTCGAGGCGTTCGAGCTGAAGTTCAGCAACAGCATCATCGAGGTCGGCACCGAAATGGTGGTGACCGGCCCGGACGGCGCCGATGTGCGCGACGGCGAGCCCGAGATCGCCGGCCCGATCGTCACCCAGAAGCTGAGCGCGGACCTCGCACCTGGCGACTACGCCGCAGCGTGGCGCGTCGTCTCGAGCGACGGCCACCCCATTGAGGGGGCATTCGGCATCAGCGTTGCCGAGGACGGCAGCGGCGAGATCGTCGCGGCCGATGCGGTCGAGGCCGGCGCGGACCACGAGCACGCGGACGACGCCGAGGCGCACGAGCACGCAGATGATGCCGAAGCGCACGAGCACGGCGCCGCGGGTGACTCCGATGGGGCTGCGGACAGCGCGGATGGCGCTGAGGCCACCGACGCGGCTGGCCTGCCGCTCGGCGGCATCATCGCCATCGTTGGCGGCACGGCCGTCGTCATCGTCGGCGCCGCAGCAGTCCTGATCGGCCGCCGCCGCCGCGCGGCCGGCATGGCCGCCGCCGCAGCAGGCACCGACGCCGCACCCGCCGACACCGCAGCATCCGAGGGAGACGCCAAGTGAACCGCAGCACCACCGCACGCATCGCAACGCTGTCCGGGACCGCCCTCGCGGCCGCGCTCCTCTTCACCGGCTGCGCGGCGACTCCGCCCGTTGATGCCCCCGCAACGCAGGACACGCAGGCGTCCTCCGCTGAGCAGGGCGGCCACGCGACGTTCTCGATCGAGGGCGGCTGGGTGAAGGCGCAGGAGGGGATGACCGGCGTGTTCGGCACTCTGAAGAACTCGGGCGACACCGACCTCACGCTGGTGAGCGTCGAGAGCTCCGCCGCGAAGATGGTCGAGCTCCACGAGACCGTCACCTCCGGCGCAACCGCCACGATGCGGGAAGTGGACGGCGGCTTCGTGATCCCGGCAGGAGGTTCCTTCGAACTCGCGCCCGGCGGCAACCACATCATGTTCATGGACATGCCGGAGCCGATCCTGCCGGGCGACGATGTGTCGCTCACGCTCCACTTCGACGACGGCTCGCAGGCCGAGGTCACCGTGCTCGCGAAGGCCACGGATGGGGCGCAGGAGAACTACGAGGGCGGCAGCGAGGACGGGTCGGATGACTCGGCCGATCACGGCGAGATGTCACACGATGACGCCGCGAGTGATGAGCATGCCGCACACTAAGCCCGACACTGGTTCGAGCAGCGCGGCCCCCACGGCGGGGGCCGCGCCCGCGGGCGACGGTCAGGCCGACGAGCAGCGCACTGACCCGCGCATCGGCCGCCGCGCGCTCCTCACCGGGGGCGCCTGGGGTGCCGGTCTCGGCGCCGCGCTCGGCCTCGGAGCGGCGATCGGGGTGCCTGCGCTCCGCGACTCGGCCGCCCCCGCAGCAGCGGACGACGATTTCGGCGGCGACACGCTCCCCTGCCACGGCGCGCACCAGGCCGGGATCATCTCGACGCCGACCGCGCACCTGCGCTACCTGTCGTACACGCTGAAGCCTGAGACGGACCGCGACGCGATCCGTCGCATGCTCCGCATCCTGAGCGGCGACGTCGAGGGCCTCACCTCGGGCGCGGCGCCGCTCGCCGATCCCGAGCCCGAGCTTGCTGCTCGGCCCTCGCGCCTGACCATCACGGTGGGCGTCGGCCCGGAGCTCGTGAATCGGGTCGATCCCGCGAAGCGTCCGGAGTGGCTCGCGCCGCTGCCGGCGTTCTCCCGCGATCGGCTCGCTGGGACGCACGACGGCGGGGATCTGCTGTTGCTGCTGCAGGCCGATGATCCGCTGCCGCTCGCGCACGCCGCACGCATGCTCGAGCGGGATCTTCGCGCGTTCGCCGACCTCGCGTGGAGCCAGCAGGGCTTTCGGCAGGCGCGCGGCGCCGAGCCTGCAGGCACCACGATGCGCAACCTCATGGGGCAGGTCGACGGCACCATCAACCCCGCGCCGAAGGACGAGGACTTCAGTGACCTTGTGTGGGTGGGCGCCGGCGACGCCGCGGCGGCCGGCGGCGGTTGGCTCACCGGCGGCTCGGCGTTCGTGCTGCGCCGAATCCGGATGGAGCTCGACACCTGGGATCAGGTGGATCGTCCGGGTCGCGAGCAGACGATCGGGCGGACGCTGACCGACGGCGCCCCGCTCACCGGCGGCACCGAGCACACCCCCGTCGACTTCGAGGCGAAGAGTTCGCTCGGGCTCCCCGTGATCCCGAGCTACGCGCACATTCGGCGCGCGCACTCGACGGATCCCGCCGAGCGCATCTACCGGCGCGCGGCGAACTACGACGAGGGCGGCGAGTCCGGGCTGCTGTTCGGGTGCTTCCAGCGGGATCCGCGCACGCAGTTCGTGCCGATCCAGCAGCGCCTTGACGAGCTGGATCTGCTCAACGAGTGGGTGACGCACACCGGCTCAGCCGTGTTCGCGATCCTGCCGGGCTTCGCGCCGGGCGAATCGCTGGGCGCTTCGCTGCTCACGTAGCGCCCACTCCCGGGGCCGCGCTCCTGCACCCCCGTTCACACGGACGCCCCCAACCCACACGGACACCCCAATCCACACGGAGAAATCTGAGATCTCGGGCGCTCCCGCGCAAACACCTCCGAGATTCCAGATTTCTCCGTCGGGGTTGGCGGGTGCGGGCGCACCTAGCTCCGCTGCGCGAACGCCGTCTCGTAGATCAGCACGCTCGCGGCGGTCGCAAGGTTGAGAGACTCCGCCGCACCGTAGATCGGCAGCTTCAGGCTCCGATCAGTGAGGACGCGCTCAGCCTCCGTGAGCCCGCGCGCCTCGTTGCCGAACACCCAGGCCACCGGCCCGGCGAGCACACCATCCGCGCGGGCCGCGAGCAGTTCGTCCCCGCGCACGTCCGCGGCGAGCGTGGTGAGGCCCGCCGCGCGCGCCGCGTCGACGGCAGCCGCCAGATCGGGCGCCACGGCGACCGGCAGGTGGAACAGTGAGCCCGTCGTGGAGCGCACCACCTTCGGGTGGAACGGGTCGATGCTCTCGCCGGCAAACACCACGGCGTCCGCGCCAGCGGCATCCGCCGCGCGCAGCACCGCGCCAGCGTTCCCCGGATCCCGCACCTCGTGCATGATCGCGACGAGCCGCGCGCCGGCGAACGTCTCAGCGAGCGTGGCCTCCCAGGTCCGCGCGACCGCGATCACGCCCTGCGGGGTGATGGTCTCCGCCATCGCCGCGAGCACGGGCTCGGTGACCCGCTCAAGGGCCACCCCCGCGTCGGAGGCCAGCCGGTCGATCTCGTGCTGCCAGGGTTCGGTCCCCATCGTGGCGAACACGACCTCGGCGAGCTCGGGGCGGTGCGCGAGCAGTTCCCGGACCGCCTGCGGCCCCTCGACGAGGAACCGCCCCTGCACCTGACGCTCCTTCTTCCTGGCGAGCGCCGCCGCCTTCTTCACGCGCAAGGACTTCGGGTTTTCAATCACTCGGCAAGTCTACCGAGCCCCAGAAACGCAGAACGCCCCGTCGCGGAGGACGGGGCGTTCTGTCGTGATTCCGGTGCGTTACGCAGCCTTCGGAGCCGAGGTGTCCTCGGGAAGGGCGTTCTTCGCGACCTCGACGAGCGCGGCGAACGCCGTGGGCTCGTTGGTGGCCAGCTCGGAGAGCATGCGGCGGTCAACCTCGACACCCGCGAGGCCGAGGCCCTGGATGAAGCGGTTGTACGTCAGGCCGTTGGCGCGGGCGCCAGCGTTGATGCGCTGGATCCACAGGCGACGGAAGTCGCCCTTCTTCTTGCGACGGTCGTTGTATGCGTAGACCAGCGAGTGGGTGACCTGCTCCTTGGCCTTGCGGTACAGGCGCGAACGCTGTCCGCGGTAGCCCTCAGCGCGCTCGAGGATAACGCGACGCTTCTTGTGGGCGTTGACGGCCCGCTTTACTCTTGCCATTTCAGTTCTTCCTTACAAAATCTGTGATGAAACGCGTGGTGCTCGTGGCTTAGTGGCCGAGGAGCTTCATCGCCTGCTTGGCGTCACCCTTGGACAGCACCTGCTCAGCGTTCAGGCGGCGCTTGCGACGCGAGGACTTCACCTCGAGGTTGTGGCGCATGCCGGCCTGCTGCTTCATCAGCTTGCCGGAGCCGGTCAGCTTGAAGCGCTTCTTGGCCCCAGAGTGGGTCTTCTGCTTTGGCATCGATTTCTCCTTGTTGTGTGCGCGCCCGAGGGCTGCGTTGTGCACGGCTGCAGCGGCGCGAGGGGCGCTGCGCCGACAATTAGTCGTCGGTGGCGACGGCCTCTGCGGCCTTGTCTGCCTTCCGCGTGGCCTTCTCCTCGGCACGGCGAGCGTTCTGCTCGGCCTTCGCCTCGGACTTGTTCTTGAGCGGGGCGATGACCATCACCATGTTGCGGCCATCGATCCGGGGGTTCGACTCGACGGTACCGAACTCGGCGATGTCTTCCGCGAACTGCTGAAGCAGGCGAACGCCCTGCTCCGGACGCGACTGCTCACGGCCACGGAACAGGATCATGGCCTTGACCTTGTCACCCTGCGAGAGGAAGCCAACGGCACGCTTCGTCTTGGTTTCGTAGTCGTGCGTGTCGATCTTCAGGCGGAAGCGGACCTCCTTGAGGACCGTGTTCGCCTGGTTACGGCGAGCTTCCTTCGCCTTCTGCGCAGCCTCGTACTTGAACTTGCCGAAGTCCATGATCTTGGCCACCGGGGGCTTCGAGTTCGGGGCAACCTCAACGAGATCGAGATCGGCGTCGGCGGCCATGCGCAGTGCGGTCTCGATCGGCACGACACCGACCTGCTCGCCACTGGCACCTACCAGTCGCACCTCGGGGACGCGGATTCTGTCATTCGTACGGGGATCGCTGATCGCCGGCTCCTCTGCTTCCGTGTGGCCACTCCCAGTCGGGAGAACCGTTGACGCTCCCTTGCGGGAGTCACGGAGAGGAAGATCAGGATCGCGCACGCGCCATCCCACACCCTTCACTGCTGCCTCCTGGGAGGCGGGGTGCCAACAACCCGATAACCTATAACCGGTGCCGGGTGGGAGAATCTCCTCTTCCGCGTCTCGGCTGAAACACCGAGAACCGAATCAATGGTAGCACACCACAGCAGCAACAGTCAGGACAGCATGAGCGAGAACCCCAGCGATCAGCCGCAGACCGAGGCCGCAGCAGCGGCAACCGCGCCCGAGGCGCCAGCGCAGGAGAGCGCGGCCACCGAGGATGTCGCGCAGGCGACCCGCGATATCGCTGACGTCGCAGCGGTCGAGGTGATCACCACCGCCGCCGTGCACCTGCTGAGCGCCGCGGCCGTGAAGGTGGGCCTCGCCGACGACCCCGAGACGCAGATCGACCTGGACGAGGCGCGCAAGCTCATCAACGCGCTCGCCGGCCTCATCACCGCGGCGGCGCCCGAGGTGAGCGACATGCATGCGCGGAGCTTGCGCGATGGCCTGCGTTCGGTGCAGCTCGCGTTCCGCGAGGCGTCAGCGATCCCCGACGCCCCGGGCCAGGGCCCGGGCGAGAAGTACACGGGGCCGGTCAACTAGCCCGAGCGCCCCGACACCCGGGCAGCGCGCACCCCGCGGCGTGTCCGCACGCCGCACCGCACGCCGCCACCGAGCTCCCGCTTCGCCGTCACCCCTTGATGTTTTTCATGGCGAAGTGGGAGCTCACCTTTCCCACCCCGCGGATCGACATGATGCGCGTGGTGAGGAACTCCTCGTACCCCGCGAGGTCGGCCACCGCGATGCGCAGGTAGTAGTCGGGTGTCCCGAAGAGGCGCTTGAACTCGGAAACCTCGGGGAGCGCGGCGGCCTCCTGCTCGAAACCCGTCACAACCGTGGCCTCCTGGGTGACGAGATCGACGTGCAGGATCACCTCGAAGCCACGGCCCACCGCGTGCGGATCGACGATCGCCCGGTAGCCGCGGATCACGCCGTCCGCCTCCAGCCGCTGCACCCGCCTGAGGCAGGGGCCTGGCGTCAGCCCAACGCGCGCGGCGAGTTCCACATTGGTGATCCGCCCATCTGCCATGAGCTCCGCAATAATTGCGCGATCGAGTGCATCCATGCAGCTATATTGCCGGATTCGAGTACGGAGCGCACGATCACGCACGCACATTGCGGGGATTTTCCGCAAATATAGTCGTATGCACGAACCCCCTGGCGCCACGCGCGCCGCACAGATCCGCGCCGGTCTCGGCGACTCGCTCGGCGTCGGGCTCGGGATCTTCCCGCTCGGCATCGCGCTCGGCGTGCTCGTGATCCAGGCGGGGCTCCCCTGGTGGATCTCCCCCGCGCTCGCGATCGGGGTCTTCGCCGGCTCGGTCGAGCTCCTGCTCGTCGGGATGCTCGCCGCGGCCACCCCGCTCCTCACGATCGCCGTCACCGTCTTCGCGGTGAACTTCCGGCACGTGTTCTACGCGCTCTCGTTCCCCGTGTCGCGCGTGCGCCGCGGACTCCCCCGCGCATACTCGATCTACGCGATGGTCGACGAGGCGTACGCCACCTACGTGCTGATGCCCGAGGAGAAACTGTCCTCCGCGCGCATGGTGAGCGGGCAGCTCGCCATGCAGGCGTACTGGGTGGGCGGCGGCCTCGTCGGCGTCCTCATCGCCACCGCCCTGCCCGCACCCATTGAGGGCTTCGAGTTCGCGCTCGTCGCGCTGTTCGTCGTGATGACCCTCGACGCGCTGCGAAGCCGACGCGAGATTCCCTCCGCGGTGCTCGCCGGACTCTCCGTCGGCGTCGCGCTGCTCGTCTTCCCCGGCCAGGCGCTGCTCGCTGCGCTCATCATGTTCACGCTCGCGCTCACCGGGCGCTTCTTCCTCACGAAGGGGGCAGCGCGTGCCTGAGATCGCCTACCTCATCGCCGGCGTCGTGGTCGCCGGCCTCATCACGCTCCTGCTCCGCGCGCTCCCGTTCGCGATCCTGAAGCCGCTGCGGAAGTCGCGGTTCGTGCAGGCGCTCGGCCGCTGGATGCCGGCCGGGATCATGCTGATCCTCGCGGTCGTTGTGCTGCGCGACGAGCTCGCCGCGCGCCCCGATCACCTGTGGGCGGTGTTCGCGGCGACCGCGGTGACCGTTGTCGTCCACCTGCTCGGCAAGCGCCGTGCGCTGCTCAGCATCGCGGCGGGCACAACGGTCTACGTCGTACTCCTGAACGTGCTGTAGGGCGGGCGGGCCACCGCACGCCCGCCCGACAGCACACCCAAGGGTCTATTCGATGCGCTCGAACTGCCCGTCCTCGCCGCCTGCCGGGTACTCGGCAACCTCGGGACGCCGCATCAGGAACACCGTGCTCGCGATGAGCCCACCCCAGATGATCACGAGGGCGAGAATCAGGAAGGCGATAGCGATCGGGGTCATCGTGCGTTCTCCTCGTTCGGTGCAGCGGCGGGCGCTGCGGACGCTGCTGGTGCTGCTGACGCGCCGGGCGCGAGCGGCGGCCACGGCGTGAAGCGATCCGGATCGTAGCGCCACGGCGCGAGCGTCAGCACGATCGAGCCGATGATCATGAGCGCGACCGAGCCCCACCCGACGATCAGTAGGTAGCCGGTGTCGTAGCCGGAGTACGGCTCCTGCACCAGGTTCACGATCGTGGCGATGAGCATGTAGCCGAGCACCACGGGGCCGAGCACCGACACGAAGAAGAGCCAGGTGCGGCCCACCTTGAAGGTGGAGAGCACGCTCAGGTGCCCGGCGAGCTGGGTCCCGGCGCGCCGGATCCAGAGCACGGTGACCGTCATCACCACGGCCGAGGCCACGATGCCGATGTTGTTCGACCAGTTGTCGATCGTGTCGAGCGCGGTGAGCCCCGACTGCGTGCCGAACAGGACCACGGAGATCACGGCGAGGACGCCGCCGATGCCGTAGACGGCGCGGCGTCGCGTGAGCCCGAACTTGTCCATCACGCCGGCCAGGATCACCTCCATGATCGAGATCATCGAGGTGAGGCCAGCGAGGGTGAGCGCGCCGAAGAACAGCGCGCCGAAGATCTCGCCGCCCGGCATCTGCGCGGCGATCGCGGGGAACGTCATGAACGCGAGGCCAACGCCCTTCAAGCCCTCGAGGTCCGCAACGGCGACGCCCTGCTGGTGTGCGAAGAAGCCGAGGGTCGCGAAGACTCCGATGCCCGCGAGGATCTCGAACGACGAGTTGCCGAACGCGACCACGAGGCCGGGGCTCGTCATGTTCGATCGGCGGCGACGGTAGGACGCGTACGTCATCATGATGCCGAACGCGACGGAGAGCGAGAAGAAGATCTGGCTGTACGCCGCGACCCACACCGACGGGTCGGCGAGCGCCGCGAAGTCGGGGGTGAAGAGCGCGTTCAGGCCCTCGGCGGCGCCGGGCAGGAACAGCGCGCGAACGACCAGGATGAGGAAGCCAACAACGAGGAGCGGGATCGCGATCATGTTGAGCCGCTGCACGCCCTTCACGACGCCGGCGCCGAGCACCACGAGCGCGACCACCCACATGACGATGAGCGGGATCAGCACCGCGGGCACGAACGTCATGCTGAAGGGCTCTTCGGAGAGCTGCAGGTACTCCCCCGTGAAGAAGCCGGCCGCGTCGTCGCCCCATGTGAGATCGAAGGAGTAGACGAAGTAGCTCGAGGCCCACGCGAGCACGGCGGTGTAGTAGATCGCGATGAATACGCAGATCATCACCTGGAACCAGCCGATTCCCTCGCCGAGCTTCCCCGCGATGCGGCGCAGCGCGAGCGGGGCGGAGCCACGGAAGCGGTGCCCGATCGCGTAGTCGAGGAACAGGATCGGGATCCCCGCGGTGAGCAGCGCGACGATGTACGGGATCAGGAAGGCCCCGCCACCGTTCTCGTAGGCGACGCCGGGGAAGCGCCAGATGTTGCCGAGCCCGACCGCGGATCCGATCGCGGAGATAATGAAGCCGAACTGGCCGGTCCATTCGGCGCGCTGGGGCGCTGCTGCTGCTGTGGTGGTCTGAGTCATGGTTCTCGCTTCGTCTGGGATCGGAGCCGCGCGCACACCCCGCACGGCGCCAGAGGCACCCCGCGAGCGTAGCAGGCTGCGGGGCCTCACGCCCAGACGTTGGCGAGGGCTACGGCGCCGATCGCGGCCGGACGCGCATCGAATCCACCCGCTCAGCGATCACTTCGGAGCTCGCCCAGCCGGCCTGCGCGCGCTCCAGCAGCGCCGTGAGCGCTGCGCGGTCGAGCCCGGGCGCGAGGCTCACGTGCACGTCAACCTCGGGGGCACGCAGCCGCCCCTCCGGATCGCCCGGCGCGAGCCACAGCTCGACGACCGCTGGCTCGCCTGCGACCCCAGCGCGGAACGCGGCGAGCACCTCGTCGTCGGCCCACGCTGGCACGTACGGCTCACCGAGCGCGAGGGCGCGAAGCGCCGGTCGCCGGATCCCGTACTCGAGATCCGGCGTCGCAGCGTCGAGAATGATGAGGTCGGTCAGCTCCTGCACAGCGGCGAGCGCGGCCTGCGTCGCGGGGACGGGGATCGGCCGCGCGCTCTCGTGCCACGTCGCGAGCGTGGTCACCGAGCTGAACACCGGGAGCACCCGCCGCCCATCCGGCGCCGCGACCGTGACGATGGAGAGCTCCTGCGTCTTCTCGACGGTCTTCCCCTCCGGGGTGACGCCAAGATCGCCGGCCTCTGCGAGCATCGGCACGAGCACGCGGGCCGAACCGAGCTCGGCGATCACGCGGCCGTGCGCGGCAGCGATCTGGGCGACCGCCGCCCAGTGCGTTGCCGCGTCGCTCGCGGCTGCGGCCGCAGCCGCGGCAGCCCGCAGCTCGGCGACCGCCGCGGCGACGAGCACGGGCGTCGCCCCGTCGTCCTCGGCGAACGCGGTGCCGTGGTGGTCGAACGTACGCCCAGCCCAGGGGAAGCCGGCAGAGTCGGCGGCGCCACCGGGGACGAGGCTCTCCGGGACCCCCGTCGACCGCGGGGCGTCTCCCGTCGACGGGAGCTTCTTGATCGCCACTCTGTCCGTCCCTTCTCGGCTGTGCGGTCTCGGCTGCGCCTGCGCGCGCGCGTGGGTGCGTGCCCCTGGGCCGCTAGGAGACGCGGCTCGGGCGCCCGGCGACGTCGAGCGCCGCGGGCAGCGTGAACGCGCCGTCGTACAGCGCCTTCCCGATGATGGCGCCCTCCACGCCGAGCGGCACGAGCTCGCGCAGCGCGACGAGATCGTCGAGGCTCGACACTCCGCCAGAGGCGACAACGGGACGGTCCGTCCGCTCGCACATCTGGCGCAGCAGCTCCACGTTCGGCCCGCGCATCGTGCCGTCCTTCGTGACGTCGGTGACGACGTACCGCGAGCAGTTGGCGTCCTCGAGCTGCTCAAGCACCTCCCAGAGGTTCCCGCCCTCCTCGGTCCACCCGCGCGCCGCGAGCGTCTCGCCGCGCACATCGAGCCCCACCGCAATCTGGTCGCCGAAGCGGGCGATCACCGAGCGCGTCCACTCGGGGTTCTCGATGGCCGCGGTGCCGAGGTTCACGCGGCGCGCGCCCATCTCGAGCGCGGCCTCGAGGCTCGCGTCGTCGCGGATCCCGCCCGAGAACTCGATATCAATCTGGCTGCCAGCGCGCTTGATGATCTTGCGCGCCACAGCGACGTTGCTGCCGCGGCCGAACGCCGCGTCGAGGTCGACGAGATGGATCCACTCCGCGCCCTGCTCGATCCAGTCCATCGCGGCGTCGACCGGGCTGCCGTAGTTCGTCTCGGTGCCGGCTTCGCCCTGCGTGAGGCGCACCGCCTTGCCGTCGACCATGTCGATCGCGGGCAGGAGCTGCAGCTTCGGGCCCTCGGTGAACTCGCTCATGTGTGATGTGCTCCTTGTGTGGGTCAGAACGTCGCGATCCAGTTGCGCAGCAGCTGGATCCCGGCTTCGCCGGACTTCTCCGGGTGGAACTGTGTGGCTGAGAGCGGGCCGTTCTCGACCGCGGCGATGAATCGCTCACCGTGCTCGGCCCAGGTGACGCGCGGCTTCGTCGCGGCGCTGCGGCCCTCGATCGACCACTCGGTTGCGGCGTTGGAGTGGACGAAGTAGAACCGCTCGTCGGAGATCCCGGCGAACAGCTGCGAGTCGGCGGGGGCCTCGACGGTGTTCCACCCCATGTGCGGCAGCACCGTGGCGTGCAGCTCGCGCACCGTGCCCGGCCACTGATCCAGTCCTGCGGTCTCGATCCCGCGCTCGATCCCGCGCTCGAACATGACCTGCAGGCCGACGCAGATGCCGAGCACCGGCCGACCGCCGGCGAGGCGCCGGTCGATCAGCTCGTCGCCGCGCACGGCGGTGAGCTGCTGCATCACGGCGTCGAACGCGCCGACGCCGGGCACCAGCAGGCCATCGGCGGACTGCACGGCGCGCGGATCGCGGGTCAGCTCAACCTCGGCGCCGGCCGCGGCGAGCGCTTTCACCGCCGAGTGCACGTTGCCCGAGCCGTAGTCGAGCACGGCGACGCGTGGGCTCGCGCCCGCGGCTGCGGTCACAGCGCGCCCTTCGTGGAGGGCACCCCGGTGACGAGCGGGTCGAGCGCCTTCGCCTGGCGGAACGCGCGCGCGAACGCCTTGAACTCCGCCTCGGCGATGTGGTGCGGATCGCGCCCCTCGATCAGCGTGAGGTGCACGGTGAGCCGCGCGTTCAGCGTCAGCGCCTCGAAGAAGTGGCGCACCATCGAACCGGTGTAGTGCCCGCCGATGAGGTGGAATTCGAAGCCGGCCGGCTCCCCCGAGTGCACGAGGTAGGGCCGCCCGGAAATGTCGACCACGGCCTGCGCGAGCGCCTCGTCGAGGGGCACGAGCGCGTCGCCGTAGCGCGAAATGCCGCGCTTGTCGCCGAGCGCAGCGAGGAGCGCCTGGCCGAGCAGGATCCCCGTGTCCTCGACGGTGTGGTGCACGTCGATCTCGACGTCCCCCTGCGCGCGGACCGTGAGGTCGGTGAGCGAGTGGCGCGCGAACGCCGTGAGCATGTGATCGAAGAACGGCACCCCGGTCTGAATGTCGGAGGCGCCGGTGCCATCGAGATCAAGGCTCAGGCTGATCTGCGACTCACTCGTCGAGCGCTCGAGCGAAGCAGTGCGTGTAGCTGCGGTCATACCGCCAGTCTATCCGGGTTCGCGATCAGCCCGCGGCCTGCCGCGCGCGCCGGCGCCGCAGCACGAACACGGTGAGCCACACGGCGACGAGCACCACGAACACGAGCGCGACGATCCAGCCGGGGACCGCGTTCGCCCACCCCATCACTCGCGCCTCGAGGTTCGCCTGCGCGGTGGCCCCGAGCACCCCGCCGAGCGAGGTGGTGCCCTGCGTGACGAGCAGCAGCACGCCGATCGCGACGGTCAGGAGCCCGCCGACGACGTTCGTCCACGCGTTGCGCCACTTCCCGATCACGAGCTCGCGCGGGCGCACGAGCTTCCGCACGCCGGGCATCCGATCCCAGAGCAGCGCGAGCAGCAGCAGTGGCACGGTCATACCAGCGGCGAACACGAGCAGCACGAGGCCACCGAGGAGCGCGTTCCCGCCGAACGCGGCGAACGCGAGCGCCGCGCCGAGCAGGGGCCCAGCGCACACCCCGGCCAGCCCATACACCGTGCCGAGGGCGAACACCGACGCGATCGACGCGCTGCGCACGCCCTGCTGCTGGATCACCCCGGGGAGGCGCACGCCGAGCGCCATCGCGAGCCCGAGCACGATCACGATCACCGAGGCGACCGTCACGAGCGCGAAGCGGTGCTGGTTCACCCAGGCGCCGAGCGTGCCGGCGAGCAGGCCGAGCGGCACGAGCGCGGTGGCGAGGCCGAGAAAGAACACGCCGGTGCGCGCGAACAGCGCGCCGGGGCTCGAGAACGCGTACGCGAAGAACGCGGGGAGGAGCATCACGGAGCACGGGCTGAGGAGGGTCAGCATCCCGCCGAGGAATGCGCCGAGCAGGCTGAGCGACATTAGGCGATCACCGGCCGGCCGCCGCGCGGGCGGTGGTGAACGCTCGCCGCCCGAATCACTGTGCGGCGTCCACTGCCTCGTCGAGCAGGGTGCGGAAGGTGTCGACCGGCTGCGCCCCGCTCAGGGCCTGGCCGTCGACCGCGAAGAACGGCACGCCGGTGACGCCGAGCTGCTGCGCCTGCGCGGTGCTCGCGGCGACCGCGTCCTGCAGGTCCGTGCGCGCGAGGTCCGACTCGAACTGCGCGAGGTCGGCAACGCCGACCTGCTTCGCGAAGGCGATCAGCTCCTCGGTCGGCAGCTCGGGGTGCCCGCTCTCGGGGGCCGCCTCGTAGACCGCCCGCACGAACTCCGCGTACTTGCCCTGCTCGCCGGCCGCGCGGGCGGCGACCGCCGCGCGCGCCGACTGCTCTCCGAAGAAGGCGACGTCGTGGAACTCGATGCGCACCTTGCCGGTGTCCACGTACTCCTCGATGAGCACGGGGAGGGTGTCGCGCGTGTAGACCGCGCAGAAGGGGCAGCGGAAGTCGATCCACTCGCTCATCACCACGGGCGCGTCGACATCGCCGATGGCCATCGCGTCGGCGGGATCGCGGCGCTCGATACTCGTGGCATCAGGCTGGCCGGCGCCCTCCCCTGCCCCGTCCGCTGGCGCGGAGTCGCCTGCGCCCGCGCTGCCGCTTGCACCGGTGTTCCCGCCGGCGCCGGTGCCCTGCGCGAGCTGCACCCCGCCGAACACGAGGCCGATCGCTGCGAGCGCGCCGAGGGCGACGTTGAGCGTGCGTGAGCGGCGGAGCTTGCGCTCAAGCTCGTGGCGAGGAAGGGCTTCGGGTGGCTGGGACATACTCCCAGGCTATCCGGATGCGCAGCAACACCCTCAACCGTCTCCCAGGAAACCCCCGGGCCCGCCCCGGGCGCCGCCCGACCCCGACCCTGACCCCAGCGCTCCCCCGCACAAAGTGTGACTCCGGGCCGGATCAGCCCCCGGATACCGGATCAGAGTCTCACCAATCCGCTCGGAGGGATCGGGAGACGATCAGGCGCCGCCCGGGCCGAGCTGCGCGATCGCCTCGATGAGCGTGCTCGTCTCAGCGTGGGTGCCCGCGGTCATGCGCAGGTGCCCGGGAACGCTGAGGTTGCGGATCAGGATCCCCTGCGCGCGGAGCGCGGCGAACGTCGCGCCGGGGTCGGCGAAGCCGCCGACCAGGAGGAAGTTCGCGCCCGAGGGGTGCACGGTGTATCCGAGCTCGGTCAGCGCCGCGGCGAGCCGGTCGCGTTCGGTGCGGATCTCGGCGACGGCGCCGAGCATGGCGTCCGAGTGCCGCAGCGCGGCGGTGGCGGCGGCCTGCGTCAGTGCGGACAGGTGGTACGGGAGCCGAACGAGTCGGAGCGCGTCGATCACGGCTGCGTCCGCGGCGAGGTATCCCAGGCGCACCCCGGCGAACGCGAAGGCCTTGCTCATTGTGCGCGAGACGAGGAGCCGGGGACGGCCGGGGAGCAGCGCGACCGCGCTCTCGGTCTCCGCGTCGAACTCCTGGTAGGCCTCGTCCACGATCAGGATGCCATCGAACGCGTCGTACGCCGCGCGGATGACCTCGCGGTCGAGCACCGTGCCCGTTGGGTTGTTCGGGCCGCACAGCACCACGATGTTGGGCCGGTGCTCGGCGATGGCGGCGGTGACGAGCTCCGGCGTGAGCGCGTAGTCCGCGGGCCGGGGAACGTCGATCCACTCGGTATCGGTGCCAGCGGCGAGCAGCGGGTACATCGAATAGGTGGGGCTGAAGCTGAGGAGCGAGCGGCCGGGACCACCGAACGCCTGGAGCACCTGCTGCAGCACCTCGTTGGAGCCGTTCGCTGCCCAGAGCTGCTCGGGCGTCAGCCCGTGCCCCAGGTAGTCCGCGAGCGCCGCGCGCAGCCCCATGAACTCACGGTCGGGGTAGCGGTTCACCCCGCTCACGGCCTCCGCGAGTGCTGAGACGATGTCCGCGACGACCTCGTCGGGGATGGGGTGGGTGTTCTCGTTGACGTTCAGGCTGACGGGAACCGGATCCTGCGGTGCACCGTAGGGCTCTTGCCCGACAAGGTTGTCGCGGAGTGGAAGATCACTGAGGCTGGTCACCACACCAGTCTAGTTTCGAATCGTGGAGCTCAGCGCCACGCCCGGGCGCGAACCACACCAGACGATGGCTACGCGGACAGCCCCAGCTCGGCTGCGGGGATGGTCCGGGGGTCATCGGCATACCGCAGCGGCACCGCGAGCGGCTGACCAGCGTCGATGCCCGACTCAGTCAGCTGGTTCAGCTGCACGATCTCGCTCACCAGGTCGCGAGGGTCAGCCGACGGGTCGAGCTGCGTCGCGATCTCCCAGAGCGAGGACCCTGGCGTGACGACGACGTAGGAGAACTCCTGCCCAGCGCCGGCCTCGTCGGAGGCACTGGCCTGCGGAGCCACAAATGTGGCGAGCAGCGCAAGCGCACCAGCGACGAGCACGGTCGCAAGTGCACCGAGCACGACGCGGCCGCGTCGCGTCAAACGGAGCCGCGTGCGCACCTGCGCAGCCGCGGAATCAGAGAGGAACCGATCGGAGGCACCGAACGGGTGAGCCTCCGGGGCGATCGACGCAGTTGCGCTCATGCGGGATCCGGTGAGGGTCGTAGCACTCATGGGACTTCCTTTCGTCGCGACGCCCGCTCAGGCCGGCGCCGTGCGAACATCTGTTTCGAATATATCTTCGAGTCTTCGAAACCGCAAGCCCATATTCGAAGATCAGTTTCGATCTTTTCGAACGACACTCGAACAGATGTTTGCCTCTGCTCTGTTCGCGCGACTAGGGTTTCGTTCAACGCGATCACTGAACCAGACACCACCGACATTCAGTACTCCACGCCCCCAGCACTGCCCCTCCGGGCCCGAAAGGACAGCCATGAGCGACGCCGCAGCGCCACAGCCCCGGAAGCCCCTGAGCGAGAAGCAGCAGGCAATCCTCGAGTACATCGCGCGCTCGGTCGAGTCGCGCGGTTACCCGCCCAGCATGCGAGAGATCGGAGACGCAGTCGGACTCTCCTCCCTCTCGAGCGTCACGCACCAGCTCAGCCGTCTCGAACTCGGCGGCTACATCCGCAGGGACCCCAATCGTCCGCGCGCTCTCGAGATCCTCATCGAACTGGCGAGCACGAGCGACGCGCTCGCCGACGCCCCCAACCAGCAGGTCGAGGAGGCGGCCTACGTCCCGCTTGTTGGCCAGATCGCGGCGGGCGTGCCCATCACGGCCGACCAGCAGGTCGAGGAGATCGTTCCACTCCCCCGCCAGCTCGTCGGCGATGGCCAGCTCTTCATGCTCCGCGTCGTCGGCGAGTCCATGATCGACGCGGCCATCTGCGACGGCGACTTCGTGGTCGTGCGCCAGCAGCGCGAGGCTGAGAACGGGGACATCGTCGCCGCCATGCTCGACGGCGAGGCCACGGTCAAGGTGTTCCGCCGCCGCGACGGCCACACGTGGCTCCTCCCGCGCAACAGCGCATTCGAGCCCATCGTCGGCGATCACGCAGAGGTGCTCGGCAAGGTGGTCGCCGTGTTCCGCTCCGTGTAACCGGAAGACCCCAGGCCACCCCGAACCCCGGGGTGGCCTTTTTTGCCCACATTGATTTGTTAAACTCGGTCCATCTATAGTGGCGGCATGACCGCAGACACCGCCTCCCGCCCGCCAAACGCGCGCACCCCTCACGACCGAGCGCCGATCCCGGCCTGCGCGCCAAGCCCTGGGCTCCGCGTCATCGGGCTCGACTCCGAGCCCGTGCCCTACGCGCGCGGCCTCGCCCTCCAGCGCGAGGCCGCCGCACGCCTCGCCGCGCACACCGATCACGGCACGCTGATTCTGCTGGAGCACGAGGCCGTGTTCACGGCCGGGCGCCGCTCGACTCCCGACGAGTATCCGCGTGACGGCACCCCGGTGATCCCCGTCGACCGGGGCGGCCGCGTGACCTGGCACGGCCCCGGCCAGCTCGTCGCTTACCCCATCGTGCGGCTGGCCACCGGCGTCGGCGTCGTTGATTGCGTCCGCGCGCTCGAGGAGGCGCTCCTCGCGACCGCAGCGGCGTTCGGGGTACACGGGCACCGGGTCGACGGGCGCAGCGGCGCGTGGGCCAGACCCGACGCCCCCGTCAAGTTCGCCCAGGTGGGCATCCACGCGAGCGCGGGGATCATCACGCACGGCGTCGCGCTCAACTGCAGCAACGCGCTCGCGCCGTTCGCCCAGTTCGTTCCGTGCGGCATCACCGACGCCGGCGTCAGCTCGCTCAGCGAACTCGCGGGAACGACGATCACCCCGGCGGACGCAGCGCCGATCCTGCGCACCGAACTGCGCAGCGCGCTCGCGGAGCTCACCGCATGAGCGCGCGCATGCTCCCGTCGACCGGAACGAGGCCCGAGCCCGAGGGGCGCAAGCTGCTGCGCGTTGAGGCCCGCAACGCCGAGACCCCCATCGAGCGCAAGCCCGAGTGGATCAAGACGCGCGCCCGCTCCGGCCCCGAATACCAAGCAGTGCGGGATCTCGTCGCCGCCGAAGGCCTCCACACCGTGTGCAAGGAAGCCGGCTGCCCGAATATCTCCGAGTGCTGGGAGGACCGCGAGGCCACCTTCCTGATCGGCGGGGCGATCTGCACGCGGCGCTGCGACTTCTGCATGATCAGCTCAGGCAAGCCGCTCCCGCTCGACACCGACGAGCCGAGACGCGTCGCGGAGTCCGTTCGCACAATGGGGCTCCGCTACGCCACCATCACCGGCGTGACGCGCGACGATCTGCCCGACACCGGCGCGTGGCTCTACGCGGAGACGATCCGGCAGATCCACGAGCTGAACCCGGGATCCGGGGTCGAGGTGCTCGTCGACGACCTCGGCGGGCGGCCGGACGGGCTGGCGCAGGTGTTCGCGGCGAAGCCCGAGGTGTTTGCGCACAACCTAGAGACCGTGCCGCGCATCTTCCGGCGGATCCGGCCGGGCTTCCGCTACGAGCGCTCGCTCGAGGTCCTCGCGGAGGGGCAGCGCGCCGGCATGGTCACGAAGTCGAATCTCATCCTCGGGATGGGCGAAACGCGTGCGGAGGTTTCGGACACCATGCGCGAGCTCCGCGACGCCGGCTGCGACATCCTGACGCTCACGCAGTACCTCCGGCCGTCGAGCCTGCACCACCCCATCGATCGGTGGGTGCGGCCGGAGGAGTTCACGGAACTCAAAGCGGAGGCGCAGGCGCTCGGTTTCGCCGGGGTGCTCGCGGGGCCGCTCGTGCGCTCCTCCTACCGGGCCGGCCGGCTCTGGGCCGAGACCATGCTGCGCACGGGTCGCGAGGTGCCCGAGCAGCTGCGGCACCTCGCGGAGCGCGCGGCCGCGGACTTCCCGCAGGCGGTGTGACCCCGCGGGGTGCGGGCCCGCGCTGCGCCTGCGCCCACTCACTTCCCCTGCACCCTCTCATTTCCCTCGGAGAAATCTGGGATCTCGGAGCCTTTCGGCCGAGAGGCTCCGAGATCCCAGATTTCTCCGCGCGTTGTGGGGCGCGGGCGGCCCGGCACGTGCGCGCGGGCACGCCTCCCTAGCGCAGCGGCGACGGGGTGAGCAGGTTCAGCTCACGCAGCACCGCGAGCACCTGCTCGTGCCGGTTGAACGTGTAGAGGTGCACGGACGGCGCGCCGCCAGCGAGCAGCTCACGGGCGAGCTGCACGGTGTGCTCCACCCCGAGCTCGGGGGCGTACCCGCCGGCCTCGGCGAGCTCCGCGGCGAGCAGCCCGGGCGCAGGCCGCCCGGCGAGCTGCGCCACTTTCCGCAGCTGCGCGCTCGTCGACACCGGCATCAGCCCGGGCAGCACGGGGATCCGCAGCCCGGCCGCGCGCGCCTCGTCGACGAACCCGAGGTACTCGTCGGCTTCGAAGAAGAGCTGCGTGATCGCGAACTGCGCGCCGGCCTCCTGCTTCGCGATCAGCCACTCGATGTCTTCGGCTCGGGATCGCGACAGCGGGTGCCCGTTCGGGTACGCGGCGACCGCGGTGCGGCCGACGCTCGTGAGCGCTGGCCGCTCGGTGCGCGCCTCGGCGACGAGTTCGACGAGTTCGAGCGCAGACAGCGAGCCGGCCACCTCGGAGTCAGCCTCCGTGCGCCCGCGCGGTGGGTCGCCGCGCAGCGCGAGGAAGTCGTGCACGCCGGCGTCCATGATGCCGTGGATCGCCTGCCGCACCGCGTCGCGGGACTCCCCCACCGTCGTGAGGTGCGCGAGCGGCAGCGCGTCGGTGTGATCACGGAGGTACTTCAGCAGGTCGACCGACGCGTCACGGTTCGACCCGTTCGCGCCGTACGTCACGGAGATGAAGTCGGGCCCTGCCGCCGACAGGTGCTGCACCGCGTGCCCGAGGGCGAGCGCGGCGGCGCCGCTGCGCGCGGGGAACACCTCGAACGAGAAGCGCGCACGCGTCGGCGCACTGCCGGTCAACAGCTCGGGGCTCATGCCTGTCCTCCGTCGTGCGCGGGCGTGCCGGTCGCGCCGTACCCAGCGTACGAGACGCCGGAGCCGGCGAGCCCTGCGCTGCCCGCGAGCTCGTCAGCGGCGAGCGCGGTGCCGCGCACGCGCGCGGCGATCTTGGCGAACGCGACATCGCGCGCGAAGTCCGGGGAGCCGTGCCGCGGCTTCTCGTCGATCAGGTACGGCGAGAAACCGCAGTCGTCGGTCGAGCCGAGCAGCTCGGCCGGGATGAACCGTGCGGCACGCACGAGCTGATCCCGCACCTGCTCGGCGGTCTCGAGCTTCGGGTTGGTCGGGTTCGTGACGCCGAGCAGCACCCGAGGTACCGCGCCGCCGCTCCCGGCTTCGGCTGCCGCCCTGGCCCGCCCGCGCAGCTGCCTGCCGACGAGGCGCGCCACCCGGTCCGGCTCCTGCTCCCCCGCCGCCTGCACGAGGAAGTAGCCGGCCTCGATCTGGAACAGCTCGGGGAGCAGCTCGGCGTAGTCGACGTCGGCGCTGTGCGCCGAGTCGTTGTCGTTGCCCGGGCAGGTGTGCACGCCAACCGCGGCGCGCTCCGCGTCGCTCAGCTGATCCAGCACCCGGTTGATGAGCTCGATGAACCCGCCGAGCGCCTGCGGGCCGGCCCAGGGGGCGCGCAGGTCGCGCCGGAGCGCGAGCCGCCCCTCGGTGAAGTCGATCGAGACGCGCGAGGCGCCGGCCGCGAACGAGCGGCGGATGTCCTCGGCGCAGCCGGCGACCACGTCGGCGAGGAAGTCCTCACGGCCGTAGTCGCCGAGCCCGTGCTCCGGCACCATGAGCGAGAGCATCGACGGCGAGATGACCGCCTGCTTCAGCGGCAGATCGGTGAGTTCACGCGCGGCGGCGAGATCGTCGGCCGCCCACGCCTGGAAGCGGAACGGCGCGCGCGCGAGGCTCGGGATGACCCGGTGATGCCCATCGGCGAACACCGCGAACACGGGCCCCGCCGAGAGGTCCTCGGTGCCGAGCGGGTAGCTCGCGAAGCTCTCGCGGCGCTGCTCCCCGTCGCCGACGATCGGGGATCCGGTCGCGGCGAAGCGCTCGATGGTGTCGGCGACGGCGCGATCCTGCTCGGCGCGGAGCTCCGCCGTGGTGGCGAGGCCCGTGTCGGCGTCGAGCACCACGCGCTGCAGGCTGGCCGGGCGCGGCAGGGAGCCGACCGCCTCCGTGGGGAGGCCGTCGGCTGGCCAGGGCGCGGCCGGGCTGAGGTGTGCGTGCGCCGCAGCGCCGACCGCCCCCTGCGCCACGACTACGCTCCGCGGACGGCCCGCGCCGCCTGCACCAGGTTCGTGAGGCTCGCCACGGTCTCCTCGTAGCCGCGGGTCTTGAGCCCGCAGTCGGGGTTCACCCAGAGCTGCTCGCCAGGGATCCGCGCGGCAGCGATCCGGATCAGCTCCTCCTGCTCGGCAGCGCTCGGCACGCGCGGTGAGTGGATGTCGTAGACGCCAGGGCCGATGCCGCGCGAGTAGCCGTGGTCGCCCAGCGGGTCGACGACATCCATGCGGCTGCGTGCCGCCTCGATGCTCGTCACGTCGGCGTCGAGCCCGTCGACGGCGTCGATGATCTCACCGAACTCGGAGTAGCAGAGGTGGGTGTGGATCTGCACGTCGCTCGCGGCGCCGCTCGTCGCGAGGCGGAACGAGCCAACCGACCAGTCGAGGTACGCGGCCTGGCGGTCGGCGTCGAGCGGCAGCAGCTCGCGGAGCGCCGGCTCGTCGACCTGCACGATCTTGATGCCCGCGGCGACGAGGTCGTCGATCTCGTCGCGGAGCGCGAGGGCGACCTGCTCGGCGGTGTCCGCGAGCGGCTGGTCGTCGCGCACGAACGACCAGGCGAGGATCGTCACGGGGCCCGTGAGCATGCCCTTCACCGGCTTCTCGGTGAGCGACTGCGCGTACGCCGACCACGCGACCGTCATGGGCGCCTGCCGCGAAACGTCGCCCCACAGGATCGACGGCCGCGTCGCGCGGGTGCCGTACGATTGCACCCAGCCGTTCTCGGTCACCGCGAAGCCGTCGAGCAGCTCGGCGAAGTACTGCACCATGTCGTTGCGCTCGGCCTCGCCGTGCACGAGGACGTCGAGCCCGATCTCCTCCTGCAGGCGGATCACCCGCGCGATCTCCTCGCGCAGGAAGCCGTCGTAGGCGTCCTGGTCGATCTCGCCGCGGCCGAAGGCGGCACGCGCCTTGCGGATCTCCGTGGTCTGCGGGAACGAGCCGATCGTCGTGGTGGCGAGCTCGGGTACGCCGAGTTCGCGCTGCGCGTCGCGGCGCTCGCCCTCCGCGGCGCGGCTGCGGTCCGCCGCGGTGACGGCGGCAGCGCGCGAGCGCACGGCGGCGTCCGCGACGCCGGGCGCACCCGCCCGGTCGGCGAGCGCGGCATCGGTGTCGGCGAGCTCCGCTTCGATGGCCGCGGCGCCCTCCGCGAGGCCGCGGGCGAGCGTTGCCACCTGCGCAACCTTCTGGTCGGCGAACGCGAGCCACGACTTCAGGCGCGCGTCGAGCTGCGTCTCGTCGGCCACGTCGTGCGGCACGTGCTGCAGCGAGTTGGACGTGCCGATCACGGTCGCGATGCCGGCGTCCGCGAGCTGCTGCGCCTGCGCGAGCGCCGCGCGGAGGTCGGTGCGCCAGATGTTGCGGCCGTCGACCACGCCGGCGACGAGCTGCGTCCCGGCGAACGCGGCGGCGAGGGAGCCGTCGGCGAGCGCCGCGGCGGGCAGCGCGCCACGCACGAGGTCGGCCTGCACGGCCTCGACGGGCAGCGCGCCGAGCCGCGCGAGTGCTGCGGACGAGTCGCCGTAGGGCGCCGTGAGCAGGATCGCGGGGCGGTCGGTCCCCACCGCGCCCTGGCCGAGCACCCCGTACGCACGCTCGATCAGCGCGAGCACGTCAGCGCGCGGCACCGCGAGCGAGTCGGAGACGAGCGCCGGCTCGTCGAACTGCACCCAGGACGCGCCGCCTGCCGCGAGCGCGGACAGCAGCTCGGCGTAGACGCCAACGACCTCGTCGAGCCGGTCGATCGGGGCGAACCCCTCGGCCGCGCCCTCCGACGCCTTCGCGAGCAGCAGGTAGGTGACAGGGCCGACGATGACGGGGCGGGACTCGATGCCCTGCTCCGCGGCCTCGGCGAGCTGCGCGACGAGCGCCGAGGCGTTCGCGGCGAAGCTGGTGTCCTCGTCGATCTCGGGCACGCTGTAGTGGTAGTTCGTGTCGAACCACTTGGTCATCTCAAGCGGCTGGTGCGACTCGTCGCCGCGCGCCAGCGCGAAGTACGTTGCGAGGTCGTTCCCGGCCTCGGCGACGTCGGCGAAGCGGCTCGGGATCGCGCCGAGCGCGAGGGTGGCGTCGAGCACCTGGTCGTAGAAGCTGAAGCTCTCCGGCACGGCACCGCCGGCCGCGGGCAGCCCGAGCTCGACGAGGCGGGCGCGGGTGGCGGCGCGCAGCTCGCGCGCGGTGTCCTGCAGCTGCGCCTCCGAGCTGTTGCCCTTCCAGAACGACTCGACCGCGCGCTTGAGCTCGCGGCGACGGCCGATGCGTGGGTAGCCGAGGATGGTGGCCTGCGGCAGCGGCGCGGCGCCGTGCGGCGCTGCGGTGTGGGCGGGAGCGGTCATGGGGATCCTCCGGGAACGTGCGAGATGGGACCCGGCGGGTGCCCCGGGCTCTCACACGCTAACCGGCGGGAGGCCTCTGGCGCGCGCATGTTGCAGTGTGTGAATGACGCCGTGTGACGGCAAGCTACGCCGCGTTACGGCTCGCGTCGATCCCCAGCAGCGCGGGATCCGGGCCGAGCGCCGATCAGCCCCTGATCAGCGCGGGATCGGCCGTCCGCTCGGCCGTCCGCTCAACCGAGAAAGGGTGCGAGCTTGGCGTACATCTCCGAGGTCACGTACGCGCGCACGCGCGTGCCCTCTGCGACGTACTCGGTCTCGAGCACGCGGTTGCGCTCGTGCATCTCGGCGACGATCTCGCCCCGGTCGTACGGGACCACGACGGTGACCTCGCGGTCGGGGACGGGGAGCGCGGCATCGATCCTGCGCGCGAGCTCCTCGAGCCCCTCCCCGGTGCGCGCCGAGACGAACACGGCGTCGGAGACGAGCCCGTGCAGCACGAGCCGCTGCGAGTCGTCGATCAGGTCCGACTTGTTGAAGGCCACGATCTCGGGGATGCCCTGGGCGTCGACCTCCGCGATGACCTCGCGCACCGTGCGCAGCTGGGCCTCGGGGTCCGGGTGCGAGCCATCGACCACGTGCAGGATCACGTCGGCCTCCCCCACCTCCTCGAAGGTGGAGCGGAAGGCCTCGACGAGCTGGTGCGGCAGGGCGCGCACGAAGCCGACCGTGTCGACGTAGGTGAAGCTGCGCCCATCGTCGGTCTCCGCGTGGCGCACCGCGGTGTCGAGCGTGGCGAACAGCTGGTTCTGCACGAACTCCTGGGTGCCGGTGAGGCGATTCAGCAGGCTCGACTTGCCGGCGTTCGTGTAGCCGGCGATCGCCACGGACGGCACCTCGCCGCGCTTGCGGTTCGCCCGCTTCGCCTCGCGGGCCGGCGCCATCTGCGCGATCTGCTTGCGCAGCTTCGACATGCGCGTGTGAATTTTACGGCGGTCGAGCTCCATCTTCGTCTCGCCTGGGCCGCGGGAGCCCATGCCAGCGCCGCCCGAACCGACCTGGCCGCCGGCCTGGCGCGACATCGACTCGCCCCAGCCGCGCAGGCGCGGGAGCAGGTACTGCAGCTGCGCGAGCTCGACCTGCGCCTTGCCCTCGCGGCTCTTCGCGTGCTGGCTGAAGATGTCGAGGATCACCGCGGTGCGGTCGATCACCTTCACTTTCACCACGTCCTCGAGCGCGCGCCGCTGCGACGGGGCGAGCTCGGTGTCGGCGACCACGGTGTCCGCGCCGACCGCGGCGACGAGCTCGGCGAGCTCCTGCGCCTTCCCCTTGCCGAGATACGTCGCGGGATCCGGGTTCTGCCTGCGCTGCAGGAGGCCGTCGAGCACGTTGGCGCCAGCGGTCTCCGCGAGGGCCGCGAGCTCACGCAGCGAGTTCTCGGCGTTCTCGGCGGACTTCTCCGAGTAGATCCCGATCAGCACCACGTTCTCGAGCCGCAGCTGGCGGTACTCGACCTCCGTGACGTCTTCGAGCTCGGTGGAGAGGCCCACCACGCGCTTGAGCGATGCGCGGTCCTCGCGCTCCATCCGGATCGCGTCAAGGTCTGCGCCGAGCTGATCGTGCGCCTCGTCGCCGAGCGCCTGCGCGCCGCCCGTCAGGTCGCGGATCACCGTCGCCGACTCCGCGCGCTCGGCGCGGCTCAGGAGGCGCGCGAGCGGATCCGAGGCCAGCGCCGCGGCGTCCTCGTGGCTCGACTCGTCGGTCACGACCTGGTCTGCATCTGCGGGAACACGTTTCGTCATCTGACCTCCAGTGTACGCCGGGCGCGTCCGCACCGCACCGGCCGTTCGCCGACGGCGCAGGCGCGCGCGACCCGGCGCGATCCGGCGCGGGCACGCACGATCCGGCACTCGCATGCTGCGATACTGGATCAGTGAGCGAGCACTACTTCTCCGAGACCCCCAGCGGTGACTTCCGGCCGCGCGAGATCGAGGTCGTCCTCGCTGGCGCGCCCCGCCGCGTGCAGACCGCCGGCGGCGTGTTCAGCCCCGAGCACCTCGATCGTGGCACGGAGATCCTGCTCCGCACCCTCGCGAAACTCGACGACGCCCGCCAGGGGCCGGTGCTCGACCTCGGCTGCGGCTGGGGCCCGATCGCGCTGTCCGCGGCGCTCAGCGATCCCGATCGAGCAGTCTGGGCCGTCGACGTGAACGCCCGCTCGCGCGAACTCACCGCGGAAAACGCCGCGCGGCTCGGCCTCGGCTCAGTGCGCGTCGCCGCGCCGGAGGACGTGCCGGAGGAGGTGCAGTTCGGGGAGATCCACTCGAACCCGCCGATCCGCGTCGGCAAGGAGGTGCTGCACGGCATGCTGCGGCAGTGGCTCCCCCGGCTCGCGCCCGGCGGCGCGGCGCACCTCGTCGTCGCGAAGCACCTGGGAGCCGGCTCCCTGCAGCGCTGGATCGCGGCCGAGTTCGCGGAGCTGTCGGTCGAGCGCGTCGCGCGCGACAAGGGCTTCCACGTGATCCGCGCGGAGCGCGCCGCGCGTTAGCGCTCCGGCAGCTCGATCTCGCCGGAGTACACGAGCTCCGCCGGCCCGTTGAGGGAGACGTGCTCCCCCTCCTCCGTGGGGAACATGCGCACGGCGAGGCGGCCGCCAGGCACGTCGACGCGCCAGTGGTTCGGCATGCCCTCGCCGCCCCAGTGGCGGAAGGCGAGCGCCGCGGCCGCGGTGCCCGTGCCGCACGACAGGGTCTCCCCGACCCCGCGCTCGTGCACGCGCATCCGGATGCGCGCCACCCCGTCGACCACGAGCGGATCCTCGGGCACCACGAACTCCACGTTCGCGCCGTCGGCGGGCGCCGGGTCGAGCCCCGGCGCGCGAGTGAGGTCGAGTCCCTCCAGTTCGGCCACGTGCGCGAGCGCCGTGACGATGTGCGGGTTGCCGAGGTCGATCCCGAGGCCGGGGCGCGCGACGGGCAGGCCGTGCGCGGCGACGAGCCGCTCGGGCGCGAGCCGCCAGCGCCCGAGATCCACGGTGTACCCCGACACCCCTGCGAGCACGTCCTTCACCCCCGCGCGCGTGCCGATCGGCAGGGTGTCGCGCCGCTCGGGGGCGACGAGGCCCTCCGTGATCAGGTAGTGCGCGTACACGCGGATGCCGTTGCCGCACATCTCGGCCGGCGTGCCGTCGGCGTTCCAGTAGTCCATGAACCACTCGGCCTCCGGCTCCTCCGCGAGGCTCGCCGCACCCTCGGGCAGCGCGCGCGAGCGCACCGCGCGGATCACGCCGTCGGCCCCGATCCCGAAGTGGCGGTCGCAGAGGAAGCGGATCTGCTCGGGCGTGAGCGTGATGTCACCCTCGGGGTCGGTGAAGAGCACGAAGTCGTTGCCCGTGCCGTGGCCCTTGGTGAACGCGAGGGTCGTCATGCCCTCCAGTGTACGCGCCGCCGCCAGGGCAACTCATGCCCCCGGCACGTCGAGGCGCTTTCCGCGCACCACGACGTCGGACCCCTCGTAGCCGAGCGCGTCGTAGTAGGACACCACGCCGGTGTTCTCGGAGCGCACCATCAGCTGCACTTTCGGGCAGCCCATCGCGGCGAGCCGCGCCTCAGCCTCGGCGACGAGCGCGCGGCCTATCCCCTCGCCGGCGCGCGCGGCATCGCTCGCGAGATAGTAGAGCCAGCCGCGGTGCCCGTCGTAGCCCGCCATCACCGAGCCGACGATCTCGCCGGCGGCCTCGGCGACGAGGAACAGCTCGGGCTGCACCCGGAGTTTCCGTGCGATGTCTGCGGCTGGGTCGTTCCACGGCCGGGTGAGGCCGCGCGCCTCCCACAGCGCGATGACCGCGCGAGTGTCCGGCTCGGCGAACTGGCGAATCGTGATCGGCATTCGGGGTGCTCCTGTTCCACTGCGACGACAAGTGATTCGGCGAAAGCCAGCCGGAATCCTCGGTTTCGGGCTTATGCAGGCCGAATCGCCCCGAGTTCCGGCAGCATACCCGGCGCGCGCCACTCGATCCCGGGGTAGCGCCTGAACCAGCTCACCTGCCGGCGCGCGTAGCGCCGCGTGAGCGCCTGCGTCTCGGCGATCGCCTCGGCCTCGCTCAGCTCCCCGCGGAGTTCGGCGAGCGCCTGCGCGTACCCGATCGCGCGCGACGCCGTCGGCCCGTGCTCGATACCGTGCGGGATCAGCGCGCGCACCTCAGCGAGCAGCCCGGCCTCCCACATCGCCGAAACGCGGGCGTCGAGCCGCGCCACGAGCTCGGCGCGCCCCACCTCGACCCCGAGGATCCGGGTCGCCGGGTGCCAGAGCTCAGGATCGGCCGGCAGCGTCGTGCGCGCGTCGCCCCCGAGCAGCGCAACCTCGAGGGCGCGCACCACGCGGCGGGGGTTCTGTGCGTCGACGCTCGCGGCCGTCTCGGGCGAGCGCTCGGCGAGCCTCGCGAGGAGTGGCGCGACGCCCCGCTCGGCGAGCTCCGCCTCGAGCTCAGCGCGCAGCGCCTCGTCGCGCGGCGGGAACTGGAAGTCGAAGATCACGCTCGACACGTAGAGTCCCGAACCGCCGACGAGGATCGCGTCGGCGCCGCGCGCGTGGATCCCAGCGATGGCGGCTCGCGCCTCCGGCTGGTACCACGCGACGGTGGCCTCCTCCGACGGTGCGAGCACGTCGAAGAGGTGGTGCGGGATCCCGCGCCGTTCGGCCGGCGGCAGCTTCGCCGTGCCGATGTCCATACCGCGGTAGAACTGCATCGCGTCGGCGTTCACGATCTCGGCGGCTCGACCGGTGGCCGCGAGCGCGTCGGCGAGGTCGAGCGACAGCGCCGACTTGCCGGTGCCCGTCGCGCCGACGACGGCCCAGAGGCGCGGCGGCGCGGCGCTCATCGGGTGCGGAGCGTCGGCAGCCCGAGGCTCACCGCGCGTGGGGCGGTGTCGCTCGCCGGGGCTGGCACGCCGCAGCTCTCGGCCTGGCGCCGATCCCACGCGTCGCCAGCGCGGGTGCGGCGCAGGCGGTACACGCCGGGCACCTCGTCGGCGATCACGAAGTGCGGCGCGGCGGAGGTCACCTGCACGGTGACGACGTCGCCGGGACGCGGCTCTTCCGCGCCCTCCGGCACGGCGAAGTGCACGAGCCGGTTGTCCTCGGCGCGGCCGGACAGGCGCCGCGTCGCCGAGTCCTTGCGCCCCTCGCTCACCGAGACGAGCACCTCCACCGCGCGGCCGATCTGCGCCTGGTTCTCCTCCAACGACAGCCGCTCCTGCAGCGCCATCAGCCGCTCGTAGCGCTCCTGGACGATCTCCTTGGGGATCTGGCCGTCCATCGTGGCCGCGGGGGTGCCAGGGCGGATCGAGTACTGGAAGGTGAACGCGCTCGCGAACCGGGAGGCCTCCACCACACGCAGCGTGTCCTGGAAGTCCTCCTCGGTCTCGCCGGGGAAGCCGACAATGATGTCCGTCGTGATCGCGGCGTGCGGGATCTGCTCGCGCACCGAGTCGAGGATGCCGAGGAACTTCTTCGACCGGTACGAGCGGCGCATTGCCTTGAGGACGGTGTCGGAGCCCGACTGCAGCGGCATGTGCAGCGACGGCATCACGTTGTGGGTCTCCGCCATGGCGGCGATCACGTCGTCGGTGAAGGCGGCCGGGTGGGGGCTCGTGAAGCGCACGCGTTCGAGGCCCTCGATCTCGCCCATCGCGCGGAGCAGCTTGCCGAAGGCCTGGCGGTCGCCGAACTCGACGCCGTAGGTGTTCACGTTCTGCCCGAGGAGGGTGACCTCGATGGCGCCATCATCGACGAGCGCCTGCACCTCGGCGAGGATGTCGCCGGGTCGGCGGTCCTTCTCCTTGCCGCGGAGCGCCGGCACGATGCAGAACGTGCAGGTGTTGTTGCAGCCGACGGAGATGGACACCCAGCCGCTCGACGCGGAGTCGCGCTTGGTGGGCAGGGTTGAGGGGAAGACCTCCAGCGCCTCGAGAATCTCGACCTGGGCTTCCTCGTTGTGTCGCGCGCGCTCCAGCATGGCCGGGAGCGAGCCCATGTTGTGCGTGCCGAACACGACGTCGACCCACGGCGCCTTCTCGACGATGGTGCCCTGGTCCTTCTGGGCGAGGCACCCGCCGACGGCGATCTGCATGCCGTCGCGGCCGCGCTTCACGCCGGCGAGGTGGCCGAGCTGACCGTACAGTTTGTTCGCGGCGTTCTCGCGCACGGCGCACGTGTTGATGACGATCACGTCGGCATCGGCCGGGTCGGTCGCAGCGATGTACCCAGCAGCGTCGAGTGAGCCGGAGAGGCGCTCGGAGTCGTGCACGTTCATCTGGCAGCCGAGCGTGCGCACGCTGTAGCTGCGCGGGGTGCCGTCCGGGCGCAGCGCCGCGGGTGACGGGGAGATCACGGTGGGTTCTGCCGATGCAAGACTCATGGCTTCAGTTTACCGGCGCGCTGCGGGGCGAACTGCGCTGGCCGCGTGGCTACTGGAATCGCACGCCGCTGCCGCGCCCGGTGCGGCTCCCGCCGCGGCCGGTGCCGTCGAGCGCTTCGCGCACGGCTCGCGAGGCGGGCTCGCCCGACCAGCCGCGCCGCGCGAGGAAGCCGAGCAGGCGGCGCTCAGCGACGGAGCGTTCGAGCCCGCCAAGCTTCGCGGCGCGCGCGATCGCCGCCTCACGCAGCAGCGAGAACTCCTCGTCGTCGTCGAGCTCGCCGAGCGCGGCCTCGATGACGGCGTCGGGGAGGCGCCGCTCGCGCAGCTTCACCCGGATCTGCGAGCGGCTGGCACGCTTCGAGTCGCGCAGCTTCTCGGTGACCGCGCGGGCGAGCCCCGCGTCGTCGAGGTAGAGCCGCTCCTCGAACTCCGCAATCACGACGTCGACCTCGCTCGCGGCGTGATCGAGGCGCAAGAGCTCCTCCCGCAGCTCACCGCTCGAACGCGCGCGGCGCGCAAGCAGGCGGACGCCGTCCTCGTGCGCTTCCTGCAGCGCGGTGTCCGTTTGCTCGGCCGCGTGCTCCGATGCGAACTCAGCCGCGTGCCCGGAATCTGGTTCGGCGGCCGCGGCGGCCGGCGCGACGCGGTACTCCGGCGTACCGGCCGACCCGCGCCCAGGCTGCGCGGCGCGGGCGAGATCGCTCGCGCGCGTGAGGTGGTCACCGAGCGCGGAGATCACGGCGGTGCGGCCGCCCCGCGCGCCCTCAGCCTTTGCCGCAGCGGGCACTGGCTCGGGCTCGGACTCGGGCTCGCGCTCGTCCGAGCCGCCCAAGTCCGGGTCATCCAAGTCCGAAACACCCTGCTCCGTGGCGCGCGACGGGTCCGCCCACGCGCGCTGGCGCAGCATGCCGCGCAGCTCGATGACCTCGGCGAGATCCCCCCGGTCGGGCCCCGCCCCCGCGGCGGGGTCGCCGGGGGGCGGGAGGAAACGGACCGCCATGAGCTACGCGCTCGCTCGCTCAGCGGGCTTGGTCGCGGCGGGAGCCTTCGCGGCAGCAGGAGCCTTCGCAGCGCCAGCATCCGCGGCGCCCGTCGCACCCTCGACCGGGGTCGCCTTCGCATCAGCGACGGCCTCCTCGGTGCGGCCGTTGACGCCGAGCTTCGTGAGAATCTTCTCCTCGATCTCCGCGGCAATGTCGGCGTGCTGGATGAGGAAGCGGCGCGCGTTCTCCATGCCCTGGCCGAGCTGATCCCCGTCGTAGGTGAACCAGGCGCCGCTCTTCTTAATGAGCCCCTGTTCCACGCCGTAGTCGATGAGCGAGCCCTCGCGGGAGATGCCGATGCCGTAGAGGATGTCGAACTCGGCCTGCTTGAAGGGCGGGGCCATCTTGTTCTTCACGACCTTCACGCGGGTGCGGTTGCCCACGGCGTCGGTGCCGTCCTTCAGCGTCTGGATGCGACGGATATCGAGTCGCACCGAGGCGTAGAACTTGAGGGCCTTGCCGCCCGAGGTGGTCTCGGGGCTGCCGAAGAAGACGCCGACCTTCTCGCGGAGCTGGTTGATGAAGATACAGGTGGTCTTCGTGGCGTTCAGGCTGCCCGTGATCTTGCGGAGCGCCTGCGACATGAGGCGGGCCTGCAGACCGACGTGGCTGTCGCCCATCTCGCCATCGATCTCGGCCTTCGGCACGAGCGCCGCCACCGAGTCGATGACCACGAGGTCGACGGACCCCGAGCGGATCAGCATGTCCGCGATCTCGAGCGCCTGCTCACCGGTGTCGGGCTGCGCGACGAGGAGTGCATCAATGTCCACCCCGAGCTTCTGCGCGTAGTCCGGATCGAGCGCGTGCTCCGCGTCGATGAACGCAGCGATGCCGCCAGCTCGCTGCGCGTTCGCGATCGCGTGCAGCGTCAGCGTGGTCTTTCCCGAAGACTCAGGGCCGTAGATCTCCACGATGCGCCCGCGCGGCAGTCCGCCGATCCCGAGCGCGACATCCAGTGCGACGGAGCCCGTTGGGATGACCTCGACGGGCGCGCGCTCCTGGCTGCCCATGCGCATGATGGCGCCCTTGCCGAAGTTTTTGTCAATCTGCGCGAGGGCAACTTCAAGTGCCTTTTCGCGATCCTTGGGTGCGGCCATCTTCGTGCTCCTTGCGTTCTGGCGGATTCCTCCGCAGCGGTGCTGCCTACCGACTGTCTCGACTCCGTGTGGAGCAGACAAGGCATTGGTGAGTTCGTGCTTCACACCCTAGAAGCAACCTCCGACATTCACGCCGGACATCCTCTTCCTGGGAGCGATTCGTCGCGAACCTCACCTGTGGACGAAGCTAGCACTAATCGAACACATGTTCGAAGCCCCGCCCGGCGTGTTGCGCCGAATTTAGTCGCGCGGATCGCGCAGGCCACGCCCGTGGCGCCGCTCAATCGGCACCTGCAGGTCAGCGCAGAGTTCTGCCCACACATCGCGCGCGGGCACCCCGCGCTCGATCGCATCATTCGGGGTGCCACCCAACGCCGCGAGCCAGTGGTCGCGCAGCAGCACACCCGCGTACTCGGCACCGAACTCCTCGGCGCACGCGCGCCGGAACTCACTCAGTCGCATCGCGCCACCCTTCTCTCTCGCCACCATCAACGGCAAAGCGCCCGACCCCAGACGGGATCGGGCGCCCAGACCGCGCACTCATTGCGCGGAAGCCAGCCGAGGGTGCACGCTAGGACACGAGCTCGGGCGTGAAGCCCGAGACCAGCTCAGCGGGAACCGTATCGGGGACGCGGTTCGCGAGCGGCATCGACAGCCCCTCGACGATCGCGAGACGCTCGCTCACCTCGCCCATAATGACGGAGAGCGGGGTATCCAGCGCGTCGGCCACCGCAGCGAGGATCTCGCTCGAGGCTTCCTTCTGGCCGCGCTCGACCTCGCTCAGGTACCCAAGCGCGACGCTCGCGTCCCCGGCAACCTGGCGCAGCGTGCGACCCTTCTGTTGACGGAAGTCACGAAGCACGTCGCCGATCTCCTGACGCATCAGCACCATGTGGACCCTCCTTCACTACACTCCCCCTGCGGGTTGTGCATCCACCCTACCCGCTTCAGAACACATCGCTGCTACGGGAACTCCACCCGATCTGGGTGGCGTCACTGGGAACAACTCCGAGACTACCCCGCATATTCCTGAAACTTCTCTGAACTTGAGTCGATCCCGCTCAGGTTCTATCGAATTCCCAGGAAAACTCACGATTCAGCGGCGAACCCGGGGTACTCACGCACCAGGGCGGCGTCGAGCGCATCGAGCGCCGCGTGCACCGTACTCGCGCGGATCTCCGCGCGATCGCCAGCCAGCAGGAGCGGGATCGCGGTGGTGCGCGTGCCGAAGCTCAGCCCGAGCCACACGGTGCCAACCGGCTGACCGGTCTGCGGATCGGGATCGGGGCCGGCGACGCCGGTCGTTGCGAGCCCGATCTCAGCGTCGCGTGACTCCGACGGCCGGCGTCCTCCAGCTGCGACGCGCGGGGTCGCGCAGGCGCGCCGCACCCCGCTCGCCATCTGCATGGCGACCTCGCGGTCAACGGGCCCGGTGCGGCGCAACAGCGCGCGGTCGACGCCGAGCAGCGAGGCTTTGAGCTCGGTGTCGTACGCGACGATCGCGCCGGAGAACACGCGCGATGCCCCGGGCACCGAGACGAGCGCGTCCGCGAGCGCTCCCCCGGTCAGCGACTCGGCGACCGCGATCCTGATGCCGGCCGCGGCCGCGCGCGCCACCACGTTGGCCGCGGCGACCGCTGCGCCCCCGCGCGGGGACGGGCTAGCCGCGCGCACCGGCACCCCGCCGGGTGCGGAGGAACGCGAGCACGTAATCGATCCCGCTCAGCACGGTCAGCACCACCGCGATCGTCATCGTGATGATGTTCAGCCAGATCGCGATCGGGGCCGCGTCGCCCATGACATCGGCGAGCGGCAGCAGCGCGAGCGTGATCGCGACCGACTGCGCGACGGTTTTCAGCTTGCCCATCCAGGCCGCGGCGACCACCACGTCGCTCGCGATCATGAGGCGGTGCACCGTGATCCCGATCTCGCGAACGAGGACGAGGATCGTCACCCACCACGGAAGTTCGCCGAGGATCGAGAGCCCGACGAGCGCGGCGCCAGTGAGAAACTTGTCGGCGATCGGGTCAAGCAGCTTGCCCAGGTTCGTGATGAGTCCGCGCGAGCGCGCGATGTGGCCATCCCAGGCGTCAGTCGCGATTGCCACTACGAAGAACGCCGCCGCGGCCCAGCGCAGGCCCCCGTGCGCTCCCCCATCGGCGAGCAGCATCCAGATGAAGAACGGCGTCGCGAGGATCCGCGCTCCCGTGATGATGTTTGGCGCGTTCCAGTTGCTCGGCCGCTCGGCCACCCGCTGCTCACCCATGCGTCAGTCCCGTCCCGTCAGCTGCCACGCGTCTTCATCGTCGTCACCATCCACCTCTTCGAGGCTGGCCTGGTACTTCCCAATCGGGTCGTCGTAGCGGGTGTCGTAGTCTCCGCCGGGGACATCGAGCGCTGCGGTCTCCACCTCGGCGAGCGGCTCGAGCACCGCGGTCTCGGGATCGGCCGGTGCGGCCGGCGACGACGGGAGCTCCGCGGTCGGGGGCTGCGGCGCGGACTGCACGGGGGCCGCTGAGGCCGCGGCCGGCTGGGTCGCGGCCGGCTGTGCGGGCGCTGGCGACGCGGCGACGGGGGCCGCAGCCGCTGACGGCGCTGCTGCCGGCGGCGTTCCCCCCTTCAGGCGGGCGAGCACCTCGGGCAGCTGCTCCGGCGTGACCAGCACGTCGCGGGCCTTCGAGCCCTCGGATGGGCCGACGATGTCGCGGGACTCCATCAGGTCCATGAGACGGCCGGCCTTCGCGAAGCCGACACGCAGCTTCCGCTGCAGCATCGAGGTCGATCCGAACTGCGAGGTGACCACGAGCTCGACGGCCGCGAGCAGCACCTCGAGATCGTCCCCGATGTCCTCATCGATGTCCTTCTTCTCCGCGGCCTGCGCCACGTCGGAGCGGTACTCGGGCTGCGCCTGCGCCTTGACGTGCGCAACGACCTGCGCGATCTCCGACTCGTTCACCCAGGCGCCCTGCACGCGCATCGGCGTGGACTCGCCGTTGAGCAGCAGCAGGCCGTCGCCCTGACCGATGAGGCGCTCAGCGCCCACCTCGTCGAGGATGACCCGCGAGTCGGTGCCCGAGGCCACCGCGAACGCGTAGCGGCTCGGCACGTTCGACTTGATCACACCGGTGACGACGTTGACGGACGGGCGCTGCGTGGCGAGCACGAGGTGGATGCCCGCGGCGCGCGCGAGCTGGGTGATGCGCTGGATCGAGTCCTCGACATCGCGCGGCGCGATGAGCATGAGGTCCGCGAGCTCGTCGACCACGACCAGGAGGTACGGGTAGGGCTTCAGCACGCGCTGGCTGCCAGCGGGGAGCACGATGCCGCCGGAGCGCACCGCCTCGTTGAAATCGTCGATGTGGCGGAAGCCGAAGCTCGCCAGATCGTCGTAGCGCATGTCCATCTCTTTCACGACCCACTGCAGGGCTTCCGCCGCCTTCTTGGCGTTCGTGATGATGGGGGTGATCAGGTGCGGTACGCCCTGGTAGACCGTGAGCTCCACGCGCTTCGGGTCAACGAGCACCATGCGCACCTCGGCGGGCGTCGCGCGCATCAGGATGCTCGTGATCATCGAGTTGATGAAGCTGGACTTGCCGGAGCCCGTGGCGCCTGCGACCAACAGGTGCGGCATCTTCGCGAGGTTCGCGACGACGAAGCCGCCCTTCACATCCTTGCCGACGCCGATCGTCATGGGGTGGGTGCTGCGCTGAGCGCGGTTCGAGCGCAGCACATCGCCGAGCGCGACATTCTCGCGATCCTTGTTGGGGATCTCGATGCCGATCGCGCTCTTGCCCGGGATCGGTGAGAGGATCCGCACCTCGTTCGACGCGACCGCGTACGAGAGGTTCTTCGAGAGCGCGGTGACCTTCTCCACCTTGACGCCTGGGCCGAGCTCGACCTCGTACTGGGTGACCGTCGGGCCGCGCGAGAAGCCGGAGACCCGCGCGTCCACCTTGAACTCCTCGAAGACACGGGCGATCGCGGCCATGATGGCGTCGTTCGCCTCGGTGTGCGTCTTCGGGGCGTCGCCGGCGGAGAGCGCACCCTGATCCGGCAGTCGGTACTCGAGCTGCTGCGCGGGATCGTGCGCGGGGGCGACGGCGAACGGCGTCGTCGCGGGCGACGCGGCAGCGCTCGCGGCGTCGGCCGCGCTCTCCGCCGGCGCGAAGTCGTCCCACGAGTCGTCGCCGAGACCGGACGCCGACGCCCCGCCGAGTTCCTCGACGGCGGCCTCGGCCTGGTCGAGTTCGTCGAACAGGCCATCGGCGAACACATCAGTCGCGGGCGCTGGATCGGGGGTCAGCGCAGAGTCGAACGCGACCGCGCGCGCTGGCGCATCGGCTTCGGCCGGCGCTGCGGCCCCGCCGTCGAGCGCCGCGTCAAGCCCGGCCTGATCGCCCGCGTACGCCGGATCCTCCTCGCGCCCCGAGGAGTTGCGACGCCACCAGGGCAGCGCGCCGGGCTCGGGCTCCTGATCCTCGATGTCGAACAGCGGCTGCTGCGTACTGCGGTCGCGCTTCACCTTGGACTTCGGCGCGGCCTGCTCTGCGCCCTCGGCGTCGGCACCGCCCTCGGCAACGCCGAAGAGGAACGCGTAGGCCTCACGCAGGCGCCGCACGATGCGCCCCGGCGGAGTCTTCGTAACGATGAGCAGCGAGAAGAGCAGTACGAGCGAGAAGAACGGGGTGGCGACCCAGATCGTCAGCGCAAGCAGCGGCGTGCCCACCATCCAGCCGAGCAGCCCGCCGGCCTCAGCCAGTGCTGGCATGCCCTGGCGCGGGTGCGGCTGGCCACCGTAGATGTGCGTGAGGCCGGCCACCGCGGTGATCGCGAGGAACAGGCCGATCGCGATGCGCCGATTGTCCGTCACGCTCGACGGATGGTTGAACAACCACAGCGCGAAGCCGACCATGATGATGGGGAGGCCAAAGGCCACCCGGCCAAGGAGGCCACCAAACGACCACGCGTCGAGCTGCACGGCGACGGGGTTGCCGATCAGGAACCACTCGATCACCGCACCGACAACGGCGAGCAGCACCAGCAGAAGCGGAACCCCATCGCGCCGATCCTCCGCGGCGAGTGGCTCAACGCGGAACGCGCGTGCCGCGCCGCCAACGGCGTGCGCGAGCCCGTTCCAGGCGCGCACGAGCACGCCCTCGCTCGGTTCCGATGCCGCAAGCACCTTCGTCTTCGCGGTTGCTCGCGAAGCCTGCGTGCGGGATCCCCGCGACGCAGTGCTCCCTGATTTCGAGCGCGACGAAGCTTTACTGGCCATGCGTTCAAGGGTACGTTCGACCGCCGACATTCGCGAGATGACGCTCCGACCGGCCCGGAATGCGCGGAATCTCGGAGGTGTTCAGCGGGTGCGGCTAGAATCGGTCATCATGAGTGCACCCGCGCTTCGCGCCCGTTACGCGACGCCTCAAGAAATCAGTTCCTGGGATACCCTCCTCGCAGAAAACCCCGACGGGGGTGATTTCCTCGTCTCCACCACGCTCGCTGACACGAAGCGCACGGTCGCCTGGCAGCCACGATACGTCGTGTTCGAGCGCGCCGGCGAGCGCGAAAGCGTCACGCTCGTGCTCGAGCGGAGGGTGCCGATCCTCGGCCACCTCTGGTACATCACCCGCGGCCCCGCGGCGACCGACCTCGTCGGGCTTGCTGAGCACGTGGCCGCGCTGCGCGACCTCACGACGCGCGAGGCGCGAAGCGTCTTCGCGATTACGTTCGAGCCGCCGATCGCGGTGAGCGATCTGAGTGAGCTCGAGGGGCCGGCGCCCGCTCCCCTCGCGGCGCTCGGCGCCGTGCGGCGACCCGCGATCCAGGGCAGCGCGAGCACCGCGATTGTGTCGCTCGAGCGGAGCGAAGACGAACTTATTGCGAGTTTCGACAAGAAGTGCCGCAACATGATCCGCCGCGCGCAGCGTGATGGCGCCGTCGTGGAGCAGCTGCCGGCCACCGAGGAAACGTTCGAGCAGATGCACCGCCTGATGCGGCTCGTCGGCGGCGGGACCGCGGACCTCGCGCTCCGCCCGAAGGCGTACACCGAGTCGCTGTGGCGCGGCTTCGCTGACGCAGGTCAGGGCACCTTTTACGCGATCAATGTCGACGGCACGCCCGCGGTGATGAGCTACATGATCGTGATCGGCACGCGCGCGTTCTACAAGGACGGCGGATCCGAGCGGGATCGCGTCTCCCCCGGCATGTCGAACCTGCTGATCTGGCAGATGATGCTGGACGCCCGTGCGGCCGGCGCGACGGAGATCGATCTTGTCGGCATCGCCCCGGCCTGGGCGACGAGCACGGCCGATCACCCGTCGTACGGGCTCGGGCTGTTCAAGCTGTCGTTCGCGCGCGAGCGCACCGACTACATCGGGGCGTTCGATCTGCCGATCAAGGCGTTCGCCTACGGGATCTGGCAGCGGATTGGCGAGCGCGTGGTGGCGAAGCTGCACCGCTCGAAGTACCGGGACATCGGCCTGTACTAGCGTCTGGCTGCGCTGTCCGCGGGGACCTTTCTCGCATTGAGTAGGGGTCCGAACCGGTATGCGGCGCCATTGCGCCTCGAACCCTCACAAAGTTGCGGGCCTGGGGGGGCGGTGTTGGCGGGGGCGTCAGCGGGAGCTTGCCCACCCCAGACCTCGGGCAGGCCGCGCCGCGCCCCGCGCACCCCTCGCATGGGTTCCGATCGAGTTTGATCCGGTTCGCCCCAGCGATTCTGCACCAAACCCTCACTAAATGAGAGATTGGGGCGGGTGGGCGGGCGGCAGCGAGCGGCGGCGCGCCAACCAGCCCCCGGCCGGCCGGCTAGCCGCGGCCGAGCTTGCGGCGCAGCGTTCCCGTGATCTCGCTGACCTCCGGCGAGCGCATCGCGAGGAGCGCCATCAGGTACACGACCCCGACGGCGAGGCCCACCACGATGGCGAAGCCGAAGGACTGCCACACCGAGTACCCGGGCACCCAGCTCTGCAGCGCCAGGCTCGTGCCGATGCCGGCGAGCACCGCAGGGATCACCGCGAGCGTGAAGCGCACGAGGCTCCCGAGCACGCGCTGCCCATCGATCCTGCCGATCTTCCGGCGGAGCAGGATCGTACCGACGAGTGCCTGCGCGAACGTGGCGATCGAGTACGCCAGCGTGACCGCAGCGCCGCGCACATCGGCAGGCACCCACAGGCAGGCGATCGCGAGCACGATGAACAGCCCCTGCTGCACGCACGTGAAGATGAAGGGGGTGCGCGTGTCCGAGAGCGCGTAGAACGAGCGCTGCACGATGAACAGGAAACTGAACGGTGCGAGGCAGAGCACGTAGGTGCGCAGCACCAGCGCGAACTGCTCGACCTGGAGTGGGCTGCCGCGCTCGATGAGCGGGCTCAGGAACGTCGCCGCGGCGAAGATCGCGCCAGCCGCGAACACCATGACGAGGGACACCTGCCGCACCGACGCCGAGAAGTCGGCGCGGAAGTCGGTCATGCGCCCATCGCGCCCCGCCTCGGCGAAGCGCGTGAAGTACGCGGTTGCAAGGGAGACCGCCAGCACCGAGTGCGGCATCATGAGCACGAGCCACGCGTTGCCGAGCGAGGCGGACGATGGCCCCTGCCCGGACGCGGTGCCCACCACGTTTGAGGTCACCCACCCGCCGATCTGGATCACGGCGATCATGGCGAGGCTCCAGCTCGCGATCTTCGCGGTTGCGCCGAGGCCCATGCCGCGCCACACGAAGTCCGGGCGGTAGCTCAGGCCAGCCTTGCGCCACGACGCGAACAGGATGAGCGCCTGCGCGACCACGCCGAGCGTCGCGCTGCCGGCGAGGACCGCGATCGCGAGCCCGTTCCAGTCGCCCGGTGCGCGTGCCCCGCTCGGATCAGCCCCGAACCACATCATGAAGAGCACGATGCCGGCGATGCTGATGATGTTGTTGAGCACGGGCGCCCACGTGTACGGCCCGAACACGCTGCGCGCGTTGAGCACCTCGCCCATCACCGTGTAGATCCCGTAGAACAGGATCTGCGGGAGGCACCAGTACGCGAACGCAGCGGACAGCGCGAGCTGATCCGCCGGCCACGAGAGCTGGAACAGCCACACGAGCAGCGGCGCACCGAGCATCGCGAGGGCCGTGATGATCGTGAGCGCGACGATCACGAACGTGAGGATCTTGTTGATGTACCCGGCGCCGCCGTCCGGGTTGCGCGCGGCGCGCACGATCTGCGGCACGAGCACGGCGTTCAACATGCCGCCGAGCAGGATCGTGTAGATCGTGTTCGGCAGCATGTTGCCGTTCGCGAACGCGTCGGCCGAAACCGAGCTCGTCTGGCCGATCGCGGCGGCGAGCACGATGACCTTCGCGAGGCCGAGCACTCGCGAGAGGATCGTCCCCGTCGCCATGACGGCGCTCGCGCGCAACAGGCCCATCGGCTACTCCTTCGCAGCCGACTCGGCGGGTGCCGCGCTCGCGGCGGCTGCCTCCGGCTGCCCGGAGGAGGCGGGCGTCGCCTTCCGTGCCGCGGCCTTCGCGCGCAGCTCGTGCGCCCAGTCGAGCGTGCGGCGCAGCGCGTACTTCACGGGCTGGACGGGGATCTCCCACGCGCCGGAGAACTGCACGGCGTGGCCGCCGAACGTGCGCTTGAACGTCGTGAAGCCGGTCCACTCGTCTGGCACGTCGTCGCGCGCCGAGATGCCGTAGAAGTCGAACGTGGAGAGCCCGCGTTCCTTCGCGTCGAGCATCAGATACGCGATGAACGGCCCGGAGATCGTCATGCTCACGTTTGAGGTGTCGCGCCCGACGTAGAGGTAGTAGCGCGTGTCCTCGTCGTCGATCACGTAGCCGACGACCTTCGTTTCGCCGTCGAGCTTCGCCGTGAACACGCGGGCGATGCCCTCGCTGACCAGGCCGCGGAAGTGCCGGAAGTACGCGTTGTCGCGCACCTCGAACGAGCGGGTCTCCCCCGTCTGGCGGAGCAGTTCGATCCCCAGCTCGTAGTCGGCGTCGTCGGCCAGCTCGGCGAAGCTGTAGCCGCGCTTCGCGGCGCCGCGGTACTGCTTGCGACGGGTCGTGTTCATGCCGCGGATGATGTCTTCCTCGCTCTGGGTGAGGTCGACCACGTGCGTGCGGCTGGGCTGGAAACCGGTGAGCATGCGCTTGCCGCGCGCCCCCGCCTGCTCCGGGGTGATCGGCAGCGAGGGCTCGATGATCAGGCGGTAGCAGCCGAGCTCTTTCGCCTGCGCCGTCGCGTGCGCGATCGCGGCGTCGAGGCCGCGCTCGTCGCGCACGACCGGACCGTACGGGAGGTACAGGTACGGCCCGATCGAGTCGCGCACGATGCGCCCGAAGTAGTGCCAGTCTGGGCCGGATCCGGAGATCACCCGTTCGCCAAGCTCAGCCTGGAACTGCCACCAACGTTCAGTCTGGAAAAAGTTGGCCATACTCCCTACACCACCACGACGACGGGCACGATCATCGCCTTGCGGCGCAGCTTGGTGCCGACCCAGCGACCGACGGTGCGGCGCGTGATCTGCTGCAGCTGGTGGTGATCGGTGATCCCATCCTTCATGGCATCCTCGAGCGCCTTCGCGACCTGAGGCTTGATCTTCTCGAAGACGTGCTTCTCCTCGGCGACGCCCTTCGCGTGGATGTCGGGGCCAGACACGATCTGCCCGAGCGTGGTCTCCACGACGGTGATGACCGAGATGAAGCCCTCCTCCGCGAGCGTGCGGCGATCGCGCAGATCGTCCTCGGTGACGCGGCCGACGCTCTTGCCGTCGACGTAGATGAACTCGATGTCGAGCTGGCCGACCGGGCGCGCGACGCCGTCGACGAGGTCGACGACCGTACCGTTCTCGGCGATGACGGTGCGGTTCTGCGGCACGCCGGTCTCGATCGCGAGCGCGGCGTTCGCGACGAGCATGCGGTGCTCGCCGTGGATCGGCATCACGTTCTTCGGGCGCACGATGTTGTAGCAGTAGAGCAGCTCACCCGCCGACGCGTGGCCGGAGACGTGCACCTTGGCGTTGCCCTTGTGCACCACGTTGGCGCCGAGCTTGATGAGCCCGTCGATGACGCGGTAGACGGAGGTCTCGTTGCCTGGGATCAGGCTCGACGCGAGGATGACGGTGTCGCCCTCCCCCACCTCGACCTGGTGCTCGCGGTTGACCATGCGGCTGAGCACGGCCATCGGCTCGCCCTGCGAACCGGTCGACATGTACACGATGCGGTGATCCGGGATGTCGCCGCTCTTCTTCAGATCGACGAGCACGCCCTCGGGAACGTCGAGGTACCCGAGGTCGGCGGCGATCTTCATGTTGCGCACCATGGAGCGGCCGAGCAGCACGACGCGGCGGCCGTTCGCCTGCGCGGCGTCGAGCACCTGCTGCACGCGGTGCACGTGGCTCGAGAAGCTCGCGACGACGACCTTTCCGGTGGTCTTCGCGATGACCTGCTCGATGACCGGCCCGATGTTCTTCTCCGGCGAGGTGAAGCCGGGCACGTCGGCGTTCGTCGAATCGGTCATGAAGAGGTCAACGCCCTCCTCGCCGAGCCGCGCGAACGCGCGCAGATCGGTGATGCGGCCGTCGAGCGGCAGCTGATCCATCTTGAAGTCGCCCGTGCCGATCACGAGACCGGCCTCGGTGCGGATCGCGACCGCGAGCGCGTCGGGGATCGAGTGGTTCACGGCGATGAACTCGAGGTCGAAGGGACCGAACTGCACGCGCTCGTCTTCCGCGACCACCTTCGTGACCGGGCGGATGCGATGCTCCTTCAGCTTCGCCTCGACGAACGCGAGGGTGAGCTTGGAACCGACGAGCGGGATGTCCTCGCGCTTCTTGAGCAGGTAGGGCACGCCACCGATGTGGTCCTCGTGGCCGTGCGTGAGCACCACCGCGACGATGTCGCCGAGGCGGTCCTCGATCTTCGAGATGTCGGGCAGGATGAGGTCGACACCCGGGTGCTGCACCTCGGGGAAGAGCACGCCGCAGTCTACGACGAGCAACTTGCCGTTGATCTCGTAGACCGTCATGTTTCGGCCGACTTCGCCGAGGCCGCCAAGCGGCGTAATGCGCAGGGTTCCCTGCTCGACAGCGGGGGGCGCGTAAGGGGGGTTGGGCACAAAGCCTCCTGTGTGTTAGCGGGTGGTGCCTGCGATCTTGGGCAGGGCACCGCCGGCAGCCGCGTTGCGGTCCGGCCTGAAGTTTGACAGATCGACGCCTGGGACGTCGCTGACGAGCGCGAGCTCGTCTTCGATGAGTGCGGCCTCCCACTCCTCCGGCCCCACGAGTGGGAGTCGGACGCGCGGGCTGCCGATCCGGCCGAGCCCGTGGAGGATGTACTTCGCCGCAACGGTCCCCGGCACGTGCGTCATCACGGCGCGCACGAGGGGTTCGAGGCTCTGGTGCGCGTCGCGCGCGGTGTGCAGGTCGCCAGCGTTCACGGCGTCGATGATGGCCCGGTACGGCGCGGCGGCGATGTTCGCCGTCACACCGATCAGACCGGTCGCGCCGATCGCGAGGTGCGGCAGCACGTTCGCGTCGTCACCGGAGAAGTACATGAGGTCGGTCTGGTTGAGCACGCGGCTGACCTCGCTGAAGTCGCCCTTGGCGTCCTTCACCGCGAGGATGTTCGGGTGCTTCGCGAGACGGAGGATCGTCTCATACGTGATCGGCACCCCGGTGCGGCCGGGGATGTCGTAGAGGATCACGGGGAGATCGGTCGCGTCCGCGACCATGCGGAAGTGCGTGAGGAGGCCAGCCTGTGTTGGCTTGTTGTAGTACGGAGTGACGATCATCACACCGTCCGCGCCGGCCTTCTCGCTGGCACGGTAGAGCTCGATCGCGTGCGCGGTCTCGTTGGAGCCGCCGCCGGTGATGATCTTTGCGCGGCCGCTCGAGACGGCCTTCGCGACCTCGACGAGCTTCAGCTTCTCAGGGTCCGTCAGCGTGCTCGTCTCGCCGGTGGTGCCGGTGACGACAATGCCGTCGGCCCCGCTGACGATGCAATCGTCGATGTGCTTCTCCACGGCAGGCCAATCGACCTCGCCGTCCGCCTGGAAGGGCGTGACGAGCGCGACGAGTACCTGTCCGAAGGGATTCTCCTGATGTGCCACCTCCCTAGGGTACCGGACGTCGCGGCCCGCCGCTCACCGCCCCGCGGCTTTCGTCACTTCCCGGCGCGCACCCAGCGCTCGCACCGGTACCCGAGGCCCGTCGCGGAGACAAGATCCTCGCCGGCGTCGGCCAACCGCCACTCGTCGCCGAGTTGCGGCGCGAACGTGTCGGCGTCCGGCACGTCGAGCGCGATCCGCGTGATGACGAGCTCGGTCGCTGCCGGCAGCGCGCTGCGGTAGAGCTCACCGCCGCCCATGATCCACGCGATCTCCGCCGCCTCGCTGCCGGCCGCCGCGATCGCCGCCGGGAGGGATCCCACCACGGTCGCGCCAGGCGCGGCATAACCGGGATCCCGCGTGACCACGATGTTGACCCGGCCGGGCAGTGGCCGGACGCGCTCCGGCAGCGACTCCCACGTGCGGCGCCCCATGATAACGGGCGCGCCGAGCGTGCTGCGCTTGAAGTGCGCGAGGTCCTCCGGCAGGTGCCAGGGCATGTCGCCCGCGCGGCCGATCGCGCCGCCGCGCGCTTCGGCCCAGATCATGCCGAGCCGCGGCGTCTCCCCCGCCATGCTCAGACCGCCACCGGGGCCTTGATGCCCGGGTGGTGCTCGTACCCCAGCACCTCGAAGTCGTCGAGCGTGTAGTCAGAGATCGAGTCCGCCTTGCGGATCGCGATCTTCGGGTACGGCAGCGCCTCGCGGCTGAGCTGCAGCTCGACCTGCTCAACGTGGTTGTCGTAGATGTGGCAGTCGCCGCCGGTCCAGATGAACTCGCCGGGCTCGAGCCCGGTCTGCTGCGCCACCATCAGCGTGAGGAGCGCGTACGAGGCGATGTTGAACGGCACCCCGAGGAACATGTCGGCGGAGCGCTGGTAGAGCTGGCAGGAGAGCTTCCCGTCCGCGACGTAGAACTGGAAGAACGCGTGGCACGGCATGAGCGCCATTTCGTCGAGGTCCGCGACGTTCCAGGCCGACACGATGATGCGGCGCGAGTCCGGGGTCTCTCGGATCTGCTCGATCACGCGTTCAATCTGATCGATATGCTCGCCGTCCGGCGTCGGCCACGAGCGCCACTGCACCCCGTACACGGGGCCGAGGTCGCCGTTCTGGTCGGCCCACTCGTCCCAGATGGTCACCCCGTTGTCGGTGAGGAACTTCGTGTTCCCCTCGCCGCGGAGGAACCACAGCAGCTCGACCGCAACGGACTTGAAGTGCACGCGCTTCGTGGTGAGGAGCGGGAAGGACTCGGCGAGATCGAATCGGATCTGTCGCCCGAAGAGGCTCCGCGTGCCCGTTCCCGTGCGGTCGGACTTCGCGTCGCCGTGCTCGTAGACCTCGCGCAGCAGGTCCTCGTACGGGGTGGGAATCGAGTTCGTAGTCACCCCTTGAGTGTACCCGCGACCACCGACATTCAGCTCAGCCGGGACGCCGATCCGGCCCCAGCTCAGCTACGGGCGCGCCCGCTTGCGCTCCTGCTTCTCGGTCAGCATCAGCAGGTCCGCGCGCGAAATGAACGCTTCCGGGCTCTCCCCCCGCTGCCACTCCGACACCCCGAACGACCAGCTCGGGTGCGGGATCTGCTCGCGCAGGCGCTGGCCGGCAACGCGCGCCCGATCCGCGTTCGCGTCGATCGTCAGCAGCACGAACTCGTCGCCGCCGAATCGGGCGAACACGTCCTGCGGCCGGGAGTGATCCCGCACCGCGCGCGCGAACTCCTGGAGCACCCGATCCCCCGCCGCGTGCCCGAGTTCGTCGTTCACGCGCTTGAAGTCGTCGAGGTCGAGATAGAGCAGCGACAGCGACTGCCGGTTGCGCTGCGCCGCGGTGACCGCCGGCCCGAGCAGCCGCTCGAAGCCGCGCTTGTTCCACACATCGCAGAGCGGATCGGTGATCGAGGTGCGCTCGAGCCGCGCCTTGAAGTGCCCGATCAGCTCGCCCGCGAGCAGACCAGTGACCGCGAGGGTCATGAGCACGGTCGCCACCTCGTCGCCGAATCGCCAGAGCATCAGCACGATGTAGGTGACCATCCAGGTGTAGCTCAGCAGGCGCGCGAACCACAGCCGGAAGAACCACACCAGGTACAGGACGTAGGGGAAAAACAGCAGCCCCATGTTGAACGCGCGCAGGGCGTCGGGCGTCGTGAGGGCGGACGGCACGACCACGAACAGCGCGCCAGCCATCAGCACACCGGCGAGCCGCAGCGAGAACCGCCGCCCGAGCAGCAGCACCCCGCCGCCAGCGACGAGGCAGGCGAGCGAGATCACCACGAGGTCGGGGCGCGGCGCCTCGGAGTAGCGAAACACCGACGCGTTGAGCGCGGCAAAGATCGCGCCGGCGAGATAGAACGCCGCCGTCGCGATCGACAGGTCAGTCTGATGTGCGCGCACTGATTCGTCCTGCTTCCCCGTGCTCGAACCGTGTGCGACGATCCTATTCCACCACGCGCTATCGGGTGGAATGCCCGGCACCGGGACCGCGTCAGAACCGCTCAGGGGCGCCACCGCTGCACTCGCGCGCGTGTGGCGCGGCAGCGGTGACGCCCCTGGAGCGTCTCGTTCGGAACGAGCGTGTGGCTAGGAACCGAGCCCATCGTCGAAGAGCTGCATCGCCGAGGTGTCGGACGACGCGTCGGCCTTCGCGAGGACGCGGCCGCGGAAGAACGCCGGCGACGACTTCGCCTGGAACAGCATGAGCACGACGCCGAGGCCGAGCACCACGACGCCGATGATGCCGACGAGCCCGATGCCGCCGATGTTCGAGCCCGAGCCGAACGCGGGATCCATGCTGTCGACCGTGGTCTGCACGAACACGATGAGCAGGATGATGCCGCCGAGGCCGGGGAGCACCAGCTTCGAGAGGATCGATCCGATGCCCTCCTTGCCAGCGGTCTTGCGGAAGTACCACGGGCTCGCGAGCGCGGTGATGCCGTAGTAGAAGCAGACCATCATGCCGAGCGCGGTGATCGTGTCCCAGAGGACGTCCTCGCTGATGAACCGCATGATCGCGTAGAACACCGAGGCGACGACCGAGGACAGCAGCAGCGCAACGTACGGCGACTTGTACTTCGGGTGAATCTTCTTGATGGCGGGCGGCAGCGCGCCGTAGTGCGACATCGCGAGGAGCGTGCGCGCCGGGGAGATCGCGGTCGAGTTGATCGAGGCCATCGCGCTCACGAGGATCGCGAGCGAGAGCAGGATCGCGGCCGGGCCCATCACGGGGTGCGCGAGGGCGGCGAACACGTTCTCGGCGATCGCCGGGTTGTTCAGGCCGGTGCCGGTCTCGCCGAGCCCGGCGTACGCGACGGTCGCCGCAGCCGTGCCGACGTAGAGCACCACGAGGATGAAGACGAGGATCATCGCGGCCTTGCTCTCGGTGGAGAGGCGACCCTTCGACGGTTTCGTCTCCTCGCCCATCGTGAGCACCGTGTCCCAGCCCCAGTACACGAAGATCGAGACGGCAATACCGGCGGCGAACGCGCTGAAGCTGTCGACCTCGAGCGGGTTGAACCAGGAGAGCTCGGGCATGCGGCCGGCCTCGTTCGCGGGATCGCCAGCGCCAACGAACATCGCGATGATGAACCACACCATGATCGCCATCTGGAAGATGACGGTGATGTACTGGAAGATCTTCGTCGACGTCATGCCGCGGTAGGAGATGAACGTCGCGATCGCCATGAAGCCGAGGCAGACGAGGATGTTGATGAACTTGTTGTCCGAGATCTCGGCGATATCCGGGTTGTCAGCGATGATGCTGATCGACTGGAACAGGAACTCGACGGCGATACCCGCGAGGTTCGAGAGCACCAGCACCGTCGCGGCGATGAGGCCCCAGCCGGCCATCCAGCCCACCCACGGGCCGAACGCGCGCGCCGCCCAGGTGAACGAGGTACCGGAGTCGGGCATCGCGCTGTTGAGTGCGCGGTAGCCGAGCGCGACGAGCAGCATCGGGATGAAGCCCATGAGGAAGATCGCGGGCGTCTGGTACCCGACCTCGCTCGCAGCCGGGCCGACCGCCGCGGTCAGCGTGTACGCCGGCGCACACACCGAGAGCCCGATGACGAGGGCCCCCATGACTCCGACGGTGCCCGAGGGCAGCCCCTTCTTGCTGATACCGGTGACCGAGTCAAGCGTTCGAGTTCGTGGCTCGGGAGCGTTGAGGTCATATTTGGCCATGACAACCGTGCTTTCTGGCGCGTGATGGTGCGCATCGACAGCTACAGGTGATTCCGGCGATGGAATCCGCACGGGGTCATCCGGGCCCCGATCCCTGTCTTCCGGGCATCGAGTCTATGCAGGGGATACCGATTTCCCTAATCGTTCGAAGAAATACCACTGATTTCGTTCTTTTCGAGGGAAATCGCTTCGCGAATGGCCCCTCGTGCACGCTTTCGGTCACCGCATGCGTCGTACACGATGCCGAGCCGCATCCAGCTCTCCCACGACTCAGGATTCGCCTCCACCTCGGCGCGGTAGCGCGGAAACGCCGCATCGGCGTCCGCGCGCTCGGGCCGCCCGGATGGGCGGGTGGCCACCGGCTCCTCCGGCATGAGGCCAGCAGCCTCGAGCCGATCGGCGAGGCGGGTCGCCTGGCGGCCGAACAGCAGCTCGCGCGCGAGCGCCCACACGCCCAGGAGCGGCAGCACCAGCATCGCGACGCCCATGAGGATCGGGATCAGGGTGCCGGAGGCCAGCAGTCCGATCGCGCGCACGCCGGCGAACACGAAGTAGAGGACGAGCAGCACGCTCATAATCGCGACGCCGATGATGGCGCGGGTGCGGGCGTTCACGCGGCGCCCCCGGCGGTGCCAGCGGCCGACGCGTCCCCCGGTGCGGCGGGCGCGGCCCCGATCCCGAGCACGCGATCCAGGCCGACCGTGAGCCCGCTCGCTCGCGTGATGAAGCGCAGCGCCGCCCCGATGCCCGCGCGGTACGCGTCGTTCGAGTGCGTGTCGTGCGTCACCGTGAGCACCTCGCCCGGCCCGCCGAAGCGCACCTCCTGCTTCGCGACGACGCCGGCGAGGCGCAGGCTGTGCACCGGGATCCCTGCGACGAGCTCGCCGCGTGCCGGCTGCTCCGAGAACGGGGCATCGACGGGGCGGCCCGCGCGGGCCTCGGCGATCAGCTCGGCCGTGCGCACCGCGGTCCCCGATGGCGAGTCCACCTTCTGCGGGTGGTGCGCCTCAACGATCTCGACCGCGTCGAAGTGGGGGGCTGCGATCCGCGCGAGCGCCGTGCCGAGCACCGAGCCAAGCGAGAAGTTCGGCACGACGAGCGCCGCACCGTCGTGCGCGGCCACCAGCTCCTCGAGCGAGGCCAGCCGCTCCGCGGACCAGCCGCTCGTGCCGACGATCACGCGCTGCCCGCGGGCGAGCGCGCGCTCGACGATGGCCGGCGATGCGTCAGGGTGGCTCACGTCGACGAGCACCTCGGCGTCCGCCCCGGCGTCCGCGGGTGACGCGCTGCCGAGCCGGGCCGACAGCTCGAACGCTGCCGCCTGCTCCACCACCTCGCACACGAGAGAACCGAGACGACCGGACGCACCGGAGACCGCAACACGCACTGACATGGCTCCAGAATACCGGGCGCGGCACCGGGTGCTCGCCGCACGCCGCCGCCTCGCCGCACCGCCGCGCGGGCGGCTCCGAGCGCCCCTGGCACGATCCCGAGCTGGGGTACCCTCGACTCATGACGACCTCACCGGGCTCAGCCCCCCAGCGCGCGCGACTGACCTCCCTCGAGCAAATCACGGAGCACCTGCGTGACTCCCCGCAGCCGTTCTTCTATGTGAGCCGCTCGGCCACCAACCTGCTGGGGGTGGATCGCTGGGTGGGCGGCTTCCACTACATCACGCTGCGCGACAGCTGGGACGGCGGGCACGCGCGCGCGTTCGCGCCGACGAACGTGCCGGCGATCGAGCCGCGCGGCAACATCAACATCGTCAACTGGCTGCTCGCCAACGAGCAGGTGCAGCAGTACATCGCTGCGAACACGCCGGCCGGGCTGCGCCCCAAGATCGTGATCGCGATGTTCGACGAGCAGACCGAGGCGCTCTGCGCGTCGCTCGGCTACGAGCTCGCCATGCCGGCGGTGGCGCTGCGGAAGTCGCTCGACTCCAAGATCATGACGACGAAGCTCGGCAACGAGGCCGGGGCGCCGAGCGTGCCGAACGTGCTCACCACCATCACCGGCTGGGACGATCTCCGCGCGCAGGCCGAGGCGGCTGGGCTCGGCGACAGCCTCGTGATCCAGCTCCCCTACGGCGACTCGGGCCGCACGACGTACTTTGTCGCGTCGCGCGAGGACTTCGACCGGGTCGCCAGCGAGATCACCGGGCCGCAGATCAAGGTGATGCGCAGGATCAACCACCTCCCGCTCGCCGTCGAGGCGGTCATCACCGACGACGCGACCGTGACCGGCCCCGTGCTGCGCGAAATCACCGGGCACCCGGAACTCACCGCGTACCAGGGCGGCTGGGCCGGCAGCGAGCTCTACCCGGCGCTCCTGAGCGACGACGCACGCGCGCGCACCCTCGCACTCGTCGAGCGGTTCTGCGCGCGCCTCGGCGCCGAGGGGTACCGCGGCATCCTTGAGGTGAGCGTGCTGCTCGACACCGACACCGACGAGGTCTACCTCGGGGAACTGAACCCGCGCATCAGCGGCTCGTCCTCGCACTCGAACCTCACGCCTGGCGACACCACGCTGCCGCTCTTCGCGTACCACGTGCTGCAGTTCTCCGACGTGGACTTTGAGCTGGATCTCGCGGCGATCCAGGCGCAGCGCGCGGCGGCGCTCGACGGCGAGACGTGGAGCACGCTCGTGATCCAGTACCCCGGGCCGGGCGTCGACCGCGTGCTTGAGGCCCCGCGCACCGGGCGCTATCGAGTGCTCGACGACGGCGCGCGCCTCGAGTTCGTCGCGGCCGATCTCGACTGGCAGGCGCTCACCGATCCCGACGAGGTGTTCTGGATGCGGGCCGTCGGCGAGGGCGAGGTGCGCGGCCGCGGGCTCGACATCGGCATGCTCGTGACGCGCAGCCGCTCGCAGGAGGAGCACTACGCGCTCACGCCGCGCACGAAGCGGCTCATCCCCGCGATCCAGGGCCTCTACCGGGGCAAGCCGGTGCCGCTCCCCCAGGTGTACTGGCGCGCCGGCGTGCGCAAGCTCCGGGAGCTCGGCAAGCGCAGCGCGTAGCCGGCGGGGCAGGCTACGCGTCCGTCGGGTGCAGCGAGGAGCGCGAGACGTCGCCCACCGCCACCACGGTGAGCGGCCGGGCCGCGATCTCCGCAGCGATGCCCGTGATCTCCTCGGCGGTCACCGCCGTGAACCGCTCGAGCGACGTGTCGAGGTCGTACAGCTCGCCGGCCCCGAGCTCGGCGCGGGCGAGCCGCCCCATGCGCGTGTCCGAGTCCTCGAGTGCGAGCGCCGACGAGCCGGCGATCTGGCCGAGCGCGCGCTCGCGCTCCTCGTCCGTGATCCCGCTCTCGGCGACCCGCTGCAGTTCGAGCTGGCTGAGCTCCAGCACGTCGGCGGCCTTCTCCGGGGCGGTCCCAGCGTAGATGCCGAAGAGGCCGGCGTCCGAGTAGCTCGCCCCGAACGAGTAGGCCGTGTACGCGAGGCCGCGCTTCTCGCGGATCTCCTGGAACAGTCGGCTCGACATGCCACCGCCGAGCACCGAGTTCATGATGCCGAACGCGAAGCGACGCGGATCGCCCGCGCGCAGGCCGTCTGCGCCGATCATGAGGTTGATCTGCTCGCTCGGTCGCGCGGTGACGCACACTCGCGGCGTGCCAGCCGTCGCCGGTGCGAGCGCTGCGGCCGCCGCGGCGGACACGTCGGCCGCGGTGCGGACCGCGCCGCTCCCCTGCACGCGTCGCGCAGGCCGCGCGTCCCGGTCGGTGTGCCACCGCTCCTCGGGTGACGCGTTCAGCGCGGCGAGCACCTGCGCGACGAGCCGATCGTGATCCACCGCGCCGGCCGCGGTGACCACGAGCGTCGACGGGTCGTAGCGGTCGCGGTAGTGCCGCTCGACGTCGTCGCGGCGCGCGCCACGAATCGTCTCGGGCAGGCCGCCGATCGGGCGCCCCAGCGGGTGATCCCGCAGCACCTCCTCGAACAGCTGCTCGCTCGCCACGTCGGCGAGGTCGTCGGCCGCCATCGCGAGTTCCTCGAGGATCACGCCGCGCTCGGTCTCAAACTCGTCGGGATCGAGCACGGAGTTCAGCACCATGTCGGCGAGCACGGCGACCGCGTCGTCCAGATCGGCGTCGCGCACCTTCGCGTAGTAGCAGGTGTACTCCTTCGCGGTGAGCGCGTTGTGCTCAGCGCCAATGCGATCAAAGCTCGTGGCGATCTCGTACGCGTCGCGCGTCGGCGTGCCCTTGAACAGCAGGTGCTCCAGGAAGTGCGTGGATCCCAAGCTGCCGGGTGCATCGCCGCGCTCCGACTGCTCATCGCGCGAGCCGACCCCCACCCAGAACCCGATCGACGCGCTGCGCGCGCTCGGCATCAGCTCGGTGAGCACGCGGAGGCCGCTCGGGTGCACCGTTCTGCGCATGAGGCTGCCGCTCAGGTCAACGGTGAGCTCGGCCTGGTCGAGGGGAAGGAGGATCGGATCGCGCATCACCCCAGCCTAGTGCGCGGCAGGCGCTACTGGCTCTGGTCCCGCAGCCTGACCAGGCGCTCGTGTCCGCTCTCCTCGAGTTCCGCGATCTCGGAGCGTGACTTCAGGAAGTCCGAGAAGGAGCGGAAGCCGAGCGCACGCTCCGAGAACGAGGGATCCATGCGGCGCATCTGCTGCTTCACCGCCGAGCTGTAGAGCCAACCGGAGTCGTCCTTGTCCTGGCTGAGCCAGAGCGCCCGGATGAGGAGGCCCGTCGCGTCCAGATCGGGATCGTCGCCGTCCTCGTCGTGATCGTCGTCGTGGCCGCCGTCCAGTGCGGCGTCGTGCTCGACCTCCAGCGCGTCGAGCGCGGTGACGAGGCCGGTGAGTGCCGCGTCGCCGTCGGCGCCGGAAGCGACATCAGCGGCGTCGGCGCTCGCCCCCTCGGCGCCCGCTGCCGCAGCGCCCGGCTGCGCCTCTGCCGCGCCGTCGCGGTCGGTCGAGCGAGCGCCGCCCCGGCGGCCCCTGCCGCGCGACGAGGATCCCGCGCGAGTGGATCCCGCGCTCTCGGTGTC
>NZ_RPDI01000016.1 GCF_003917135.1 Leucobacter chromiireducens
CGCGCCCACGGCCGCCGCGCGAGCGCTTCCGCTTCGCGTTGGCACCGGTGGACGAGCCCTGGCCTGCGGGGTTGTGGCCGGCCGCGCGCTGCTGCGCGGCCTGCGCCTCGGCACGGCGGCGCTCGGTCTCACGCGGGTCGACGCGCGGCGCAACCTCGCCGATCAGCGACAGCACCTCGGGATCGATGCTCGCCGCGTTCGGGTTGACCGGGCGCGGGGTGACGCGGATCTTCGCCGCGCGCATGATCTGGCGCATCTCGCCGCGCTGCTCAGGCAGCACGAGCGTCACAACGTCGCCCTCGTTGCCCGCGCGCGCGGTGCGCCCGGAGCGGTGCAGGTACGCCTTGTGCTCGACCGGGGGATCGATGTGCACCACGAGCTCAACGCCGTCGACGTGGACGCCGCGCGCGGCGACGTCGGTTGCGACGAGCACTTTCGCCTCGCCGCTCACGAACTCGGCGAGGTTGCGGTCGCGCGCGTTCTGCGACAGGTTGCCCTGCAGCTCGACGGCGGGGATCCCGCGCGCGGTGAGCTGCTTCGCGAGGCGCTTGGCCTGGTGCTTCATGCGGGTGAAGAAGATGCGGCGCGCGGTGCCGGAGGCGAGCGCTTCGATGAGCGCGTCCTTGTCGTCCTTGCCAGCCACCTCGAACACGTGGTGCGTGAGCTGCGGCACCGGAGACTCGGCGGAGTCGACGGAGTGCAGGATCGGGTTGTGGAGGTACTTCTTCACGAGCGCGTCAACGCCGTTGTCGAGCGTGGCGCTGAAGAGGAGGCGCTGCCCAACGCGCGGGGTCTTGTTCAGGATCCGCGTCACGACGGGGAGGAAGCCCATGTCGGCCATGTGGTCCGCCTCGTCGAGCACGGTGATCTCGACTCCGTCGAGCGAGACGAGCCCCTGCTTCATGAGGTCGTCCAGGCGGCCGGGCGCGGCAACCACGATGTCGACGCCGCCCTCGAGCGCGACCTCCTGGCGGCGCTGCGGGATCCCGCCAAAGATGGTGGTGACCTTCACACCGACGGGATCCGCCAGCATCTTGATGGTCTCGGCGATCTGGGTGACGAGCTCGCGGGTCGGGGCGAGCACGATGGCGCGCGGGCGGCTGGGGCGCCGCTTCGCGACGACATCCTCGGCGAGGTTCGCGACGAGGGGGATGCCGAAGGCGATCGTCTTGCCCGAGCCGGTGCGGCCGCGGCCGAGCACGTCGCGGCCGGCCAGGGTGTCGGGGAGGGTGTCGCGCTGAATCGGGAACGGCGCGGACTTTCCGTTCTTCGCGAGCGCGTCGGCGATGGGAGCCGGCACGCCGAGCGAGGCGAACGATGGAGTGGTGTTCTCGGTCACTGGGACCTTTCTGCAGTGATGCAGCGCGCTGCGGACGGATGCCATGCCGAGGGGCGGACGCGGGCTGCGGGAATCGGCGAGTGCGCGGGATCGCGCAGTCGTTCGCCGCGAATGCTCCTGCGGCCCGCGAAACTGGTGCGAGCGGCTGAACGTCAGCGACGCTGGGCGGGAAGAACACGCCCTGAGTGACACAGTCTAGCGCGTGTCGCAGTGAAACCTCGGTGGACCGGGAAATTCTCTGGAATGTCTGCGGTGCGCGGTAGCGTCATCACGACGGCCGAGACTGCCCGGCCGAGCCACACACCACGATCGAACCCATCCACCAGAATCGAACCAACACACGAGAGGGGCGCCGTGTTTCTGCAGCAGCGAACGGACGGTGGCGAGCGCGTCGTCACGAGCGCGAGCGATCTGACAGCGGCCAGCGCGTGCGAGTTTGCCTTTCTCCGGCGCGCGGACGCGAAGTTCGGCCGGGACGTCGTGGTGCCCCCTGACGATGATCCGATGCTGGCTCGCGCCGCGCGGCTCGGCGATGCGCACGAGGAGCGAACGCTCGACGCGTACCGGCGTGAGCTCGGCGCGGGATCCATCGGTCGCGCGGGTGGTGTCGTGGAGATTCCGCGCCCGGAGAGCGTCGGCGAGGCGGACCTCGGCGCGGTCGCGGCGCTCACCGCCTCCGCGCTGGCCGGGGCGGCCGATGTGGTGTTTCAGGCGACGTTCTTCGATCCAGCGCAGCGCAGGGCCGCCGCTGGCGAGATGGAGATCGGCTTCGTCGGCTTCGCCGACTTCCTGCGGCGGACGGTGGACGGCGCGTACGAGGTCGAGGACACGAAACTTGCGCGCCGGGCGCGGGTGAGCGCGCTCATGCAGCTCGCGGCATATGCCGAGCAGCTCGCGCGCATCGGGGTTCCCGTCGAGACGGAGGCCACGCTCATCCTGGGCGACGGCGCACGCTCACGCCACCGCATCGCCGACATCGCTCCCGTGTTTCGCGCGCGCCGCGCGCGCCTGCACCGGCTCATCCTCGATCGTGCGAGCGCCGTCGGACCGGACGGCACGCGCGCGAGTGCGCGGCCCATCGCGTGGGGTACGGACGGGGTCACCGCGTGCGGGCGGTGCGAGGTGTGCGCACCGGAGATCGAGCGCACGCGGGATCCGCTGCTCATCGCGGGCATCCGGGGCACCCAACGTGACGCGCTCCGCGCCGCCGGGCTCACCACGATCGAGCTCGTCGCTGCGGAGCTGCCGCGCGTGGTGGCCGGCGAAACCGTTGTGGCTGGCGTGCGTCAGGCCACGCTCACGAAGCTCGCCGCTCAGGCCGAAGCGCAGGTGGGCGCCGTGAGCGGCGGGCCGCCGCCCGTGCGCGTCGTCGCGCCGGAGGCGCTCGCCGCGATCCCCGAGCCAAACCCCGGCGATCTGTTCTTCGACTTCGAGGGTGACCCGCTCTACCGGGAGCCGGGGGACGCCGGATCCGCGCGCTGGGGCATCGACTACCTCTTCGGTTTCGTTGACGTTGGCGAGCGCTTCACCGGGCTCTGGGCGCACGATCTCGCCGCGGAACGCGCGGCGCTCGAGCGGTTCCTTGCACTCGTTGCCGAGCGCCGCGCCGCGTACCCCGGCATGCGGATCTACCACTACGCGGCGTACGAGCGGACGCACCTCCTCAGCATCGCCGCGCGCCACGGCGTCGGCGAGACCGAGGTCGATGCGCTGCTGCGCGACGACGTGCTCATCGACCTCTTCCCGATTGTGCGCCGCGCGCTTCTCGTCGGGGCCCGCTCGTACTCGATCAAGAAGCTCGAACCGCTCCACATGGGCGACGAGCTCCGCGACGAGGCTGGCGTCACCACCGCGGCCCAATCGGTCACGGAGTACGCCGACGCGACCGCGCAGCTCGCGAGCGCTGATCCTGCGGCGCGGGCCGCCGGCGCGGCTCGGCTCGACGCCATCGCCGACTACAACCGCTACGACTGCGTCTCGACGCTGCGCCTGCGTGACTGGCTCCTCGGCATCGCGCGGCAGCACGGGGTCTCGCCGGCGCCCCGGGCCGAAGCCGACGCGGAGCACCAGTTCGACGTGAGCGGGCTCGCGCAGGCGCTCACCCGGCACGCCAGCCACGCCCCCGACCCGCGCGACCGGGTGGCCGCGGCCCTCGCTGGCAGCGCGATCGATTACCACGCGCGCGAGCGCAAGTCGTTCTGGTGGGAGCACTTCGCACGGCTCGTCGAGCCGATCGAGGAGTGGGCGGACACCCGGGACGTGCTGGTCGTCGACCCCGCGCTCAGCCGCGTCGAGGAATCATGGCATACCCCGCCACGTGGCCGCGTGCAGCGGCGCACCCTGCGCCTCGCCGGGGAGCTCGCGCCGGGCAGCTCGGCAAAGTCCGGCGGCGAGGTGTTCCTGGTGTACGCCGCGCCAGCGCCGTTCCGGGATCCGCGCACCGGCCCTGGCGAGCGCACCGCGCGGCTCGCTCGCGTCCTGGACCGCGACGAGCGGGGCCTCCTCGTCGCGGAGACGCTGCCGCGCGACGCTGCGGAGTACGCCACGCTGCCCATCGCGGTGACCCCGGGGCCGCCACCCAACGAGGGACAGCAGCGGGTGGCCATCGAGGAGTGGGGGCAGGAATACGCCGACGCGCTCGCGGCAGGGTATGAGCTCGCGGACCCCGTCGTTGGGCTTTTGCGCCGGGACCGGCCGCGGCTCACGGGCGGCGTGCCGCTGATCCAGCCGGCCTCCGACGAGGCGCTCACCGCAGGGGGCGGCGAGGAGAGCGCGCGCACCATCGGCGCGGTGATCGCGAGCCTGCGCCGGCTCGACCGGTCGGCGCTCGCCGTGCAGGGGCCGCCCGGCACGGGGAAGACCTACCTGGCCGCGCGCGTCATTCGGACGCTCGTCGAGCGCGACGGTTGGCGCATCGGCGTGGTGGCCCAGTCGCACCGTGTCGTCGAGAACGTCCTCGAGGGTGTGGTTGCGGCAGGACTTCACCCCGGGGCGGTCGGCAAAGTGCCGCAGGGCGGCGCGCTCGCGCCCGACGCCGCGGAACCGCCGTACACCGTGCTCGGGAGAAACGGGCACGGCGCCTTCCTCCGAGACAACGCGGAGCTGGGGCGCGGCTGCGTGGTCGGCGGCACCGCGTGGGACTTCAGCAACGGCGCGCGCTTCCCGCGCCGCGGGCTCGACCTGCTCGTCATCGACGAGGCCGGGCAGTTCTCGCTCGCGCCGACGATCGCGGCATCCGTGGCCGCGCAGCGGCTTCTCCTACTCGGCGACCCGCAGCAGTTGCCGCAGGTCTCACAGGGCACGCACCCCGAACCCGTCGACACCTCCGCGCTCGCCTGGCTCATCGGCGACCACGACACCATCCCGGCCGCACAGGGCTACTTCCTCGCGGAGACCCGGCGCATGCGCCCGGAGCTCACGGAGGTGATCTCCGAACTGTCGTACGAGGGGCGACTCCACGCGCACCCGAGTGCGAGCGCGCGGAGCGTAGACGGCGCGGGGCCGGCCGGCCTCGTGTGGCACCCGGTTGCCCACCGCGGCAACGCGACCTTCTCCCCGGAGGAGGCCGACACCGTGGTCGCGCTCGTGCGTGCCGCGTGCGCTGGCACGCTCACCGAGGGCGCCGCCCAGCCGCGCCAGCTCAGCACGAGCGACATCATCGTGGTGGCCGCCTACAACGCGCAGGTCGAGTGCGTGTCCGACGCGCTCGCTGCTGCAGGGATCGCCGGGGTGCGCGTCGGCACCGTCGACCGATTCCAGGGCATGGAAGCGGCGCTCGCGATCGTCACGCTCGCCGCGTCGAGCCCCGAGGACGTGCCGCGGGGCCTGGAATTCCTGCTCATGCGCAACCGGCTGAACGTCGCGCTCAGTCGCGCGCAGTGGGCCGCGCACCTGGTGTCCTCGGATCGGCTCGGCGATGGCCTCCCCGGCACTGCCGAGGGGCTCGCTGCGCTCTCGGGATATCTCCGCCTCACCGAGCGCGCCGAGGCGGCCATACACTGAGCCCATGAACTCCGTCACCACGAAGCGCGCACGGCGCGCCCTCGACACCCTGTTCGAGGTCCTGTACCCCGGACAGGAGAGTATTCGGGACTCGGCGCAGACACGCCGCGAGGGTCGCGCGTTCGTCGCCGCGCTGATCGCCGGGCTGCTCGGGCTGGTCACGAGCCTCATCGCGTTTCACGGCCCCGTGCCGATCTGGGGCGCGGTGTCGCCGGGCAGCATCGGACTGATCCTCGCCGCGTGCGCCGCCGCAGGCGGCGCCGTGGCCGAGTCCCTCCGCGCGCCGATCCCGCCGGTGCCCGGTTGGCCGCGCGGCGCGGTCCGCGCGCAGGCCATCGTCAACGCGCTCGCCATTGCCCTCGTGCACGCCGGTATCGCGGTCCTCGCGGTGGGGCTCACCATCGCGGTCCTCATGCGCGGCTTCACCGGGCTCGAGGTCGACGCGTTCACGAGCGTCATGATCACCGTGCTGCTCGGCGCGGCAGCAGCGTACGCCGGCACGCTCTCGGGGGGCGAGCTCACCACCTCGCGACTCTCCACACTGTTCGCGGTGTTCATGACCGGCGGCGTGCTCGTCGCGATGCTCAGCACGAGCGACGCCGAATGGTGGCGCCTGCACTTCAGCGAGCTCGGGGTCGGGGACAGCCTGAGCAGCACCGTATTCAACGCCACGCTCATCGTCGGCGGCATGCTCATGGCCTCGCTCGGCTCGCTCATCGCAAGTTCGCTGAGCGTGTGGGCGAGCGCAGCGCCGCCGAGCCGCACCCGGAATGTGCGTCTCGTGCAGCTCGCTTTCGTCGGGGTGGGCATCGGGCTCGCCGGCGTCGGGCTCGTTCCCGTGAACGTCAGCCTGATCGCGCACAACACGTTCGCGACGGGCATGGCGGTGGTCTTCGGCGCCCTCCTCATCGGCCTGCGCTGGATCCTCGACGGTTTCTCCCGCACCTTCCTGCTGTTCTCCGACGTGACGCTCATCGGCATCGCGTTCTCGGCGCTGCTCTTCTGGCCCATCGGCTACTACAACCTGGCGGCGTTCGAGCTCGTCGCCGCTGGCATCATCTTCGCCTGGCTCGTCATCTTCCTCCGCCACCTCGACGCCGCCGTGCCGCACAGCCAGCAGCTCCCCGAACGCGCGGTCGATGCAGGATAACGTGGAGGCATGATGACACCAGGTGGCCCCTTCAAGACCCCGCCGCCGCGACGGCTCCCCGCGTCGCCCGTCGGCCCGCAGCTCGCAGCCTCGGCGCGCTCGCACATCCCCGCCTTCGAGGTCATGCAGATCACCGACGAGGTCGCGCGCCGCCGCGCGGCCGGACACGACATCGTCTCGCTCTGCGCCGGCGAGCCCAGCGCGCGCCCCGCGCCCGGCACGCTCAAGCCGGCCGGCTACACGGGTCCGCTCGGCACCACACCGCTCCGCGAGGCGATCGCCGGCCACTACCGGTCCTGGTACAGCGTTGACGTCGATCCCGGCTCGGTCGCCGTGACCACCGGCTCGTCCGGGGCCTTCCAACTGGTATTCCTCGCGGCGTTCGATCCGGGCGACCGCGTCGCGCTCGCGAGCCCCGGGTACCCCGCCTACCGCAACATCCTCACCGCCCTCGGCGTCCAGGTGATCGAGATCCCCACCGGGCCGGACACGCGCTACCAGCCCACCCCCGAACTGCTCGCGGCCGCAGCCGCGGAGCACGGCGCGCTCGCCGGGCTCGTGCTCGCCTCGCCGGCCAACCCGACCGGTACGATGCTCGGACGCAGCGCGCTCACCGGCCTCGTCGACTGGTGCGTTGCGAACAGCGTGCGCATCATCAGCGACGAGATCTACCACGGCATCACGTTCCCCGAGGCGGGCGATCCCGATCCGCGCGGTGTGACGCTGCGCGAGCTCGACCCGGAGTCGGTGGTGATCAACTCGTTCTCGAAGTACTGGGGGATGACCGGCTGGCGGCTGGGCTGGGCGGTGCTGCCGCAGACGCTCATCGGTCCCGTCGAGGCGCTCGCCTCCAACTTCGCGCTGTCGCCACCCGCGCCAGCGCAGGAGCTCGCGCTCACCGCGTTCACCGCGGAGAGCTACGCGGAGCGCGACGCGATCGTCGCCGGCTTCGCGCGTGCGCGCGCCCTCATCCTCGACGCGGCCCCCGCGCTGAACTGGGGCGCAGCCGCGCCGTCGGACGGCGCGTTCTACTACTACTCCGAGCTCGGGCCGCAGCTCGAGCGCTTCGCGGACTCGTCAGCATACGCCCGCGCGCTCCTCGAACGCGGCGACGTCGCTGTGGTGCCAGGCACCGACTTCGACCCGGTCGCCGGGCACCGCGCCGTCCGCCTCTCATACGCGGCGGGGGAGAGCGCGGTCGCCGAGGCGCTCGATCGGATCCTCCGCTTCCAGGCGTAGCGCGTCGGCGGGTGCGGACGCACCCACCGACGCGCACTGCGCGCCCAGGCCGGACTGCGCGCCCCGGCCCGGCTACTCGCCCGGCTCGAGCCGCCCCGCGCGCGCGTCCCACGCGCGCAGCTCGCCGCTCCGAGCCGCCGGATCGCCGTAGCCACCGCCGCCAGCGGTCTCCACGCGGACGACCGCGCCTGCGGGCAGCACCCTGGACGTCTTCATCGGGTGATCGACGACCGCGCCGTCGGGGTCGAAGACGGTGATGCGCGTCGGGGCGGCCGCCTCGCCTCCGGCGGCGCCAGCCGGCGCGAACCGGGCGTCAGTCTGCTCCGCGTAGAAGGTGGCGTGCTGCGGGTGGTCGAGGATCTCGTACTCGCGCACGAGCCCCAGGCCGCCGTTGTACTCGCCGCGTCCCTGCGATCCCGGTCGAAACTCGGTGCGCCGCACGCGGATGCGGTAGTTCGTCTCGACGACCTCGGTCGGCATCACCCCGACGTTCGACATATAGGTGTCCACGCCGTCGATGCCGTCGCCCGTCGGTGTGGCGCCCGTCCCGCCGCCCACCACGTCGGCCATCACCGAGGCGCGGCCGGTGCGCGGGTGCGTCGATCCGACGTTGAAGCTGAAGAAGGAGACCGTGCTCGACGCGACGGCGCGATCCGGCCAGATCGCCTGCATCGCGCGAATCAGGGTGTCGGCCAGGCGCTGACACGAGTTGTGCCTGATCGACACTGCGGCGGGCGGCAGCGGATTCACGACGCTGCCCTGCGGCGCGGTGATGTCGAGCGTGCGCAGCAGACCATCGTTCGAGCTGAGCCCCGGCGCGATCACGCACCGCACCGCGTAGACGAGGCCAGCGCGCGCGCTCGCCCACGGGATATTCATCGCCCCGGCCGTCTGCGGGTCGCAGCCGGAGAGATCGATGTGGAGCCGGCCGCCACGCTTCTCGATGCGCGCGTGGATGCGGGTCGGGTCGCCGCCGCGGCCGTCGTCGTCGAGCGAGCCCTCGGCTTCGCCGACCCCATCGGGGAGCTGCTCGAGCAGTCGGGTGACCGCGGTCTCGACGGTGTCGAGCATGCGCTCCATCACGGTGAGGAGCACGTCGCGTCCGTACAGTGCGATGAGCTCGTGCACCCGCTCCTCGCCGAGTCTGCATGAGGCGCGCTGCGCGCGGAGATCGCTGAGCGTCGAGAGCGGGTCGCGGAAGTTCTCGGACATCACCGCGACGAGGTCCTCGTTCTCCACGCCCGCGATGGACAGGCGAACGGGCGGGAACACGACGCCCTCGCCGAACAGCTCGGTGAGCTCCGGGCCCTCGCTGCCGGGGTTCACGCCCCCGACGTCGATGTGGTGCGCCGCGGTGCCCGCCCAGGCAATGAGCGCGCCGTCGTGGAAGACGGGGATCACGATGTTGACGTCGGGCAGGTGCATGGCGCCCTGGTAGGGGTGGTTGCAGATGTACGCGTCGTGCTCCTGGATCCGCCCGTCCCAGCGGGCGAGGATCGACTTCACGACGAGCGACATCGCGCCGAGCTGCGCTGGGATGTAGTCGGCCTGGGCGACGAGCTCGCCGCTCGCGGAGAAGATCGCGCAGGAGAAGTCGTCCATGTCGCGGATGATGGGGCTGTAGCTGGAGCGCTTCAGAACGCTGCCCATCTCCTCGGCCGCGGACTGCAGCGCGGCAGCGGCAACCTCGAACGTGACCGCGTCGAGCGCGATCGTCTCAGGGGTGGTGCTGGTGGGGGTCATCGTGACTCCTGCTTTCCTGGTTCCGTGACAACGATGTCGAGCGTGCTGGTGACCGCGCAGTGCTGGCCGGGCAGGATCACCGAGGTGGCGTCCATCTGCTGCACGATGGCGGGGCCGGTGAACTCGGTGCCCGGGGTGAGCCGCGCGCGATCGAGGATGGGGGTGGAGACCGAGCCGAAGCCGGGGAGGAGGACGTCGCGCACGCCGAGCACGGCGGCCTCGTCGAGCGGCTGCGCCGCGATGGGCACCGCGCGTTGCCGGTCCCGGCTCACCTCGCCGGTCGAGGTGAGCCGCACCGTAACGATCTCCACCGGCTCGGCCGAGTTGGCGTGGCCGTAGCGTTCCGCGTGCGCCGCGTGGAAGCGGCTCGGCAGCTCCGCGAGGGTCGCTGCGCTCCAGTCGGGGATCGGGATGTTGAGCTCGAAGCCCTGCCCGCGGTAGCGGCAATCGACCGACGCCTCGGTGCGTACCGCGTCGGCGGCGATCCCATCGCGTGCGAGCTGCGCGGCGGACTCCGCTGCGGTCGCGGCGAACCAGGCGCTCAGCTCGGCCTCGGCGTCGGCGTCCGCGTCGCGGAGCACCGTCTGCGAGCGGTCGATCTTCAACCCGGCGACGAGCAGCCCATCGGCGGAGAACAGGCCGGGCCGCAGCGGGATGATAACGTTCTTGAGCGCCATGTGGTGGAGGAGCATGCCGGCGTGGAGCGGGCCGGCGCCGCCGAAGGGGACGAGGCTGAACTCGCGCGAGTCGAGCCCGCGCTCCACGCTCACCTTGCGCACCGCGCGGATCATGTGCGCGAGGCCGATCGCGAGGATCGCCTCAGCGCCCTCCTCAGGGGTCATGCCGAGGGGCTCGGCGATGCGACGCACGGCCTGCACCGCCAGCTCGCGGTCGATGACGAGGCCGCCGGCGAGCTCACCGGCACCGAGCGTGCCGAGCACCACGTGCGCGTCGCTGATCGTGGGCTCGACGCCGCCGCGGCCGTAGCACGCCGGCCCGGGCACCGCCTTCGCGGAGAGCGGACCCACCTTGAGGCTGCCGGTCTGATCGAGCCAGGCGATGCTGCCGCCGCCCGCGCCGATCGTGTGGATGTCCACGGTGGGGGCGAGGAGCGTGTGGTCCTGGATCTCCTGCACGGTGGTGAACGGGATGGTCGCGTCGCGGAGCAGGCAGACGTCGGTGGAGGTGCCGCCCATGTCGAGGCTGATGAGGTTCGGCTCCGCGAGCGACTCGGCGAGGGCGGCGAGCCCGGCAACGCCGCCAGCCGGCCCGGAGAGCACGAGGCGGTGGGCGTCCTGGCCGGCGCGCGCCGCAGGGACGCTGCCGCCGTTGGACTGCATGACGAGCAGCGGGGAGCTCACGCCGGCGGCCGCGAGCGCCGCGCTCGCCCGGTTCAGATAGTCCTCGACGAGGGGGCGCAGTGCCGCGTTGATCGCGGTGGTCGCGGTTCGCGGGTACTCGCGGAACTCGCGCGCGACCTCGGAGGAGAGGGTCACCGGCCGGTCGGGGAACGCGGCGCGCAGCGCCTCGCCGACGCGTCGCTCGTGCGCGTCGTTCAGGTAGCTGAACAGGAACGAGACCGCGATCGCCTCGGGCTCGGCCGCACGGATCCGCTCGATCAGTGCGGCGAGCTCCGACTCGTCGACAGGGGTGAGGACCTCGCCGGCGGAATCGAGGCGTTCGGTCACCTCGAAGCGGAGCTCCCGCGGCACCAGTTCGGCTGGGCGCTCCGGGGTCAGGCTGTACACCTCCGGGCGGTTCTGCTGGCGGTAGCCGAGCACGTCTCGGAATCCCGCGGTGGTGACGAGCGCGGCGCGGCCGAGCGCGCCCGTCAGGGTGGCGTTCGTCGCGACGGTGGTGCCGTGGCAGACGAGCGCGGTGCGGTCGAGCGGCACGCCGAGCGCGGCGAGCGCGGTCGCGGCGTTCTGGAGCCCGCGCGACGGGTCATCGGGGGTGGAGGCAACCTTTGCCTCGCGCACCTCGCCGTCTGCGCGGCGCGCGATCGCGTCGGTAAACGTGCCGCCCGCGTCGATGCTGAGCGTCCACTGGAGCGTGTTCATCGGGATTCCTCACTGAATGCGGTGGCCGGGCGGGATCACCCGGGTGCCACCATTGTGCGAACTCCCGCGCGGGCCGGGCATGCGTCATTCGACGGATGGGGAGTCGCCGTGCGGCGCGGGGTGATCCGTCATTTGACGGATGAGCGCCGAGCGGATGCCCGAGAGAGTGAGGGGACACGCACGAGCGAAGGAGCCGCGATGCCCGACACCGATTCCGCACCGCACCTGGAACGGCAGGCGGCCGGGACACCAGCACCGCACGGGCACCACACCGCGCCCGTCGCGCTCGTGACCGGGGCGGCCTCGGGGATCGGGCTCGCGACCGCGCGGCGCCTCCTCGCCGACGGCTTCGACCTCGGGGTGTGCGACCTCTCGCCGGCGCTCACGTCGGAGTTCGCGGCCGAGCTCGCAGCCGGGCGGGTGGTCGCCGTCGTGGGCGATACGACGGATGCCGCCGCGCGATCCGAGCTGCTCGCCCAGATCGCAGCCCGGTTCGGGCGGCTTGACGTGCTCGTCAACAACGCGGCGACGGGCGGGGAGTCCGCGGAGGTGGAGCGGCTCAGCCTCGCCGGGCTGCGCCGCACGCTGGAGATCAACGTCGTCGCGGTCGTCGCGCTCGTCCAGGAGTGCATCCCGCTCCTGCGTGCGGCGCCAGCCGGCAGGGTGATCACGCTCGGCTCGCTCTTCGGCGATGAGCCGGTGATCGGGGGAGCGCCGTACTGCGTGAGCAAGGGCGCGATCCACACGCTCACGCGCGTGCTCACGCTCGAGCTGGGCCTGGACGGCATCGCGTGCAACACGGTCGCGCCCGGCTACATCCTCACCCCGATGCACGCCGAGGAGGTGGAGTTTCAGGCGGCAGCGCGCGGAATCACCGCCGCCGAGCGCTACGCCGAGCTGCGCGCAGAGGTGCCCGTTGGCCGGCACGGCACCCCGGACGACGTCGCGGCAGCGGTGGCCTGGCTGGCGAGCGAGGAGAGCGGGTATGTCTCCGGGCAGAAGCTCTCCGTGAGCGGCGGGGTGACGTTCGCATGACCGAGTGCCAGGACTCGCCGGGCCTCGTCATCGCCGGGGCGGCCGACGCCGTCGTGACGGCGCTCGTTGCGCTCGCGGTGGAGCGCGGCTGGCGCGTCGCGTACCTCGGCCACGCGGCGGAGCCGGAGCTCGCCGCGCTCGGCGCGCAGTGCCACGTGCTCCCACCGGGGGATCCCGACGGGGTGGAGTCGGTGCTGTCGCAGCTCAGCTCGCAGTGGCGGCGCGCGCCCGACGCCCTCGTCTACGCCACGCAGATCGACCACGCCGTCGCCGCGGTCACCGAGTCCGTCGCCGGCTGGCGTGAGGTGCAGCGCCAGCTGGGCGCCGCGTTCCTCTTCGCGCAGGCCGGGGTGCGCGAGATGCTGCGGCTCCGCGGCGGCGCGCCGGTGGACGACGGTGCCGTGCTGTTTCTCGGTGACGCCTCGGCCAGCCGGGGGATCGCGGGGCTGCCGCGCGTCTCGCCCGGCGCCGCGGCGGCCGGACTCGCGGGAATGACCAGGCAGCTCGCGGTGGAGTGGGGCCCGTACGGCGTGCGCGTGAACCTCCTGCGCGTCGGGCACGTCGCCGGCGACGGCCAGCCGCCAGCGAGCGTGACGCAGCGCCTCCCGCTCGGCCGCGCCGGCACGCCCGAGGAGATCGCGGCGGCTTGCTACTATCTGATCAGCAGGTCCTCCTCATACATTACGGGCGTCGCGCTCGCAGCAGATGGCGGGTTCCTCGCCACCTGATGGTGCGTTGGTGAGGGCACGAGGACCGGGGGTCAGCATGTCAGAGTGGGCAGTCGAGCGCACCATCACGGCGGACACGCCGGAGGCGATCCTGCCGGTGCAGGTGCCGCACGAGATCTGGGGGTACGCAAAGGCGTTCCTCCTGATCGGTCGCCCCGCGCTGCGCTTTCTGTGGCGATCGGAGGAGCACTGGCTCGACGTGCAGCTCGCGCGCGAGAGCACGCTCGGCTCGCCGCAGCCCGCGCCCGACCGCGTGAACGTGCGCATCGAGCAGGTGGAGATGCCGCGCGGGATCACGGTGCGCGAGCTCGACGTGCTGACGCTGCTCGCGCTCGGGCTCACGAACATCGGGGTTGCGGAGCGGCTGGGCACCTCGGCGCGCACCGTGTCGAGTCAGCTCGAACGCCTGCTCGAGAAGCTCGGGCAGAGCACGCGCGGCGGGCTTGCCGCGCTCGCCGTCGACCTTGGACTGCTCAGGCTGCCGCTGCCTGGCGGGGTACCGGATGGCGGCGGCACCGGGATCGGGGTCGCGGAACTGGAGCGCGCCGTGCAGCACCGGCTCGACCGCGGCTACCTCCCGATCCGCGAGCACGTGCTCACCCGGATCCCGATCCGCCTCGGCATCGTGGTGCCGAATCACTCGCCGTCGGACAGTGAGCAGACGCTCAACGGGGCGCTGCTCGCGGTCGAGGAGATCAACCAGCAAGGCGGGATCGGCGGTCGCCAGATCGAGCCGATCACCGAGGTGGTGAGCACCTTCGACTGGGGCGACGTGCGCGCGGCGCTGCACCGGCTCTTCGACGCCGACGTCGACGCGATCATCTCGAGCTACGTGAGCGCCGAGCACCCCGGGTTCATGGAGGAGATCGCGGCGTACGGGAAGCCGTTCCTGCACACGGCCACCTTCGAGGCCGACGTGAAGCGCGCCGAGCAGGCGCCGTGGAAGTACGGCATGATCTTCCAGACCTGCGCCTCGGAGACGTACTACGGCGCCGGCATGCTCCGGCTGCTCGACAAGTTGGAGCGCGCGGAGCGCTGGCGCCCGGCCAGCCGCACGGTCGTGCCGATCGAGATGCCCTCGGAGAGCATGAACGTCGCGTCGCCGGCGTTTCGGGAGCAGGCGGAGGCCGCGGGCTGGCGGGTCACCGATGCGGTGTACTCGCCCGTCGGCGAGACCGACTGGGACGCCGTGATGCGCGGGATCGCTGCGCACGATCCCGACGTGATCCTCATCGCCAACTACATCGACAGCGAGCTCATCGCCTTCCACGAGGCGTTCCTGCGGAGCGGGCTCCGCGCGCTCGTCTACGGGATCTACTCGCCGTCGAACCCGAGCTTCGTCCACGAGCTCGGCGAACGGGCGAACGGCGTGATCTGGTCGACCACCACGGGCACCTACGACGACGAGCTCGGCGGGAGGTTCCGTGCGCAGTACCGCGCGAAGTTCCGCCACGACCCAGGCTGGTCGATCGCGGGCGCCGTCTACGATCAGGTGCGCATGCTCGCCGCGGCGTGGTCCTCGGTCGACGCGCGCAACACCACCGACGTGGTGCGCTACCTCAGGCGGTGGCCGTATCGCGGGGTCAACGGGGTCTACTACTTCGGGGAGACGGGGCAGGCGCCGAAGCTGTACCCCGACACCACGCCAGACGCGGCGCTCAGCCAGGCGCACCAGGTGTACCAGATCCTCGGCGGCACGCACGTGCTGCTCGATCCGCAGCCGTTTGGCGACATCGCCGCGTTCGAGCTGCCGACGTGGAGCACTCCGGGGCCAGAATCCGTCAAATGACGCATGCTCCTGGTGCAGCGCCTCGCCTACCGTGAGGTGCTGAGACACCCCGGCGACCACACGCAGATCCTGCTGAGCCGGCGGCCCATCACAAAGGAGTGGTTATGAGTGACACGCAAGCGAGCCCGCCGACCCCGCGCAAGCGGGTCACGCGTCGCGACCTCGTGCGAGGGATCGGCATCGCGGGCGCCGTCGGCCTCCTCGGCGGCGGGGCTGGGGGATACTTCCTCTCGCCGCGTCGCGCGGGCGGCAGCGCGGCGGCCGGTGGCGGTGAGACGATCAAGTTCGGGATCGTCGCCCCCGTGACCGGCCCCTACTCGGGTGACGGGCAGGAGATGGTGCGCGGCGCCGAGCTTGCCGTCGAGGACATCAACGCGGCTGGCGGGGTGCTCGGGCGCCAGGTCGAGCTCGTGGTCGGAGACATCGCGGATCAGGCCCCGGAGAACTTCATCCAGGTGGCCGAGCGACTGGTGTCGCGCGAGGGAGTCGCCGCCGCCTCCGGCGGGTACACGACCGCGACGTCGGTGGAGTTCAACACGTACGCGCAGGCCGGGGTTCCCCTGTTCCACACGAACACGCTGCAGGCCAACACCGACTACGTCGTCGAGCACGGCATCACGAACATCTTCCAGTGCTGCCCAACCGAGCCGTGGTACGCGAGCGGGTTCCTGCAGCTGATGCAGGGCTGGATCGATGACGGCACCTGGGTGCCCTCCTCGAAGACCGCCGCCATCATCTCGAGCAACGACTCCTACTCGCTGTCGATCGCGTCGGTGGTGCAGCAGGGGCTGCGCGAACTCGGCTGGGAGATCACGCTCACCGAGGAGGTGTCGGTGCCCTACGCCGACTGGGGTCCGCAGCTCTCGAAGATCCGCAACAACCCGCCAGGGCTCATCTTCGTGACCGACTACCTCGCCGGCGACCTCGCGAGCTTCGCGAAGCAGTTCGCCACCTCGCCAACGCCGTCGCTGCTCTACCAGCAGTACGGCCCGAGCGTGCCCGAGTACCTCGACCTCGCGGGCGACGCGGCGAACGGCGTGATCTGGTCGACGACGATCGGCACGCTCCCGGACGACATCGGACTCGCGTTCCGCGAGCGCTACCTGAAGACCTACGGCACCGAGGCCGGGCTCAGCCAGTCGGGCGCGCAGTACGACATCGTGCGGCTGTGGGCGCAGGCTGCCTCGCGCGCCGGCGACCCGTACGACTCGGAGGCGGTGTCCGCTGCGGTCTCGGCGCTCACGTTCCGCGGGGTGGTCGGCACGTACCGCTTCGACCCGAACGACCACACCGCGATCCCGTACCCCGACGCGACCGACGACCCGAGCCTCGGCATGCCGCACCTGACCTACCAGATCCAGGACGGAGAACAGGTGCTGTTCTCCCCGGCCCCCTACGGCAAGGGTGACTTCCAACTGCCGAAGTGGCTGTGAGCGAGACGATGAGCGCGAACGCAGCCGAGATCCAGCTCGAGGTGCGCGCAGCGACGAAACGCTACGGCGGGCTGACCGCGGTGGACGGCGTGAGCTTCGAGGTGCGCCGCGGCGAGATCTTCGGCATCGCCGGGCCGAACGGTGCGGGAAAGACCACGCTCTTCGACCTCGTCACCGGGATGGTGCGCGCAACGAGCGGCGAGGTGCGCTTCGAGGGCGAGCCGATTCACCGCTCCTCGATCCACGAGATCTGCCACCGCGGCATCACGCGCACCTTCCAGAAGCCCTCCGTGTTCGACAGCGAGACGGTGATGGGCAACGCGGTCGTCGGCGCGCACTTCGGCGCAGGCACCCCGTGGTGGAAGAGCCTCCGCCGCGACCCCGAGGTCTGGGATCGCGCGCAGGCGGCACTCGAGTTCGTTGGTCTCGCCGAGCGCGCCGATGAGCTCTCCGGCCCGCTTCCGGTGTACGACAAGAAGCGGCTCATGATCGCCTCTGCGCTCGCCAGCTCGCCCAGCATGCTCTTCCTCGACGAGCCGTTCGGCGGGCTCACCGACGAGGAGATCGAGGCGCTGCTCGTGCTCCTCGAGCGCATCAACGAGTCGGGGATCACGATCGTGCTCATCGAGCACGTGATGCGGGCGCTCATGGCGCTCGCCGATCGCGTGCTCATCATGGACCAGGGGCGCACGCTGCGGCAGGGCGAACCCGGCGAGGTGATGAGCGACCCAGAGGTGGTGCGCGTCTATCTCGGCTCCTCGGCCGAGGAGGCCGCGAGTACCGCGGCGATCCGCGTCGCGCGAAAGGAGGAACGCTGATGTTGGACGTCACAGACGTGGTGGCCGGGTACGGCTCATCCGCCGTGGTCCAGGGGATCACGCTGCGGGTCGAGGCGGGGAGCTGCGCGGCGCTTGTCGGCCCGAACGGCCACGGCAAGACCACGCTGCTCCGCGCGATCAGCGGGCTCGTGCGCGTGCGCTCGGGCACGGTGCGCTTCGACGGCGCGGACATTACCCGCGAGCAGGCCGAGAAGATCGTGGAGCGCGGGCTCATCCAGATGCCGCAGGGCGACCTCGTGTTCCCGGACATGACCGTTGAGGAGAACCTCACGCTCGGCGCCTTCACCCGCGCGGCGGCGAAGGGCGCGGCGGCCCGCATGGACGAGGTGTACGACATCTTCCCGCGACTGCTCGAGCGGCGCGCGCAGCGCGCACGCACCCTCTCCGGCGGCGAGCGGCGCATGCTCGCGATCGGCCGCGGGCTCATGGGCAAGGCGAAGATGATCATGATCGACGAGCCGAGCCTCGGCCTCGCACCCGTGATCGTCGACGAGGTCTACCACCAGATCCGCCGCGTCGTCGAGTCGGGGATGACGGTGCTGCTCGTGGAGGAGAACCTCACACGCGCGCGCAGCCTCGCCACCGAGATCCACCTCGTGGAGAACGGGGTCATCGTGCGATCCGGATCAGGCGATGAGGTGCTCGACGAGCGCAGCATCCGCGAAACCTACCTGGGGGTGACCGAATGAACCTCATCCTGCAGACCCTCGTCAGCGCGATCGTGCAGGGGTCGATGCTGGCCCTCATCACGATCGGCATGAGCCTCGTGTACGGCACACTCCGCGTGCTCAACATGGCGCAGGGCGTGATGGTGATGGTGGGCGGCGTCGCCGCGTGGACGCTCGTCACCGGCACCGGCGCCTCACCGTGGCTCGGCATGCTCTTCGCCGTGCTCGTCACGTTTGCGCTCGGCATGCTCGCGTACGGGGTGGGCATCAGCCGGCTCATCGGCCGGGCGGGCGTCGACTTCGAGATGACGGCGTTCATCTCCACCTTCGCGATCGCGTCGATCGTGCAGAGCGTGGTGCAGCTCATCTACGGGCCGCGCCAGAAGGACTTCCCGGCACTCGTGCCCGGGCGCATCGAGCTCACCGACGGCGTTTCGATCACCTGGCAGCAGGTGCTCACCGCGGGGATCGCGATCGTCACGCTGCTCGCGCTCGGCTGGTTCCTCAGCAGATCGCGGTACGGTCTCGCGATCGTTGCTGTTGCGCAGAACCTCGACGCCGCACGGCTGATGGGGATTCCTGCGCGCCGGGCGTACGTCCTCGCGATGGGCCTCGCGGCCGGTCTCGCTGGCCTCGCCGGGGTGCTGCTCGCGCCCGTGTACTTCGTGTCGCCGACGATGGGGGAGCTCCCCATGCTGCAGGCGCTCATCGTCGCGATCTTCGCCGGGCTCGGGAGCACGCGCGGCACGATCATCGCGGCATACATCATTGGCTTCGTGCTCGCGGCGGTCTCCATCTTCTGGAGCTCGACGTACGCGATGCCCGTCCTCTACGCGCTCATCGTCGTCGTGCTGATCGTGCGACCGTTCGGGATCGCGGGGAAGCCGCAGGAGGCAAGGCTATGACGCACCACACCACACGTACCGGTCCGCTGCGCTCCGGCGCGGCGGTCGTCGGGGTCGCAACGGCCCACAGCGGCTCGCCCGTGCTCGCGCGGTGGGACGCGAAGGCGATGGGGTGGCCGCGACCGCGGCCGCTGCTCATCGTGATCGCGCTGCTGATCGGCGCGGTGTTCCCGGTCATCGCCCCCGACCGGAGCTGGCTGAGCGTCGCAACCCTCGCGATGATCACGCTCACGCTCGCCCAGAGCTGGAATCTCGTGCTCGGCTACGGCGGTGTCTGGAACTTCGGGCAGCTCGCGTTCTACGCGCTCGGCGCGTACTCTGCGGCGCTCGTGACGATCTATCTGCCCGTTCCGGTGTGGCTCTCGATCCCGATCGCCGGGGTGGTCTCCGGCGGGATCGCGCTGCTCCTGTCGATCCCGATCCTGCGGTTGCGCGGCATCTACGTGTCACTCCTGACCTTCGGATTCGCCGAGGTGGTTCGCCTCCTCATCGTCGCCGATCAGTCGGGCGTGACGGGCGGCAGCTACGGGCTCTCCGGCTTTCCCGGCTTCGGGTTCACCGGACCGGGGGCGCTGAGCCTCAACTACTGGATCGGCTTCGCCGCCGCGGTCGTGACGACCCTCATCGTGTTCGTGCTGGTGCGCTCGCCGCTCGGCAACGGAATGATCGCGATGCGCGACAACCCGGCGCTCGCGTCGGCGCGCGGCGTGGGGCAGCAGACGTACCAGATGCTCGTCTTCGCGATCTCCGGATTCCTCGCCGGGGTCGCCGGGGCGCTCTACGCGCACGTGTTCGCTGTCGCGTCGCCGACCCTCATGGGGCTCAGCCCGATGACGCTCATCGTCACGATGCTCGTCGTCGGCGGGCTCGGCACGGTGACCGGCCCGATCATCGGCACGCTCCTGCTCTCGTTTGTGCAGATGCAGCTGCAGGATCTCCCGGAGATCCGGCTCGCGGCGCTCGGCGTCGTGCTGCTCGTCGTGATCCTCACGATGCCGCGCGGGCTCCTGCCGTTCTTCAGCGCGCAGTGGGCGAAGCTCGAGGCCTGGATGGCGGAGGACGACGAGGACGACGAGGACGCGCCCGACGCCGCGGGTGCCGCGGGTGCCGCGGGCGCGGCCGGCGCTACGAGATGAGGTAGCCGCCGTCGACGTGCAGCGTCGTTCCGGTGATGTACGCGGCCGAGCCGCTCGCCAGGAACAGGCACGCAGCTGCAACGTCGGCGGCGGTGCCGAGCCGTCGCGCAGGGAGGCGATCCGTCAGCGCGGTCACCGCCGCCGGATCGTCGCCGAGCGTCAGCATGGGGGTATCGATCATCCCGGGGGCCACCGCGTTCACCCGGATCCCCGCCGGACCGAGCTCTGCGGCGAGCTGCTGGGTGAGGCTCACCACGGCGCCCTTGCTCGCCGAGTAGGCGGCGCCCGGCTCGAGCTCGTCGCCGCGTGCGTACGCGACGGAGGAGAGCAGCACCATGGCCCCGGCCGGAATCGCGGCGGCCGCGGCGCGCGCGACGATGAACGCGCCGGTCGCGTTGATCCGCAGCACCCGATCCCACTCGTCGACCGTGGTCTCCGCGAGCGGCGCCCAGCGGTAGATGCCCGCGCAGTGGACCAGGGCGTCCGGGGCGCCGCCGAGCGCGGCAGCCGCGCCGCGGAGCGCGGCGTCGACGGCGGCGGGATCGGTGACGTCAACGGTGCGGGCGGTGAGGCCGGCTGCGGCCCACTGCGCGTCGCCGCGGTCGAGGCTGAGCACGCGCCCGCCGCTCGCGAGGACGCCCTCGGCGACGGCGCGGCCGATGCCGGACATCGCGCCGGTGACGATGACTCGGCGCGGAAGTGTTGCGGTGAGATCCATGCTGCCCCCTGGGGTGTGTTGCGTGCGCTGTGTGCACTGTGTGCACGGCGAAACTGCGTGCACTGCGATCACACCAGACTCGACGGCGCGGCGCCTCCGTGATTTGACCGAGTGCCGGAGGCAGCACTCGGCCCCCGAGCGTCGCGCGTGGCGATGCCCGGGGGCCGTGGGCGCTGCGACGCTACGCGCCGTACTCGATGACGGAGCGGATACCGCGCCCCTTGCGCATCTCGGCGAACGCCTCGTTCACCTCGCCGAGCTGGATCCGGTCGGTGACCATCGAGTCGAGGTCGATCAGGCCAGCCATATAGAGATCGATGATCTTCGGGAAATCGATGGACTGCCTGCTGGAACCGTAGTTCGAGCCGATCAGGCGCTTCTCCTGGTCGCTCATGACGAAGGGGTCGATGGAGACCTTCACGCCGTCGGCGACCTGGCCGACCACGACCGCGGTGCCCCCGCGCCGGATCGCCTCGTAGCAGGCCTCGATCGTGAAGGGGAGCCCGATCGCTTCGAACGCGTAGTCGACGCCGCGGCCGCCCGTGAGCTCCCGCACCGTGTCGAGCAGGTCAACCTCCCGGCTGTTGATCGTGTGGGTTGCGCCGAACGTGCGCCCGAGCTCCAGCTTGTCGGCACTGACGTCGGCGACAATGATCTGCTTCGCGCCGGCGAGCCGCGCGCCCTGCACCACGTTGAGGCCGACGCCGCCGCAGCCCACGACGAGCACGGTGCTGCCTGGCTCAACGCCAGCGGTGTTCGTCACCGCCCCGATCCCGGTCGTGACGGCGCAGCCAACGAGTGCGGCCTGCGCGAGCGGGGCGTCCTTCCTGATCCGGATCGCTGCGGAGGCCGGCACCATCGCGTACTCACCGAATGAGCCGACCGCGAGGAAGCTCTTCACCTCCTGCTCGCCGTCGTGGAGGCGCGGTCGCCCGTCGAAGAACACGTGCTGGTACGCGGTCTCGTTGGCGAGCTGGCAGAGCACCGGCCGGCCGGACACGCAGAACTCGCACTTCTGGCAGGAGGGCGTCCAGGACAGAATGACGTGATCGCCGACCGACAACTCCGTGACCTCGGAGCCGACGGCCTGCACGACACCGGCACCCTCGTGGCCGAGCACGAGCGGCGCCGGGGTGTCCCAGTCGCCGTCCAGCGCGTGGAGGTCGCTGTGGCACACCCCGGACGCGGCGAGTTTCACGAGGACCTCCTGCGGTCCCGGCTCGCTCGAAATGGTGAGCTCGCGGAGTTCGAGTGGCTGGTTCGGGCCGACAAACACGGCCGCGTTCATGGTGATCATTGCGTGAGTCCTTTCGGGGAGCTAGGCGGAGATGGGGGACCAGGTGCGGAGCGCCCGAACGATGTCGAGCAGGCGCTCGGGCTCACCAGCCGGGAACGCGGTGGCCTTGAACACCGGCGGGATGAGCACCCAGACGTACGAGCCCCCCATCGGGGTGAGGGTCAGGCGCCGTGCGCTGCGCGGGCCTGCGACGGCCGCCGAGATGAGGTCGACGGCGCCGAGCTGCGCGCCGACGGCCTCGTGCAGCGCTGCGAGGCGCGGGTCGGGCGCACCACCGCGATCGGCCGTGCGGACGAGGCGCGGGCCGCTCCGCTCCCGGTGGGAGAGCGCCAGCCCCGTCGGTACGTCGGAGTCGGCTGGCAGGGTGGTGGTGAGCGTGAGATTGTAGACGCGGGAGAAGATGAAGTTGCCGCCGTCGTAGCTCAGCGTCACCTCGATCCCGTCGTCGGTGCGCACAGTCACGCTCGTCTGCTCGCTGCGCACGATCTCGCCGAACTCCGCGGCGGTGCGGCGGAGCGCTGCCCTCGCTCGGTCGACGATGGGCCCGCTGCCCGCGAGCGGGTGCGTGCGCGCCTTCGTCGGGCTCACCGGGCCACCTCCTCGTCGTCGAGGCTCTCCGAGCGCACCACGATGTTGTTCTGGGTGTGCGTCAGATCCGTCGGGGTGAACAGCGGAAGCCGGTTGCGCTTCAGCCAGATCACCGCGAACAGGGCGATCGCGCCGAGGATGATGGCGGCGCTCGACCAGATGACGATGCGCTGGCTCATGTCGGGGACGATGAACACGATGAGGTAGACGCACGACGCGATGCCGAGGATCTGCGGCAGCGGGTAGAACGGGGTCTTGAACGGCCGGCGCGCGTTCGGGTAGCGACGGCGCAGCACGATCACGTCGACCTGGGCGATGATGTAGCTGAACAGCCAGGTGGTGCACGCGATGCTGATGAGGTTCAGGATCAGCTCGATGCCGCCCTGCGCGAAGGTCGAGTAGAGCAGCACGGAGGCCATGCACGCCGCGGTGACGAGCATGCCCGCCCACGGCACCCGGGTGCGGCGGCTCACCTTCGCGAGCCACTTCGGCAGCAGGCCCTCGTTCGCGAGGCCGTAGAGCATGCGCGGGATCGCGGCGAGGTACGAGTTGCCCGTCGAGAACGACGCGAGGATCGTCACGACGGTCATGATGACGCCGCCGGTCGCGCCGAAGATCGCGGTCGCGCCGACGACGTGGGGGATCGAGGAGCTGGCCATCTCGGCGAGGTCAGCGAATCGCGTCGCACCCCAGCCGAAGAGCACGTCGACCACGAAGATCGTGGTGACGCCGATGATCATCGCGGCGGGAATCGTCTTCCACGGCTTCTTGACCTCCTCAGCGAGGGGGGCAACGAACTCCATGCCGATGTAGAGCCAGATCGCGACGGCGCCCATCGAGGCGAGCGTGCCCCAGTCGGTGTTGAGCACCGGATTGTCGACGGGCGTCTGGCTCGTGAAGCCGAAGACGCCGGCGAGCCCCATGACGGCGAGGATGCCCATGAGCCCGAAGACCACGGGGATCTGCACGCGAGCGAAGATGTCGACGCCCGAGATGTTGAGGACGAGCAGGATCGCGAGCAGGATGAAGGAGAACGCCGCGGCGGGGAAGCCGGTGAGGCTCTCGAACGAGTCGCCGGCGACCATGAGCTGGGTGCCGCCGTCTGCGGACACGAGCACGAGGTAGCCGCCGAGCACCGCGAGGATTGCCGGAAGCCGGCCGAGCGCCGGCAGCGTGTACTCGCCCACCATGCCGCCGCCCGGCAGCATGGACGCGAGCTCGCCGTAGGAGATCGCGACCATCGTGATGATGATGAGGCCGATGAAGGCGGGGATCGCGAACGCGAGGCCGCCGGTGCCGAAACCGTTGCCGAGCGACACCATTGCGGTGCCGGAGACCACGAGCCCGGTCGATGCGGCGTACGCGGCACCGAATCCCAGGCTTCTCTTGAGTTTTGTCATACATCGCTCCCTTGCGTGTCGGGCCGCGGACGGGCCACTCACCAGCATGGGCGCTGCGGCCGAGCGGCGCACTGACCAGATGGTCGAAGAATCTGATCGGGATCGACGATCCGTCGGGGGAGCCCGCGCGGAAGCGCGTGACAAAACGTCTAACCGAGGGAGCTGCTCTCGACGTTTTGCTCGGCCCTGAGGTAGCGGAGCGCGAGGGCGAACTCTGCCCGGAGCTGGAAGTCCTCGAGATCTGCTCCGGTGAGGAGCGAGATCTGCTGGAGCCGGTGCGCGAGCGTGTGGCGGTGTACCTCGAGCTCGCGCGACGCGGGCAGCGGCCGACCGTGATGGCGCAGCCACACGCTGAGCGTGCGAAACAGCTCCGTGCCGTGCGCGGCATCGTGCTCGGTCAGCGGCCCGAGGAGGCGACGTGCGACGTGGCTCGCATCGGAGGAATCGATCAGGTCGGAGACGCCGGCGCGCCAGATATCTGGGAACGCAGTGACATCGGAGGCGTCCCTGCGGAGCCCAAACTCCGCGGCCTTCTTCGCCTCATCGAGCGCGAGCGCGAGCCCGTCCCAGCGGTCGCAGCGTGAGCGCCCGAGGGTGAGCGAGAAGCCCTGCAGGTGAGCGATCACCCGATCCGCGTCGGCCTCGCTGACCAGAATCGCCACGTCGCTCCGATACCGCGCGAAGAAGATGCGCAGATCCTCCTGCGCCTGGAGCGTCTCGAGCGCTGGCATGACGCGCGCGGCGTCGAAGTGCTGCGGCACGCCAACGAGCGTGACGAGCGGGAGGCGCGGCAGCGGCCGCCACACGCTCTCGACGATGTGCGAGGTCACGCCGACGTTGCCGGAGAGCAGAAGCTGCAGGAGCGCCTCGCGCAGCGTCCCGTGCAGGCCCTCGAGGGCCTGGTTCTGCTCGAGCGACACGCTCACGAGCGCCAGCACGCTCGAGAGCACGTTGCGCGACACGTCGTCGAAGGCCTGACTGAGCGTGAGCACCAGCATCCCGCTCGGGTCGCCCGGCTCGCCGAGCAACTGCAGCACCGCCTCCACCTCCGGCGTGACCTGCACCGATCGGAACCGCTGCCCCTGCGCGAGGGTCTCCTGCACCGCGGTGGTGAGCTGCGACTCGGCGACGCGCCGCCCCTCCGGCGCATCGATGACGGTCACCGGGTGGCCGAGCGGATCGTAGAGCGCCACCCCGCACCCCAGCTGCCGCGCGGTCTCACGGAGGGTCGCGTTCAGGCCGTCACGCCGCGTCGCCGCGTTCGCGATGGCTTTCTGCGCGCGGAGCGAGCGGCCATAGCGCTCGGTCTGATCGCGCTTGAGGACCCGTGCGGCCTCCTGCAGGAGGTCCATGAACGAGATCTCGTACGGCACGTCGAACAGGATGAGCCCGTGCTTCCTGCACGCCTGCGCGAGCTGCTGCGGCACGCCGCGGTGCAGCACGTCGCTGCCGAAGCCGATACCAATGACGCCGTGCGCGGCGACGAGCGCGGCGTAATCGTCGTAGATGCGCGACAGCCGCCCGGGGGCGACGCGCACCTCGGGAACCGCGGGGTCCGCCGCCTCGGTGACCGGGAACTGCCAGCCGAGCGTCAGAATCACCTCGGCGGGGCCGAGGAACGGGGTGGGGTCGATCATGTCGGTGGCGTGCAGCCACTCGAAGTCGCGATCGAGCGCTGCTTCGTCCGGCGTGCCCTCCGCGCCGCCGACCACGAGGCGCAGGTGCAGTGACGGGTTGAGGAGCAGTTTTCGGAGACTGAGAGACACGCCCCCAATGCTAGGGGGCGTGTCCCAGGATTACTGCATGGCGGGCGCGCTACGCGCCGAGCCGCACCGGGGTGCCCATGGCGATTCCGCAGCGGCGCTGCAGCGCGGCGTCGACGACGGGTGCCGCGGCATCGATCCCGAGCGCCTCGCGTGCCGCATCGGTGTCCGCGCCGAGATCCAGCACGAGCGCCGTCACCGAGTCCGAGAGCGGGCTATCGAGCTCCGCGATCACGCGGGAGAGCGCGGAGCGGAGCGCCTTCGCGAAGGCCGCGGAGTCGCTCGCGACGGCGTCCGCCACGGCGGCGCGGCCGTAGCTGACCCCATCGCCCGAGAGCGCCTCGGCGACGAGCTCGCCGCCCCCGCGGCGCAGCACAACGTCGAGCACCGTGCTCGTCGGGCCGAGCGACACCGGCTTCGCGGACAGGGGGAGCGGGGAGACGCCCGAAGGGGCGCCACCGTGATCGTGCTGATCCGGTGACGCCCCTCCGAAAGTGAACTTCAGATCCATGGGATCCAGAGTACGCCCTGTGCTTACGCGTTGGCTGCGAGCACGTCCTCGACGGTGGAGAACGGCAGGCCGTCGAACGCGTCGGCGACACCCTTGAAGGTGACCACGCCGTCGTGCGCGTTCAGGCCCTTCGCGAGCGCCTCGTCAGCCTTGAGTGCCGTGACCCAGCCCTTGTCAGCGAGTGCGACAACGTAGGGGAGGGTGGCGTTCGTGAGCGCTGCGGTCGAGGTCTCGGGGACCGCGCCCGGCATGTTCGCCACGCAGTAGTAGATCGAGTTGTGCACGGCGAAGGTGGGGTCGTCGTGCGTGGTGGGGCGCGAGTTCTCGAAGCAGCCACCCTGGTCGATCGCGATGTCGACGAGCACGGAGCCCGGCTTCATCTGCGCAACCATCTCGTCGGTGACGAGCTTCGGGGCCTTCTCACCCGGGATCAGCACGGAGCCGATCACGAGGTCGGCGTCCTTGAGCGCCTCGGTGATGTTGTGCGCGTTCGAGGTGCGGGTCTGGATGCGACCGTTGAACTCGTCCTCGAGCTGCTTCAGACGGGGGATCGCGATGTCGATGATCGTGACCTCAGCGCCCATGCCGTACGCGATGCGCGCGGCCTGCTCGCCGGCAGCGCCGCCGCCGATCACGACGACCTTGCCGCGACGGGTCGCGGTGACGCCGCCGAGCAGCACGCCGCGGCCGCCGTTTGCCTTCATGAGCGAGTACGCGCCGACCTGCACCGAGAGGCGACCAGCGACCTCGGACATCGGGGCGAGCAGCGGCAGGCCGCGGTTCGCGAGCTGCACGGTCTCGTACGCGATCGCCGTGGTGCCCGATGCGAGCACCGCGTCGGTGAGCGTGCGGTCAGCGGCGAGGTGCAGGTAAGTGAAGAGCACCTGCCCCTTGCGCATCTTCGCGTACTCGGGAGCGATGGGCTCCTTGACCTTGAGGATCATGTCGGCTTCAGCCCAAACCTGGTCTGCGCCCTCCACGATCTGTGCGCCGGCCGCGGCGTACTCCGCGTCGGTGATGGCCGAGTTGAGGCCAGCGCCGGCCTGCACGAGTACCTCGTGCCCGCGACGGGTCAGCTCGAAGACGCCAGCCTGAGTGATGGCGACGCGGTTCTCATTGTTCTTGATCTCGGTGGGAATACCGACGCGCATGACATGCTCCATAGAAATCAGCGGATGTGTGTGGGAGGTGAGTTCCGCCTCAGCTTGGACATGGGTGCACGTCGTACGATGCGGTGGAACCTACTAATTGTGCAGTATATTCGTAATCAGTCGGAAAAAGGTGAATTCTCTTCGGAATTCGTCGTGACGGTGAGGTTTCTGCGAGTGAGAGCGGTGAGCAATGTCTGAGGGATCGAAGAATCTGCGCCCAGAGATGGATTTGGATGAGATTGACCGCAAGATCGTCGACGAGCTGCAGTCCAACGGACGCATGACGAATGCCGAGCTCGCGGAGCGTGTCGGCGTGGCGGCCTCGACCTGCATCGCGCGCGTGCGCAGCCTCGTCTCCCGCCGGATCATCACCGGCTTCACCGCGACCGTCGACCCGCGCGCGATGGGGCTCGGGCTTGAGGTGCTCATCAGCGTCACGGTGCGCTCGGGCGCCCGCCAGCGGATCACGGAGCTGAGCGACGAGCTGCGCGGCCTGCCCGAGGTGATGCAGCTGTTCTTCCTCGGCGGCGTTGAGGATTTCATCATCCACCTCGCGGCGCGCGACTCGGACCACGTGCGCGACTTCGTGACCGAGCACCTGTCGGCCGACCCCGCGGTGTCGTCCACGCGCACGAGCATCGTGTTCAGCCACCACCAGAATCCGGTGCGCGCAAGCTAGTGCCCTGGCCCCGCGCGCCGCGTAGGCTGAGGGGGTCAGCTGTTCTCCCGCAATCTTGGAGGGGCCGTGTCCCGTGCGCTCTTGATCGTCGATGTGCAGAACGACTTCACGGAGGGCGGCGCGCTCGGCGTGGCGGGCGGCAACGCGGTCGCCGCCGGCATCACCGCGCTGCTCGCCGCAGCGGCCGAGCGGTACGCCCTGGTCGCGGCCTCGCGCGATTGGCACGAGTCGGACTCGTCGAACGGCGGGCACTTCGCCGCGCCGGGAGCTGAGCCAGACTTTGCGAGCACCTGGCCGCCGCACTGCGTGCAGGGCACCGCCGGTGCCGACTACCATCCGGCACTTGACCTCGGTCACATCGATGTCCACGTGCGGAAGGGCGCTGGGGAGCCGGCCTACTCCGCGTTTGAGGGTGTGACCCTCGACGGTCGCACGCTCGGCGAGGTGCTGCGCGCCGGCGGGATCGACGCGCTCGACGTCGTGGGGATCGCGACGGATTACTGCGTGCGCGCCTCCGCGCTGGACGCGGTCGCCGCGGGCCTCAGCGTGCGCGTGCGCACGGAGCTGATCGCCGGCGTTGCGCCGGAGACCTCGGTGGCGGCGCTGCGCGAGCTGGCGGCGGCGGGCGTCGAGCTCCGCTAGCCCGCCCCGTCCCGCCGGTTAGCAGCGAGTTTGATCCGGTCCGCGGCCTCCGAACCGGCCCGTACTCTCACTTTGTTGCAGTTTGGCCGGTCCGGCAGAGCGCCCAACCCGTCCGCGCCCAGCCACGTAGTCCGCGCCCAGCCCGAGAACGCCCGGCTCAGCCGTGGGCGCCCGGCGGGGTGAGCCTAGTCTCGTGCGCGTCGAGCGCGAGCTCCGCGGCGTGCAGCGCGTGCGAGCTGTAGCGGCCGATCGCGCGCTCCTCAAGGAGGGCCGCGCGCTGCGCCTCGAGCCCGACCCTGCTGAGGCGCATGTACGCGCGCGCCGGGGTTTCCTCGCTCGGCAGGATGACCCCGCCCGTGCCGCCGTGCGTGAGCGTGATCGGGGTGAGGCTGATCTTCGCGCTCGCCCGCGCGCGCTGCACCACGTCGCCCGGCACCTCGGGGTGCTCGGCGTCCTGGTTCGCGAGCGCGTCGTCGATCGCCGCGTTGGCGGCCTCGACGAGGTCCGTCTTCAGCGAGACGAGCTCGGCCTTGCTGGCTCCCGCGCCGGAGCCGTTGGGCCAGAGCTTGCTGATGACGAGGGGCAGCGATAGTCCGTGCAAGAGCAGGGTGATGACCGCGACCGCGAACGCGATGAGGATCACCTGCGCGCGGTAGGGGATGCCGACGGGAATCGACTGCGCCGCGGCGAGTGTCACCACGCCGCGCATGCCGCTCCAGGACAGGGCCGCCCCGTCGCGCCACCCGAGCGGCTGGGTGCGCTCGTGCTCGAGGTCCGCGCGCGAGCGCTCGGCGAGGAGCTCGACGCGCTGCACGCGCCGCGAGTCGGGGTCTTCGCTCGCGCGCGCCCGCCGCGCGAGCCGCGAGAAGCCGTTGCTGCGCTGCTCGTATCGCCTGGCCGCGCCGCGCATGGAGAACAGGAGCGGGAACATGAACAGTGCGCGGCAGCCGATCAGCACGCCGACGAGCGCGAGCGCAATCAGTGCGACGTGCTCGAGCCGGATCGGGCTCTCCCCGACGTGCTCGACGAGCGCGTGCAGTTGGAGCCCCATCAGGAGGAACACGCCGTTCTCGAGCCCGAACTGCAGCGTTCGCCAGTTCAGCCGCTCGTTCATGCGCGCGGTCGCGCTGAACCGCTTGGAGGCGTGGTGGCCGGTGTAGAGCCCCGTGATGACCACGGCGAGCACCCCCGACGCGTGCATGGCCTCGGCGGGAATGAACGCGACGAAGGGCACGGTGAACGACACGAGGGTGTCGTAGACGGGGTTGCGCAGTTTCGAGCGCAGCCACACGGTGAGCACGCCCATGAGGCCGCCGACCACGATCGCTGCCGTGACGGAGAACGCGAACGACCCCGCGGCCTCCCAGAACACGAAGCTGCCGGCCACCGCGGCGACCGCCGTTTTGAGGAGCACGAGCGAGGTGGCGTCGTTCACGAGGCTCTCGCCCTCGAGGATCGACACCACGCGGTCCGGCATGCCGAGGCGCTTGCCGATCGAGGTCGCGGCGACCGCGTCGGTTGGGCTGATCACCGCGCCGAGCGCGATCGCGACCGGGAGCGGGATCTGCGGCACGGCGAAGTGCAGCACGGCCCCGATGACGACGGCGGTGATGAGGACGAGGAGCACCGAGAGACCGACGACGGGGCGCAGGTTTCTCCGGAAGTCGACGAGCGGCACGTTGACCGCCGCGGCGTAGAGCAGCGGCGGGAGCACCCCGAGCAGGATGAGCTCGGGGTCAACCTCGACGAGGGGGATGAAGGGGAGGTAGCCGATCCCGATGCCGACGACGACGAGCAGCAGGGGCGCCGCGATCCCGATCCGGCCGCCCAGGATGGACACGCCGACCAGGATGACGATCGCGAGGACCGCGACGAGGGCAACTTCCATGCGTCTACACTCTCATGCTCGGGTGTGCGGTGTCGGTGTGGATGTTCCGTGCGCGCCCAGCACGGTGAGCGGCAGCTGCTCGACGCCGTGAAAGTCGCACCACTCGGCGAGCCGGGGTGCGAGGGCCGCCGCATCGACGGTCTCACCGGGCAGCGGCGTCACTTCGAGGCCGCCGGCCGCCCGCGTGCTGCGCCGCCAGGTGGCGCGTGTGCGGCCGTGCTCCGTGACGGTCGCGAGGAACATCCCGTTTCGCCCCGGCACGATCTGCGCGAAGTGCGCGGGATCGAGCTGCGCGTCGCGCTCCGTGTAGCCGAGCAGGTGCTCATCGAACGCGGGCAGCAGCAGCCAGGGCCGAGGTTCGGCCGCTGCCGCCACCCCGGCGGCGGGGAGCGGCGCGCCGAGCTGCTCCGGCGCGAGCCACAGCTCGGGACCGTCCGCCGCGCCGAGCCGCACCGGCTGCGCGGTGCCCTGCGCCTCGGCGAGCCGGAGCGCGTGCCGCGCCTCGCGCACGGTGAGCCCCGTCCACCACGCGAGATCCTTCGCGGCCACCGGCCCGCGCGCCGAGATGTAACGGGCGGTGAGCTCGGCGAGCGCGTCGTCGCCCGCGAGCGAGCGGGCGGTCGTGATCCACTCGTCGGTGCGCACCAGCAGCGGCTCCTGCCCGCCGCGCAGCGGGCCGAAGGTGGTGAGCCCGGTCTGGCACAGCCACCAGATCACGTGGTAGCGCCACCCGCTCTGCACCTCGACCCCGGCCGCCTCCCAGGTCTCGGCGAGCGCGTCCCTGCTGAGCGCCCGCCCGCCGGCGAGCGCCGCGAGCGAGAGCTCCACGAGCCGCTCGAGCGTCGCGTCGCTCAGCCCGAGAAACGCGCGCCGCTTGGGAGCGCCGGCGAGCACGCGGTGCTGCGTCGCGCGCTGCAGCCAGCCGATGTCCTCCGCGGCGACCACGTGGATGGTGCCGCGCATCGGCCAGGACCGCACGAGGTGCCCACGCTCGAAGGCCTCGTGCACATCCGCGACCGTCGTGCCCGGGGTGCGCACCCCGAGCGCCCAGCGCGAGGAGCGCCAGTCCTGGCCCTGCACGGCCAGCATGCGGCGTGCGGTGGCCGCGATGCGATCCGATCCCGATCTGGAATTCGCTCCAGCTCCGGATTCCACTCCCGATCTCGATCCGGATCCGGGCGCAGCGTCCTGCCCCTCCGCCCCGAGCCCGAGGGCGCGCATGCGGAGGCGCAGCAGGTCGTCCTGGCTGAGGATCTCGGTCATCTGGTCAGCATAAACCGAGCCACCGACAGTCCGGACGGCAGTCAGCTGGCCGCGAACCGCGCGCGGTGGTACGGCCCCGGCGTGAGGGCATCGGCGGCCGGGGCGCGCAGCTCGCGCGCCCAGCTGAGCGGCAGGTGCGGGCTCGCGAGGAGCGGCCGGCCGAGCGACACGATGTCGGCCTGGCCGGTCAGGAGAATCGACTCGGCCTGCGCCGCCTCGGTGATCATGCCGACGGTGCCGACGGGCAGCTGGCCACCGCGCAGCCCGGCAGCGAGCGGCACCTGGTAGGACGGGCCGATCGGGATCCTGGCGTCCGGCACGTTCGCCCCGGACGACGCGTCGATGAGATCGGCGCCGTCGGCGGCGAGCCACGCGGCCACCTCCGCGCACTCCTCGAGTGAGAAGCCGCCAGGCAGCCACTCGGTCGCCGACACGCGCACCACGATGGGCAGTTCGGGGTGCGCGGCCCGGATCGCGCGGACGGTCTCGCGGAGCAGTCGGGCGCGGCCGGCCAGCCCGCCGCCGTACTCGTCGTCGCGGTGGTTCGAGAACGGGGAGAGGAAGGAGTGGAGCAGGTAGCCGTGCGCGGCGTGCACCTCCACCGCGTCGAAGCCTGCGGCCACCGCGCGGCCGGCCGCAGCGACAAACGCCTCGGTGATCCCCGGCAGCTCCTCGCGCGCGAGGGCGCGCGGGGCGGAGAGCTCGCCGAACGCGATGGCGGACGCGCCGACGGTCTCCCACCCGCCGTCGCTCGTCGGCACCGAGCCGGTCGGCTGATCCGGCAGCCACGGGTACGTCGACGCCTTGCGCCCGGCGTGCCCGAGCTGCACCCCGATCCGCGCGCCATGCGCGTGCGCGAGCTCAGCGATGCGCGCGAACGCCGGCAGCTGCGCGTCGCTCCACAGCCCGAGATCGTACGGGGAGATCCGACCCTCTGGGCGCACCGCGGTCGCCTCCACCATCACGAGCCCGGCGCCCCCGCGCGCGAGCCCGCCGTAGTGCTGCAGGTGCCAGTCGGTCGGGACGCCGTCGGTCTCGCGCACCGAGTACTGGCACATGGGGGACACCCAGAGGCGGTTGCGCACCTCGAGCTCGCGGAGACGGAATGGGCGGAAGAGCAGGGGATCAGCCATGCCGGTCAGTGTAGCGGCGGCCAGGCGCCCACCCAATGTCGGAGGCCTGTGCCAGGCTGGTGCACAGCGGATCAGGATCGCGAGTTCCCGAAGGAGGCGCAGATGCGCGAAATCAAGTGCCCGCACTGCGGCAAGGCGTTCACCGTTGACGAGGCGGGGTACGCGGACATTCTCAAGCAGGTGCGCGACAGCGAGTTCGAGGCGCAGCTCCACGAGCGTCTGCAGCTCGCCGAGCAGGACAAGGCGGCGGCGCTGGAACTCGCGCGGGTCACGGCCGATGGCGAGCTGCGGCAGGCCGAGGCTGCGAAGGACACGGAGATCCAGCAGTTGCAGGCGCGGCTCGCCGAGGGGGAGTCCGCGCAGCGGCTCGCGGTCGCCGAGGCACGCAGCCAGCTCGAGAAGGATCGGGACGCGCTCGCCGCCGAGCTCGCCGCCGCGAAGCGGGAGCGGCAGGCCGCTGAGGAGCTCGCTCGCGAGCGTCACGAGGCCGCCATGCGCGACGCGGTTGCGGAGCAGGCGCAGCAGCTCACCGAGCTCCGCGCGGAGCTGGCGGCGGCCACGACCGCGCAGCAGCTCGCGGTGAGCGAGGCGGTGGGGCGCGTGGAGAAGGAGCGCGACGAGGCGCGCAGCGGGCTCGCGCAGGCGCGGCTCGAGAAGGAGCTCGCGGAGCGCTCGCTCACGGAGCGGTACGAGATCCAGCTGAAGGACCGCAACGATGAGATCGTGCGCATTCGCGATATGAAGGCGAAGCTCTCGACGAAGATGATCGGCGAAACGCTCGAGCTGCACTGCGAGAACACCTTCAATCAGATCCGCGCGACCGCGTTTCCGCACGCGTACTTCGAGAAGGACAACGACGCGCGCACCGGCAGTAAGGGCGACTACGTCTTCCGCGACTTCGATGCCGCGGGCATCGAGGTCGTCTCGATCATGTTCGAGATGAAGAACGAGGCCGACGAGACCGCGACGAAGAAGAAGAACGAGGATTTCCTCAAGGAGCTCGACAAGGATCGGCGTGAGAAGGGCTGCGAGTACGCGGTGCTCGTGTCCCTGCTCGAACCGGAGAGCGAGCTCTACAACAGCGGTATCGTTGACGTGTCGCACCGCTACCCCAAGATGTACGTGGTTCGCCCGCAGTTCTTCCTCCCGCTCATCACGCTGCTGCGCAACGCAGCACTGAACGCGTTGCAGTTCAAGACCGAGCTCGAGCACGTGAAGTCGCAGAACATCGACATCACGGAGTTCGAGAGCGAACTCGACACGTTCAAGAGCGCGTTTGGTCGCAACTTCGAGCTCGCCTCGACGCAGTTCCACGAGGCGATCAAGCGCATCGACACCTCGATTCGCGAGATGGAGAAGGTGCGTGAGCAGCTCCTCAAGTCGGAGAACAATCTGCGCCTGGCCAACGACAAGGCGCAGGGGGTGACGGTGAAGAAGTTGACGCGCGGCAACCCGACGATGCAGGCGAAGTTCGCCGAGCTGGGGGCCGCACGCGAGCGCAGCAGCGCACCGACCGAGAAGGAGCACACCGAGAGATGAGCCTCGACAAGGCACTCGCCGCCGCGCGCGCGGGCGGCGCAGACGAGGCGTTCGCCGCGTTCGAGGAGTGGGCGGAGACGGAGCGGGGGCTGCGGCTCTACCCGGCGCAGGAGGAGGCGATCCTCGGCATCACGCTCGGCAGCAATGTGATCCTCGCGACCCCGACGGGCACGGGGAAGTCGCTTGTGGCGATCGGGGCGCACTTCATCGCCCTCGCCGAGGGGCGTCGGACGGTGTACACCGCGCCGATCAAGGCGCTCGTGAGCGAGAAGTTCTTCGACCTGGTCGGCATCTTCGGGGCCGAGCGTGTCGGCATGGTGACCGGCGACAGCTCGATCAACCCCGACGCGCCGATCCTCTGCTGCACGGCGGAGATCCTCGCGAACCTCGCGATCCGCGACAAGAACGTGGACAACCCGGAGACGGGCGGCATCACCCAGGTCATCATGGATGAGTTCCACTACTACGCTGACCCGGATCGCGGCTGGGCGTGGCAGGTGCCGCTCCTCCTCATGCACGACGCGCAGTTCTTGCTCATGTCGGCGACGCTCGGCGACGTGACCGAGCTCGCGGCGGACCTGAGCGACGCCACCGGCAGGGACACGGCGCTCGTGACGGGCGTCGAGCGACCGGTGCCGCTCAGCTTCAGCTACGAGGTGGCGCCGGCGCACGAGGTCGTCGAGCAGCTGATCGCCGACCGCGAGGTGCCGGCGTACCTCGTGCACTTCAACCAGTCGCACGCGGTCGAGCAGGCGCAGGCGCTCGCCTCGATCAAGATCGTCGACCGGGCCGGCCGCGACGAGATCGCTGCGGCCATCGGTGAGTTCCGGTTCTCCACCGGGTTCGGCACGACGCTGTCGCGGCTCGTGCGCTCCGGCATCGGGGTGCACCACGCCGGGATGCTGCCGCGCTACCGGCGCTTGGTCGAGCAGCTCGCGCAGCGCGGGCTGCTGCGCGTCATCTGCGGCACCGACACGCTCGGCGTCGGCATCAACGTGCCGATCCGCACCGTGGTGATCACCGCGCTCACGAAGTTCGACGGCGAGAAGATGCGTCGCCTCTCCGCGCGCGAGTTCCACCAGATCGCCGGCCGGGCTGGCCGGGCCGGCTACGACACCGAGGGCGACGTCATCGCGCTCGCCCCCGAGCACGAGATCGAGAACGCGAAGGCCGCGGCCAAGGCGGCGGCGAAGGCTGCCGACGGGAAAGGCGGGAAGAAGGCCAAGCCGGCGAAGAAGAAGGCGCCGCCGCAGGGCTTCGTTGCGTGGAGCGAGCAGACACTCGACAAGCTCGTCGCGTCCGAGCCCGAGCCGCTCGTCAGCCGGATGCGGATCACGCACTCCATGGTGCTCGGCGTCATCGGCCGCGGCGAGGAGTGGGAGGGCGAGGCCCTCAACACGATGCAGATGCTCATCTTCGACAGCCACGAGCCGCGTGCGCGCCAGTTCGCGCACGCGCGCACCGCGCTCGAGATCTTCCGGACCCTCCGCAACGGCGGCATCGTCGAGGTGCACGAGGACGCGCGCGGGCAGCGCCTGCTCCGACTCACCGTCGAGCTGCAGGCGAACTTCGCGCTCAACCAGCCGCTGTCCCCGTTCGCGCTCGCCGCGATCGAGCTGCTCGACCCCGAGTCCGAGACCTACCCGCTCGACGTCATCTCGATCATCGAGGCCACGCTCGAGGACCCGCGCGCCATCGTGCGCGCCCAGGAGCACCGTGCGCGCGGCGAGGCGGTCGCCGCGATGAAGGCCGAGGGGATCGAGTACGAGGAGCGGATGGAGCTGCTCGAAGAGATCACCCACCCGCAGCCGCTGAAGGAGCTGCTCGACGAGGCGTACCACGCCTACGTCGCCGAGGTGCCGTGGGCGCGCGACTACGAGCTGCGGCCCAAGTCCATCGTTCGCGACATGGTGGAGCGCGCCTTCGGCTTCCGCGATCTGGTCTCCTTCTACCAGCTGGGGCGCGCGGAGGGCGGCGTGCTGCGCTACCTGAGCGACGCATACCGCGCCATTGAGCGCACCGTGCCGGAGCAGGCCAAGAGCCCGGAGCTCGAGGAACTCATCGAGTGGCTCGGTGAGCTCGTGCGCCAGGTCGACTCGAGCCTCATCGACGAGTGGGAGGAGCTCGCGCACCCCGACCCCGAGGCGCACGCGGCCGCGCACGCCGACACCGTGGACCTCGCCCCGCCAGCGCGCTCCGTGCTCGCCAACGAGCGGGCCTTCGGGGTCATGCTCCGCAACGCGCTCTTCCGGCGTGTGCAGGCCGCGGCCTTCGAGCGCTACGCCGAGCTGGCGGAGCTCGACGGCGGCAGTGGCTTCGGTGAGCAGCGCTGGCGCGACGCGCTCGCCGGCTACTACACCGAGTACGAGGAGATCCGCACCGACGCCGATGCGCGCGCGGCGGCGCTGCTCGAGATCGATCGCAGCACCGCGGCGGCCGGCGAGTGGCGCTTCCGCCAGGTGCTCCTCGACCCGGCAGGGGATCGCGACTGGGGGATCGAGGGCGTCATCGACCTCGCGGCGTCCGAGGCGGACGGCGAGCCGGCCGTGCGCGTGCAGCGCGTCGGGCCGCTCACCGGCGCAGAGGCGCACGGCGCGCTGCTCGCCTAGCTCCGAGCGTGTTGCGCGGGGTCGTGTATCGTGCACACGAGCGACGGCCACCCGGCACACCGGCGCTTCGGCCACGCAGCCACCCGCCGTTCGACACCCCAGCTGATCGGCCCCGAGAGACGGAGATCTGATGACGACCGCCACCGACTTCACGACCGAAACGTTCCTCGCGAACGCAGACCACACGCTGCTCGCCCCCGGCACCACCGCGGCCGAACTCGAGCAGTTCCTCCGTGACGCGCGCGGGCTCGGGGTGGGGCGCGTCTGCATCAGCCCGACGCTGCTCGAGGACGCCGCTGGGCCCCTGCGCAGCAGCCCCATCCAGATCGTCACGGTCGTGGGATTCCCGAGCGGCGTGCACACCGCGGAGGTGAAGGCCGCGGAGGCGGCGCAGGCCGTCGCGGACGGTGCCGCCGAGATCGACATGGTCATGAACCGCGGCCTCGCGCGCGCGGGCGACTGGGCCGGCGTGCAGGCCGAGATCCGCGCGGTGCGCGAGGCGGTTCCCGGCGTCGTGCTGAAGGTGATCCTCGAAACCGCAGCGCTGAGCGACGCGCAGATCGTTGCCGCGTGCCGCGCCGCGGAGACCGCGGGCGCCGACTTCGTGAAGACCTCGACGGGTTTCGACCCCGCCGGTGGTGCGACCGTGCACGCCGTGCGGATCATGGCGGAGACCGTCGGCGGCAGGCTTGGCGTGAAGGCTTCTGGCGGGATCCGCACCGCGGCCGCCGTGCGCGAGCTCGCCGCGGCCGGAGCGACCCGCTTCGGCGTGTCGGGGACCGCGAGCATCCTGGAGAGCTGGGGCCACCAGGCCTCACCCGCGGCGGGATCCGCCGGCGTGTCACTGGCGACCGGCGCGATCCGGCTCCCCGGTGCGGGGAGCGCGTACTGAGCGGCCTAGACTGAGCACATGCGCCTCGGAGTGATTGACGTCGGTTCCAACACCGTTCACCTGTTGGTGGTCGACGCGCACCCCGGGGCCAGTCCGAACCCGTACCACTCGCAGCGATCCATCCTGCGCCTCATGCGGTACCTCGACGCGAGCGGGGCGATCGTCGAGGAGGGCGTGCAGCTCATCATCGCGGCCATCGCCGAGTCGGTGCGCACGGCCAAGGAGATCGGCGTCGACGACCTGATCTGCACCGCGACGAGCGCGATCCGCGAGGCGCCGAACGGCGAGGAGGTGCTCGCGCGTGTCACCCGCGAGACCGGCGTCGTGCTCGACGTGCTCTCCGGCGAGGACGAGGCCCGCATCACGATGCTCGCGGTGCGCCGCTGGCTCGGCTGGTCGGCGGGGGAGATCCTGCTCTTTGACATTGGCGGCGGTTCGTTCGAGATCGCGCAGGGCGTCGACGAGTATCCGGACGTGCAGGTGTCGCTTCCGCTCGGCGCTGGCCGCTCGACCATCAACTACCTGCCGCAGGATCCGCCGAGCCGCGAGGCGGTCTCCGCGCTGCGCGCGCACGCGCGCGCCGAGTTCACGCGGGTGCGCGAGGAGCTCTTCCTCGACCGGCCACGGCCGAAGCGCGTGGTGGGAACATCGAAGACCATTCGCTCACTCGCGAGGCTGATCGGTGGGCCGCCCGACCCGGAGACGGGCGACCTCGCCCCGCTGCACTACGCGGGTCTGCGCGAGTGGGAGCCAACGCTCCGCGACATGCCGTCGAACGTGCGCGAGTACCTCCCCGGCATCACCCCGGAGCGCGGGTACCAGATCATGGCCGGCGCGGTCGTGCTCCGCACCGCGATGAAGGTGTTCGAGGTGTCGACGCTCACGATCTCGCCGTGGGCGCTGCGCGAGGGCATCGTGCTGCGCTACATCGACGCGCTCGACGGCCGCGGCGCGGAGCCGACGCAGTAGCTCGTCGCGGCGCGGAGCCGACGCAGGAGCTCCTCGCGGGGCTACTCCGCCTCAGCGACGGCGTGCCTGATCGCGAGCGCGAGCTGGCGCACCGCGGCTGACGGGCGGCCCGTGCTCGGATCGGTGGGAGCGGCGAGCAGCACGGAGCGCGCGAACGCCGGATCGTCGATCGGCTTCAGGATCACGCCGGGGTGGGTGTGGCCTGCGGCGAGCTGCGCGACCAGCCCGATCACCATGCGCGCGGCGATCATGCCGAGCATCACCTGGAAGTCGTCGGAGCGGATCGCCACCTCCAGCTCGTAGCCGGCGTCGGCGAAGGCGTCGACCACCACCGCGTCCATCGGATCGTTCTCCGTCGCGCCGAGCAGCCAGCGCTCGCGGTGCAGCGTGAGGAGCGTCTCCATGCTGATCGATGCCTGCTCGGCGAGCGGGTGACCGACGGGCAGGGCGAGCATCAGCGGATCGCGCAGCACCTCGACCGTCGCGATGTCGGCGCGAAACGGCAGGTCGTGCCCGGGCACCGAATACAGCAGCGCGGCGTCGAGCTCGCGCCGGTTGACGTCGCGCACGAGCGGGGACACCTCCTCGAGCACCGCGTCGAGCTCGATGCTGAGATCGGCGAGCTGCGCCGCGACGGCGGGCAGGAGGCGGGCGGCCGCGGTCGGGAAGGTCCCGAAGCGCAGCCGGGTCTGCCCGATCTGGGTGAACTCGCGCGCATCGCGCAGCGCCCGCTCGCTCAGCGTGAGAATCTCGCGCGCGCGGTCGAGGACCAAATGTCCGACGGGGGTGAGCGTGCTGCCGCGCGAGCTGCGCTCGAGGAGCGGCGCACCGACGCTGGCGTCGAGGTTGCGCAGGTGGTGATCGACGGTCGGCTGGCTCCACCCCAGGCTGCGCGCGGCCTGCGTCACCGACCCCGTGGCGTGGACCGCGCGCAGCGCCTGCAACTGGCGAAGATCAATCATCTGGCCACCTAGCCCATATAGTGTGCATTCCTACTGAGGTCAATTCTGTCACATACTGAATATGTGGGCTCCGAGGAATCTGAGGATTCTGCTGCCCGGACGCCGCCGCCATGATGGAACTCATGCTTCACGAAGACCCCACCGCAGGCACGCGGCTCGCCACGCACGAGGCCGCCGACATCGCAGCGGCCCCCGGCGCGAACCGCGCACACGCCGCCAGCGCAGCCGGCGACGCCGACACCACCAGCGCCGACCGCATCCGCCGCCACGAGCGCACCCCGTTCGCCGACGCACTCGAGCAGTACATTGCGCGCGAGCCGACCCAGCTCATGGTGCCGGGGCACGGCGGCAGCGAACGCGGCATCAGCGGCCGCCTCGCCGACTTCCTCGGGGAGCGCGCGCTGCGCCTCGACGTCCCGATGCTGCTCGACGGCCTCGACCTCGAGAGCGACTCCCCGCTCGATGAGGCGCTTGAGCTCGCGGCCGACGCGTGGGGCGCGAAGCGCACCTGGTTCCTCACGAACGGCGCCTCACAGGCGAACCGCACCGCGGCGCTCGCCGCGCGCGGGCTCGGCGAGCACCTGCTCGCGCAGCGCAGCGCGCACTCGAGCTTCAGCGACGGCGTGCTGCTCGCCGGGATCACCCCCTCGTACGTGTTCCCCGCGGTGGACCACGTGAACGGGATGGCGCACGGCGTCACGCCGGAGGCGCTGGATCGCGCGCTCACCGAGGCCGCCGCCGACGGGCGCCCGGCGTCCGCCGTCTACGTGATCTCCCCGAGCTACTTCGGTTCGGTGTCCGACGTGCGCGGGCTCTCCGAGGTGGCGCACGCGCACGGCGCGCCGCTCATCGTGGACGGCGCGTGGGGCCCGCACTTCGGCTTCCACCCCGCCCTGCCCGAGTCGCCGGCACGGCTCGGCGCCGACCTCGTGATCTCGAGCACACACAAGCTCGCGGGATCGCTCACGCAGTCGGCGATGCTCCACCTCGGCGATGGGCCGTTCGCTGCGCAGCTGGAGCCGCTCGTGGAGCGCGCCCTCTCGATGACCGCATCGACCTCGACGAGCGCGATCCTGCGCGCCTCGCTGGACATTGCGCGCGCGGCGCTCGTCACCGGGGAGGAGGCGATCAGCCGCTCCGTCGCGACCGCTGAGCGGCTGCGCGAGCTGCTCCGCGCCGATGCCCGCTTCGACGTGGTGAGCGATCATTTCGGGGCGTTCCCCGACATCGTGGACACCGACGCGCTCCGCGTGCCGATCGACGTGTCGGCAACCGGGCTCTCCGGGCACTGGGTGCGCGACCGGCTGATCGCCGACCACGCGCTCTACTTCGAGATGTCCACCGCGACGTCGATCGTTGCCGTGATCGGCGCGGGCAAGAGCCCGGACGTCGACGCGGTGGTCGCCGCGCTCGTCGCGACGGTCGAGTCGCCCGAAGCGGCGGCCGAGCGCGCCGCGCAGGCCGGCGTCGAGGCGTTCCCTGCGCTGCCGGCACCCGGCGCGCGCCGCCTGTCGCCGCGCGAGGGCTTCTTCGGTGAGAGCGAGCTCGTCGCCGCCGCCGACGCGGTCGGCCGGATCTCCGCGGACACGCTCGCCGCGTACCCGCCGGGGATCCCGAACGTCATGCCTGGCGAGGAGATCACCGCGGAGGCGGTGGAGTTCCTCCACGCGGTCGCGGCGTCCCCAACGGGCTACGTCCGCGGCGCGGTCGACCCGGCGGTCTCTCGCTTCCGCGTGATCCGTACCCCCTAATTCCCACACACCTGCGCCCCGGTCCGGGCTTGATCCGGATCGGGGCGTTGCGGGGTCACGGCGCGCTCACGCCGCCCCCGCGTGATCCGCCCCCTGGATCACACCGGCGCCGGCACCCCGGCGTCGGGTTCGACCGATCGCGGCCCCCGCCGCGTGAGACAACGAAGTCTGGAGTAAGACTGACATGGCGAGCACCCTGCGACAGCAGCTCTTCCGAGTGAAGCCCGTTCCGAGAGATGGCGGTGAGAGCGGCAGCGAGCTGAAGCGCAGCATCGGCCTGTTCCAGCTGACGCTCATCGGCGTCGGCGGCACGATCGGCACGGGCATCTTCTTCATCCTCTCCGAGGCGGTGCCGATCGCCGGCCCGGCGGTCCTCTGGTCATTCGTGATCGCCGGCCTCGTCGCCGGACTCTCGGTGCTCTGCTACGCGGAGCTCGCGAGCAGCGTCCCGGTGTCCGGCTCCTCCTACTCGTACGCATACAGCACGCTCGGGGAACTCCCCGCGATGGGGGTCGCCGCGTGTCTGCTGCTGGAGTACGGGGTCTCCACCGCAGCCGTTGCGGTGGGCTGGTCGCAGTACGTGAACCAGCTCTTCGTCAACCTCTTCGGGCTGGAGCTGCCGCACGCGCTACTCTACGCGCCGGAGGAGGGCGGCATCATCAACCTGCCAGCCGTGATCCTCATCGGCCTCTGCTGCCTGCTGCTCATTCGCGGCACCTCGGAGTCCGTCATCGCGAACACCCTGATGGTGCTCACGAAGATCGCCGTGCTGCTGTTCTTCGTCGCGGTCGGCATCACCGGCTGGAACGCCGATCACTTCGCGAACTTCGCGCCATTCGGGTTCACCGGCATCATGACGGGCGCCGGCATCATCTTCTTCTCCTTCGTCGGGCTTGACGCGGTCGCGACCGCGGGCGACGAAGCGAAGAACCCGCGCCGCAACCTGCCGATCGCGCTCATCACGGCACTCATCGTCGTGACCGCCGTGTACGTGCTCGTCGCCGTGACCGCGCTGGGGGCGCAGGCCGCTGGCGACTTCGAGGGGCAGAGTGCTGGCCTCTCCGCGATCCTGGAGAACATCGTCGGCGCGACCTGGCCGGGCACGGTCGTTGCGGCCGGCGCGGTGATCTCGATCTTCAGCGTCACCCTCGTGGTGCTCTACGGCCAAACCCGCATCCTCTTCGCGATGAGCCGCGACGGCATGGCACCCAAGATCTTCCAGAAGGTCAACCCGCGCACGATGACGCCGATCGCCAACACGATCATCGTCTCGGTGATCGTTGCGATCCTCGCGGGCGTGCTGCCCATCAACTTCCTCGCGGAGATGACCTCGATCGGCACGCTCGCCGCGTTCCTCGTGGTCTCGATCGCGGTGATGGTGCTGCGCCGCCGCGAGCCGGATCTGGAGCGGAAGTTCCGCGTGCCGCTGTACCCCGTGATCCCGATCCTCTCGATCATCGGCTGCCTCTGGATCATCAAGGACCTCCGCTCGATCACCATCATCGTGTTCGCGGTGTGGACGCTCCTCGTGCTCGTCTGGTACTACTTCACCGGCCGCAAGAACTCGGTGCTCGGGCGCCGCATCGACACCGGCATGATCGTCCTCACGGGCCCGGGCAAGTACCGCTACGCCGACGGCTTCACCGAGAGCTCGGAGGACGACTTCGCCGCGAGTGCCGCGGCCGACGCTGGGCTGCAGCGCGACGGCGCACCGCGGGATCCGGATCGGGGCACCCGATGACCGTCGTCGTCGGCGTCGCGCCGGGGCATCCGGCGGCAGCGGCGGTGCACCTGGGTGCGCTGCTCGCCCGCTCGTACGGGCAGCCGCTCGTGCTCGCCGCGATCACGCCGGCCGGGTGGACGCCTGGCGGTGGCGGCGTGGACGGCGAGTACCAGCGATTCCTTGCGAGCGCCGCGGGGGAGGCGCTCGCCGCGGTGCGGGTCGAGTGCGCCGAGGCGCTTGCCGATCTCACCGTGCGCACCGCGGTGCACCCGGCGTCGAGCGCCCGCCGTGGGCTGCTCGACGTGTGCGCTGCCGAGGACGCGGTGCGGCTCGTGATCGGCGCGGCGGGGGAGCCGCACGCCGCCTCAGGGGACGGCATCGTGCTCGGCTCCGTGGGAATCGGCCTGCTGCAGAGCGCCGAGCTGCCAGTAGGGATCGCGCCGCACGGCTTCACCGCTCCTGCCGGGGCGCGCCTCGATCGGATCACCGCAGCGTACAACGGCTCGGAGACGTCCGGCGAGCTGGTGCTCGGCGCGGCCGGGGTCGCCGCGCAGGCGGGCGCCGGGATCCGGATCGCGTCGTTCCACCCGCGGCCGCGCGGGCTGCTGGGCGCAGCCATCGGCTTCGGTGCGGAGGACGCGGTGATTGCGGAGTGGGAGACGCTGATTCGCGATCGCGCCGCAGGCCTCGACGCCGAGATCGCGCGCCTCGACCCCTCGCCGGGGAGCGCCGAGGTCGTGGTCGGTGCCGGCAAGGACTGGCACGCCGCGCTCCGCGCGATCCCGTGGGGGTCGGCGGAGGTGCTCCTCGTCGGCTCGAGCAGCGTCGGTGCGCTCGCGCGCATCTCGCTCGGCTCGCACGCCGCGAAGATTGTGCGGCATGCGCCCGTGCCCGTCATCCTCGTGCCGCGTGGCGCGGCCGACGAGTACGCCGCGCACACGAGCATCACGTAGGTGCCGGGATCCCGGGCGTCGAGGCGCGCCCGGGATCCCGCTCCCGCCGCCCGGTTTGGTGTTCCGGGGGACAAGCGGGTAAAGTTAACTCTCGGTGCGGCGCTCCTCGGGAGTGCGGTTTCCACCAGTGGGATATGGTGTAATTGGCAACACTACGGTTTCTGGTACCGTCATTCTAGGTTCGAGTCCTGGTATCCCAGCCACGACAACGCCCCGATCTTCTGCGGAAGATCGGGGCGTTGTGCGTTGCGGGCTGAGTGGGCGTTGTGCGGGTGTCAGGCCGGCTGCCACAGCCTCCCAACCCAAGCGATTCGGCGAATCACAGCCGGAATCCGCGATTCGGGCTTGGTTACGCAGAATCACTTGGGTTGGGGCGACCGCAGGTTCGACCGGACGCACGGCTGGTGGGCACTCAGTCGCAGGTGCTCGCCGTTGCGAGCGTTCTCTCGATGAGTTCGGTGAGCGCCAGTGAGCTCTCCAGTTCGGGCACCGTCGCCGCCCGTCGGGCAGTGCGTGCGATCGCGTCCGCGGCCTCGTTGAGCGGGTGCCCCGAATGTCCCATGACGTGCTCAAGCGTCACTTCGGTATGTGTGTGCGCCTGCCACCACGCACGCTCGAATCGTGACCGAACAGTGTGCTCGATGTTGCGCGCCTCGGGGATATCGGCCGGATGATGTGCGCCGCGACTGAGCCAGTTGGCGACGGTGAGAGCCTGCACGCTGTCGCTCATGATGACGGCGTTCCGTGGAGCCGTCGCGACTACCAGTTCGAGCGCATGGATGATCGCGAGGAATTCGATCTCGCCCGAGTGCGTCTGCGTGAACCCGGAATCCAAGACGCAGTCACCCTGATCGCTGACCGCGACGGCAGCGAACAGGCGGCTGTACGCCGCGCTCTCCACTGACGCATCGGTCGCGATCTGGACCATGTCGCAGTTAGCGCGTGCTGCGATCCGCCGCTCCGTTGGGAGCCAGTACACCGTGGAGAACGGTTCTGGCAGTCCCTGTTTCTGCGCGCGATTCTCAGGGGGGATCGCGTCGGCCTGCGACGCCTCAAGGAAAAACCGTCGTGTTTGCAGGGCGATCTGTTCGCGGAGCTCGGGCTCGGCCCGGCTCCCCACACCCAGCCCGACGGACACGCTGAACCCGGCGTTTCGCAGTGACGCGGCGAGTCCGCGCCGCTTCTTCGGCACGGAGATCCATACCGGATCCTGAACGGTCTGCAGCGCGAGGTCGAGATCCGTCATGATCAGTTCTACCGGTGTCGAGCCCACCGTCCGGCCCAGATGAATCTTCGTCTCGCCGTCCTCCGGCGATACGACAATGGTCCACCCCACCACGCGGCCACTCGTGAGATCTGACCTCGGTTGAGAGTATGTGGCGATGGCAACGTGCACCGGCGCTGCCGACATGGCTGCCGTTGGCACGCGTGGGGTGGCCTCGAGATCGCGTCGCAATGGAGAAGACCGCATTGGAGAAAACAGGAGGGGATCGAGTGCCCGGGCATCGTTCATGCGAATAGGTTCCTCGATGCCACCGACATTCACGGAGATGCGGGGCGGCTCCCCGCGTTCAGTCGGTCAGTGCGCCGGGCCCGCGTCGACCGCGGCGATGATGGTCGTGAGTTCGTCGCGCAGCGCCTCAAGGCGTTCGAGCGGCAGTCCGAGCCGGCTGATCACCGCTGGTGGCACGTCGAGGGCGCGTTCGCGCAGCGCGTGGCCCTCGGCGGTGGGGGCGAGCGCGAAGGTGCGGTCGTCGTCGGCGACCGGCTGGCGCGCGATGAGTCCGAGCGCCTCGAGCCGTTTGACGAGCGGGGAGAGCGTCGCGGGATCGAGGCGAAGCGAATCGGCCAGATCTCGGAATCGCATCGGCGCGTGCTCCCAGAGTGCCAGCATGACGAGGTACTGCGGGTGAGTCAGGCCGAGCGGCTCGAGGATCGGCCGGTAGACGCCGATCACGCTGCGGCTCGCCACGGCGAGCGCGAAGCACACCTGCCGGTCGAGCTGCAGGAGGTCTTCGGGGGTTGACTCGGTCGCCATGGTGGAATCCTAGCTCATTCGTGCACAAACGTTCTGTGCTAGCATTTTGTTTGTGCGCAAACAAAAGCGGGAAAAGTATCATCTCTGGCACAAGACTCCCTACGACGGGGTGCCTGGCTTCTACGCCGCCGTGCAGCGGCTGTTCTACCAGTTCGAAGGGCCGGCCCAGCTGGGCGAGCGTGACGAGCCGGCATACGTGCGGCCGGCTGATCCCGCCTGCCCGGTCTGCAGTCACTCCATGAAGTTGCACCGCATCGACCGTGGCGGGCCAGGGAAGCCGACTCACCTGCGCTGCCCGAAGGATCCGGTCGCGGCGGAAGCCACCGCCTCCGGGGTGCGGGGGGAGTAGCACTCCGTTCGACTCATCCGCTGGAACGCTTTGCCGTGCGAGCCCAGGCATCATAAGCTCAGATCAGGCGGGTGATCTGCTGCGACCCGGTGCCGCGGCGGCCGCCACGAGCGGAGGGATGGGGCGGTGAACGCTGTGCGCGTGGGGATCGTATGGAATCCATCGAAGACGAGTCGCGACGCGCTTGAGCGCGCGCTCGCCGGCTCGCAGCCGGCCCAGCTGAGCTGGCACGAGACCAGCCCGGACGACCCGGGGCGCGCGGCGACGCGCGCGGCGATCGAGGCCGGGGCCGACCTCGTGCTGGCAGCCGGCGGCGATGGCACCGTGCGCGCGGTTGCCGAGGAGCTCGCGGAGTCCGGCGCGGCCGAGCTGGGGATCATTCCCCTCGGTACGGGAAACCTGCTGGCCAGGAATCTCGGTGTGCCGTTGGGGGATGCCGCCTCGGCGGTCGAGCGTGCGCTCGGCTCGGCGGGGCGCGCCATCGACGTCGGCTGGGTGGACCTCACGCGCGCGGACGGCAGCGCGGAGCGGCACGCCTTCGCCGTGATGGCGGGCTTCGGCATCGACGCGAACATGATTACCGAGACCGACGACGAGCTGAAGGCGCGTGCGGGGTGGCTCGCGTATGTCGAGTCGCTCGGCCGCGCGCTCTCGGCGAGCGAAGTGATCGAGCTGAGCGTCGCCCGTGATGGGGGAGCCGCGGCCGGCGAGCGAGCGCACACCCTGATCGTGGGGAACTGCGGCATGCTGCAGGGCGGCATCACGCTGCTCCCCGACGCGGATCCAGGGGACGGCGAGCTCGACCTGCTCCTGCTCCGGGCCGACGGGGTCGTCGGGTGGGCGGACACGCTCCGCAACATGGTGTGGGACAACGGGCTGAAGCGTGCGCTCACGGGTGGCGAGTCCGCCGAGAGCAGCGAGAGCGCGGCGCACGAGCGCTTCACGGCGCTCACGGTCGCGCTCGACGAGCCGCGGGTCTTCGAGGTGGACGGCGACGAGCTCGGCGAGGTGGTGCGCATCGAGGTGTCGGTGCAGGCGGGTGCCCTCCGGGTGCGGTAGTCGCGTGGCTCGCTCACCGTCGCCCTCGCATGCACAATACGTGGGTCGAGTACAGTGAGCACGCATGCTTGAGCGGAATCTCGAACTGCCCTGCATGGATCTCTGAGAGGACGACAATGGCACAGTTTGCCCCCGATGGTGTTCCAACAATCGATGGGTGCAGGCCCGTTGTGTTGCGTTTTCTCGCGGATGGAGAGACCCACCAGCTGAAGGACATCATCTCCGGCGTAGCAGCGATCATGGACCTCGCTGATCACGTCGTTGCCCAGCGACTCAGCTCGGGGCAGGGGCGTCTCGAGAACCGAGTTGGCTGGGCGTGTTCGTCGTTCAATCAGGCAGGCCTCGTAGAGAAGGTGCGCCGAGGCTGGTACAAGATCACCGAAGAAGGGCGCGCAGTGAATGCGCGCGGTCTCATTGAGTACAGCGAGAACGACATGCTGGAGTGGCCGAAGTGGTCCGCCTACCGAGCGGAGCTTCGAGAACGCGATGCTCGTTCCCGGAAAGATCATGCGGATGGAAACGAGCTGGCAGGACGCGCGACCGATGCGGATGAGGATCCGCTTGACGCGATCTCGCGTCGCGTGGACGGCGTGAATGCGGAAGTCGAGACTGAACTGAGAGGGCTGCTGCAGGCCTCCTCGCCAGAGTTCTTTGAGCGAGCAGTGCTGGAAGTACTCTGGGCAATGGGGTATGGCGGCAAGCTGGGCGGCATCGAGCACCAGGGGTGCACTGGCGACGGTGGGATTGATGGGGTCATCCGACAGGACCCGCTTGGCTTGCAGAAGGTGTATGTACAGGCAAAGCGCTATGCCGACGGGAATACCGTTGGGAGTCCCGATATCAATGGTTTCTATGGGGCACTTCACCGGCGGGGTGCGGACCGCGGCGTCTTCATTACAACGTCCTCGTTCTCTCGAGCGGCGGTTGAAGCCGCCGAGCAGTTTGCCGGCAAGATCGTGCTGATCGACGGTATCGCGCTCACGTCACTCATGTTGAACTACGGTGTCGGCGTTGAAGCCCGGACTCAGTACACCGTTTTCCATGTGGATCGAGACTTCTTCGAAGACCAGTAGACGCACGTACTTACGTCTCGGTCGTGTAGATCCGCTGAAGTGGCTGGGCGCGGCGTGCGCGCAGAAAGTCCGGATCATCCGCGCAAAAGCGGCGCGGCCGTGCAATGATCGGGGCATGGGGTATCTGATGCACGGAACGCATGAGTACGAGTTCGAGGACCGCCTGCTTGCGCACCTCAAGGTCGTCATCGGCCAGAAACTGCGCACGCAGGAGAGCTTCTTCCTGAACTGGAGCAAGACGCCCGAGCAGGGCAGTGGGCGCGTCTCGCTGTGGCTGTCACCGCATGTGCCGATCGGCTTCCGCTTCGCTGGGAGCCGCTCGCCCGAGCTCAACCCGACGTGGGTGCGTGTGCTGACCGCGCGTTCGCACACCGCGCGCGGGCTGACGATCCTGAGCGAGGAGGACGCCGAGGCGTTCGCGCGCCAGTACCCCGACCTCGCCTAGCCGCCCGCCGACCCGCCTGTCACACCGAATCGGGGTCACTCTGGCAGGGTGTCGTCGCTCGTGCTGGCGCGACACCCTGCCCAAGTGACCCCGATCCCGGGCGGGTGCGGAGCCCGGGCGGGCGCGGGGGCCGGGCGGGCGGAGCGGGGGCTAGCGGGTCGCCTCCCTGCCGCGGCTGAAGAGCCCGAAGATCAGCAGCACGAGGACGGACCCGCCGATCGCGAGCAGCCAGGACTGGAGCGACCAGAACGCGCTCATGTCAGCCCCGAAGATCATCCCGCCCAGCCAGCCGCCAAGCATGGCGCCAACGACGCCGAGGATGAGCGTGGTGAACCAGCCGCCGCCATGCTCGCCCGGCATGATCGCTTTTGCGATGGCTCCAGCGATCAAGCCGAGGATCAGAAACGCGAGGAAACTCATGATGTCAGCTCCTTTCGGCCCAGCGAACTTCGCTCGGGTGTGCGCCACACGATACCCTCAGTTTTTGCCTCTGAGCAGGGGGTTGTGAATTCCGGCTGCGGGGAGTATTGCGCCGAATCTCTGGATTCTGGGGAATCCACGGTACCTGCTGAATCTAGAGCCCAGGCCAGTAGTGGCTGTCGGGAACCTGCCGCGCCCCGAAGATGGCCTGGCCGACGCGCACGCAGGTGGCGCCCTCCTCGATGGCGACCTCGTAGTCGCCGGACATCCCCATGGAGAGCCCGGCGTCTCCCAGCAGATCGGGATCGCTCTCGCGCAGGTGATCGCGCAGGGTGCGCAGCCGGGAGAAGCACGCGCGTACGCGCTCCGTGTCCGAGCTGAAGATCGCGAGGGTCATGAGTCCGCGCACCCGCAGTGCCGAGTAGTGGGGGAGCGCGCGGAGGAATGCTCCGACCTCCTCGGGCGGGAGCCCGTACTTCTGGGGCTCGTCCGAGGTGTTCACCTGCACAAACACGTCGAGCGATCGGCCAGCGGCCTGGAGGCGGCGGTCGAGCGCGGCCGCGGCGCGCTCGCTGTCGAGCGCCTGGAACTCGTGCGCGAACGCGGCGACGTCGCGCGCCTTGTTTGTTTGCAGGTGGCCGATGACCGACCACTTCACGCCCAGCTCGGCGAGCGCGGTCGCCTTGCGCGCGGCCTCCTGCACTTTGTTCTCGCCGAGCTCCCGGCAGCCGGCCTGCACGGCGAGGCGGATGCGCTCCTCCGGCACGGTCTTGCTAACGGGAAGGAGTCGCACGTCGTGCGGCGACCGCCCGACGCGCTCCGCGGCGGCCGCGATCTTGCTGCGCACCGCGGCGATGTTGTGCACGAAGTCGGCCACCCCGGTCGCGATGGGGAAGTCGTGGATCGGCGGCTCCGCGCCCGGTTGACTTGTCATAGGTCAAACCGTAGCATGGCTCGTGTTCGTCGTACAGAACCGAGGATCACGCCGGCCGAGAGGAGTACCAGTGCCACACGAGCGACGCAGCGCGGCACCCGGGCTCGCAGCGATCTCCTCGGCCGGGCTGCGCGGCACCACGGCCGAGGAGATCGCGGCGAGCGTTCGGGCCGAGCTGGATCGTGGCGCGCTCGCGCCGGGCGACACGCTGCCGCCGGTGCGCGCGCTCGCCGAGCAGCTCGGCGTGAACCGCAACACCGCGCTCGCGGCGTATCGGGTGCTCGTGCGCGCGGGCCTCGCGGAGACGCGCAGGGGCGGCGGCACGATCCTGATCGATCCGCTCCGCGTCCTTCCCGCCGAGGGGCGCACGGACGGAGGCGCTGGCGCGCCGCTCCGCGACGTCGGGGACGGCAACCCCGATCCGGCGCTGCTGCCTGATCCAGCATCGGTGACGCTCGCGGTAGCGCGGCCGCGGCTCTACGGCGAGGAGCCTATCGATCCGGATCTCGCGGCCTGGGCCACCGAGTGGATCGCGGCGGACCAGCCGCGGCCGTTCGCGGTGACCGTGACGGCTGGCGCGGTGGACGCCGTGGAGCGCCTCCTCTCGCAGGCGCTCCTGCCGGGTGACGCCGTCGCGCTCGAGGATCCCTGCTTCCTCACGAGCATCAGCACCGTGCGGCACGCCGGCTATCGCCCGCTGCCCGTGGCGATGGACGAGGCCGGCATGCGCCCCGAGAGCCTGCGCGCGGCCCTGGCCGGCGGAGCGCGGGCGATCGTATGCACCCCCCGCGCGCACAACCCGACGGGCGCGAGCCTCACCCCGGGGCGCGCCGCCGAACTCCGGGAGGTGCTGGTGGACTTCCCCGGTGTCCTGGTGATCGAGGACGACCACTTCGCGCTGCTGTCCACGTCGAGTCCGGAGACGATTGTCCCGGCGTCGCAGTGGCGGTGGGCCCTGGTCCGCTCGGTGTCCAAAGTGCTGGGGCCCGATCTGCGCCTCGCGATCGTCGCGAGCGATCCCGCCACCGCCGAGCAGCTCGCGCTCCGGCTCAACGGGGGGAACACCTGGGTGAGTCACCTCCTGCAGCGGGCGAGTCACGCGCTCCTCACCGCGCCGGGCGCCGACGCGCGCGCCGCGGCAGCTGCCGCACACTACTCGGAGCGCGCGGCAGCGTTTACCGCGCAGCTCGCGCGGGTGGGCCTCCGCGGCGCGGGGCGCGATGGGCTCAACGTGTGGGCGGACGCCGGGGTCGACGCCGCCACCGTGCTGCCGCGCCTGCGGGCGCGCGGCTGGCACGCGCGCGCCGGCAGCGAGTTCGCGCTCGCGGGCGGCCACGAGCGCTGGGTGCGGCTCACCGTACACACGCTGAGTGATCCGGAGCAGCGGCAACTCGCCGAGGACCTGGCCTGGGCGGCCGGCGCACGCGAGGTGCCGCGCACGGCGTAAGAACACGGTGGGGTGACCGAGAGGAGAGGTCGCGGCCCGCAAGGTCGTGCACGCAGGTTCGAATCCTGCCCCCACCTCGATGTGCGCGGACTCCCGGGCGGAGCCGCGCAGCGCGCAGGCGCGCCGGATCAGCAGCCCCCCCGGATCAGCCCACCGCGGCGGCGCAGAACTCGTTGCCCTCGGGGTCGGCCATCACCCACCAGCTACCGGCAGGGCCCTCGTCGACGAACTCGATCCGGCGCGCGCCGAACGCCTCGAGCCGCGTCACCAGCGCCTCAACATCGCCGCCGTCGTCGTGCAGATCGAGGTGCAGCCGGTTCTTGACCTGCTTCGGCTCGGGCACCTGCTGGAACAGGATGCGCCTGCCAGCGCCGATGCCCGTGAACTCGGTAAACGGATCGTCCGGATGGCGGATCGCGGCGAACCGCGCGAAGCGCTCGCTCCCGAGGTGCGTGGTGACCTCGCTCGCCGGGATTCTGCCGGACTCGCGGAGCTCGGTGACGAGCGCCCCGGGATCCTCCACGGTGTAGTCGAGGGCCGCAGCCCAGAAGTCTGCGAGGGCGTGCGGATCCGCGCAGTCGATGACGATCTTCCAGGTGAGTGCCATGCCCTCAGGGTACGCAGCGCGGACGAGAAGGGGAAATCGCACCTGCGGCCCGTGCCGCGGCACCGATGTCGGGGGCGGTGGATACACTATGCACAGGCGTACACACCGCGCCCCGAGCGTCAGCCCGAACCCACTCCGAGAGAAGAGTCTGTCCATGCGCCGAGCACTCCTGACCGCCGCCGCCGTGTCTGTCGCAGCGCTTGCCCTGAGCGGCTGCGCCGCCGGACCCTCGTTCACCGGTTCCTGGGTGGGAACCGGTGAGAACGCGCCGACGCTCGAGATCACCGAGGACAGCGCGTTCAACGGCTCCGACGGCTGCAACACCATGGTGGGCGCTGGCACGGTGGACGCTGGCACGTTCGACTTCGGCCGCTTCGCCACGACCAGGAAGTTCTGCGAGGGCGTGGACACCTGGCTCTCGCTCGCCGGTACCGCAACGGTGGACGGCGACACGCTCACCGTGGTGGATCGCGACGGCGCCGAGCTCGGCACGCTCACGCGCGCACAGGACTAGCTCGCCCGGCGCGGTCCTCAGTCGTGCACCGCGTTCGCCGCACGGATCACCGCGGCGAGGCTCGCCTCCAGTACCGACGAGGAGGTGCCGGCCGCCCAGGCTGAGTGGCCGTCCCTCGCGCGGTACTCGAGCAGCGTGAGCGCTGCGCTGTCGCTCCCCGCGCCGACGCTCGTCTGATGCAACGCCAGCACGTCGATCGCCGTGCCGTGCGCGGCGAGGGCGCTGGCCAAGACGGCAACCGGCCCGTGATCCCCGTCGGCTCCGGGATCGCCGTCCGGCTCATGCGTGTGCTCGGCGGCACCGGCGCGGAGGACGATCCGGCTCCGCGACGTCGCGCCGTCCCCGACGGTCTCGTGCGCGATGAGCGCGAAGTGCGCTGGCCCGTCGGCGAGGTACTCTCGCGCGAACAGCTCCCAGAGCTCCGCCGCGCCCACCTCCGAGCCGCTCGCGTCGGTGTGCCGCTGCACCCGCCGGGCGAACTCGATCTGGAAGCGGCGGGGGAGCGCGACGCCGAGCTCGGCCTCCAGCAGGTACGCAATGCCGCCCTTGCCCGACTGCGAGTTGACGCGGATCACCGCGTCGTAGCTGCGGCCGAGATCCGCCGGGTCGATCGGCAGGTAGGGGACCCGCCACTCGAGCTCTGATTCCGGCATGCCGGATGACGCCGCGCGGGATCGGTGCTCCGCGAACCCCTTCCTGATCGCGTCCTGGTGGGTGCCGCTGAACGCCGTGTGCACGAGGTCCCCGACGTACGGGTGCCGAGGGTGGATTTCGATGCGATTGGCGTGCTCGACGGTGCGCCGGATCTCGTCGATGTCGGAGAAGTCGATCATCGGGTCGACGCCCTGCGCGTGGAGGTTGAGTGCGAGCGTCGCGATGTCGACATTGCCGGTGCGCTCGCCGTTGCCGAAGATGCACCCCTCCACGCGCTGCGCCCCCGCGAGGATCGCGAGCTCGGCGCACGCGATGCCGGTGCCGCGGTCGTTGTGCGGGTGCACGGAGAGGATCACGCTGTCGCGCCGCGCCAGGTTGCGATGCATGTACTCGATCTGGTCGGCATACACGTTGGGGCTCGCGATCTCGACGGTGGCGGGGAGGTTGAGGATCACCGGGCGCTCGGGCACGGCGTCCCACAGTGTGGTCATCGCGTCGCACACCTCCAGCGCGTAGTCGGGTTCGGTGAGGGTGAACACCTCCGGGGAGAACTCGAAGCGCACGTTCGGTGCGTCGCCGGCGAGTTCGAGCACGTCGCGGCCGCCGGCGAGGATGAGCTCGGCGAGGGCGCGCCGATCCTTCCCGAGTACGGTGTCGCGCCAGGTCGGCGCGGTCGCGGTGTACAGGTGGATGACGACCGGGTTGCGGATGCCGCGGATCGACGTGACGGTGCGCTCGATGAGGTCGCGGCGTGCTGGCGTGAACACCACGATCGTGACGTGCTCGGGCGCGATCTCGCTCTCCGCGATGAGCCGCACGAAGTCGTAGTCGGTCTGCGATGCGGAGGGGTAGCCCACCTCGATCTCGGTGTAGCCCATCGCCACCATGAGTTCGAAGAAGCGGCGCTTGCGCGCGGGATCCATGGGCTCGGCGAGCGCCTGATTGCCGTCGCGCAGGTCGACGGGCACCCAGAGCGGGGCTCGGGTGAGCCGCGCGTTCGGCCAGTGCCGGTCGGTGAGCGGGATCTCGACGCGGTCGTACGCGGAGCGGTAGCGGTGGCTCGGCATCTGCGAGCCGCGCTGCCGGTTCCAGGGTGGGGCGTCGGCGGGGACGGGGCCGGCCGGCGTTGCGATCGTGGGGAAGGGGCGTGTGGACGCTGCTGCGTCGTGTGTGGTGGACACGGGAGAACTCCTCGGGTGCGGATCGGGTGGTGACCGGCGCAGTCGACACCACGACGGGGAGCCGGTCGGTCAGGCCCCGTCGTGGCGACGAAGGAGGAGGCTGCGTTTTCGCATGGCATCACGGTAGCACAACTCCTCAGACAAGTTGAGGAGTGCTACGCTGTGCGCATGTCATCCTCTGATGCTGCCGCGACGGGACGCGCGGTCGCACCCGCCCTCAGCCGCGCACCGCTCGCCGACCAAGCCGCGGAGCTGCTGCTCTCGCGCATCCGCGCCGGCGAGTGGGAACTCGGGGCGAAGCTGCCAGGCGAGACCACGCTCGCGCCGCAGCTCGGCGTCGGCCGCTCGACGGTCCGCGAGGCGATCCGCCAGCTCGCCGGCCGCGGAGTGCTCGCCTCCCGCCAGGGCGCCGGGGTGTTCGTCACCGCGCTCGACGCCCGCGAGGACTGGGACACCGTGCTCGCACGCGCCGGCATCGTCTCCGTCATCGAGGCGCGCGCCGCGATCGAGACGGAGGCCGCTGCGCTCGCCGCCCAGCGCCGCACCCCGGCAGATCTGCGCGCCATCCGGCGCGCGCTCGAGCAGCGCGCGGAACGGCGCGCGGAGATCCCCGACCACGTGGACGCCGACACCGCCTTTCACCGGGCGATCGTTGCCGCCGCGCACAACCCGATCCTGCTCGAACTCTTCGACGGCTTCACCCCGCGCGTGCGCCAGGCGATGATCGACATGCTGCGCATCCGCGTCTCGTTCGGCAGCGACGCCGACCACGACGTCCACGCCGAGCTCGCCGACGCCGTTGCCGGCCGCGATCCCGATCGAGCCGCCAGCCTCAGCCGAAACCACCTGAACTCCCTGCAGGAGGGACTCGCATGACCGACCCGGTACTCGACCTCGACGACGTGGTGTTCCGCAGGCGCGGCACCGACATTCTGCGAGGGATCACGCTCACGGTCCGCGCCGGTGAGCGCTGGGCCCTGCTCGGCCCGAACGGTGCGGGCAAGAGCACCATCCTGGGGTTCTGCGGCGCGCAGACGCACCCCACCTCGGGCACCGCGACCGTGCTCGGGCGCCGGCTCGGTCGCGTCGACCTGCAGGCGCTGCGACACGAGATCGGGCACGTGAATCCGCGTCACCCGCTCACCACCCCGCTCACCATGCGCGAGGTCGTGCTCACCGGGCTCACCGCAACCATCGAGCTCCCGCTGCGCTGGGAGCCGAGCAGCGACGACGTCGCGCGCGCCGACGCGGCGATCGCCCGCGTTGGTCTCGGGCACCGGCGCGACGCGCGCTGGCCCACCCTCTCGCAGGGGGAGCGTGGCCGCGCGCTCATCGCACGCGCGCTCGTCGCCGAGCCGCGGCTGCTGCTCCTCGATGAGCCGACCACGGGGCTCGACGTCGCCGCGCGCGAGCAGTTCCTCGACACGCTCGACGGGCTCGCGACCTCGGCACCCGAGCTCACCACGATCCTCGTGACGCACCACCTCGAGGAGCTGCCCGAGAGCACCACGCACGCCGTCGTCATCGCGCACGGCGAGATCGTCGCGGCCGGCGGCGTCGACGAGGTCGTCACGACCGAGGTGATCTCGCGCGCGTTCGAGCACCCCATCCGCGTCACGAAGGCGGACGGCCGCTGGGCCGCGCGCGCCGGCCGGGGCGCTAGCTCCCTGCAGCCGGCGTAACGCCAAGCTCCGCGAGCACCGCGACGATCCGGCGCTCGCGGGTCTCCGCGCGCTTCGCCGACGTGATGCCGAGCGCGAGTTCCTTCCTGCGCGTGTACGTCAGCGCGTCGAACGCGCCCTGCGCGCCCGGGTGCGCGGCCAGCGATTCGCGCAGCTCGATCGGGATCTCGACCGTGCGCTCCTCCGCATCGAGCGCGATCTCCGCGGTCACCGCGTCGCCGATCTCGACCCCGAGCTCGGCGCGCGCGGCCTTCGACAGCCCGATCATATTCTTGCCGCCCATCCGCGCGAGGCGGAGCCGCGCGGTGCGCCCGGCGATCGTCACGCGCACGGCGGCGCGGCCGCCGCCGCCGAGTTCGGTGACCTGCGCGTCACTCAGCACGAGCGCGGTTGCCGGGCCCTGCGGTTCGAGCGTGGTCGAGAGTGTGAGCGTCATGGGGGTATCGTACTGCGCGGCGTGTGCGGGTGACGAGGGGTAGCTGGGCGGCGCCCAGCGGGACTACAGTGAGCGGCATGTGCGCAAGTTATGGGCTCGGCGGCGGGCCGCACGATCTGGGACTCAGCTTCGACCTCCCGCCCATGCACGAGCCGGAGAGCCGCGCACGGATCGCCGAGTGGGCGCGTGAGCAGCGCTCAACCGCGAAGATCACCGGGCGCAACGCGCGCAACCTCAACCCGCTGATCCACGAGGGATTCGGCGAGCGACGCGTCGACCTCGGCTGGTGGTGGCTGCACGTCGGGGGAGCGCCGGCGAAGTTCTCGGCGTTCAACGCGCGCTCGGACGCCCTCGCCACCAAGTGGCGCGAGCCACTGCAGCGGCGCGCCATCCTCCCGGCGCACTGGTACGTCGAGAAGAGCCACACGTTCGCGCTGCCGGGCGACGAGCTCTTCGGCATCGCAGCGATCGTCACCCCGGTGCCGCAGCAGGATGGGGCGCCGCTGCTCAGCTACGCGCTGGTGACGCGTGCCGCGGTCGGCGAGGCGGCCGAGGTGCACGACCGGATGCCGCTCATGCTCGCGCGCGACACGCACGACGCGTGGCTCGATCCCCATCGAGCGGGGGACGCAGCGTTTGTTGCCGGGGTGGTCGCGGGATCCACGCCGCTCGCCGAGCGCGCCGCCGTGATCGCGCGCCCGGCCGCGTGACGCGCGCTGCGCCCGGCGATAGTCTGAATTCGTATGGTGAACAGGGAGCGCTGCCGGTCCGCGCGCGTGCGCCGCGACCGAAGCGCCCGGGAGAAAGAAGTCACATGACTCAGGACCAGCCCGCACTCGAGGCGGAGATTCGCTCGGTGGTCGACGCGCAGTTCGGCCGGACGATGGAGGATCTGTGCGCGCTCGTGCGCATCCCCTCCGTGTCGTGGCCAGCGTTCGATCCGGCGCACGTCGCGCAGAGCGCCGAGGCGATCGCCGCGCTCCTGCGGGAGACCGGGGTGTTCGACGTCGTCGACATTCGCCGCGCCCCCGTCGAGGGCGGCACCGAGCTCGGGCAGCCGGCCGTCGTGGCGCGCCGCGAGCCGAAGAACGGCAAGCCGACCGTGCTGCTCTACGCGCACCACGACGTGCAGCCGCCAGGCAAGGACGAGGACTGGGAGACGCCGCCGTTCGAGCCGACCGAGCGGAACGGGCGGCTGTACGGCCGCGGCGCCGCCGACGACAAGGCCGGCGTGATGGCGCACCTCGGCGCGATCCGCGCGTTCGCTGCCGCTGCGGAGGCCGAGGGCCGCGAGCTCGAGCTCGGCATCGCGCTCTTCATCGAGGGTGAGGAGGAGTGGGCCTCGCAGTCGTTCGGCAACTTCCTGCGCGAGAACCGGGACCTGCTCGCCGCCGACGCGATCATCGTCGCCGACTCGAGCAACTGGGACATCGACACCCCGGCGCTCACGGTCGCGCTGCGCGGCGCGGTGGCGTTCAACCTCCGCATCGACACGCTGGACCACGCCTCGCACTCCGGCATGTTTGGCGGCGCGGTGCCCGACGGCATGCTTGCCGCGGTGCGGGTGCTCGACTCGCTGTGGGACGCCGAGGGCGCCGTCGCGGTGCCCGGCCTCGTGACCGCCGACCTCGACCTGCCCGCCTACGGCGAGGATCGACTGCGCGAGGAGGCCGGCCTGCTCGACGGCGTGACGCCGATCGGCCGCGGCGAGATCCTCTCGCGCCTGTGGGCGCAGCCGGCGATCACGATCACGGGGATCGACGCGCCCGACGTCGCGAACGCCTCGAACACGCTGATCCCCGGCGTGCGGGTGCGCGTGAGCGCGCGGATCGCCCCCGGGCAGGATCCCGCGGCGGCGTACGCCGCGATTCAGCAGCATCTCACGGCGAACGCGCCGTTCGGCGCGCGGCTGAGCTTCGAGGATCCCGACTTCGGCCAGGCCTTCCTCGTGGACACGAGCGGCTGGGCGGTCGCGGAGGTGCGCGGCGCGATGGCCGACGCGTGGCAGCGCGAGCCGGTAGACATCGGCGTCGGGGGATCGATCCCGTTCATCGCTGAGCTGGTGGAGGAGTTCCCTGGCGCGCAGATCCTGGTCACCGGGGTGGAGGATCCCGACGGCCGCGCGCACAGCCCGAACGAGTCGCTGCACATCGAGTCGTTCCGCAAGTCGCTGCTTACCGAGGCGCTGTTCCTGGCGCGACTGAACGCGCGGACGGCGTAGGCGCGGCGGCGCCCGGAAACACCACACCGCCCGGCGCCCGGAAACACCAAACCGCCCGGAGAAATCTGGAATCTCGGAGCCCTCATGGGGATTCACACCGAGATATCGAATTTCTCCGGGCGGTTTGGTGCGCGTGCGTGTGCGAACGGGGTCGCGAGGGCGTGCGCGCTACTCAGAGCGCCCGTGCGCGTGCGCGCTACTCCCGGTGCGCGCCGGGCGCCGCGCCCGGCTCCGACGCGGGTGCAGCGCCCGCAGCGGGGGCCGCGCCCGACGCGAGTGCCTGGGCGCGCAGCAGGTCGCGGATCTCGACGAGGAGCTCCTGCTCGGTCTCCGCGGCAACCTCCTCCTCGGCATCCTTCGCGGTGATGTCGCGCAGCTTGTTCATCGGCATGACGAACACGAAGTAGACGACCGCCGCGACGATCAGGAAGTTGAGGATCGCGCCCAGCAGCGCGCCGAACGCGATCGAGCCGCCGCCCGGCAGCTCGACCAGCAGCGCTCCGTCGAGCGAGTCGGCCTTGAACACCATCCCGATGATCGGGTTGATCAGCGCGTCGACGACCTTCTGCACGACCGCGTTGAACGCCGCACCGATGACCACGGCGACTGCGAGATCGACCACGTTCCCGCGCAGCAGAAACTCCTTGAACCCCTTGAACATACGTTCTCCCATCTTGGAAAGTACCTGCATCAACGTTAGCGGTGTGCGCGCGGAGACACCCGGAGCCCCGCGCAGAATGTCCGCGCGGGGCTCCGGAGTCACACTTGGATGGGGTGAGCTACATGCAGGCGAGGTAGTCCTCGGTCATTGCCGTCACCGCCTCTTCTGCGAGCGTCGCCGCGTCGCTATCCGTCGCGAGCTTCGCGGGGTCAGCGATGAGCTCGGCGAACTTCGCGTAGAGCTCCTTGTTGGGGTTGTCCAGCTCGCCCAGCTTCGCGTACAGTGCTGCCTCGTCCGCCGAGTACTCCGCGGTGTTCGGGTCGGTCATATCAATCGCCTCATTGAGTGCGGCGCAGAACTCCGCGGAGCGCTCCGCATCGGCGGGTGCCGCGCCGAGCTCGCTCGACTCGCCCTCGAGCGACTCCTGGAGCTCTGCCGTCGCGTCCTCGTACTGGCTGAGCGACTCGGTCGCTGCCGTGTTGGCCGCCTGCACCGCGAAGCCGGCGAACACGAAGAAGAAGATGACGCCGATGATCGAGAACGCGAGGCTCACGTAGCCGATGATCGTGCCGGCAAGCGCCATCCCACGGCCGCGCTCACCCGTCCGCTTGATCTGCGAGAGGGCAATGTGGCCGCAGATGATACCGACGACGTTCACGAGGATGCCGGTCACCAGTGCGACGATCGCGAGCGCGTTCATCGGGGGCTGCTGCTGCCCCGGGTATGCGGCACCCGCGGGCATCGCGCCGGGGGCCACCGGTGCGCCGGGCGCGCCGGAGCCTGCGGCCGGCTCGGGGGGAGCGGCGGGGTACGCCGGAGCCTGCACGTACGCGGGCGGCGCGATCGGCTCCTGTGCCGCGATCGGCTCCTGCGGCGCGATCGGCTGCTGCTCGGGCGCAGCCGGCAGCTGAGCCTCGGGCGCCTGCGCGCCGTTCGGGGTGGTCGGCTGCGGGTTCTCTGCGCCGGGGGTGGTGGGATCAGACATGACGGATCAGGCTCCTCTGGGCGGGACGATGGGCGGGACGCTGCGGCGCGGGCGGGCGTCAGCAGGTCAGGGTGCGCGGCACAATCGACTCGCACGCTCCCAGTGTACTCACAGGTGGCGCCCCTGCTCCACGCCCTGCGGAAGCCGCGGCGGGCCGCCGCCGGAATGTGGAGCTGAATAGAATGGTGGCGTCACCAACGACGAGGAGCAAAGTTGAAGTACATCTCCACCCGCGGCGGTATGGCCCCGGCACCCTACAGCGCGATCCTGCTGGAGGGGCTCGCCACCGACGGCGGTCTCGTGGTCCCGGAGACCGTGCCGCAGCTCACCGCCGAGCGCATCGAAGCGCTGCGCGGGCTGTCCTACCCGGAGCTCGCGACCGAGATCCTCAGCCTGTACGCGACGGACATTCCGCGCGCCGAGCTGGCGCGGATGTGCGAGGCGGCGTACAGCTCCGAGAACTTCGTCGCCGACGAGATCGTGCCGCTGACGGCGATCGATGCGCAGATCTCGCTCGTTGGGCTTTCCGAGGGGCCGACGCTCGCGTTCAAGGACATGGCGATGCAGTTCCTCGGGCAGTCGCTCGAGTACGTGCTCGCGAGCAGCGACCGGGCCCTCAACATCATCGGCGCGACCTCGGGGGACACCGGGTCGGCCGCCGAGTACGCGCTCCGCGGGAAGGACGGCATCGCCGTCTTCATGCTGTCGCCGCAGGGCCGCATGAGCGACTTCCAGCGTGCACAGATGTACTCGCTCACCGACGCGAACATTCACAACATCGCGGTCGAGGGCGTGTTCGACGACTGCCAGAACCTCGTCAAGGAGCTCTCGGGTGACCTGGAGTTCAAGCGCGAGCATGAGCTCGGCACGGTGAACTCGATCAACCTCGGCCGCATCAGCGCGCAGATGGTCTACTACTTCTGGGCGTGGCTCCGCGCGACGGACGCGGTCGCACCGGCGGATCGCGCGCAGTACGAGGTGTCCTTCACGGTCCCATCGGGGAACTTTGGCAACATCTTCTCGGGGCACCTGGCTCGCGCCATGGGCCTGCCGATCCGCAGGCTCGTGCTCGCCGCGAACGAGAACAACGTGCTCGACCAGTTCTTCCGCACGGGTATCTATGCGCCGCGCGGCGCGGCCGAGACCTACGCGACGTCGAGCCCGTCGATGGACATCTCGAAGGCGTCGAACATCGAGCGCTTCATCTTCGACCTGCTCGGGCGCGACACGGTGCGGCTCGCCGCGGCCTGGCAGGAGCTCGCGGAGACCGGCCGCATCGACCTCACGCAGGAGCTGCCGCGCCTCGACACGGAGTTCGGCTTCCAGAGCGGCACGAGCACGCACGCCGACCGCGTGGCAACGATCCGCGACGTGCATGCCGCGAGCGGCATCATCATCGATCCGCACACGGCCGACGGTGTGAAGGTCGCGCGCGAGCACCTCGAGCCCGGGATCCCGATGCTGGTGCTCGAAACCGCGAAGCCGGAGAAGTTCCCCGAGATCGTGCGCGAGGCCACGGGCATCGAGCTGGGCATGCCCGAGCACCTCGCCGACCTGCTTGAGCTGCCGCAGCACGTCACCGAGATGGCGAACGACGCGACGCAGCTGCGCGCGTTCATCGCGGAGCGCGCCGTCCAGGCGTAGACTCCGGGGCACACACCGGGACTTGGGGAGGCGATCGTGTTCGGCGGATGGAAGCAGGAACAGCTTGCGCGCAGGGTTTCCGCGCTTGAGCGGCGCACCGGCGTGACACCCGGACGCGCCGCCGAGGGCGCGGACGCGGGTCCGGAGGCCGGGCAGAGCCACGTCGCGCGCGCGTGGGGGGATGGCTTTGGCCTGATCGCGACGCGCGCCCTGCAGATCATCATCGTGCTGGGCCTCACCACGCTCGTGGTGCTCGGCATGCGCGCGCTCAGCACGGTCGTGATCCCGATCTTGCTCGCGCTCATCCTCTCGAGCACGTTCTCGCCGGTCATGCGCTGGCTGCGCGCACGCAATGTGCCGGGCGCGCTCGCGACGGTGCTCGTGCTGCTCGCGATCGCCCTCATTCTGACCGCGGTCGCCTGGCTCATCGTCTGGGCGGTGCAGGACGAGTGGGATGAGCTCGCCACGCAGGCGCACGATGGGTTCGTGCAGGTGCTCGACTGGGTGAAGACCCTGCCGATCGCGCCGAGCAGCGAACAGCTCGCCGAGTGGCAGCAAACCGTGGTCGACTTCCTGACGAGTTCGCAGTTCGGTTCCGGCGCCCTCGCGGGGGTCGGTGCGGTCACCGGCTTTGTCACCGGCCTCGTGCTCATGATCGTCGTGCTGTTCTTCTTCCTGAAGGATGGCCCGCAGATCTGGCAGTTCGTGCTCCGCCCTTTCACCGGCGCCGGCCTCGCTCGCGCGGAGCGCGCAGGCGCGAAGACCGTGGCGACGCTCGGCTCCTACGTGCGCGGCACCGCGGCCGTTGCGGCGGTCGACGCGATCGGGATCTGGATCGGGCTCATGATCCTGCAGGTGCCGCTTGCGCTCCCGCTCTCCGTGCTCGTGTTCGTGCTCGCGTTCATTCCGATCGTGGGTGCGACGCTCGCTGGGATCCTCGCGGCGCTCGTCGCCCTCGTGGCGAACGGGCCCATCAGCGCGATCCTCGTTGTCGGCGTCGTGGTGCTCGTCAACCAGCTGGAGGGCAACTTCCTGCAGCCCGTGCTCATGGGGCGCGCGCTGAAGCTCCACTCGCTGGTGATCCTGCTCGCGTTGACCATCGGTACGGTGTTGAGCGGCGTGCTCGGCGCGGTGCTCGCGGTGCCGATCGCGGCGGTCGCGTGGGGGATCATCCAGGTGTGGGACGGCCCGCACACCCCGGCGAAGTGGTTCCGCCCGCGCGAACCGCGTCACTGACCGGCTGCGCTACGCTGAGGTGCAGCGGAACTCGCCGCACGTCAAAGGAGTCCCATGCGGTTCTTGTTTCAGGTGGGGGCGCAGCTCGTCCTCGGGGCGATCGCGCTCGTCGTGATTCACTTCGCGCTGCCCGGTGTGACGGTCCACGTCACCGGCTTCTTTGTAGCGCTCGGGGTGTTCACGCTCGCGCACGCGCTGCTCGGGCCGTTCGTGCTGAACATCGCGCAGCGCTACGCGGCGCCGCTCGCTGGCGGTGTTGGCCTCGTCGCTACGGTGCTCGCGCTCTGGGTGGCGACGCTCTTCGGTGACGGGATCGAGATCACCGGCGTCGACGCGTGGGTGCTCGCACCGATCATCGTGTGGGTGATCACCGCGCTCGGCGGCTGGCTGTTCATGGCCCTGTTCGTCGAGAAGTGGCTGAAGCGCCGGGCAACGGCGAAGGCGATCCGCGCTGCGGGATAGCCGGGATCCCGCGCACGCGATGACGAACCACCGCGACGAGGGGGAGCTCCTGCTCCACGCTGAGGATGTCGGCGTGGAGATCGACGGTGCCGAACTGCTCCCTGCAACGTCGATCGCGCTCCGCAGTGCGCGCGCCGTCGCGGTCCGCGGGCCGAACGGTGCGGGGAAGACGACGCTGCTGCGCGTGCTCGCCGGCCGCCTGCGGCCGAGCGCCGGCTCCGCACAGCTCTTCGGCGCGCCGCTCGATGAGCGAAGCGCCGTCGTGCGCGGGCACGTCGCTGCGCTCATCGAGCCCCCGACGCTGTACCCGGATCTCACGCTCCGCGATCACATCGCGCTCATCTCGGCGGCATGGTCGCGACCCGCAGCCGACACCGGCTCAGCACCGCGCTGGGTGGGGCTCGGCACCGCGGCCCTCGAGCGGTTCGGGATCGCTGCGCTGGCAGACCGCTTCCCGAACGAACTCTCGAGCGGTCAGCGCCAGCTCGTGTCGCTCGCAGTGACGCTCGCTCGCCCCTGCTCGGTGCTGCTGCTCGACGAACCGGAGCAGCGCCTCGATCCGGATCGGCGAGATCTCGTTGCCGAGGTGCTCGGTGCGGCGCGCGCCGCGGGCGTCGCGCTCGCCTTCGCGTCCCACGATCCCGTGCTGGTGTCGCGGGTCGCCGACACCGAGGTGGTGGTTGGTGCGGCTGGGGTGGCTGGCGCGGCTGGTGCGGCTGGGGCGCCTGGCGCGGGATGAGCGGGCTACTGAGCCGCGCACGCGCTGACGCCGCGGCGGTCCGCGCGATTCGTGCGGTCCGCCGCGCGCGCGGGGCGACGCTCAGTGCCGGCGACGTGTCGTACCGGATCTACCTCGCGATCATGCTCACGATCATCGTGGTGGCCCCCGGGGTGCGCCTCGGCGTACTGGGCGCGGCGCCGGTGCTGCCCGAGCTGGTGCGGGAGCCCGGGGCGGTTGCGGCCCTGCTCACCGCAGCCACGGCTGGCGTGGTGCTGCTTGGTGGAGGGCTGGGGCCGGCGCGTGCGGGGCTCCCGCAGCTCGACCTGCTGTTCCCCTCGCCGATCCCGCGCTGGCGTCTGCTGGCTCCAGCGGTAGCGCGTTTCCTGCTCGCCGCGGCCGGGCTCGGGGCGCTGCTGGGCGGTGTCTGGGCGGTGTCGAGCGCGCTCCGCTCGCCGCTCCCGCTCGCGCTCGCAAGCGGCGTGATCCTGGCCGGGGTGTGCACCTGCGTACTCGGGATCGGTGCGCTGCTCGTCGGCCAGTCGGGGATCCGTGCCCGCACCATCCTCGCGTCGGCGCTCGCGCTCCTCGCGGTTGCGCAGCTGACGTTGGGCCCGCTGGGGGACCCGTGGTCGGCGACCGCGCGCCTGCTTGAGATGAGCGTGCTCCCGGCTGGCAGCGTCGAGGTGGTGGCGGTACACGTGCCGACGTTGCTCGCGGCGCTTGCCGTTCCCGTCGCCGCGGCGCTTGCCGTGGTGTGCGGTGCGGTGCCGTTCGCGGCACGGTTGCCGCGCGATGTGTTGCGTGAGCAGGCCGTCAATTGGGACGCCGCGAGCGCGCTCGCGTTGACGGGCGACCCGACGGCCGCGCTCGCTCGCTTCGGGGCGCCCGTGCGTCACGGGCGGGGGCTGCGCCTGCGCTCGACGGGGAACCTGATCCGTGTGCTCATGCGGCGGGACGTGCTGGGGCTCGTGCGCGCACCGGGGAGGACTCTTGCCGGCCTTGTTGGCGTGTGCGCGGCCGGCGCGCTGTGGGCGGCCGCGCTCCAGCCGGGGCTCGGGATCGGCGGGGCCGTGATCCTTGGCGCGGTCGCGGCCCTGCTCGGTTCGCTCGGGGCGCAGCCGCTGTGCCGCGGCATCGTGACCGCGGCGGGTGGGGCGGGCTCGCCCGCGCTTTTGCCGCTCAGCCCTGCTGTGCTGCTCGCCGCGCACGCCCTGGTGCCGGCCCTCGTGTGCGTCGTGCTCGCCTGCGGCGGTGCGGCGGTGGCGATCCTGATCTCCGGGGGTGCGGCACTGGGGTTCGGCGGCCTCCTCGCCGTGTGCACCGCGCCGGCGCTGGCGTGCGCGATCGTGCTCCTGCGCGCGGCGGCTGCGCTCAAGGGCACGATCCCGCTCCGCTTGCTCGCCCCGGTCCCCACGCCGCTCGGCGACGTCTCAGCGGTCAACGTGTTCCTCTGGAGCGTTGACGGGCCGCTCGTCGCGCTGCTGGTCGGGGGAGTGCTGGCGGCCGGTACTGCGACGGGGTCGCCGCTGCTTGGTGTGGCGGCGGCGGTGCTCGTGCTGGTGAGCCTGACCGGGTGGGCGTACTCCCGGTTGCGGCCGAGCCTGTCGGGGTAGTGGGGGAGCTGTGGTACCGGGATGCTGGGTCGCGAGAATCGCGGAATTCCGCGGTGACACGCGCGGGGCGTCGCCTGGAGTTTGCTGATGCACGGCGGCCATGGCAAACTAAATGAGTTGCCAGCGCAGCGGGGGAAACCTCGAAGCCAAGCAATAGCGTCCGGCCCCATCGTATAGCGGCCTAGTACGCCGCCCTCTCACGGCGGTAACGCGGGTTCGAATCCCGCTGGGGTCACCGGAACAAAAAGCCCTCGCTCAGGCGGGGGCTTTTTGCTGTCTGCGTGGGGTTTCAGCCGTGCAGGCGCGCTCGGTGTCACTGCTCGGACACCCTTGGCTGGTGCGGATGTCGATCGGCGATGCGAACGAGATGTTGGATCGCTTCCTTCTGTGAATATCCGAGCTGGTCAACCAGTAGCGCCAGGTATGCTTCTGCGGCCTCTCTCGCTTGCACCTCGCGAGCGGGGAGCTGTTGCCGGACAAAGGTTCCGCGTCGGCCTTGGGTCGCGAGGACGCCGCGTTCTTCCAGGATCCCGTATGCTCGAGCCACCGTCCCGGGTGCTGCCTCAATGTCCGCGGCAAGGCGACGCACCGTTGGGAGTCGATCGCCAGGTTTCAGATCGCCATGTTCGATCGCTTCCAGGATGCCCGAGATGAGCTGCCCGTGAATGGGAACACTGCTGGCCGGGTTGATCTCAAGCATCTGTCGCATGCTCGTTCTTGGCTCCCCACAGGCGCTGCAAGAGTTCGGGGCTCGTGGGCTGCAACGTCATGCGGAAGAGCACGAGGGCGACGGTGATAACGATGCACACCCAAAGGACAGCGAATCCGCTTGCCGCATCCTCACCCAGAGTGAGAAGCGGAGCAGCGGCTACGAAGCCTGCGATCTGGAGAGAAATTGCCGCAACGCTGGTCGACAGCGCGAACAGGGACCGCACGGCCTCCAAGCGAACAAGGTCGGTGGCGAACACACCGAACCTGGTCTGCGAGATGGATCCTCGTCTCACCACAACGGCCGCGACCGTGAAAGCTGCAATGGACAGGAGCGTGCAGCCCGCGAAGCAGAGCAAGCTTGTGGTGATGCGCTCAGGCGCGATCGTTGCTCTTGCGCCAGGAAGGAGGAGCGCGATGTTCACTGCAGCGGAGGCAGTGAGGAGCCCCAGTGGAAACAGCACCGTGGCCCTGGAAACGTAGTTGAGGACGCCGACCCTGTTGAGTCTTGCCACGTGCGGGGCTGACACGCGGCTGGTGGTACCGAACGAGTGACTGACCCCAAAGATTGAGAGGATGATGGCCGTGATTGGTTGGATCACAGTGATCGCCAGGAACATGTAGCTTGCATCTGGAGTGAGTATCACCCAGCTGGCTGGAACTTCGCCCCAGAATATGGTGAGCAGGATGACCGCCGCGCTCGATCCGGCGACGGCGGCTCGGTCGCGGACGACGAGCGCGCGCGCGAAAGTCGACCATTCTCCAGCCTGGGGTACCGGCGCAATGGCGAGTACCCGGGCCGTGGCCCTCCTGCCCGGAGCGGAGTCCAGTCCCCAAAAGTAGGGGCGTGACTGCACGATCAGAACCAGCAGGAACACGCATATGAGGGGGAGCATCGCGAACCTCTCAGGAGACGGCGGATGATGAACGTGCCATTTGATCAGTCTCGCTTGATACATAAGTGCATGTCAAGACTCACTCGCTCATCCCTCGGTGTCTCTGGGGTATCGACGGCCTTGAACATGAGGCAACGGTGAGCGGGCATCGGGAGGGAACCTCGGCCGGTCTGCGTTCGCGTGTTCACCTTCTGGTGGAGGGT
>NZ_RPDI01000017.1 GCF_003917135.1 Leucobacter chromiireducens
ACCTGGGGCGGCTCAAAGCGGAGGACGTGGTGCGGCGGCACGGCGAAGACATCGCGGCGCTCGGCGGCGGCCTCGTGTTCGGCGGCGACTCGATGTTCCTGCTGGACGGCGAGATCCTGGGGAAGCCCCACGAGCCGGACGTCGCCCTCGCCCGCGCGCAGCACCACCGCGGCCGCACGGGCGTGCTGCACTCGGGGCACTGGCTGATTGACTGCACCAGCGGATCGGGATCGGGGCCGGGCGCCCCGGAGCTGCCGGCGGTGGGCGGCGTTGATACCGCGAGCGTGACCCTGTCCGCGGACCTCACCGACGAGGAGCTCGCGGCGTACGTGGCGACGGGCGAGCCGCTCGAACTCGCGGGAGGATTCGCGATCGACGGCCTCGCCGGCGCCTTCATCGAGCGCATCGAGGGCGCGCCGAGCTGCGTGATCGGGTTGTCGCTGCCGAAGCTGCGCGAGCTCGTGCGCGCGCTGGGCCACCCTTACCAGTCCCTCTGGACCCCCACCCCCGCCCCGAGCCAAGCCCAGTGAGAAGTGGCAAACCGACCCTTCAGCCGCGCGAAGGGTCAGTTTGCCACTTTTCGATCGGGGGGCCTGGGGTCGGGGGGCCGGGGGTCGGGGGCCTGGGGCCTGGGGCCCGGGGCGCGGGCGAGCAGCGCAACGGCGAGCGTGGCAATCGTGGTGCCGTCGGTGAGATCCACATCGAGGAGCTCCTCGATGAGCGCCAGCCGCTGGTAGAACACCGAGCGTGAGAGTCGCGCGCGCTGCGCCGCGAGCGAGCGATTCGTCGGGTGGTCGAGGTACGCGCGCAATACATCGATGAGGTCGCCGGCGTGGCCGGGGCCCGTCGCCGCGTCGTGCGCGAGGAGCGGGCCGAGCGTGCTCGCGGCGTACTCCTGCACCTCGGGCGCCGCCGACAGACCGCGCACCAGGTACGCGAGCGCCTGCAGTTCCGCCTGCTGCGCGGTGACCCGCCCGACGGACCCCGAGGGGCGGAGCTGGCCCGCCGCGCGCACGCGCTCCAGCGAGGTGATGAGCGCCCGCACGCCGCGGCTCGCTGCGCCGAGCGAGAGGTGCGCGCGCCACGGCGCCGGCGTGGTCGACGGGAGCAGCATGTCGAGCTCGCGCGCGAGCCGAGCGGCGAGCGGGGGAGCCGCCCCACCGGCGGGCGGGGCAACGCGCGGATCGCCGTGCGGGAAGGAGAGGAGCGCGATGAGTGCGGCGTTGCCGCCGGCTGCGCGATCGTCCGGCACGAGGATCACCCGCCCCTCCGGAGCGACGGCCCGGCGCAGCGCGGTCTCGAGCACGGCGCGCTCCAGGGACTCGTGCGCGCCGAAGTCGCCGGTGCCGCGCAGCGTCGCGCCGAGCAGCACGCGATCCGCAACGGGCAGCCCGGCGGCGGCGAGCTGGGTCGCGAGCTCGGTGTCGCGCCGGTAGCGGCCGCTCAGCAGCGTGTCGAAGAGCTGCTTCGAGCTCAGCTGCAGCCACGCCTCGCCGCTCGCGTCGGCGAGGCGGCCGAGCGCGAGCGCGAACGCGCCGAGTTCGAGCACGGTGCGCCTCCCGGCTGGGTGCTGCGGCCCAGGCAGCGCGGAGAGCCGCCCCCAGCGCTGCTCCTGCGCCTCAACGGTCACCCAGTCGGAGCCGGCGGGGAGCTCGGCGGCTGCGCCGCTCGCCCACGGGCGCAGCACCCGCTCGGGATCCCGGTCGGGCGCCGCCCACGCGACCACGTGCTCGGCGGAGTCCTCGAGCACGACGGGCGCGTCGAGCGTCTCCGAGAGCCGCTCGATCACGTAGTCGACGGGGCTGCGGTTCAGGCCGAGCTCGGTGAGCATCGTGTGCACTTCGGCGCGCGCCGACAGCGCCGCGGTCTGCGCGGCGAGCACGAGCTGGTGGATCCGCTGTGTGATCTGGACGAAGCGGACCTCGCGGTGGAGGGCGATGAGCGGGATCCCGCGCTGCTCGCAGACCGTGGCGAGTGCGTCGGGGGCGCTCGCGAAGTGCGTGCCGAGCTCGAACACGACGGCCGCGGGGTTCGCGCTGACGAGCTTCCGCGCGAGCTCGTCGAGCGCGTCGCGATCGGTCGGCCAGCCGGCGCCCGTGGTGAGGATCAGCTCGTCGCCGTCGAGCAGTTCGAGCGCGCCAGTGCCCGCAACGACGTGCGCCCAGCGGAGGCTGCGCCCGAGCCCGGCCGAGCCAGCGACGAGCTCGGGCTCGCTGGCCTGCAGCTCGGGCAGCGCGAGCACGTCGGACACCGTGATCGGGGCGAAGTCTGGAGTGGGATTCTGCATCTCATACACATTGTACGGAATTGACCGGATTCCGCGATGCTTTGTCGGTCGTGTTGCGATCCACGCCCTGTCACACTGGTGTCAGCGGGGCAGTATGCCCCGAACACATTGCCCGGAATGACCCGGACAGTGCGCACGATCACCACGAATCACAGGAGAGAGAGGGCGAGCGGCATGGCACGCATTCCCCACGTCATTGGCGGCGAAAAGGTCGACGCAGGCGAGCGGTACCAGGCGGTATTCAACCCCGCGACGGGCGAGCAGCAGCACGAGCTGGGCATCGCCTCGGTCGAGACCGTCGAGCAGGCCATTGCGGCAGCTCAGGCCGCATTGCCGATGTGGCGCAAGACGAGCCTCACGAAGCGTGCCGACGTCTTCTTCAACCTGCGTCAGCTGCTGAAGCAGCGCACCCCGGAGCTCGCGGCGATCGTCACGAGCGAGCACGGCAAGGTGCTCTCGGACGCCGCGGGTGAGATCGCGCGCGGCCTCGAGAACGTCGAGTTCGCCTCGGGTCTCCTGCACCTCCTCAAGGGTGAGCGTGACGAGCAGGTCTCCACCGGCGTCGACGTGCACTCGGTGAAGCAGCCGGTCGGCGTCGTCGCGGCGATCACCCCCTTCAACTTCCCCGTGATGGTGCCCCTCTGGATGATCGCCTCGGCGATCGCGTGCGGCAACACGGTCGTCCTGAAGCCCTCCGAGCGCGATCCCTCCGCCTCGGTGTTCATCGCGGATCTCTTCCGCGAGGCCGGCCTGCCCGACGGCGTGCTCAACGTCGTGCACGGCGACAAGGTCGCCGTCGACACGCTGCTCGACAGCCCGACGGTCAAGGCGATCAGCTTCGTCGGCTCGACCCCCATCGCGAAGTACATCTACGAGCGCGCGGCTGCCAACGGCAAGCGCGTGCAGGCGCTCGGCGGCGCGAAGAACCACATGATCGTGATGCCCGACGCTGACCTCAACATGTCGGCCGACGCCGCGGTCTCCGCCGCGTACGGCTCGGCTGGCGAGCGCTGCATGGCCGTCTCGGTCGTCGTCGCCGTCGGCAACACGGGTGACGAGCTCGTGCAGAAGATCGCCGACCGCATGAAGGACCTCAAGATCGGCGACGGCACGGATCCCGCTTCGGAGATGGGCCCGCTCATCACGAAGGAGGCCAAGGAGCGCGTCGAGTCCTACGTCGCGGGCGCTGCGGCTGAGGGCGCGACGGTCGTCGTCGACGGCCGTGAGACCCAGTTCGAGGGCAACGGCTTCTTCACCGGCGTCTCGCTCATCGATCACGTGAAGACCGACTCGAAGGTGTACCGCGAGGAGATCTTCGGACCCGTGCTCGCGGTCGTGCGCGTCGACACCTACGAGGAGGGCGTCACGCTGATCAACGAGCACCAGTTCGGCAACGGAACCGCGATCTTCACCCGCGACGGTGGCCTCGCGCGCCAGTTCGAGTTCGAGGTTGAGGCCGGCATGGTGGGCATCAACGTGCCGATCCCCGTTCCCGTCGGCTCGTTCTCCTTCGGCGGCTGGAAGGACTCGCTCTTCGGCGACGCCCACATCTACGGCCCCGAGTCGGTGCACTTCTACACCCGCTCCAAGGTCGTCACCACCCGCTGGCCGAACCCGGACCAGTCGAAGGTCGACCTCGGCTTCCCGAGCAACAGCTAATTCGGAATCGAAGGAGACTGAGTCATGGCTGACTACATCGACCTGAACGGCGCCGAGCAGCAGTTCGGCGACACCGAGGCGCAGCGCGAGGTGCGCGCGAACGACCGCCAGTACGTCTTCCACTCGTGGTCGGCGCAGGGGGCCATCAACCCGCTGCCCATCGCGAAGGGCGAGGGCGTGCGCTTCTGGGACTACGACGGGACCGAGTACCTCGACTTCTCGTCGCAGCTCGTGAACCTGAACCTGGGGCACCAGCACCCGGGGCTCGTGCGCGCGATTCAGGAGCAGGCGGGCCGTCTTGCGACGATCCAGCCCGCGCTGGCCAACGACGTGCGCGGCGAGCTCGCGAAGCGCATCGTCGAGCACTCCTTCGAGGGTGCGCGCTCGGTGTTCTTTACGAACGGCGGGGCGGACGCGATCGAGTACGCGGTGCGCATGGCGCGCCACCACACCGGCCGTCAGAAGGTGCTCTCGCGCTACCGCTCGTACCACGGCTCCACCGGCACCGCGATCACCCTCACGGGTGAGCCCCGCCGGTGGGCGAACGGCACGCTCGACGCGGGCGTCGTCCACTTCATTGGGCCGTACGCGTACCGCTCGGCGTTCTACGCTGAGACCCCCGAGCAGGAGTCGGAGCGCGCGCTCGCGCACCTGCGCCAGACCATCGAGCTTGAGGGCCCCGGCACGATCGCCGCGATCATTCTCGAGTCCGTGACCGGAACGAACGGCATCCTCGTGCCGCCGCCCGGCTACCTCGAGGGCGTGCGTGCGCTGTGCGACGAGTTCGGCATCGTCATGGTGTGCGACGAGGTCATGGCCGGCTTCGGCCGCACGGGCCACTGGTTCGCCTTCCAGGCGTTCGGCGTGAACCCCGATCTCGTGACCTTCGCGAAGGGGGTCAACTCGGGCTACGTGCCGCTCGGCGGCGTGGTGATCAGCGAGGCGATCCACAACACGTTCGACCAGAAGTCGTTCCCCGGCGGGCTCACCTACTCGGGCCACCCGCTCGCCTGCGCCGCCGGCGTCGCCACCTTCGACATCTTCGAGGAGGAGGGGATCCTGGAGCGCGTGCGCGATCTGGGCGAGCGCGTCGTGCGTCCCCGCCTCGAGGCGATGGCGGCGAAGCACCCCTCGGTCGGCGAGGTGCGCGGCACCGGCCTCTTCTGGGCGATCGAGCTCGTGAAGAACGGCGAGACGCGCGAGCCGCTCGTGCCCTTCAACGCGGCGGGCGAGGCTGCGGCCCCGTTCAACGCGGTGGTTGCGGCGTGCAAGTCGGCTGGCCTCTGGCCGTTCGCAGCTGGCAACCGCCTGCAGGTCGCGCCCCCGCTCGTCATCTCCGAGGAAGATCTCATCGCGGGCCTCGAGATCATCGACGCGGCGCTCGACGTCGCTGACGGCTACGTCACGGCGTAGTCGCTGCACCACCGAAAGGCCGGATCCCAGTGGGATCCGGCCTTTCAGTGTTTCCGGGAGCCAGAACCCGCTGGTGCATAGCGTACCTATGTATGTGAGTGGTATGATCTCATGTTATGACTGGAAAAGTGCCTGAGACTGCATCGCAGAAAGATCGGACTGCGGTGGATCTCCTCCTGGCAACGAGCCGCTTCACGCGAACGCTCGGCCGCGTGCCCGGCGTGCACCACTCCACCGTCGCCTGGCGTGTGCTCGGTGAGGTGAGTCGCACCCCCAGCCGGATCAGTGCGCTCGCCCAGCAGCAGCGCGTCGCGCAGCCCACCATGACGTCGCTCGTGCAGCGCCTCGAGGGGGAGGGGTGGCTCACGCGTGCGCCGGACCCCGAGGACGGGCGGGCCACCCTCGTCGCCGCAACCGACGCGGGCCGTGCTGCACTCGCCGACTACCGCGAGACCGCGGCAGCCGCGGTGGACCCCCACCTCGCCAGGCTCACCGACTTCGATCGTGCCACCCTGCTGCGCGCCGCCGAGCTCCTCCACCAGCTCAGCGACCACATCGACGCTGCCACCGGCGACGCGGCCAGGGCATAGCGTGCAGCGATCCCCATCTCGACCCATCCACGCCCGCGAAGGAGACTCCCACGTCCACTGACACCGCACCCCAGACCGCGCAGGCTGCAGCGCCGCGCCCCTCGATCCTGAAGCAGCCCACCGCGGTGTGGGCCATCGCGTTCGCCTGCGCCGTGTCCTTCATGGGCATCGGGCTCGTCGACCCGATCCTCCCCGCGATCAGCCGGGAGCTCGGGGCCACCCCGAGCGAGACGATGCTGCTCTTCACGAGCTACCTGTTCATCACGGGCATCGCGATGTTCTTCACCAGCTGGGTGTCGAGCCGCATCGGGGTGAAGCGCACGTTGCTCGCCGGGCTGGTGCTGGTGGTCCTCTTCGCCGCGCTCGCCGGGGCGGCGAACTCCGTCGACGCGATCATCGGCTTCCGCGCCGGCTGGGGCCTCGGGAACGCGCTCTTCATCTCGACCGCGCTCGCCGCCATCGTCGGCGCGGCTGCTGGCGGTGCGCGCCAGGCTATCGTGCTCTACGAGGCGGCGCTCGGGATCGGGCTCGCGACCGGGCCGCTGATCGGCGGCGCGCTCGGCTCCGTGTCGTGGCGCGGCCCGTTCTTCGGCACGGCGACACTCATGGCCATCGCGCTGCTCGCGATCCTGATCCTGCTGCGCAGCCCGCGCCCCGTCGCCGGTGACTCAGCCGCAGCACCCGCGAAGGTGTCGATCCTCGCGAGCTTCCGCGCGCTGCGCACGCCGGCGCTCCTCGCGCTCTCGCTCGTGGCGCTCTGCTACAACTTCGGGTTCTTCATGCTGCTGGCCTACAGCCCCTACCCGCTCGAAGCCGCAGCGCACGCGAGCGGCAGCGAGTTCGGGGCGAGCGAGCTCGGCCTCGTGTTCTTCGGGTGGGGGCTCGCGCTCGCGATCACCTCGGTGCTCATTGCCCCGGCGCTCACGCGCCGGCTCGGCCTCCGCCCCGTGCTCTTCGCCATGCTCGGCGGGCTGACGGTCTGCCTGATCCTGCTCGGCGTGCTCATCGACTCCGTGCCCGGGCTCGTCACCGTGATCGTCGTCAGTGGGCTCCTGCTCGGCGTGATGAACACGGCGCTCACGGAAGCGGTGATGGAGGCCACCGAGCTGCCGCGCAACGTCGCCTCGTCGACGTACTCGGGCGTGCGTTTCATGGGCGGCGCGATCGCTCCAGCCGTCGCGGGCCCGCTCGCCGCCGCCCTCGGTGCCCCGGTGCCGTACTACGTCGGCGCGGCTGCGGTGCTGCTCGCCATCGTCGCGCTGCTGATCGGTGGGCGCGCGCTCGCGCACATCGGCCGCCCGCACGAGACGGCGGCGGGGGAGGCCGCGGCGATCTCGGTGGGCGACGCGTAGGAGGGGGCGCGCGGGGCTGGTGGGCTGGTGTGCCAGCTGCCAGCCCGCTGGCTGGGCAGCCCGCAGGACTATCGCCCCCGGTCTACCGCCCGCCCGTCGCGAGGCGCATGAGGTCGGAGTCGAGGTTGATGCCGAACTCCGTGCCGCCCGCGCTGCCGAAGGAGTGCTGGTACGCGCCCCAGGTCTCGTCGCGCACGGCGTCCCGGAAGCCGCCCACCACGAGCGCGACGAGCTCGGCCGCTGCGCGCTCGATGCGCGTGCCGAAGTCGCTGTGGTTCCAGTCGTCGGGTGCCGCGAAGAGCCCGGTCGGCACGGTGACCGTGCGGAGGTAGGCGAAGAGGCCGCGCAGCTGGTCGTCGACCACGAGGGCGTGGCGCGCGCTGCCAGCGGTCGCGGCGAGCACGACGGGGGTGCCGATCAGGAGATCGTTGTCGAGCACCTGGAAGAAGCTCGTGAACAGTCCGCTCGCGCCGGCCTTGTAGACCGGGGTCGAGGCGACGATCGCGTCGGCGTCGCGCATGATGTCGCTCGCCTCCTGGAGGGCTGGGGAGATGTGCTGCGACACCATCGCGGTCGTCACGTCGGCGGCGAGGGCGCGCAGGTCAACCATGCGGATCTGCGCCTCGACGCCGTGGCGTGCGGCGAGGGTCGCGGCCTTGTCGGCGACGCGGCGGGCGAGCATGGTGGTGGTGGACGGGTCGCTTGTTCCGGCGCTGACCACCGCGATGCTCACGGTGCGCGTTGGGGTGCTCCCGCCGTCGAGGGGTGCGTTCATGATGGGGTGTTCCCTTCCAAGAGTGTGGTGTGGTGCGGCCCGGGGCCCTGCCCCTGCCCCCGGGCCTGCCCAGGCCCCGGATCGGGGTCACTTAGGCAGGGTGTCGAGCGTGGAACGGGGCCGACACCCTGCCCAACTGACCCGAATCCACTGAGGCGGGGAGGCCGAGGCGGCGGGGCAGAGCGGGGACGGGCTACGCCGCGGGCGGCGCGACGAGCTTCCGCGCGAGGCGGGTGAGCTCGTGCATCTCGTCGGTGGAGAGCCGGGATCCCACCTCGCGGGCGACGCTCTTCGCGTGTGCCCGGCCGATCTCGCGCTGCACGCGCGCGCCCTCCGCGGTGAGCGAGACGCGCACCGCGCGGCCGTCGCGTTCGTCGGCGGCGCGTGCGAGGAGCCCGCGTGTGGTGAGCCGGTCGATCATGCGCGAGAGCGCTGGCTGGCTGAGCAGCACGGCGCTCTGGATCTCACAGATGCGCATGGGGGCGCCGTGCTTGGCGAGCGTGTAGAGCACGTCGTACTCGCGCACGCTCGCCTCGCCCCAGATGTGTTCAGCCCCGAAGGTGCCCATGAGGGTGGCGTGAGCGGTCATCAGCGCCTCCCACGACTCGTTGCTGAGCCGAATGTCAGCGCGCTTCGCGGTGCTCATGGGCGTTCCTTTCGGATGTCATGCTGGCAGGGTGCTGGCGGGCGTTAGAGCCCGAATGAGGCGCCGGGCTTGGCCGCCGAATCCTGGTAGGGCGAGCCGCCCGTCACGTTGTCGCCGCGGTTGGCGTTCGGTCGGGGCTGGCGGGGCGCCTCGTCGCCGTACTTGGCCTTGACCAGGCTTTCGTGGCTCGGCGACTCGGGCACCTCTGGGTCTCGGCGCGCGGCCATTTCCGCGCGGAGCACGGGGATGACCTCGGAGCCCAGCATATCGAGCTGCTCGAGCACCGTCTTGAGCGGCAGGCCAGCGTGGTCGACGAGGAACATCTGCCGCTGGTAGTCGCCGAAGGTCTCACGGAACGTGAGCGTCTTGTCGATGACCTCCTGCGGGCTGCCGACGGTGAGCGGGGTCTGCTGCGTGAAGTCCTCCATGCGCGGGCCGTGGCCGTAGACGGGGGCCTCGTTGAAGTACGGGCGGAACTGCGCGACGGCGTCCTGCGACTTCTTCGCGATGAATGCCTGGCCGCCGAGGCCGACGATCGCCTGCTTCTGCGTGCCGTGGCCGTAGTGCTCGAAGCGCTCGCGGTAGAACTTCACGAGGCGCAGGAAGTGCTCGGACGGCGCGAACAGGTGGTTCGCGAAGAAACCGTCGCCGTAGTACGCGGCCTGCTCGGCGATCTCCGGGGTGCGGATGGAGCCGTGCCACACGAACGGCGGCACGTCGTCGAGCGGGCGGGGCGTCGAGGTGAAGCCCTGCAGCGGGGTGCGGAAGTTGCCCTCGTAATCGACGACGTCCTCGCGCCACAGGCGGTGCAGCAGGTTGTAGTTCTCGAGCGCGAGCGGCAGTGCCGAGCGGATGTCTTTGCCGAACCAGGGGTACACGGGCGCGGTGTTGCCGCGGCCGAGCATGAGGTCCATGCGACCCTTCGCGAGGTGCTGCAGCATCGCGTACTCCTCGGCGATGCGCACCGGGTCGTTCGTGGTGATGAGCGTGGTGCTCGTCGAGAGCTTCAGCGTCTTCGTCTGCGCCGCGATGTACGCGAGGAACGTGGTGGGGCTCGACGAGAAGAAGGGTGGGTTGTGGTGCTCGCCGATTGCGAAGACGTCGAGGCCGACTTCCTCAGCGTGGACGGCGATCTTCGCGAGCCCGTCGATGCGTTCCGCCTCACTGGGCGTGTAGTCGGCCACCGGGTCGCGCGTGACGTCGCTGACCGAGAAGATCCCAAATTCCATGATGCGTGCCTCCGTTTATATGCGCTTGCATGTAAATGTAACACGGGCAATCCGGATCTATTCCCCACTTCATTTGACGATTCGCCCCGCATTGTTTTAGACTGACTAGTCAGTTTAAGAAATCAGCGAAGGATCAAGGATCACCGTGACCACACTGCACGCCGCGCCCAGCTCAGCGCCCAGCCCCATCAGCGCCGCCCGCGCGCCCGTCGTCGCGCTGAGCGGGGCACTGGTGCGCGGCGAGCACGGCCCCGTGTTCGGCCCGCTCACCGCGACGAGCGAGCGGCCCATCACCGCGATCGTTGGCACGCGCGGCAGCGGGCGCACCTCGCTGCTGCTCAGCATCGCCGGGCGTATGCGCCTGCACGAGGGCACGCTCAACACCCTCGGCACGGCGAAGCTCGGCGAGATCCGCCGCCGCACCGGCATCGCCGGCTTCGAGGCGATCGACGCGCTCGAGCCGCAGGTCACCGTGAGCGACATCCTCCGCGAGCGGCTCTCCTGGGCGCTGCCGTGGTACCGCCGCGTGCCGCGCATCACGCAGGAGCTCGCGGCGGATCTGCTCGAACCGGCGTTCGGGGCCACCTCACTGATCCCGATCGAGACGCTGGTGCGCGATCTCACCCCGGCCGCCGAGCAGCTGCTGCGCATCGGTCTCGCGCTCCTGGAGGAGCCCGAGCTGCTCGTGCTTGACGACTTCGATGCCCTGCGCGACCCCGCAGATCGGGATCTCGTCGCCGAGCGCCTCAGCGCCCTCGCCGGGCGCGGCGTCCGCACCGTGTTCGCGACGAGCGACCCGGGCGACGTCGAGCGATTCGCCGCGCTCGAACCGGCCGTGATCGCGCTCTAATCCCACCGACACTCACACAAAGAAGACGAAAGACATGTCACTGTTCACACGCGGCACCGAGCTGCAACGTTTCCGCAGGGGAACCCTGCCCAAGATCTCCCTGGTCGTGCTGCTGGTCATCCCGCTCATCTACGGCGCGCTGTACCTGTGGGCGTTCTGGGCCCCGACCGACAACATGGACAAGCTGCCCGTCGCGGTCGTCAACCTGGACGAGCCGGCCGAGCAGCCGGGCGGTGAGACGCTCACGGCGGGCGACGACGTGCTCGAAGAGCTGCAATCAGGGAAGGATCTCGACTGGCAGCCACTGGGCGCCGCTGACGCGGCGAGCGCGGTGGCCGACGGCGACGTGTATTTCTCCGTGACGATCCCGAAGGACTTCTCGCGCACGCTTGCCGGGCTGCAGGACGACCCGAAGGCCGGCACGCTCGAGGTGCAGTACAATGACAACAACTCCTTCCTCGCCTCGACGCTCGGGAAGCAGGCCATGGTGCAGCTGCGCGACGCGGTTGCCGAGACGACCACGCAGACCGCCGCGGAGCAGGTGCTCGTCGGCGTCGAGAAGCTGAGTGACGGCACGCGCGACGCGGCGGCCGCCGCCGACACCCTCGAGTCGGGCACGAAGCAGGTGTCCTCTGGCACGCAGAAGCTGAGCGTCGGGCTCGGGGAACTGGCCGACGGCACCGCGCAGATCGTGGCGAAGTCGCCAGAGCTCGTCGACGGCACGCAGCGACTGGCCGGTGGCCTCGACACCGCACGCGCCGGGAGCGCGAAGCTGGCCGACGGGAGCGCGAAGCTCGCGGCGGGCGCCGGCGAAGCCGCCGACAAGTCCGGGCAGCTGCGCGATGGCCTCGGCCAGCTCAGCGAAGGCGCCGGGGCACTCGCCGGCGGCAGCGCCGCGGTGACCGAGGGCAGCGGCAAGCTCGCCCAGGGTGCAGGGGCGCTGCACTCGGGGGCGAGCGACCTCTCACAGGGCATGCAGCAGTTGAGCGCCGGCACCGTAACGCTGAACACCAAGGTCGGCGAGCTCGCGGCGGGCGCGGACGCGCTCTCCGCCGGTGTGGGGGACCTCGCCGCCGGCACCGCCAACGCGGCACAGGGCGCGGCAAGCCTCTCCGAGAACGCGGGTGCGCTCTCGGGCGGCGCGGCTCAGGTGTCCCAGGGCACCGCCGCGATCGCGAGTTTCGCTGCCGCCAATCCTGCGGCCACCATCGCGGAGCTCGAAGCCGCGCTTGCGGCGAACGGCACCTCGCTTTCCGCGGTCTCCGCGGGCGCGCAGCAGCTGGCTGGGGGCGCCCAGCAGCTCGCGGGCGGGGCGGATCAGCTGTCGAGCGGGATCGCTGCAGCGAACGCGGGAGCGCAGACGCTCGCCACGAAGTCGGGTGAACTCGCTGGCGGCACGCACCAGCTGGCAGACAAGACCGGCGAGCTGCAGAGCAGCGCGGCGAAGCTCGCCGACGGCTCGAACACCGTCGCGTCCGGGCTCGGCTCGCTGAGTTCGAAGGCCAGCGAACTGAACGCCGGCGCGGCGAAGGTGTCGTCGGGGGCTGGCACGCTCGCCGAGAAGTCGACGGTCGCGCGCGACGGCAGCGGGCAGCTGGCTGCCGGCCTCGGCACGCTCGCCGGGGGAACGCGCGACGCCGCGGCCGGCAGCTCAGCGCTCGCGGCAGGCGTCGGAACCGCCGCCGACGGCGCGAACCAGCTCGCCGCGGGCGCTGGCCAGCTCGCCGACGGGGCGACGAAGCTGAATGACGGCGCGCAGGAGGCGAGCGCGAAGTCGGGGGAACTCGCGACGGGCGCCAAGAAGGTCACCGACGGCGCGGACACGTTCGCGTCGAAGCTCGCCGACGGCGCCGAGGAGGCGCCGGAGTTCAGCGCCGGGCAGACCGCGAAGATCGCCGAGACCATGGCGAAGCCGGTCGCGCTCGACGAGCACACGGAGAACGCGGTGCAGGGCTTCGGCGAGGGCTTCGCCCCGTTCTTCATCGCCCTGGCTTCGTTCGTCGGCGCGCTGATCACGTGGCTGATCCTGCGCCCGCTGCCCAGGCGCCCGCTCGCCTCGAACGTGTCCGGGCTGCGCTCGGTGCTCGCCGGCTTCTGGCCGGCCGCGCTGATCGCCGTTGGCCAGGTGGTCATCATGATGCTGGTGCTCGTGTACGGGATCGGCATGCGGCCAACGCACTGGGTGGGCATGGCGGCGTTCATGCTGCTCGTCACGCTCGCGTTCCTGGCGCTGCAGCAGATGTTCATTGCACTGCTCGGCACGGCTGCGGGACGCGTCGTGAGCCTCGTGCTCCTGATGCTCCAGCTCTCCTCCTCCGGCGGCACCTACCCGGTGGAGACGACGCCGCAGTTCTTCCAGATCCTGCACCCGTTCATGCCGGCCTCCTACGTGGTCGATGGGCTGCGGCAGCTGATCGGTGGCGGCATCGACGGGCGTTTCTGGGTGGCGCTCGGGGTGATGACGGCGGTGCTGCTCGGCTCGCTCGCCATCAGCGCGGTGGCCGCGCGTCGCCAGAAGGTGTGGACGGTCTCGCGGCTCCACCCGGCGCTCGCGATCTAGGTCGGTGCGGCGCGGGCGAGTTGGCTCGCGCCGCGCCGGATCCCGCACGAATCGCGCAGTAGGGGAAGATAGAGGCATGGCACGCGTCAACACCAAACAGCTCATCACCGAGGCCGCGGTGCGCGTCGCCGCGCAGCACGGGATCAGCGGCGCGTCCATGGACCAGATCGCCGAGGCCGCCGGGGTGGCCAAGGGGAGCCTGTACTACAACTTCGCGTCGAAGGACGCGATCTTTGAGGAAGTGATTCGCGTGGGCTTCGAGAAGCTCGCGGCGGCGATCGACGGGGCCCGAGCGGCTGTCGCTCCGGCCGACGCCCCGCGCGCCGTCGCCGCGGCGACGCTCGAAACGCTGCGCGGCAACCTCGACCTCGCGAAGCTCATGGCGTCCGAGGTGTTTCGCACGGATCGGCCGTGGGCCGACACCATGGCGCTCGCGCGCGGATCGGTGACCGTGCGGTTCCGCGACGTGCTGCGCGCGGCGCGCGAGGCGAACGGCGATCCCCGCTCAGCGGAGACCACCGAGACGGCGGGCGCCGCGTTCTTCGGGGCCCTCGCTGGCGCCTGCCTCGACTGGCTGCTGTTCCGTGAGGACCAGCCCGTGGAGCTCGTGCTCGACCAGGTGCTCGAGGCGTTCTAGCCGCGGCGGCCCCCGCAAACGTCGCGCGGCGGCGGCTCCCAGTGGGAACCGCCGCCGCGCGTCGGTGTTCGGTGCGTACTACTCAGACAGCAGCGCCTGGATGCGCTGCACGCCCTCCAGGATCGCGTCGTCGCCGAGCGCGTAGCTGAAACGCAGGTAGCCGGACGGGCCGAACGCCTCGCCTGGCACCGCTGCGACCTCGGCGTGCTCGAGGATGAGGTCAGCGAGCTCGAGCGAGGTGGTCGGAGTGACGCCGCGGACGGGCTTGCCGAGCGCCGCGGTGACGTCCACGTACGCGTAGAACGCGCCCTCGGGGGTGGGGCAGGTGAAGCCCGGAACCTTGTTCAGCTCGCTCACGATGAGCTTGCGGCGGCGATCGAACGCGAGACGCATCTCCTCGATCGGCTCCTGCGGGCCCGTGAGCGCCGCGATGGCCGCGCGCTGCGCGATGTTGTTGATGTTCGACGTGAGGTGCGACTGCAGGTTCGCTGCGCCCTTGATGACGTCGGCGGGGCCGAGCATCCAGCCGAGGCGCCAGCCCGTCATCGCGTAGGTCTTCGCGACGCCGTTGACGAGGATCGCGCGGTCCTGCAGCGCGGGGGTCGCCTCGACGATCGACACGGCGCGCACGCCGTCGTAGGTGAGGTTCTGGTAGATCTCGTCGGCGATCACCCAGAGGCCGTTCGCGTCCGCCCAGTCGCCGATCGCCTTCGTCTCCTCCGGCGTGTACACCGCGCCGGTGGGGTTCGACGGCGAGACGAAGAGCAGCACCTTCGTGCGCTCGGTGCGCGCGGCCTCGAGCTGCGCGACGGTCACCTTGTAGCCCTGATCCGAGCCGGCGAACACCTCGACGGGAACGCCGTCGGCCAGCTGGATCGCCTCGGGGTACGTGGTCCAGTACGGTGCGGGGAGGAGCACCTCGTCACCCGGATCGAGGAGCGCCTGGAACGCCTGGTAGACGGCCTGCTTGCCGCCGTTCGTGACGATCACCTGTGCGGGATCGATCGCCCACCCGGAATCGCGCGCGGTCTTTGCGGCGATGGCCTGCTTCAGCTCGGGCAGGCCGGCTGCCGCGGTGTAGCGGAAATTCTTGGGGTCTTCGAGCGCGGCGCGTGCGGCATCAACGATGTGCTGCGGCGTCGCGAAATCGGGCTCACCGGCGGCGTAGCTGATGACGGGCCGGCCCTCGGCCTGGAGGGCCTTCGCCTTGGCGTCGACTTTGAGCGTGGCGGACTCGGCGATAGCGCCGAGCTTCTTTGACAGACGAGAGTTGGTGGTCACGAGGCCAGTCTAAGACGTGCGGGCGTGCGGCGGGGAATGCGCGCGAGTCGACGGGTGAATCCGGAGTGAAGCAGTGTTCATGCAGCTTTCACACCGAGGCCAAAGCGCCGTCATCCTGTATCGACAACTTGGGTTCAGATGTGCCTATCTCGGGCACCGAGGAGAGGAATCCATGTCGAAGAGAAGGATCGCTGCGCTGGCGTTGAGCGGCGTCGCACTGCTCGGCGCGCAGGCGGCGCTACCCGCGCCGGTCGCGGCCAACGCGGTGGTGAGCGGCGACGTCGCCCCGCCCGTGTCAAGCCACGAGAGCGGCCGCTACGTCGGCACGCAGTCCGTCACCCTGACGGCGGCGGCCGGCACCGAGGTTCGATTCACGCTCGACGGCACGCATCCCACGCGCGACAGTGCGCTCGCGAGCGGGCCGATCCAGATCGAGCGGACCGCGAATCTCACGGCCGTCGCCTTCACGGAGCGCGCGGAGAGTCGCCCAATGATTCGCGGGATCCTTGTCAAGACAGCCGAGGAGCCGCTTGCGCAGTTCGCCGTGATGAGCGACATTCACCTCTCTACGGGGACGGGCCCTGCGATGGCGAAGTGGGACGGCTATTTCGACACGCTCCGGCGGATCGCGCCGAGCCCGGATGCGCTCATCTCCAACGGCGACCAGATCAACGACAATTACTTCAACTCGGCGGCGGACCACCAGTACCCCCGCGCGATGCTGGAGCGCAACCTCGCGCGCACGGGCATGACGGACACGCGGGTGATGATGTCGTTCGGCAACCACGACGACTACGTGACGCGCATGGCCGAGCAGTATCCGGAGGAGTGGTTCCCGGGAACCACGGGCTACTACGAGTCGAAGATCGGCGAGTTTCCCGCGTTTGTCGTGAACACGGAGGCGTGGAACAGTACCCAGGCGAGCTGGCTCTCGGGACGGCTCGGCGCGCTGAGCGCGGATCCGGCGACGCAGGGCCAGCCCGTGTTCGTGTTCGGGCACCGGCCCATTCCCGCAACGGTGTGGGACGGGGCGCAGGCCTCGAACGGCGGCTTGAAATCGACCCTGAGCGCTTTCCCGCAGGTGGTCTACTTCTCCGGGCACTCGCACCTGAACATCACCGATGAGCGTTCGATCCACCAGCAGGACTTCACCTCCGTGAACGAGGGCTCCATGTCCTACGGGGAGAACGACGGGAAGTTCCAGGCCTTCGGTTCGGGGCTCGCCCGCGATGCCACGATCCCCACCGCGCAGTCTGTGGTCGTCGATGTGTACGGCGACCGGATCGAGATCGACCGGATCAACTACGCCGCAGACCCCGGCCGCACGTACACCGACGACGGGACGTGGGCGTTCCAGGAGAATCCGCCGTTCGCGTCCTCCGGCTCACTCGCCGGCCCGAGCTGGGTGATCGCGCGCGGCGCGACGCCAGCCGAGACGAAGGGGCAGTTCACCTACACGCAGGCGAACCGCAACCGGGTCGCGCCGGGCTGGGGCGAGCCGCAGCCGACCGTGCGCCAGACCGCGGACGGCCCCGTGCTGCGCCTCCCGCAGGCCGGGGATGATCAGTTCACCGCCGAGTACACGCTCACCGTCACCGACGTGCAGACCGGGCAGGTGACCGATCTGGTGCCGGCAAATGGGCGCATCTATTCCGACTACGTCGTCGCGCCGAAGCCGGCAGTGCTCGACATTCCGCTCGCCGTGCGCGCGGGGAATCGGGTGGGGCAGCCGATTGATCGGGCGCTCACGATCGGGCGGGAGTACGAGGCGACGCTCGTCGCCTACGACTCGTACCAAAACCAGAGCGCTCCGCGCAGCTTCCGCTTCGTCGCCGGGGCGCTGGATGAGGCCGCGCACGCTGCCGCGAACGAACGGGCGGACGCCGCGATCGCTCGGGTCGAGCGGGTGCTTGGGGTGGTGACCCCGGCGCAGGACGCGGACTTCGGGGTAGTGATCGCCGATGTGCCTGCGGCGGAGGCCGCCGTGGCGGAGCTGCGCGCCCAGCAGGCGAGCGAGGCGGCGACGCAGGACGAGGTGGACGCGCTCGCCTGGGCCATTGCGGACGGGACGGCGGCGCTCGAGCAGCGGCTGGTCACCGTCGATCGCGGCGCCCTGACCGCGGCGATTGCGGAGGTGGAGACCGCGCTCGGGGTCACGCGCATGGCCTCCGCGGACCCCGCGAGCGCTGAGCGTGCGCTCCGCGCTGAGCTCGCCGCGGCGATGGAGCTTCGTGACACCCTCAACGTGTCGCAGACGCAGCTCGACACGGCCACGGAGGAATTGCGTGCGGCGCATGCAGCCTGGCGCGACGCCGGCGAAACCGAGCAGCCGGGCACCGGGGAGCCGGGGAAGCCAGCGGAACCGGGGAATCCAGACGGGTCCGGGGTCGCCGGGCCGGGCGGCGGGAGTGCCAGTGGCGGGGCCGCAGCAGGGGAGCAGCTCGCGCAGACCGGCGCGGCCGGGCTGCCAGTGCTCGCGGCCGCTGGGGTGCTGCTCGTCGCCGGCGCGGCAGCGCTCGGGCTTCGCCGCCGCGCGAAGCGCGCGTAGGCGCCGATGCACGGCATGGCTCCGGCGCCCGCTCGCCGGAGCCATGCCAGCCCAGCGCGACATTCCGGCTGGCGCGTCCCAGTTCGACAAACGCGCCCGGGATCCCGTAAGGTAGTCCTCGGTAGTTGACTTCTGCCATACTTTCCTATGCCTGAAGGTATTCCCTCACAGGCGTGGAAGTTCTGAAGTCAGTTTCCATAGGGCGGTGGCTCAATTGGTAGAGCAGCGGTCTCCAAAACCGCAGGTTGCAGGTTCGAGTCCTGTCCGCCCTGCCGCACCCGTTCGGCGCTCCGGCGCCGAACGGGTCTATTGAAAGGAACGGCGAGTGAGCACCAGTGAAGTCGAGGAGAGCGGCGGCGTTGTCGACCGCGCGACCAGCGACCGCGCTGCAAAGCGCAACTGGTTCAGCCGGATCGTGCTCTTCATCCAGCAGGTCATCGCCGAGCTGAAGAAGGTCGTCACCCCGACCCGCAAGGAGCTCATCAACTACACCCTCGTGGTGATCGCGTTCGTCGTGATCATGATGGCGCTGGTGTGGGCCCTCGACAAGGTATTCAGCTTCATCACCGTCTTTATCTTCGGGACGCCGCTCGGATAGTCGCGCACGGCGCGCTACTCCCAGCCCCGAATTCAGTCAGTACAGAAAGCAAGAGCAGCAGATGACGAGCGAGACGAGCAACACTCCAGAGGCCGACCTCGACGCGGCCCTCGATGCGCTGGCGCACACCGCGGACCCCGTCGTCGACGCAGCGGTTGAGGACGCCCTCGACATCGATTCCGTCGAGGAGGCAGAGGCAGCAGCCTCCGCGATCGTCGACGAGGAGACCGAGGACGGTGCAGCGGCGGACGCCGAGGCGGAAACCGCTGAGGATCCCTACAAGGCCTTCAAAAAGGACCTGCGTCGTCGCCCGGGCAAGTGGTTTGTGATCCACACCTACGCCGGCTACGAGCGCAAGGTGAAGTCGAACCTGTGGAACCGTCGCGAGACGATGGGTGCGGTCGACGACATCTACGAGATCCAGGTCCCCATGGAAGAGGTCATGGAGGTCAAGAACGGCCAGCGCAAGATGGTGACGCGCGTGCGCATCCCCGGCTACGTGCTCGTTCGCATGAACCTCACCGAGACCACCTGGTCGGTTGTTCGCCACACGCCGGGTGTGACCGGCTTCGTCGGCAACGCGCACAACCCGGTTCCGCTGCGCATCAACGAGGCCTTCGAGATGCTGAAGAGCACCGTCGAGCTCGAGCCCGCTGCGACCGCCAAGGGCAAGGCTGCCGCCAACGCCGCGGCGCAGGGCAACGTCGAGATCGACTTCGAGGTCGGCGAGACGATCACGATCAAGTCCGGCTCCTTCGAGGGGCTGCCCGGCACGATCAGCGAGATCAACCCGGCGGCCGGCAAGCTCACCGTGCTCGTGTCGCTGTTCGAGCGCGAGACTCCGGTGGAGCTCGGCTTCGACCAGGTCACCAAGATGGTCTAACCGGACTCCCGGTTTCGAGAGGGCCCCGTGCTTCGGCGCGGGGCCCTCTCTGCGTTCGCCCCCCGTCCCGCCCCACGCCCCGGCCGGATCGGGGTCACTTGGGCAGGGTGTCGAGGCCCATCCCGCGCCGACACCCTGCCCGAGTGACCCCGATCCGCAGCGGGGGGCGCGGGATGCGGAGCGCGCCGATGTGGGGTACGATTGTGAAGTTGTGCGTTCGCGCACGACCGCACCGCGTCCGGATCGGCCGGATCTGCGGGAGAGCGGGGAGACCCGCTCGAAGGAAAGGAAACAATCATGGCAAAGGCCAAGAAGGTTACCGGTCTGATTAAGCTTCAGATCGCTGCCGGCGCCGCCAACCCGGCACCCCCCGTGGGTCCCGCGCTGGGTCAGCACGGCGTCAACATCATGGAATTCTGCAAGGCGTACAACGCTGCAACGGAGTCCCAGCGCGGCAACATCGTCCCGGTGGAGATCACCGTGTACGAGGACCGCTCGTTCACCTTCGTCCTGAAGACCCCGCCCGCCGCTGAGCTCCTGAAGAAGGCTGCTGGCGTGCAGAAGGGCTCCGGCACCCCGCACACCGTCAAGGTGGCAAAGGTGACGGCTGAGCAGGTTCGCCAGATCGCCGAGCAGAAGCAGGCCGATCTCAACGCGAACGACCTCGACGCTGCGTCGAAGATCATCGCGGGCACCGCTCGCTCCATGGGCATCACGGTCGAGTAAGGGTACTGAAGATGGCACAGAAGTCGAAGGCGTACCGCGCCGCTGCCGAGAAGATCCAGGCAGACAAGTTCTACGCTCCCGCCGAGGCAGTCGCCCTGGCGAAGGAGACCGGTTCCGCAAAGACCGACTCGACCGTTGAGGTCGCAGTCAAGCTCGGCGTGGATCCCCGCAAGGCAGACCAGATGGTGCGCGGCACCGTCAGCCTGCCCCACGGCACGGGCAAGACCGCCCGCGTCATCGTGTTCGCGGTTGGCCCCGCGGCCGAGGCAGCGATCGCTGCTGGCGCCGACGAGGTCGGTGGCGACGAGCTGATCGAGAAGGTGGCCGCTGGCTACACCGACTTCGATTCGGCCGTGTCGACCCCCGAGCTCATGGGCAAGGTTGGCCGCCTCGGTAAGGTGCTGGGTCCCCGTGGCCTCATGCCCAACCCGAAGACCGGCACCGTCACCCCGGACCCGGCGAAGGCCGTGACCGACATCAAGGGCGGCAAGATCGAGTTCCGCGTCGACAAGCACGCAAACGTGCACTTCATCGTCGGCAAGGCCTCCTTCACGGCTGAGCAGCTCTCGGACAACATCACGTCCGTGCTCGACGAGATCTCGCGTCTCAAGCCGTCGTCGGCCAAGGGCAAGTACGTGATCAAGGGCGCCGTCTCGACGACCTTCGGTCCCGGCATCCCGCTCGACGTTTCGGGTCTCTAAACCCGCGCGTTCGCCGGTGCGCTCGCGCCGGCGCCGACACGATCCCCTCGCTCCACGGAGCGGGGGGATCGCGTCGTTTGGGAGCGCCACAGCGCGATCTCCTATCATGGGAGCATGCAGCCCAGCCACGCGTCGTGCCCCCGGTTCGGGGCCGGGGGATAGCTGTGGCGACTCAGCGTGTGGCGTCCCACCCGGCGATCCCGGGGTTCAGCTACGTGCGCCCGCTCGGCTCAGGCGGATTCGCGCAGGTGTACTTGTACGAGCAGGACTTTCCGCGCCGCGAGGTCGCGGTGAAGGTGCTCGATGCCGCCCCGCAGCAGCGCGCGGCGTTCGAGCGCGAGGCCGACGCGATGGCCGCGCTGAGCAGCCACCCGTCGATCGTGTCGATCTTTCAGGCTGGCATTTCGCTCGCCGGTCAGCCCTTCCTCGTGATGGAGTACTGCCCGGCGTCCCTCGGCGCACTCACGAAGCGCAATCCCGCGCAGCTGCGCGATGTCCTCGACGCCGGGGTGCGGCTCGCCGGCGCGCTGGAGACGGCGCACCGCGCCGGAGTGCTGCACCGCGACATCAAGCCGGCGAACGTGCTGCTCACCTCGCTCGGCAAGCCGGCGCTGTCGGACTTCGGCATCGCGGGCGGCCACGCCGTCCTCGAGAACGGCGCGCTGGCCGGCCCCGTACCGGCCGATGAGGCTGCGATGTCGATTCCCTGGTCGGCGCCCGAGGTGGTGCGACTCGAGACGCGCGGCAGCGTCGCCACCGAGGTGTGGGCGCTCGGCGCAACGCTGTTCTCGTTCGCGGCGGGCGTTTCGCCGTTCGAGGAGGCGTCGCGGGAGCGCAACACGCGCTCGCTGCTCATCGAGCGGATCGTGCGCGGCTCCGTGCGGCCGATCCCCGGTGCGCAGGGCTACGGGCCGTTCGATGCGGTGCTCGCGCGCGCGATGCGCCGAACGCCCGACGACCGCTTCGCCTCCATGGCCGAGTTCGGCGCCGCGCTCCAGGACGTGCAGCGCGGCTACGGCTTCGACGTCACCCCGCTTGAGGTGGTCGCCGAGGCGTGGACCCCGCAGACGGGCGCGGTGCCCGTCGGGGTGCGCGGACCCGTGGTGTCCGAGCTTCCGGGCCGCACGACGCGCGCGGAGCTCCGCGCGGTCGACTCCGACGGGGTGATCGTCGAGCGGCCGCGGTCTGCGCGGCGTGCCGCACTGATCGGAGCCGGCATCGCGCTCGCCGGCGTCGCCGTGGTTGGCGCGACGCTGTGGGCCGTGTGGGGCGGTGGCGGGTGACCCCCACGCAGCGGGGGTGGCAGACACGTACGGGGAAGACCGTGTCGCGACGACGCCTGTGGGCGTGGGGCGCGACCGGTGTGGCGACGGCGCTCGTCGCGACGATCGCGATCGTCTCCGGCGGCTACGACGCTCGAGATACGCCGCGCGTTGAGCCGGGCGTGTGGGTGGCGCGCGACGCCGGCCAGTACGGGCGCGTCAACACCGACACGGGTGAGCTCGACACCGTGCGGAAGGTCGCCGAGCCGAGCGGCGTGGTGCAGGCCGGCGGCAGCGCTGCGGTGCTCACCAACGGGGCTGGCGAGGCCTGGCCGATCGCCGCTGGCTCCCCGCAGGATCTGGGCGCGCGGGATCAGGCCGACGACAGCGACAACGCCGACGGCAGCGACGAAGCCGACGACGCCGAGGTGACTCGATCGGGATCGGGGCCGGCCGCGGACGCCGCGCGCAGCGTGCGCCTCCCCGAGGGCGCGCGCGAGGTGCTGGTGGCCGGGCGCTTCGTCGTGGTGCGCACCGAGGCGGGCGGCGTCCTCACCGGCGAGCTCGGCGGCGCCGGGCTCGGTGACGTGCAGGACCAGGCGGACGTTGAGCGGCAGCTCTCGGGACTTCGCCCCATCGACGAGGACGCCGACGCCGCAGCGGCCATCGCACTCACGGAGCGCGGCACGCTCGCGGTGTACTCGTCGGCGGAGCACACGGTGCGCCGCTTCGACGCCGCGCGCGGCACCGAGCGCGGCGGGCCAGCCGAGCTGCCTGGCGCGCCGCTCGCTGAACCGCAGCTCGCGCTCGTCGGCGAGGACTGGGTGCTGCTCGACGCGGCGGACGGGCGGCTGCTGCGGGCCGGGGCCGATCCCGATCAGCTGGTGACGGAGGGCAGCCCGCGCCTGCAGCTGAGCAGCTCGGGTCGGGGCGCGGACGGCACCGCGGCCCTGATCGCGGACCAGGCCGGCCTGCTCGCGGTGGCGCCCGGGGCCGATCCCGAGCGGATCGCCGAGGCGAGTGGTGCGCCGGCGCGGCCCACCGAGGTGGCGGGGGAGCGCTTCGCTGCGTGGCTGGGATCGGGCGCTGGATCGCTGTGGCGCAGCGGCAGCGCCGAACCGCTGCCGCTGCAGTTCGACGACGCGGTGCGCGACGCCTCGGACCTCGCGCCCGTGATCCAGAGCAACGGCGACCGGGCCGTGCTGAGCGAGCCGCGCACCGGCATGCTGTGGACGCTGCCGGACGGCGCGCTGATCCCGCTCTCGCAGTGGAGTCTCGCCGATCCGCCGCAGGAGCTGCGTGGCGCCGTGGTCGTCGAGGAGGTGACCGAGCAGGTCGCGCCCACCGCGGTCGACGACGCGTTCGGCGCCCGCCCAGGCATGCCGACCCCGCTTCCCGTGCTGCTCAACGACTTCGACGCGAACGTGCGCGACGTGCTGACGATCGTGCCCGACTCGATCAGCGACGCGTCGCTCCCGAAGGAGTTCGGCTCGCTCGAACTCCTGGCCGACCGGCAGTCGCTCGTGTTCCAGGCGGCGCCAGGCGCCACGGGCACCGCGAGCTTCAGCTACCGGATCTCCGACGGGTCGCTTGAGTCTGCGCCCGCGACGGTGACGCTGCGGATCGCTGCCGGCGACGAGAACGCCGCCCCGGCCTGGTGCGCGGTGGAGGGCTGCCAGCGCGAGTGGGGCGTGCCAGCGGTGGCGCCAGGCGGCACGCTCGTGGCGCCGCTGCTCGAGGGCTGGGTCGACCCGGAGGGCGACGTGCTCACGCTCGCGAAGGTGACGCCGGTGCGCGCCGCCGACCCGGTGCGCGCGCTCGTCACCGCCGACGGGCGGCTGGCCGTGCGGCACACCGATCCGAACGCCGGCCCCGCGGACATCGGGCTGCGCGTCACCGTGCGCGACAGCCGCGGCGCGGAGGCCGAGCGCGAGCTCACCCTGCAGGTGCGCGCCGACGCGGTGCCCGTGGTGACCGGCACCGCCGCGACGATCGCCGCGGGGCAGCCGACGACGGTCCGCCCGCTCGAGCGGGTGGCCGGCGGCTCGGGCGCGGTCACGCTCGTCGACGTGGTGTCGCTCGCCGGCACGGCGCAGGCCGCGCCGCAGCAGACGGCCGGGACAGTGCAGGTCACCGCGAGCGACCCCGGGGTGTCGAGCTACGCCGTGACCGTGCGCGACGCGGTGACGGGCGCGGAGGCGACGGGCACGCTGCGGGTCACCGCCGTCGCCGGCGGGCCGGAGCTCGTGCTGCCGCCGCTGCGCGCCTACGTGCGCCCGCTCGCCGACTCCACCGTCGAGGTGCTCGACGCGATCCCCGGCGCGCAGGACCGCGCGCTCGCGGTGCGCAGTGTCGCCGTGGTGGACGGCGATCTGAGCGCCGACGTCGTCGAGCACGCGCGCGTGCGCGTCGCAGGGAACACCGCGGACGGCGCACCAGGCAGGATCGGCTCGGCCGACGTGACGGTCGCGGAGGGCGACGCGAGCGCGAGCGGCAGGCTGACCGTCTTCCAGGTGCCGGAGACGAGCGGCGCCGGGGTGATCGCGGTCGGCAACTCGGCGACGGTGCGCGCCGGCTCAACGGTCGACGTGCGCGTCCTGGAGAACGACGTCGCCCCGCCGGGGGAGCGGCTGCTGCTCGACCCCAAGGTCACCTCGTCCGGGGCGGAAGGCGAGCTCGCGTTCGCGGCTGGCGGCACGCTCCGCTACGTCGCCCCCGACGCGCCAGGCACGTACCGCGTGAGCTACTCCGCGTACGCCGCGGGCGCGCCGGAGCTGAGCGACTCCGGCGAGGTCGTGTTCACGGTCGTGGGCGGCGGCGCGAACCGCGATCCGCAGCCCGGCGCGGTGACGGCGCGCGTTGCGCCCGGTGGCACGACGAGCGTTCGCGTGCCCGTCACCGGCGTCGACCCCGACGGCGACCGCGTGCGCCTCACCGGTATCGACGCCGGCGACGATCCGCGCATCGCCGCGGCGCTCGACTCGGCAGGCGCCGGCATCGAGGTCACGGCGTCGGCCGCGGCGGACGCCGGAACCCAGACGCTCAGCTACGAGGTGAGCGATGGGCGCGGCGGCACCGGACGCGGGACGCTGCACGTCGTCGTGACCGGCGACGACGGCGGTGCGCCCACCGCGATGACGGATCAGGTGCGCCTGGTGCCCGGGGGCGAGACCGTGATCCGCCCGCTCGATAACGACGTCGACCCGGCAGGCGGCACCCTCACCCTCGGATCGGTGGTGCCCAACACTACGGCCGCCGAGGACAGCGCAGAGTACCGGGCGCTCGCCGACGCCATCGACCTGTCCGCGCTCGCCGAGGGCCGCGTCGGCGTGCGCGCCGGCGCCGAGGTCGGCACGGTGTCGTACCGCTACACGGTGCGCTCCGAGCAGAGCGGTAGCACCGCTGATGGGCTGATCGTGGTGCAGACCTCCGAGCGCGTCGGCGCGCAGGCGCCGGCCGTGCGCGACACCGTGCTGAGCGTGCGCGACCGCTCGCAGCTCGCGGGCCGCGGCGTTGACGTGCTCACCGGGAAGGTGCGCTGGCAGGGCGGGGATCCGGATCAGCTCACGCTGTCGCTGTGGGACGCGCAGCGCGGGGAGTATCGTGCGGCGGGATCGCGCATCTCGGGCGACTACGACCCGGCTGGCGACCTCGTGGTGTTCAAGGTCAGCGGCACCGACGCGAACGGCACCGCGGTCGCGAGCTACGGCTTCCTGGTCATCCCGCCGCTCGACGAGCTGCGGCTCACGCTGCAGCCCGGCCTCGCCCCGCTCGAGGTGGGCGAGGGCGAGACCGTCACCGCGCGCGTGTCGGAGCTCGTCGACGCCGGGCCGGCCGATCGCGTCGAGCTGCGCAGCGGTGTGTTCGCGAGCGGCAGACCGGGTGCGCGCTGCGAGGCCGACGGCGCGAGTGCGATCCGCTACGCCGCCGGCCGCGGTGCACCGTGGACCGACAGCTGCCAGATCGAGGTGCGCCTCGCCGGCCAGGAGCGGTGGACGGTGCTCCCGGTTCCCGTGCGCGTCGTGCCGGACGAGCCCATCGCCGAGCTGCGGCAGCTCACCCGCACGATCGCGCCTGGCGCGACCGAAACGATCGCGCTCACCGACATGGTGACCTGGCAGGGCGAGCGCGCGGGATCGGCGTCGGCGCTCCGCTTCACGGTGAGCGGCGGCGGCGACGCGTTCGAGGTGACCACCGACGGCGGCACGGTGCGCGCGACGGCGCGCGCGGACGCGCGCGCCGGGGTCCAGGAGTCGCTCACCGTCGCGGTGAGCGGCGCGGGAGAGTCGCGCGCGGCGCTCACCCTGCGCGTCGGCGAGAGCCCGCGCGACCTGCCGCGCGGCGGCACCGTCGCCCTGAACTGCACGGTGGGCGAGGCCTGCGCCGCCGACCTCGTCGGGGTCGCCGGCGAGCACGACCCGTTCGCCGGCAAGCGCGGCGGCGGGCTGCGGGTCACCTCCGTGGACGGCGCCGGCTGCGCGATCGCCCGCTTCGCAGTGTCCGGCGAGCGCCGCGTGAGCGTCAGCTGGCCCGACGCGAGCGGGCCGGGCGGCACCTGCACCGTTGGCTACAGCGTGCGCGACGCGCAGGGGCGCGCGGGATCGGGATCGATCGAGCTCGACGCGCAGGGGCTGCCCGATGCGCCGGCGAGTATCACGCAGACCGGGTTCACGGCGTCGAGCGCGACGTTCCGCGTGGTCCTCGGCGGCAGGCAGGCCCACCCCGAGGTCACGGGCGTGCGCGTGCAGGGCGCCGGCTCCTCCAGCTGTTCCCCCGCGGGGGCCGGAGCCTTCGACTGCGTCGTGAGCGGGCTCGAGAGCGGTGCGCGGAGCAGCTTCACCGCGCGCGCACAGAACGCGGTGGGCGAGTCGGCGCCGTCGAGCGCGATCACCGCCTGGGCGTACCGTGCGCCCGAGCAGCCGACCGTGACGGTGTCGTCGCTGCAGGATGCGGGAAACACCGACCAAGCGCGCGGCGGGCTCCGCGTCTCCGCGGTGGGCTCTGCGGACACCCGCGAGCTCCGCGTCGCGGTCGGCGGCGTCGCGCAGGACACGATCTCCGGCAGCCGCGGCAGCGTCGAACTGCGCGGCCTCCCCGTCGGGGCCGCGACGGTGACGGTTACGCCGGTCACCGCGCACGAGCTGCCCCCGGTGCCCGGCGGCTCCGACACGGGAACCGCGGCTCAGGCCGACGGGCGCGTGATCGGCGCGCCGATCCTCCGCGGCGCGACCCTGCAGAGCGCGGTCGGATCGACGAGCGTCACCGTCGTCGCCGACGGCGGCACCGCGCACGGGAGCGAGACCGTGACGCTGCGCTACGCGGTCGCGCAGCGCGGCGTCACGCCCGACTGCGTGGCCGGCGGGTCAGCCGCGGCGACCTTCGGCGATCGCACGCGCGGCGAGTGGGTGCGAGGGGCCGCGTGCGCGTCGAGCGCGTACGGCGTGAGCTCGGCGGTCTCCGGCGAGGTGCAGGTCGGCGGGGCGATTCCGGACCCGAGGGCGAGCTACGCCGTCTCGACGACCCCAACCGGCGACGGCAGTCGCGCGAGCTACGGGTACGCTGGCGCGCCCACCGCCGAGCAGCAGCTGCCCGGGGCGACGCTCGTGTTCTCGCCTGGCGGCGGCGCGCTGCCGCCGGACAACCCGAACGACGCGACCCCGATCACCGTGCAGCAGTGCCTCGGCGGACAGTGCTCGGAGCCGGCGCCGGCGCGCTGGAGCGGTGCGCCGCGCCCCGTGGTCGTGGAACTGAACGGCAGCTGCGTCGCCCCGGCCGCGGTGGGGGATCCGGCCGCGGCGGCGAAGGCCGTGACCGTCTCCTCGGCCGCTGCGGGAAGCGCGAGCTTCGCGGTCGGCGCGCCTGCTGGCGGAACCGCCCAGCTCACGGTGAGCTGGGTGGGCGACTACGGCGCGCTCGCCCCGGCAACACTGCAGGTGCCCGTGTGCTCCCCATAACCGCGCACGCCGCGCACCCCCCCCGACCACCACACACCACCCGAGGACTCATGAACGCACAGCCGCAGGATCCGCGCGAACTCCCCGTTGACGACGATCCAACGCTCGTCCCGGCGTCCCCGAGCACGGAACCGGCGACGCGGCCGAGCGCGCCCCTCGGGGGAACGCCTGGCGGCGGTGCCGGTGGTGCAGGTGGTGCCCTCTCGGCAGGGGGCGCCGCAGCGCGGGACGACGGCCGGGAGGCGCTGAGCCCCGAGCAGGCGCGCTGGGTGCAGCAGGTCTTCGCGGCATGCGCCGACGCGCTCGGCGAGGTGATCCAGGGCAAGCGCCGCGTCATCGAGCTCGTGCTCGCGAGCACCTTCGCCGGCGGCCACGTGCTGCTGGAGGACGTGCCAGGCACGGGCAAGACCGCGCTCGCGCGCGCGCTCGCCGCGGTGATCCAGGGCACCGCGTCGCGCATCCAGTTCACCCCCGACCTGCTGCCAGGCGACGTGACCGGCATCTCCGTGTTCGACCAGCGTGCCGGCGTGTTCGAGTTCCACGCCGGCCCCGTGTTCGCGAACGTGGTGCTCGCCGACGAGATCAACCGCGCGAGCCCGAAGACGCAGTCCGCGCTGCTCGAGGTCATGGAGGAGGCGCGGGTCACCGTCGACGGGGTCTCGCACGAGGTGGGCCACCCGTTCCTCGTGATCGCCACGCAGAACCCGATCGAGCAGGCCGGCACCTACCGGCTGCCGGAAGCGCAGCTCGACCGCTTCATGATCAAAACCACGATCGGCTATCCCGACGCGTCGGCGATGCTCCGCATCCTGGAGCAGCACCGCCGTGCCCAGGCGCCCATCGAGCCGGTCGTCACGACCGCGATGGTGGCGCAGGCGCAGGCGCTCGTCGACCGCGTGCACGTCAGCCCGCTCGTCGCCGACTACGCGGTGCAGATCGTCGAGGCCACCCGCCGCGCGCGGGAGGTGCGGCTCGGTGCGAGCGTGCGCGGGGCGCTCGCGCTCGTGCGGCTCGCGACCGCCTGGGCGGCCGCGGCGGGACGGCACTACGTGACCCCGGACGACGTGCGCGACCTCGCACTGCCGACGCTCGCGCACCGCCTCGTGCTCGAACCCGAGGCCGAGTTCGACGGGGTGACCGCCGAGCAGATCGTCGGCCAGGTGCTCCTCGACGTGCCGCTGCCGCGGGAGAACGGCACCGCGTGAGCCAGCCCGACCCCACCCGGCCAGCGCGGCGGAGCTGGCTCGCCGCACTGCGCGCCGGCGCCTCCCGCGCGCTGCGCGTCGCGACCCCTGCTGGCGGCTTCGTGCTGCTCGGGGGCGCGATCGCCGCGGTGCTGGGCGCCTGGCTCGGCTGGGTGGAGGCGTGGGCGCTCGCGATCGCCGCGGCGCTGCTCATCGCGGCGGCACTGCCGTTCCTGCTCGGTGGCCGCGCGTACCGCGTGGAGCTGCACGCCGAGCGCGAGCGGGTCGTCGCCGGCGGGGAGGCCGCCCTGCGCGTCGAGGTGACCAACACGAGCCGCGCGGCCGCGCTGCCCGCGACCGCGGAACTGCCGGTGGGGGCCGCGCTCCGCGAGCTCCCGATCCCCTTCCTCGGGGCCGGCGCCGACACGACGGTCGCCGTCGCGGTCCCGACGCCGCACCGCGGCGTCATCGACGTCGGCCCGCTCACGCTCACCCGCCGCGACCCGATCGGCCTCCTCCAGCGCGAGCTCAGCTGGCCGGCACACCGCCGCATCCACGTGCACCCCGTGACCGCGCAGCTGCCGCCGTCGAGCGCCGGCCTGATCCGCGACCTCGAGGGTGAGGCGAGCCGCCGCCTCACGGACGCCGACCTCTCCTTCCACGCCGTGCGCGAGTACGTCGCCGGTGACGCGCGCAGGCACATCCACTGGCGCTCCACCGCGAAGACCGGGCGGCTCATGGTGCGGCAGTACGAGGAATCGCAGACGGCGCGCTCGGCGATCCTGTTCGACAGCCGCCGTGAGTCGTACGCGAGCCCGGAGGAGTTCGAGCTAGGTGTGAGCGTCGCCGCGTCGTTCGGCGCGCACGCGGTGCGCGAGGGACGGGACCGCTTCGTCGCGACCCAGTGGGTGCCCGGCCGCACGCGCGCCGCGCTCGCCGGAACGAGCGAGCTGCCGAGCCGCGCTGGGCGGCAGCTTCTCGACGCGTGGGCCGAGCTCCAGCCGAGCGACGACGGCGCGCCGCTCGAACAGCTCGCGCGCGGCCTCGCCGAGTCGGGGCGGCAGCTCTCGCTCGTGGTGCTCATCACGGGCTCCCGCGTCGAGCCGCAGCGCCTGCGCCGCGCCGCCGTCCCGTTCAGCGCGGACGTTGCGCTCCTCACGGCGCGCTGCGCGCTGCACGCCGACCCGGCGATCCAGCGCGGCTCGGCGGCGGCGCTGCTCACGATCGGGGCGCTGCAGGACACCGCCCAGCTGCTGCTCCGCAGGGGAAACGCGTGAGCGCGCGGAGCGCCGGGGTCCGCCGCGGCGCCGGGCCGGGCTTCGGCGCCGTCGTCCTCACCCTCGCGATCGCGCTGGTCGCCCTCGCTGCGGCCTGGCCGATCTACCGGGATCCGCGCGCCGCGCTCACGGTCCTCGCCGCCGCGGCGGCGGCGCTCGGCGTCGTCTGGGCCGGCACCAGGTGGCGGTGGGGGATCGGCACCGGGATCACGCTCGCGGCCGTCGGCGTCGCGCTCCTCGTGCCCGCCGCGGTGCCGACCGCGCTCGGCGGTGGCGCGCGCGCGTTCTTCCTCGGCCTCGGGGACGGCCTCGCCGCGGTGGCGCTCGGCTGGAAGCAACTGCTCACGCTCACCCTCCCGGTGGGGCACTACCAGACCGTGCTCGTGCCGCTCTTCGTCGTCGTGCTGCTCTCCGTCGCCGCGGCCACCCGGCTCGCGGCAGGCGGCCAGCGAGCGCACGCGTGCGCCGCGCTGCCGATCCTCGCCCCGCTCCTGTTCGGCACCGTGTTCGGGCCGGCGACGCCGAGCGATCCGATCCGCGTCGGGCCGATCCCCATCGACGCGCCGCGCGAGCTCGCACTGTGGGGTGCGAGCGCCGTCGTGGTGACCGCGTGGATCGCCTGGAGCTCTGGCCGCGCGAGGCGCGCCGCGCTCCGCCTCGGCGGCGGGCACCGGGCGCCGGGCCGTCGGCTGCTCCGCGGCGGGCTCGCGGCGCTCCTCACCGTGTGCGCGCTCGCTGCCGGCACCGTGCTCGCCCCCGGCGTCACCGCGACCCCGCGCACCATCCCGCGCGACCAGGTGGATCCCGTCGTCGTGGTCCGCGCGCAGAGCAGCCCGCTCTCCGGCTACCGCGTCTGGAAGCGCGACGCCGCGTTCGACGCCCCACTCTTCACCGTGACGAGCGAGGGGGCGCTGCCCGAGCGGCTCCGCCTCGCCGTGCTCGACGACGCGAACGGCGTCGACTTCGCGGTCACCGCGGAGCGCGGCACCTTCACCCGCTTCCCGAGCGGCACCGCCGTCGCAGACCCGAGCTGGATCACCGTGCAACTCGTGTCGGGCGCGACGGGCATCTGGGTGCCGCTCCCCGCCGAGCTCGGCGAGCCCCCGCGCTTCACCGGAGCCCGCGCCGCGGAACTCGCCGACGGCTTCTTCCTCGACCGCGACACCGGCGCCGGCATCGCGGTGCCAACCGCGGCCGGCCTGCGCGCGGGCGACGGCTACACGGCGAGCGCCAGCGCGGCCCCCGATCCGCGGCTCGACCCCGTGCCGGCGACGGCGACGCCGCAGCTCGACCGCACCGCGTTCCCCGAACTTGACCGCTGGCTGCGCATGCAGCAGCTCCCGGCCACCGGCGCGGGGCTCGAACGGGCGGTCGAGCTGCTGCGCGAGCGCGGCTACCTGAGCCACGCGCTGAGCGACGACCCCGACGCGCGCGCCTGGCTCGACGAACTGAGCGCCGAGTTCGGCACGCGGTTCGTCGCGAGCGCGGGCGGGCACTCGGACGCGCGCATCGAGGAGCTCTTCGGGCAGCTCGCCGATCGGCAGGCCGCCGCGGGCGACGGGGCGCGCGGCGCCGAGCTCGTCGCGGGCATCGGCGACGATGAGCAGTTCGCCGTCGCCGCGGCGCGGCTCGCGGAGGCATTCGGCTACGAGTCGCGGGTGGTGCTCGGGGTCCGGCTCGCGGGCGCTGGCGCTGGCGCGGACGCTGGCGACAGCGCTGACGCCGTCCCCGGCGTCCCCGCCTGCGCGGAGACCTGCACCGGCAGGAACATCGCGGCATGGGCCGAGGCGCGGGGCGCAGACGGGGTGTGGGCCCCGCTCGACGCCACCCCGCAGGTCACCACGCCGCCGGCATCGCTCACCGAGGGCGAGCGCCTCCCCGAGCACCCCACCGTCCCCGAGGAGCGCGACGCGCACGAGAGCGACCCCGAGTACGGCGCGGGCACCGGCGACACCGCCGCGGATCCCGCTCCGCAGCGCGCCGAGCCCGGCAGCCTCTGGGCCTGGGTGCGCGGCGTCTCCCTCGGACTGCTCGGCGTGCTGCTGCTCGCGACGCTCGCGCTCTTCATCCTCGCGGTGAAGGCGCTGCGCACCCGGCGCAGGCGGCGCGCAACGCACCCCGAGGTGCGCGCGCTCGGCGCCTGGGAGGAATTCGTCGACGTGCACGTCGACGCAGGAGCGCTCCCGCCGCGCGGCGGCAGCGCCGCAGCGGAGAGCCGCCGCGAGCTGGGGGCGCGCCTGCCGGGCGGCACCGAGTTCGCTGCGCGTGTCGACCACGCGGTGTTCTCCCCGGAGGGCACCACCGCGGCGGAGGCTGGCGAGCTCTGGTCCCTCGTCGATCGAGCGCGGGATCAGCTGCGCGCCCAGCAGTCCGCCGGCGCGCGCCTGCGCACGCGATTCACGCTCGCCTCGTTCGGGATCGGGCGCGGGGCCGCTGGCCGCACACGCTCCGGCGCTGCAACGACCGCCGAGGAGGTGCGGAATGCGTGATCCAGAGGACGTGACCGGTGGTACGGGTGGCGCCGGGAATACCGGCGGCACCGGCGGCACGAGCGGCACCCCGGCACCGCCGATCCCCGAGCCGACCGACGACCGCTCAGCGCAGGCGCTCGCCGCCCTGATGTTCAAGCCCAAGCTCGATCCCGAGCGGCGGTTGCCGCAGGCCCCGGACGCGCCGCCAGCGCCGGTGCACGGTGGCGAGCGGCCCGAGATCCCCGTCGTGTACGGCGCGCGAGCCGTGCCCGAGCCGGCCAGTCCAGCGCCGGTCCAGGCGGCGCCCAGCGCCGGGCGGGCCGATCCCGCGCAGGATCCCGCGCCGCTCAGTCCCGGCCGAACTGCGCTGCCCTCACTGGCCCGCCAGAACTCCCGGTTCCGGCGCGCGGTGCTCGTCGGCGGGCCGGCGCTCCTCGTCGGTGTGAGCGCCGGAATCGCGGCGATCGTCTGGCTGCTGCTCGGCTGAGTCGCGGCCGCGCAATCAGGCGGGCGCATGCCCGCCCCGCGTAGACTAGCGGTGCAGCGAATCGGCCGTGTTTCGGCGGGGTTCGCTCCCGATTCCCCGAGCGAATGGACTGGTGGCGATCCGATGAGTGCTGAACTCACGAACGGTGGCTTCACGGTGCTGATCGCGATGCTCAGCATTTGGGGCCTCGTGGCACTCGTGCTGTACGTCTGGTACCTCTGGGCGCTCTCGAAGCTGTTCCCCTACCTCGGGCTCCCCGCGCGTGATGGCTGGATCCCCGTGTGGAATCAGTGGCAGCTGCTGCGGCGCGGTGGCCTCCCCGGGTGGCTCGTGCTGCTCGGCTTCGTGCCGGGGCTCGTGGTCGTGGTCGTCATCGTGAGCATCATCGCCGTGCACCGCCTCAATCGCGAGTTCGGCAAGGACGCCTGGTACACCGTGCTCGGCGCGGTCCTCCCGCCGATCTGGGCCATGCTGCTCGCCAGCCACATCGGCGACGGCATGTACGCCGGGGCGCGGGTCTACCAGGGGGAATCGGCGTTCCCGCCGCTGTCGCCCGCTCGCCGGGCCGCCTCCGCGGCCGCCGGCGCTGAGCACGCTGGTTCCGAGTCTGCGGCGGAGCCAGCGGCGTGGCGTGGGCTGCCGCCCGTGCCGGAGGGCGCGCTCACCGACGCGCCCGTCGCCCCGCGTGGTGCGGGGGATCGCACCTCAGCGCAGGATCATGGCCGCCCGGCGGCCGACCCGCACGACATGAACGACTGGGGCTTCAGCAACACTACGATCGGCAACTTCGAGCGCCTCGCGGCGGAGGAGTTGGAGGAGCGACCGGCGATGCCCCTGGGGGTGCAGCAGGCCCCGCAGCCCTTCGCGTGGCCCGAGCCGCGGGCTCCCAGGCAGGCGCCGCCGGCTGAGGAACCGGCTCCGGCACCGGCCCTGGCTCCGGAGCCGGCCGCGGCCCCCGAGCCCGCTCCGGCCCCGGATCCATCCGCGGCCCCCGAGCCCGCTCCGGCCCCGGATCCATCCCCGGCTCCCGAGCCAGTTCCCGCTGCCGTCCCGGCACCCGCCGCGACGCAGGCGCCAACCGTGGCCCCTGCGACCCCGGCGGCTGAGCCTGCCGAGGAACCCGTGCCGCTGCCCGCAGCCGAGCCGGTCCTCGATCCCGCACCGCAGGCGAGCGCCGACGCCGTGCCCGAGGCCCTCCCCGACGCCGCACCCGAGACCCGGTGGGGGCTCGAGCTCCCTGACGGTGAGGTCCTCGAACTCGTCGGCACCGACATCATTGCCGGACGGAAGCCGAGCAGCGTCGATGGTGCGCACACGCTGCTGCTCGCGGATCCGACGCGCACGGTCTCGAAGTCGCATGTGCGGTTGCGTCGCGCCGACGGCGAGTGGACGGTGGAGGACCTCAACTCGACGAACGGCTTGACCCTGGTCTCGTCGAGTGGGCAGCGCGCGCAGCTGCCGCCTGGGCTCACGTTCCCGGCAACGGAGCACATGGTGTTCGGCACCCTCGAGGTGCGCTTGCGCGAGCTCTGACCCGCCCTCCCTCCCCGTCCCCACCTCACCCGCATCCGGATCGGGGTCACTTGGGCAGGGTGTCGGCGCGGGAGCGTGCGCGACACCCTGCCCAAGTGACCCCGATCCGGGGCGGGGTGGGGCCTGGGCGGCGGTGGGGAGCCGGGCGGTGAGGAGTGGGCGCCCGCAGGAGCGCGCGTTCTGCCCCATACCCCAACAAAGTTGGAGTATGGGGCAGATCGGGGCTAGATGAGGCCGGCCGAGAGCTGGCTCGGCGTGCCGAAGCGGTGCGCCGTGATCGACACCGCCTGCTCGCGCAGGTGCGGCAGCAGTTCGATGCGACCGGCGGACACGACAGGCCCGGCGTAGACCGCGATATCGGGCTTTCCGCCCGTCGCCTCGTGGATGCGCGCGGCCTCGGCGTCGCGCGAGGCGCCAGCGACGAGCCGCACGCGCGCACCCGCGGTCGGCCCGTCCTGGGCCGCAAGCCCGGCGAGCCGCTGCTCCCAGGCCGCGTCGTCCTCCAGCTGCACGATGACCCCGGCCTGCACAAGCGCGGTGGCGAGCGGCGTCGGCAGCGCGAACGCGGCGCTCACCACGGGGGAGGTGCGCGCGGCGTCGCCAGCGCGCTCGGCCCCCGACCCTGCGGCCCCCGAGCCGGCGGCCCCGGCGGACCCGGCGAGCACCCCGGCAGCGATCGCGCGCACTGCCTCGCTGGTCGTGGCGTCGGCCGCCACGCGAATCGTCGTACTCACCGGGTGGTACCGGAGCAGGTTGCGCTCGACGCCCAGCTGGGAGGCGTCGCGCGCGATCCCGAACTCCGCCGCCCACGCCGCAGCGTCGCTCGCGAGCGCCGCACGCAGCCACGCGAGCTCGGTCCCGGCGACCCCCGAGCGCTCGGCCGCCGCAAGGAGCGACGCCACGGCGGGGTGGGGGGCGTCCGCTCCGGCGCGCACCGCAGCGTCGCGCCAGGAGCCGAGCCCGTGCAGGTAGTTCGGCCCGCCGGCCTTCGTGCCGGCGCCGATGGCCGACTTCTTCCAGCCACCGAACGACTGCCGCCGCACGATCGCGCCGGTGATGCCGCGGTTGACGTAGAGATTGCCCGCTTGGATGCGGCGCAGCCACGTGCTGAGCTCATCGCGGTCGAGCGAGTGCAGCCCGCTCGTGAGTCCGTAGTCGGTGTCGTTCACGATGTCGATCGCCTCGTCGAGCGTGTCGGCGGTCATGATGCCGAGGATCGGCCCGAAGTACTCGGTGAGGTGGTACTCGGAGCCGCGCTGCACGCCATCGCGCACGCCGGGACTCCACAGCTTCGTGCCGCCGTCCGCGTCGCGCGCGAGCGGGCTGTCGCTCTCCACCGGCGCGGGCTCGATGAGCCACCGCTCGCCCGTCCCGAGCTGCGTGAGCCCGCGGAGCAGCTTGCCGGACGGCGCGGTGATGATGGGCCCCATCTGGGTGCCGAGGCGATCCGGGGTGCCAACGCGGAGCGAGCGCACGGCGTCGAGGAGCTGCCCGCGGAAGCGCTCGGAGGTGGCGACCGAGCCGACGAGGATCACGAGCGACGCCGCGGAGCACTTCTGGCCGGCGTGGCCGAAGGCCGACTGCGCGACGTCGCGCGCCGCGAGATCCAGATCCGCGTTGGGGGTCACGATGATCGCGTTCTTGCCGCTCGTCTCGGCGAGGATCGGGAGGTCGGCGCGCAGCTCGCGGAAGCGCACGGCGGTCTCGTACGCGCCGGTGAGGATGAGCCGGTCGACGCGGGGATCCGCGACGAGGCGCGAGCCGAGATCCCGATCGGGGAACTGCACGAGCTGCAGCACGTCCCTGGGCACGCCGGCCTCCCACAGCGCCTCCACCATCACCGCGCCGGAGCGCGCGGAGTTGGCCGCCGGCTTGATGATCACCGACGAGCCTGCGGCGAGGGCAGCGAGCGCCCCGCCTGCCGGGATCGCGACCGGGAAGTTCCACGGCGGGATGACCGCGGTGAGGGCAACGGGCTCGAAGGTGGCGCCGTCGACCTGGTCGAGGAGCTGGCCGAGCATCGCGTAGTAGTTCGCGAAGTCGATGGCCTCGGACACCTCGGGATCGCCCTGGTCGAGCGTCTTGCCGCACTCGGAGCCCATCACTTCGAGGAGCTCGCCGCGGCGCGCCTCGAGCCGCTCGCCCGCGCGCATGAGGATGCGTGCGCGCGCGTCAGCGCCGAGCGCCTGCCACCCCGCCGCGGCAGCGATCCCGCGCTCGATGATCGTGTCGAGCGCCGCCTGATCCGGCACGCTGGCGTCGGCGACGAGTTGCGTGCCGAGCTGCGATTCGGCCATGCGGTCGGCGATGCCGAGCCCCCACACGCGGTTTCCCGGCAGATCGGGATCGGTGTCGGGCGTGTTCTCGAACTCGCCCCGCCTGCCGGCGGCGACGCGGGCCTCGACCCGTTCCTCGGCGCCCGCGGCGTCGAAGGTGCGGCGATCCTGCGCGCGGTTGGGTGGTGGCACCGCGAGGCCGGCTGCGGTTCCGTCGCCCGTGATCGCGGTGAGCGCGTCGAGCGAGGCGAGGAAGCGGTCGCGCTCCCGGTCGAAGAGGGTGCGGTTCTCGCCGAGCTCGAACACTGCGGACATGAAGTTCTCCTGGCTCGCGCCCTCCTCGAGGCGGCGGATCAGGTACGCGATCGCGACGTCGAACTCCGCGGGGTGCACGACGGGGGTGTAGAGCAGCAGGGAGCCGACCTCGCGTTTCACGGCCTCGGCCTGCCCGGTGGCCATGCCGAGCAGCATCTCGAACTCGATCCCGCGCTCGGCGCCGCGCGCCTTCGCGAGCAGCCAGGCGAGGGCGACGTCGAAGAGGTTGTGGCCCGCGACGCCGATGCGCACGTTGCGCACGCGATCGGGGTGGAGGGCGTAGTCGATGACGGCCTTGTAGCTCGTGTCCGACTCCTGCTTCGATCCCCAGGTGGCGGCCGGCCAGCCGTGGATCGCGGCGTCGACGAGCTCCATCGGGAGGTTCGCGCCCTTCACGATGCGCACCTTGATGGGGGCGCCGCCGCGGGCGACGCGGCCGGCTGACCACTGCTGCAGCCGGATCATCGCGCCGAGCGCGTCGGGGAGGTACGCCTGCAGCACGATCCCCGCCTCGAGCTCCAGGAACTCCGGCCGGTCGAGGATGCTCGTGAACACCGCGAGGGTGAGGTCGAGGTCCTTGTACTCCTCCATGTCGAGGTTGATGAACTTCTGCGGGCTCGCCGCCGCGGCGCGCGCGAAGAGCGGGATCAGCTGCTCCTCGATGTGCGCGACGGCCTCGTCGAACGCCCAGTGGTTGTGCGGGGCGACGGTCGAGGACACCTTGATGGAGACGTAGTCGACGTCGGGGCGGGCCAGCAGCCGGTGCGTGCCCGCGAGGCGGCGCTCGGCCTCGTGCTCGCCGAGGATCGCCTCGCCGAGCAGGTTGATGTTGAGGCGCACGTCGTCGGTGCGGAGCTTCGCGATCGCGCGGCCGAGCTTCTGGTCGCTCGCGTCGATGATGAGGTGGCTGACCATCTGGCGGAGCACGCGCCGCGCGATGGGGACAACGACGCCGGGGAGCGGGCCAGCGAACGCGCCGCCCAGGCCGATCGCGCCGCGCAGGGGAGCGGCGAGGAACTTCGGGGTGAGCGGGGTGAGCTCCTGCAGCTTCTTGGCCGCGGCGCGCACGTCCTCCGGGCGCACGACGCCGTCGACGAAGCCAACGGTGAAATCGAGCCCGTGCGGATCGCGGAGCACCCCGGCGAGGCGTGCGGCGGAGGGGTCGGCTGGGATGTCCGCGGCCTCGCGGATCCAGCGCTCGACGAGTGCGATGGCCTCGGCTGCGAGGTCTTGCGGGCGGGTGGTGGCGTGCACGGTCACGACGAACCTTTCGGGAGCGGGTGGAGCGGGTGGGCGGCGGCGGTGCGCGCCCGTAGTGACAGTGTGGGCTCCGGGAAGCGTGAAGTACAGCAATTGTTTTGATGGAATATCATGAAGAAAAACTGCATGAATACATCGCGCTGAAGGGCGGCTCACGTGCTCGAAATGAAACGGCTCCGCCTGCTCTGGGAGCTGCACGCCCGCGGCACCATCGCCGCCGTCGCCCAGGCGCTGAACTACAGCCCATCAGCGGTGTCGCAGCAACTCGCCCTGCTCGAGCGTGAGGCGGGCGTCGAGCTGCTGCGCAAGAGCGGCAGAACGCTGGAACTCACCCCGGCGGGGGCCGCGCTCGCCGCCGAGGCCGAGACGCTGCTCGCCGGGCTCGAGCGCGCGGAGTCCGCGCTCCACCGCGCGCGCGACGAGGTGTCGGGCACCGTGCGGGTGGCCGCGTTCCAGACCGCGATGCTCGCGTTCGTGCCCGAGGCGCTCCGCGCGCTCCGCGAGCGGCACCCGGCGCTGCGTGTCGAGGTGGTGCAGGTCGAGCCGGGTGCCGCCCTGTACGAAACCTGGGCGCGCGGCTTCGACCTCGTGGTCGCCGAGCAGTACCCCGGGCATTCGGCGCCGCACTTCCAGGGGCTCGACCGGGAGCCGCTCACCCGCGATCCCATCCGGCTCGGCCTCCCACTGCTCCGCGCGGGCGACCCCCGCTTCGACGCCGTGACGCAGCTCGCGGATCTCGCCGAGCTGCCCTGGGTCATGGAACCGCACGGCGCGGCCACCAGGCACTGGGCCGAGCAGGCGTGCCGCAGCGCCGGCTTCGAACCGGACGTGCGCTACGAGACCGCCGACCTGCAGGCGCACCTCAGGCTCATCGAATCGGGCAACGCCGTCGCCCTGCTGCCTGGGCTCGTGCGCGCCGGCGGCGCGGTCCGGATGCTCGAGCTGCCCGATCGGCCGCACCGCACCGTGTTCACCGCGGCGCGTGCGGCGAGCGTCGACCACCCGGCGCTCGCCGCCGTGCGTGCCGCACTGGGGGATGCGGCGCGCAGCGTGCAGTTCGATTGAGTGCGCACCCGGCAACTTTCCGTGGAATCCGCTGCAGACACTCAGCTTCGCGAGCGTAGGGTGGTGCCTGTCGGCATGGCCCGGGAGTTCACCGGGGAAGGGCGCGGTATGAAGATCATCAGCTACAACCTGCGGAAGAACCGCGCGGTCACCGAGATCGCGGCGCTCGCCGCAGACCACGAGATCGATGTGCTCTGCCTGCAGGAAGCGGAGGCCGTCGCGCTTCCCGCCGCACTCGGCGAGCTGCGCCTCGTGCACGCCACCGAGCGCAACCGGCTCGGGCTCGCCATGTACGTGCGCGGCGACCGCTTCGAGACGCGCTCGGCGCACACGTTCCAGCTGAAGAAGTCGCTGCACGATCGCCTGCTCGCGCCCGCGCACGAGCGGCTGCTCGGCGCGCGCCTGCACGACCGCGAGACGAGCCGCGACCTCGTGGTGGCCTCGTTCCACGCGGCCCCGCTCACCGCGCTCAACTCGCTGCGCCGACACCAGATCCACGCCGCGCTCGGTGAGCTGCGGGAGCTCGGCCCCGGCCTGCCAGCGCTCATGGTCGGCGACTACAACTACCCCGTGTTCAAGGGGCGGCTGGACACTGAGATGCGGGATCACGGCTACGAGCTCAGTCTGAGCGATAAGCGCACCTACACGCGATACAAGATGTTCCGCGGACACTTCGACTTCGCGACCTCGGCCGGCCTCGATATCTCGAGTGTGTCGACGCTCGGCCGCGGCCTCTCGGACCACCTGCCCATCCTGGTGTCGGCCGAGCTGCGCGCTGAGCAGCGCGTGCCGAGCCTCGTGTAGCGGTTCGGGCTCGCCGCGCGCGGGCTGAGCTAAGCGATTCGGCCAAGCCCAGCCCGAATCCCCGATTCGGGCTGGGCTTGGCCGAATCGCTTAGGGAAGCTCGGTGGGGGCGGCGGTGGCGGCGGGGGTGGCAGCGGCGGCGAGGAACGCCGGCACCTCGGCGACGCCGGCCAGCACCGCCGTGGCCTCCGCCGGGAAATCCGCGCGGCCGAGCTTGCCGGTGAGCACGCCGATCGCGTGCGCCGCGCCAGCGTGCGCCCCAGCCTGCACGTCGACCGCCGTGTCGCCTGCGACGAGCACCGTGCGCACGTCGAGCGTGCCGGTCAGCTCCATCGCGCGCTGGATCATGTACGGCGCCGGCCGCCCGGCGAGTACCTCGTCGCCGCACACGAGCGCGTCGACCACCACGGCGTCGGCGCTGCCCGCCGGCGTCACCGGCGCGCTCGGGACGCTCACCTCGTGCGCGGCCGGCGCGATCCGCCACCCGATCCGGTCGAGGATCGCGGCCGCGACATCGCGCGAGAAGCCGGTGGTGAGTGCGACGCGCACCCCGCGCGCGCGGAGCTCCGCGATCGCCGCCGGCACGCCGGGGATCGCGGTCGGCGGGGCCGCGGCGTAGCGCTCGGCCAGGATCTGCTGGAATCGCTCGAACGCCCGGTCAACGACCCCGTCTCGCGCGGGATCGCCGCCGCCGAGCCGCATGAGCGCGGTGATGGCGGCGCGCTTCTCGGTGCCCATCCACGCCTGGAGGTCGGCCGCCGCGACCGTCGCGCCGGTCTCGGTGACCGCGTCCTCGAGCGCGCGATACACCTCCCCGCCGTCGTCGATGGTGGTGCCGGCCATGTCGAATACGGCGAGGGTGATCATTGGGTGCTCCTGAGCGGTGTGTGGTGGGAAAATCAACGTGCGGCCGGCGGTTCGACGCGCGCAGCGGCGGTGACGGCCTGCCGGGTGAGTGGGATGCGGTGCTCCGCACTGTTCTCCACGGCGAAGTTGGTCATCGACGGGAGGTAGCGGTCGTCCGCGGTCTCGATGATCGTGCCCAGCTCGTTGGTGGCGACGCGGCGCACGCGAAGCAGCGGGCTGCCCGGCGCGACGCTGAGCTGCTCGACCTCGAGCGGGTGCGCCGCGATCGCGTCGATGACGTGGCGTGCACGCACGGGCACCACCCCGGCCGCGGCGAGCGCCTGGTAGATCGAGCCGCCGTCGAGGTCGGCGGAGAGCAGGTGCCGCCCGATCTCGTAGGGGTAGAGGGAGCGCTCGAGCATCGCGGGCTTCCCGTCGAGCGAGCGCACCCGGATGATCTCGACGATCGGGGCGTCCGGGGCGATGTGCAGCTCCGTCGCGATCCGCTCGGACGCCGGGCGCCGGCTCGCCTCGATGACGCGCTGCCCTGGCACATAGCCGAGATCCCGCGCCCACTCCGTGAACGACATGAACGTGTCGAACGACTGCACGGGCGCGGTGCGCTGCACGCGGGGCGGCGTGCCCCGCCCGCCGACGATCATGCCCTCGGCGCGGAGCGCAGCGAGCGCCTGGCGCACGGGGCCGCGTGAGGTGCCGAACTCGGCGATGAGCGACTTCTCGCTGGGCACTTTGTCGCCCTGCTGCCACGCGCCGGTGCGGATGCGGCGGATCATCTCCTCGTACAGCTGGACGTGAAGGGGAGCGGTGGTGGTCATGCCGAAAGACTACAAGTTGTCATGACTAGCTGAGCGGTGCGCGGGTGACATCGCCGTGAACGAATCGTGAAGTTTCTGGACCGATCCCGCGCCCGCGGTGAACGCTCGGCGAACACCGGCTCCGCAAGTTGTGTTGACTACTTTCGGCGGTTCAGGATCGAGGCATGACCTCGCAGACTCACGCCACACGCATCGTCATCGTCGGTGCTGGCATCATCGGCCTCGCGCACGCCGTTGCCGCGCTCGACGCCGGCTACCGCGTCACCGTGCTCGAACAGGACGCCGCCGCGGTGACCGCAAGCGTGCGCAACTTCGGCCACGTCTGCGCCTCGGTGCAGTACGGGGAGCTCGGGGAGCTCGCCGCGGAGAGCCTGCCCATCTGGCTGCGCCTCGCGGAGCGCGCCGGCGTCACCGCGCGCCGCTCCGGCACGCTCGCCGTTGCGCGGTCTGCGGCCGAGGACGCGGTGCTCGCCGAGCTCCTCGCCGAGCGCGCACCGGCCGGCGCGCGCCTCCTCACCGGCGCGCAGGCCGCGGCGGCCCTCCACCTCGAACCGGGCGGCTCCGCCGCCGGCGCGGTCCGCTCGGGGCTCCTCCTCACCGACGATGTGACCGCCGATCCCCGCACCGCGGTGGCGCGCATCGCCGCGTGGGTGGACGCCCACGAGCGGGGAGAGGTGCGCTTCTCGACCACCGTGCATGCTGTCCATACCGGTGCCGTCGAGACGAACCGCGGCAGCGTCGCGGCTGATCACATCATCGTCGCGACCGGGCACCTGCTCGGGCGGCTCTTCCCCGAGATCGCCGCGGCCGCCGGCGTGCGCGAGTGCGCGCTGAACATGGCACGCGTGCGCGCCCCGCACGCGATGGGGCTGGGCCCCGCGGTGCTGACGGGCACCTCGATGCTGCGCTACGGTCGCTTCGCCGGCCCGGCAGCCGACGCGCTGCGCGCGGAGCTCTTCGCGCAGCGGCCCGAGTTCGCGGAGATCGAGGCGAACGTGATGTTCACCCAGCAGGCCGACGGCACTCTGCTCGTCGGCGACTCGCACGCCAGCCACGACGCGGCCCCGCCATTCCTCGACGAGCGGTGGTCACGGATCCTGCTCGACGAGGTCGCGACGCTGCTCGGCGCCGAGCGCCTCGACGTGCTCGAGCGCTGGCAGGGGCTCTACGCGACGAGCGAGCTCGGCGACCTCTGCCGCGAGACCCCCGAACCCGGCGTCTCGATCGTCACGCTGACCACGGGCGTCGGCATGACCGTCGGCCTCGGCCTCGGCGCGCGCACCATTGCGGCGCTGACGTGAGCCGCGACGCCCCGAGCCGCACTGCCCAGCTGTTCCCACCCCATCCCACGCACCGCAGGACACACACAAGGAGAATCGTGAAGAAGAACGCCGCCCTCGCCGCCACCGCGCTGGCCGCCCTCACCCTGGGCCTCGCCGCCTGCGCTCCGGCAGCCGAGGACACCGCCGCAGCGTCGGCCACCTGCCCCGACGGCAAGATCCGCTTCGGGATCCTGCCCTACGAGGACCCGGAGCGGCTGGAGCCCGCCTACCAGGTGCTCGCGAAGGCCCTCTCGGAGAAGCTCGACTGCGAGGTCGAGGTGTCCATCACGGAGGACTACGCCGCCGAGGTGCTCGCGATGGAGAACGACCAGCTCGAGATCGCACAGTTCGGGCCGCTCGGCTTCGTGTTCGCGAACGAGCGCGCGCAGGCCGAGCCGCTCGCCTCCTTCGGTGACGCCGAGGGCAAGCCGACCACCTACACGGGCGGCATCTGGGTGCCGAAGGACTCGAAGATCCAGACGATCGAGCATCTGCCGGGCCACACGCTGGCGCTCGGCAGCCCCGGCTCGACGTCGGGCGACGCGCTCCCCATGTCCGCGCTCACCGACGCCGGCATCGCCGATGAGGTCACCGCCGACTACGCGGGCGGGCACCCCGAGGCGCTCCTCGCCCTCGTGAACGGCACTGTCGACGCTGCGCAGATCAACTCGCAGACCCTCGCGACGGCGACCGCCGAGGGCACCTTCGACGCGAGCCAGTTCCGCCAGATCTGGGAGTCGAACCCGATCCCGAACGACCCGATCACCGTGCGTGGCAACCTCCCGCAGGAGTTCCAGGACGCCGTCTCCGAGGCGCTCCTGAGCCTCGACGCGGAGGACGTCGCAGCCGTGTCCGGCTTCCTCGGGGTGGACCCGGCTGGGCCGCTCATCCCGGCGACCACTGAGGACTACCAGCCGCTCTTCGACCTCGCGGAGACCATGGGCCTCACCGAGGCAGACGTCTAATGAGCACCGTCACCGCACGCAGGGCCGCCGCCCCGGCGGCCGAACGGGAGGTGCTGCTCGATGTGCGGGCCATCTCCAAGAGCTTCGGGGACCGCGTCGTGCTGCAAGACATGAGCATGCGCGTGCACGCCGGCGAAGTGGTCGCGTTCCTCGGGGCCAACGGCTCGGGCAAGTCGACCACCCTGCGCGCGGTGAACGGGCTCATCGAGGCGGACTCCGGCGACATCACGATCGCCGGGGTTCGCCTCACCGAGGCGAGCGGCCAGCGCCGCGCCGAGGCGCGACGCACCGCCGCAACCGTGTTCCAGAAGATCCACCTCGTGCAGCGCCGCACCGCGCTGCAGAACGTCTGCGCCGGCGGCTTCTCACGGCTCCCCGGCTGGCGCTCGCTGCCGCCGCTCTTCGGGCGCGAGCTGCAGGAGGAGGCGATGGCCTGCCTCGACCGTGTCGGCCTGGCCGACCGGGCGCACGACCGCGCGGGGAGTCTCTCCGGCGGCCAGCAGCAGCGCGTCGCGATCGCCCGTGCGCTCTGCCAGCGCCCGCGCATGATCCTCGCCGACGAGCCGGTCTCGGCGCTCGACCCGAAGGCCGCCGACGACGTGATGCAGCTGCTCCACGACCTCGCGGTGAACGAGGGACTCGGCGTCGCCGCGGTGCTGCACCAGCCGCACCTCGCGCGGGCGTACGCCGACCGGGTGATCGGCCTCCGCGGCGGGAAGCTCGTCTTCGACGCGCCCACCGCCGACATCGATGACGCCAGCCTGGCGTCCCTCTACCTGTGATCCCCGAGGAGCCAGCCATGACCGACACCCTCGCCCGCGACCGGGCGCGCGCAACCGAGCAGCCGGCGCACGTCGCAGCGCCGCGCGCGCTCAGCGTTCCCCGCGACCCGCGCGTGCCCTATCGCGCGGGATCCTGGACCGTGATCATTGTCGTGCTGGTGGTGCTCCACCTGCTCGCGTTTCAGGCAACGGACTTCCGCCCGGAGAAGCTCGTCACCGGCGCGCATGGGATGGCGAACTTCCTGTCAGAGGCGTTCCCGCCCGACCTGAGTCCCGAGGTCGTGCAGGCTGGCCTGCACGGCGCGCTCACGACGCTCTGGGTCGGCCTGCTCGGCACGACCGTGTCGATCCCGCTCGCGCTGCTGCTCGCCGTGCTCGGTGCGCGCACCACGACACCGAACCAGGCCGTCTACCAGGTGGCGCGCGGCATCCTGTCGTTCTTCCGCGCGGTGCCAGACATCGTGTTCGCCCTCATCTTCGTGACCGCCGTCGGGCTCGGCCCGTTCGCCGGCGTGCTCGCGCTCATCGCGCACAACACCGGCGTGATGGGCAAGCTCTGGTCCGAGGCGATGGAGGACATCGACCCCGGTCCTGAGCAGGCGCTCCGCACCGCTGGCGCGAGCCGGTGGCAGGTGGTCGCGAATGCGACGATCCCGAGCGTGCTGCCCCAGCTCGCCGGTCTGCTGCTCTACCGCTTCGACGTGAACGTACGATCCTCGCTCGTGCTCGGCCTCGTCGGGGCCGGCGGCATCGGGCTGCTGATCAACAAGTCGATCAAGACGTTCCAGTTCGACGAGATGATGACCTACCTCATCATCATCCTCGTGGTGATCGTGCTCGTCGACCTCGCATCAGCCTGGATCCGGAAGCGGCTCCAGTAGGCCGCGCGGGGCTCCGGCTGGGCGGCTGCGGAGCGCCGCGACTACGCCGCGGGGGATCCAGCAGGGGCATCGCCGCGCGCGCAGCGCCCCGACGGGGTGTCGAGCGGCACGCCGTGATCCGCCGTGGCGTTGAAGCGGTGGAGCCCGGCGCGCAGCTGCTCGAGGTCGGCCGGCGTCCACCCGCTGAAGCGCTCGTGGTAGGCGTCGCCCCACTTCTCGCGGATCGCGTCGATCAGGATCTGCGCCTGCGCGCTGCACGTGAGGAGCACCACGCGGCGGTCCTCCGGCGACGGCTCAGCCTTGACGAGCCCGAGCTCCCGCAGCTTCGAGATCTGGCGGCTCACCACCGCCTTGTCCATGTCCAGCATCTGGCTGATCCCGGTGACGGTGAGCGGGCCCTTCCGCAGGATGAGCTGCAGCACGATCAGGCCGACGCCGCGCAGATCCGGGTGCACGTCCTCCGCGTAGCGCGCCCAGCGGCTCCGCGCGAACGCGATCACCTCGGAGAACTCGGCGATGATCTCGGCGATGGTGTCGTCGCTGCCGTCCGCCGGCCGTGAACGGGCGACGGGCGGCAGCGAGCGATCCTCCATGGTCATGACCCTAGCGCGCGCTGCCGTCGGGGTCCGAACCGGCAACCCGGCCGTGGCGCGTCGGCAGGGCGATCGGGCCGGTGGCGTCGACGGGCACGGTCACCGCGTCAGCGGCGCGTCCCTGATCCAGCGCTGCGGTGCCGGCCCCAGCATCGCCGGCCTGCTCGCGCATCTCGGCGATCTTCTCCGCGTTGCTCTTCGAGCTGAGCGGGATGTTCGGCAGGAAGATGATCGCGACGAGCGCGATGACCGCGACCGGGGCTGCGGCGAAGAAGATGTTGCCGATGCTGTGGCCGTACGCCGACTCGACGACGATGCGGATCGGCTCGGGCAGCTCGGCAATCTTCGGCAGCACGCCGCCCTGCAGCGCCTCAGCGCCGGCGAGCTCGGCTGGCGCGAGCTTCTCGAGCCCCTCCGTGACGTACTGGGTCACCTGGTGCGCGAGCATCGCACCCATCGCCGACATGCCAGCGGTGCCGCCGATCGTGCGGAAGAACGTCACCGCCGAGCTCGCCGCGCCCATCTGGGTCGGCGCGACCGTGTTCTGCACGACCAGCACGAGGTTCTGCATGGTCATGCCGACGCCAGCGCCCATCACGAACATCGAGACGCCGACGTACCAGTACGACGTGTCGTAGCGCAGCTGCCCCATCATGGTGAGGCCGGCGAGCAGCGCGATCGCGCCGGTCACCATGTAGCGCTTCCACTTGCCGGTGCGCGTGATCACCTGGCCAACCACGGTGGAGGAGATCAGCACGCCGCCCATCATGGGGAGCGTGAGCAGGCTCGCCTCGATCACCGAGCGGCCGCGCGCGAGCTGCATGTACTGGCCGAGGAAGACCGCGGTGCCAAACATCGCGAGGCCGACCGCGATGCTCGCGACCACGGAGAGCGTGAACGTGCGGTTGGTGAACATCGCGAGCGGGATCAGCGGCTCCTCAGCGCGGAGCTCAACGATCCCCGCGAGGATGAGTACGAGCACGCCGCCGCCCACCATGGCCGCGGTCTGCCAGGACCACCAGTCGAAGCTCGAGCCGCCGAGCGTCACCCAGATCAGCAGGCTCGAGAAGCCGAGCGAGATGAGGGCAGCGCCCAGGTAGTCGATCTTGATCTTCCGCTTCACCGTCTGCAGGTGCAGCGTGCGCTGCAGCATGATGATCGACACGACCGCGATGGGGGCCGCGACGTAGAAGTTCCAGCGCCAGCCGATCGTGTCGGTGATCAGGCCGCCGAGCAGCGGGCCGCCGACGGTCGCCACCGCCATGATCGCGCCCATGATGCCCATGTACTTGCCGCGCTCGAGCGGGCTGATGATGTCCGCGAGCACGATCTGGCCGAGCACGCCGAGGCCGCCGGCGCCGAGGCCCTGCAGCACGCGGAACGCGATGAGCCACGACGGCTCCTGCGCGGTGCCCGCGAGCGCCGAGCCGAGCGTGAAGACGATGAGCGCGACCTGGAGCAGCACCTTCTTACTCGTGAGGTCGGCGAGCTTGCCCCAGATCGGGGTCGAGATCGCGCTCGCCAGCATAGTCGCGGTGACCACCCAGGTGAAGGCCGCCTGGGTGCCGCCGATGTCGGCGATGATGATCGGCATCGACGTGCCGACCACGTTCATGGCGAGCATCGACACGAACATGCTGAGGAACAGGCCCGCGAGCGCGAGGTGCTTCGCGCGGCCGGTGAGGATCGCCCCGGTGGGGGCGGCGGTGTGAACTGCGGTCATTCGGGTGTGGGATCCTTCGCGACGGGAGTGGAGCGCAGCGTCGGTGGTCGAACCCCGTGGGGACCGCCGACGGCGCAAGTTGTTGACGAGGGTCAACTATAGGGGATTCGTTGACCGCCGTCAACTACCTGCGGGGCGGGTGGCCCGGGGCTGTCCGGGCCGTCCGGCTGTCCCGCCACCTCCAGGCGATCGGGGTCAGTTCGGCAGGGTGTTGCGGTCCCCGGCTGCGCGACACCCTGCCGAACTGACCCCGATCCCGGGGGCGGGCGGGGCCGCGGCGTCGCTCACAGGCGAAGGGGGTACCGAGTTGTCCACTGTTCGTGCGTGCCTGGGAATCTCCGCACGGCGGGATGGCGGAATGGTGAGATCCTCGCCGGCATGACCGAACGCTCGCCGATTCGCGCCAGGCCCGAGGCCTATCAGGTGGCCGAGCTGCGCGCGGGCGGGGTGTCTCGCAGCCGCCTCAGGGGCGCGGACGTGCGCAGAATCGGGCGAGGCATCGTGCTCCATCCAGGCGCTCGCTACGATCACGGCAGTGCCCGCGACCGAACGATCGCCGTCGGCCAAGCGCTCTCGAAGGAGTTCTTCGTATCGCGGCGATCTGCTGCACTGCTCTGGGGAATGCCGTCACCGCCGCCCGCGAACGGACGCGTCGAGGTGGGCTCGTTCAGCCCGCTGCGTGCGCCGCGCCGGCCCAGTGTTCAGGGGCACCGGGTGAAGAGCGGTGTGCTGCACTGGTCACGCCGGGCGGAACTCACGGTTCCCACTGCGGAAGACGTGTGGTGTCAACTCGCAGCGGTCGTCCCCCTCTCCACGCTCATCGTCGTGGGGGACTTCCTCATCTCGGGGAACTGGGTGCCGGTTGGTCGGACGCCACCGCTCTCGACGCTCGCCACGCTCGAAGCTGCGACTCGGCGGCACCGGGGCACGACCGGCGCGCCCGCGAGGCGCGCCGCCCTCCCTCGCCTTCGCACTCCGGTGGACTCCCCGCCGGAAACCGAGTTGCGGCTGCTGATTGAGGATGCCGGCTTCCCCGAACCTCGCGTGAACTGCCCGATTCAGCTCGGCTCGAGCACGCTGCACGCTGATCTCGGGTACCCGGAACAGCGCGTAGCGATCGAGTACGAGGGGGCGCACCACTTCCAGGATCCCGGTCAAGTGCGGCGTGATCTCGAGCGGATTGAGCGGATGAGTGCCGCCGGGTGGCAGGTGCTGAGGGCGACCGCGCGCACACTCCGCGATCCGACCCAGTTCCTCAGGGGACTCGCCCTGGCGCTCTCCCGCGCGGCTGGGTAACCCACCCCCGCCCGACCCGCGCCCCCCCTAATGTCCCCGCCCCGCGCCCAGGCGCCCGCACTCTCAGAATCGGGGTCACTTGGGCAGGGTGTCGGGCCCCGCTGCCAGGCGACACCCTGCCCAAGTGACCCCGATCCGGCCGGGGCGCGGACCGGGATCCGGCGGGGGTGGGGCGCGGGGACGGCGGGGGCGCGAGGCAGGCCACGCGTACGGCAGAATAGATCGCATGGGACTTGAGACCGGCAGCATCCGCATCGGCGTCATCGGTGGCGGGCAGCTCGCCCGCATGATGGTGCCACCCGCGATCCACCTCGGCCTGCGCATCAGCGTGCTCGCCGAGAACGAGGGATCGAGCGCCGAGCGCGCGGCGGACATGGTGGGCGACTACCGCGATCCCGAGACGGTGTATGCGTTCGCCGACACGGTGGACGTGATCACGTTCGATCACGAGCACGTTCCGCAGGAGATTCTCGTGGAGCTCGAGCGCCGCGGCGTCGCGGTGCACCCCCGCCCGGGATCGCTGCAGTTCGCGCAGGACAAGATCGTGATGCGCGAGAAGCTCGCCGAGCTCGGCGTCCCGATCCCCGCGTGGGCCGCGGTGTCGAACGAGGCCGAACTGCAGGAGTTCATCGCCGCGAACGGCGGCCGCGCCGTCGTGAAGACCGCCCGCGGCGGCTACGACGGGAAGGGCGTGCGCGTCGTCGCGGACGCCGCCGAGGTGCGCGACTGGTTCACCGCCCTGAACGAGGACGGCCACGGCGGGCACCTGCTCGTCGAGGAGCTCGTTGACTTCACCCGCGAGCTGTCGCAGCTCGTCGCCCGCCGCCCGAGCGGCGAGACCCGCACCTGGCCGGTGGTGGAGACGATCCAGCGCGACGGCGTGTGCGCCGAGGTGCTCGCGCCCGCCCCCGTCGCCGACGCCGCGACGCTCGACGAGGCGGCGCGCATCGGTGCCGTGGTGGCCGAGGGGGTCGCGGTGACCGGCGTGCTCGCCGTGGAGATGTTCGAGACCAGCGACGGCCGAGTGCTCGTCAACGAGCTCGCGATGCGCCCGCACAATTCGGGACACTTCTCGATCGAGGGATCGGTGACGAGCCAGTTCGAGCAGCACCTCCGCGCAGTGGCAGACCTGCCGCTCGGCGACACTCGCATGACCGCGCCGGCCGCCGTCATGGTGAACGTGCTCGGGGGACCGGCGGAGGGGCCGATGCCCGTGCGCTACGCCGCGGCGCTCGCCGCGCACCCCGGCGCGAAGATCCACAGCTACGACAAGCAGCCCCGCCCGGGCCGCAAGGTGGGCCACGTCACCGTGGTCGGCGACGACATGGCCGCGGTGCGCGCAGCTGCACAGGCCGCGGCAGCAGCCTTCGACTAGGACGGGAGCCCCCGCGGGCCGCGGTGCGCGCGGTACGATTGGGGTATGGCAGAGAGCGCGGCGCCCCTCGTTGGCGTCATCATGGGTTCCGATTCCGACTTCTCCGTGATGGGCGACGCCGTGCAGGTGCTGCGCGACTTCGGCATCCCGCACGAGGTCGAGGTGGTGAGCGCGCACCGCACGCCCGACAAAATGGTGAGCTACGCGCGCGGCGCGGCTGAGCGCGGCATCCGCGTGATCATCGCCGGAGCTGGCGGCGCGGCGCACCTGCCCGGCATGGTGGCGTCGATGACCACGCTGCCCGTGATCGGCGTGCCCGTGCCGCTCGCCATGCTCGACGGTATGGACTCGCTGCTCTCGATCGTGCAGATGCCGGGCGGGATCCCCGTCGCGACCGTGTCGATCGGTGGTGCGAAGAACGCCGGCATCCTCGCCGCGCGCATCCTCGGCACGAGTGATCAGAATCTGGCCGAGCAGCTCGCCGAGTACGCGCAGAGCCTCACGGACATGGTCGAGCTGAAGAACGCCGCGCTGCAGGCGCGCGTGGACGCCGACGCAGAGGTGGACGGCGGCCGCTAGCTTGACTGGGGCCGCGAGCTGGGTGATCCGGCCCGCGCACCCGGGAAATTGCAGCGAGTCTGATCCGGATTGGGCACTCCGAATCGGATCAGACCCTCACTCAATGGGAGATTGGGCCGGAACCCATCCGGAACCAGCGCGGGATCAGCCCCACCGGCTAGAGGTTCGCGTGCGTCTCCCAGAGCTGCCACGCCGCGCCGTTCCAGCTGAAACCGCGCCCGCGGTCGCCCGCCAGCACGGCGAGCTTGGCGACCGAGTCGGGATCGCGGAGGAGCCGGCTGCCCTCCGCCGCGAACTCCTCCGCCGTGCTCGCGGCAACACCGGCGTCGAGCACCAGCTCGGCGGTCGCCGCGTTGCCGGCGTGGAGCACCGGCACGGATGCGGTGAGCGCTGCGACTGTGAGATACCCCGTGCCGGCGAACGCCTGCGGCATGAGGAGGACGGCGGAGCCGGCGACGATCGCGCCGATGTCGGCGAGCTCGCGCGGCTGCACGACCTGCACGCGGTCGCGCAGCTCGTCCGGGATCGCTGCCGCGCACGGGTCGGCGGCGTTCTTGTCGCGCGTGGGTGGCGCCGGATCGAAGCCGGACAGCACGACGAGCGGGAGCAGCTCCGAATCGCCGCGCATCGCGTCGAGGAGCCACTCGAGTCGCCCGTACTCGCCGGGGCTCGCGGTGGTGAGCGCGTAGCGCGCGGGAAGCTCGAGGGCGGCGCGACGCTCGGCGGCATCGGGCCCGGCGAGGTACTCGCGCGGCGGTGCCGGCTGGAGCACCTGAATCGGGAGATCGGTGCCGTAGTTCTCCTGCAGCACGCGCGCGGTCGCGTGCGTCGGCGTGAGGATCACGTCAGCGTGTCGAACCGCGCGCTTCGCGAACGCGCGGTAGAGCCGCGCCTGCGTGGTGCCGAGCAGGGCTGGTGCCTCCCACGCGAGCGCGTGCGAGATCGTCACCGAGGTCTGCGAGCCGTCGTCGTCGCCGCGCGAGCGCAGCGGGACGAGCGGCGTGAGCGCGTGCACGAACTCCCCGTCGAGGGGGCGGGCGGTTGCGCCGTTCTGCCACGCGAAGGGCAGCATCCCGGCGCGCATGGGCAGCTGCTCGGTGCGGATCCGCGGTGAGGTGAACTCCGGCTGCGCCGCCCCGCGCGACACGAGGTAGCGAGCGCTGCAGCTGCGCGGCGCGGTCTCGGCGATCGCCGCGGCGAGGTCGCGGGCGGCGGCGGCCTGCACTTCGGCCTCCCAATCGGGGAACGGGTCCGCGATGAGGGTCAGTGTCGCCACGCGCGATCCCCTTTCTCCCCGAACGGAGGTGACATCAAATCAGATGTTCACATTCTAGGGAGTGTGGTCAGGGGAAACTGCTCCGAGCGGGCCCCCCAGCGCGCGAGCGAGACCGAATCGCAACACTTTCACCCAGCGACCATTCGGTCAGTGTGCGAATCTGTTCGAGAAGTGGGGTTTTTCCGCTTCGGCGCGTGCTGACGGGAAGCGCACGGGCGAGCAAAGTACGCTAGTGCTCATGCGTGTATTGCTGACAGGTGGGGCCGGCTATATCGGGTCGCACACCGCACTGGTGCTCATCGAACGCGGCCACGACGCGATCGTGCTCGACGACTTCTCGAACAGCAGCCCGGAGGCGGTGCGGCGTGTCGAGCAGCTGACGGGCGCAACGATCCCCGTGATCGAGGCGGATCTGGCCGACCGGGCCGCCGCAGCGGAAGCTCTCGACGGGGTTGAGTTCGACGCGGTGATCCACTTCGCCGGACTGAAGGCCGTCGGCGAGTCGGTGGCCGAGCCGACGCGCTACTACCGCGTGAATATCGACTCGACGCTCACGATCCTCGACCTCATGCGCGAGCGCGGCGTCACGAATCTCGTGTTCAGCTCGTCCGCGACCGTCTACGGCGACCCCGAGGTCTCGCCGATCGATGAGGCGCAGCGCGCCGGTGTCGGTCTCACGAACCCGTACGGGTGGTCGAAGTTCATGAACGAGCAGATCATCCGTGACGCGCAGCACGCGTGGCCCGAGCTGGGCGCGGTGCTGCTCCGCTACTTCAACCCGGTCGGGGCGCACCCATCGGGCCGGATCGGGGAGGACCCGGCTGGGATCCCGAACAATCTGATGCCGTTCATCGCGCAGGTCGCGGTCGGCAAGCGCGCCGAGCTCAGCGTGTTCGGCGACACCTACGACACCCCGGACGGCACGGGAGTGCGCGACTACATCCATGTCATGGATCTCGCCGAGGGGCACGTCGCTGCCCTCGAGCGCGGCGGTGCCGGCGTGCGCACGTACAACCTGGGCTCGGGCACCGGCTCGAGCGTGCTCGAGGTTGTGCGCGCCTTCGAGGAGGCCGCGAACCGGCCGGTGCCGTACCGGATCGCGCCGCCGCGCGCCGGGGACGTCGCCGAGGTAGTTGCCGATCCCGCGCGAGCGAACGCCGAGCTCGAGTGGCGCACCACGCGCACGCTCGCTGAGGCGTGCCGCGACTCGTGGGCCTGGCAGTCCGCGAACCCGGGTGGTTACCCCGCATGACGCTCGACCTCGAGCGGCCGCTGCGTCACCCGGATACCGAGTCCGCGCCGCTCATGACCAAGCGGGCGCGCTGGCTCGTGCTGATCGGGTTCCTGTTTCCCGGCAGTGCACAGTTGCTCGCGGGCAACCGCAAGCTCGGCCGCTTCGGCGCCGTCGCGACGTCGCTCCTGATCCTCGGCGTGCTCGCGGCGCTCGGCGGGCTGCTGTTCGCGCGCGTGGCGACGCTCTCGTTCTTCGCGAACAGCATTGTGCTGCTCGCGCTGCAGATCCTGCTCGTTGCGTACGCGGTGCTGTGGCTCGTGCTCGGCTTCGACACGCTGCGCCTCACCCGCTTGGTGAAGACGCACCGCGGCTGGCGCGTCCCGATCGCGATCCTGTCGGTGCTGCTCACGATCGTGCCGTCGGCCGGTGCGGCGTGGGCCGCCACGACGATCAACGCGGGCCGTGAGCTCCTGAGCGGGCTCTTCAGCGGCGCGCCAGCGGTCGAGCCGGTGGACGGGCGCTACAACATCCTGCTGCTCGGCACGGACGCCGGCGCCGACCGCGAGGGGCTGCGCCCGGACAGCATCTCGCTCGTGAGTATTGACGCGAAGACCGGGCAATCCGCGATCATCGGGATCCCGCGCGAGCTGTCCGGTGTGCCGTTCCCCGAGGACTCGCCGATGTACGAGCTCCACCCGAACGGCTTCGGCGTCGCCCCCAACGCGTACGGCGACTGGGGTGGCTGCGAGGTGGGCCGCTGCATCCTGAACGGGCTCTACGCGGAGGTCGAGCTGTTCCAGCCCGAGCTCTACCCGGACGCGACGGCGAAGGGCTCGTCGCCAGGCATCGAGGCCACGAAGGACGCGGTGTCCGCGACCACGGGGCTCGAGGTGCAGTTCTACGTGCTGCTCAACATGGACGCCTTCGAGAGCATCATCGATGCGCTCGGCGGCGTGACGATCAACGTTGAGGAGCGCCTGCCCATCGGCGGCGACCAGTACGGCAACAACGTCGACGGCTACATTGAGCCGGGTCTGCAGAAGATGGACGGCTACACGGCGCAGTGGTACGCGCGCTCGCGCTACGGATCGGATCGCGGCGACTATGACCGCATGGAGCGACAGCGCGAGCTGCAGGCAGCGATCCTTGACCAGATGAACCCGAGCAACGTGCTGCTGAACTTCCAGAAGATCGCGGCCGCTGGCACCCAGCTCGTCGAGACCGACCTGCCCGAGTCGATGCTCGGCCGCTTCCTCGACCTCGCGACGAAGGCCAGGGAGCACGCACCGCTGAACGTGGAGCTCGTGCCACCAGCGGTGGATCCCGACTACCCGGACTACGACGTGATCCGCCAGCTCGTCGCTGAGGGCATCGCGGAGGCGTCGCCGGCCCCCGAGGAGTAGCCGCCGCGGCAGCGACCCGGCCGTGCGCGCTGCGTGCACGGCCGGGTGTCGGCGGTGCCGTCTAGACTGTCCGAGGCCGAACACGAGTCGAAAGGGGTGTGAGCGCATGCGCGTGACCGCCGTTCTGGTGGCCTACAACCGGCGTGAGTTGCTGCGGGAATCCCTCGCTGCCCTCGCCGCGCAGAGCCGACCCGTCGATCGTCTCGTCGTTGTGGACAACGCCTCGGACGACGACTCCGCGGCGGTCGCGGCCGAGATGCTGGAGCACTGGGGTGCGCGCGGGCGCCTGATCCGGCTCACCGAGAACACGGGCGGCGCCGGCGGATTCGCGACCGGGATCGCTGCCGCGGTCGCCGAGGAGTGCATCGACTGGGTCTGGGTGATGGACGATGACACCGTGCCGGGCCCCGACGCGCTCGCCGGCGCGCTCGACGCACACGAGCGGTACCGCGCCTCTGGCCAGGACGATCTCGCGGTGATGGGCTCGCGCGTGGTCTGGACTGACGGGGCGGATCACCCGATGAACACGCCGAAGGCGAAGATCCGCGCGGATCGGACCGAGCGCTCGCGCGCCGCGGCGGCCGGCGGCATGGAGATTCGCTCGATCTCCTTCGTCTCCGCGTTCCTGCGTGCCGACCGGGTGCGCGATCTGGGGCTCCCCATCGCGGACTACTTCCTCTGGAACGACGATTTCGAGTACTCCGCGCGGCTGCTGCGCGGGGCGCGCGGGCTCTACGTCCCCGGGTCGGTCGTGACGCACAAGACCGTGAAGCGGGGATCGAGCGATCAGGATCCCGGCGCGCGCTTCTACTTCGAGGTGCGCAACAAGCTGTGGGTGTTCCGCACGAGCCGCGCGCTCGCCGGCTGGGAGAAGCTGCTCTACGGTGCGGCGACCGCCCGCCGCTGGTTCCGCACGTTCCGGGCCTCGTCCGATCGCGCGCAGCTGCGCGACTGCCTGCGCCGCGGCTGGCGTGATGGCTGGCGCACGGCGCCGCGCTCCACGCGCGAGGTGCTGCGGGACACGGGCGTGCCGGTCGACGTGATGGTCGCGGTGGATCAGCTCTCGAAGCTGGAGGAGCGCTAGCGCGGCCTCAGGGCGCACACTTTGCCGCTACACTCAGAAGTCTCTGGAAAAACATAGGAGACTGCATGCGCAAGTTGCTCGGGGTTCTGCTCACCGCTGGCCTGGTGCTCGGCCTGCCCGCCGGTCCGGCGCTTGCCGTCGGCGAGGACGGGAGCGGTGTTGGCGCCGAGCAGGCTCCCGTGGCCGCGGTGGCCGATGCGCCCGTCGGCGCGCCGCTCACCGCGCCGAGCGACCCCGCGGAACCGGGCGCGGGCGGCGAGTTCACCGATCCCAATCCCGAAGCCGGGGAGGGGGAGCCCGGTGCTGCCGAGCCGATCGCGGCTCCGACGCAGCTGCCCGCGATTGCGGGCACCGCGCGCGTGGGGCAGACCATCCTGGGCACCCGCGGGGAGTGGAACGCCGAGGATCTCGAGTTCGCCCTGCAGTGGCAGATCGACGGCGTCGACGCCGCAGGCGCCACCGGTGAGAGCTTCTCGCTGCTGCCCGAGCACGCCGGCGCGAGCGTGCGCCTCGCCGTCACCGCGTCGCGGAGCGGTGCCGAACCGCTCACCGCGTACTCCGAGCCGGTCCTCGTGGAGCCTGGCACGCTCAGCGTCGGGGCGCTCCGCGTCGCTGGCGCCACGGTGGTCGGGCAGAAGCTCAGCGTCACCGCGGGGGAGTCCTCGCCGAGCGGCGCGACCCTGCAGTTCCAGTGGAAGCGCGCGGGCGTCGCGATCGCCGGGGCGACGGGGACGAGCTACACGCTCACCGCGAAGGATCTCGGCACGCGGGTCACGGTCACGGCCACCGCGACGCTCGCCGGCTACACCACGGCGGCGGCCACGGCAGGCGGCGGCACGGCGGTCACCGCTGGTGCGCTCACCACCGCGACGCCGAAGATCTCCGGCTCCGCCGTGGTGGGCTCCACTCTGAAGAGCTCCGTTGGCAGCTGGAAGCCCAGCGGGGTCGCACTCAAGTACCAGTGGAAGCGCAACGGATCGGTGATCGCGAAGGCCACGGGCGCGAGCTACAAGCTCACCACCGCTGACGCCGGGAAGAAGATCACCCTGAGCGTCACCGGGTCGCTCGCCGGGTATACGGGCCGCACGGTCACCTCCGCAGCGACCGGCACCGTGCTCCGCACGCTCTCCGCGACGCCGACGCCAAAGATCTCCGGCACCTCCAAGGTGGGATCGAAGCTCACGGTCTCGGCCGGCGCGTGGAAGCCTGCGAAGGTGTCGCTGTCCTACCAGTGGCTGCGGGGCGGCAGGGCGATCTCGGGGGCGACGAAATCGAGCTACACGCTCACGAAGGCCGACGGCGGGGCCAAGATCAGCGTGCGCGTCACCGGCAAGAAGTCCGGGTACGTCTCCGTCTCGAAGACCTCCGGCGCGCGGAGCATCCCCAAAGTGCTGCGCACCGCGACCCCCACCATCTCGGGATCGGCGCTCGTCGGCTCAACGCTCACCGTGAAGCGCGGCACCTGGACGAGCGGCACGAAGCTCAGCACGCAGTGGCTGCGAAACGGCGCGGTGATCCGCGGCAAGACCGGTACGAGCTACACGCTCGGCAGCGCCGACCGGGGCGCGAAGATCTCCGTGCGCGTCACCGGCTCGAAGAGCGGGTACTCGACAGCATCGAAGGTGTCGCGCGCCACCGGCGCAGTGAAGACGCCGAGCCGTACGAGCCCCAATGCATCCTGGAACTGCCCAGCGTGGGCGCCCATCAAGGGCAACCAGGGCCGGGGGGACTGGATCTATCACGTCCCCGGGAGCACCTACTTCAGCCGCACGATCCCCGAGGAGTGCTTCTCCACGGTCGCCGCCGCGCAGGCCGCCGGCTACCGCGCGCCGCGCCGCTAGCCGGATCCGGCGCTGGCGCGCTCCCGCGGCGCGCGCCAGCGCCGGGATAGGCTGGGTGGATCATGTCGAATCCTGCTGCGCCGGCCGCCCCGACGGCCGAGTTCTCCCTGCTCCTGCCCGTCTACGCGGGCGACGACGCGGAGTTCCTGCGCCTCGCATTCGAGAGTTCGGTCGACCGGCAGACGCTGCGGCCAGCCGAGGCCGTGATCGTGCAGGACGGCCCGGTGCCCGCGGCGCTCGCCGAGGAGCTGATCCGGATCGAGTCGGAGAGCCCGATCCCGGTGGTGCGCGTCACCCTCCCAGAAAACCGGGGGCTCACCGAAGCGCTGAACCGCGGGCTCGACGCGTGCGCGTATCCGGTGGTCGCCCGGATGGACGCCGACGACGTGTCGCAGCCCGAGCGCTTCGCGCGCCAGTGGGCGCTGATCGAGGACGGCCTCGACCTCGTCGGCACCGGTATGGCGGAGTTCGAGCGCGATCCCGATCAGATTTCCTCGGTGCGCACGCCGCCGGTCGGCGCTGAGCGGATCCGCGCCCACGCGCGCACGCACAACCCGTTCAACCACCCGACCATGATGTACCGCGTTGCCGCGCTCGATCGGGTGGGCCGCTATCAGCCGTTCGGCAAGATGGAGGACTACTGGCTCGGGATCCGGCTCATCGACTCCGGCGCGCGGACCGAGAACATCGCAGAGCCGCTGCTGCGCTACCGCGTGGGCGCTGGCGCGTTCGCGCGCCGCGGCGGCTGGGCCGAGGCACGCACCGAGTGGCGCCTGCAGGGCGAGCTGCGGCGCATGGGCTTCATCTCGCGCGGCGAGTACCTGCGCAACGTGGTCATGAAGGGCGCATACCGGCTGCTGCCGGCCGGCCTGAAGCGCGTGCTCTTCCGCGGCCTCGTGAGCGGCGGGCTGCCGGGGGACCGGGCGGCCTGAAATCGCGCCGCCCTGGCCGTCATCTAGTTCTCAGAGCTGTACGACTCGAGCACTCGCTCGTAGTCAGCTGACCCCTTCGCCGCAAAACTGAAACCCTCGTCAAGCGAGTACCACGCAATACCGTTCTCGAAGGGCATTGCACGGACTTCGAAGTTCTCGAATCGGCCGCGAGGGCGTCCCGCCATCAGGCCCCACGGTCCTCTCGGGCCTCCTGAGCGCTCATAGGCCGAGAGGAAGACACCACGGGGGAGCCCGATAGCCTCGGATTCTGCGAGCTCGCCTGTCAGTGCCGTGATGACCCCGCGTTCAAACTCTTGGAATGTCCCAGTGGGGACCTCCTGCGATGGCCCCAAAGGGGCGCCATAGCCAGAAGGGTTGCGATCGTATACGGCGCTGAGCGGGTGAGGAATCGGGAATTCGGGCGTGATGCCCTGCCCTCGCTGCGATCGTTCCAGCGCCTCCACCGCTTCTTCGATTGGTCCATCAAAGATCACTCGGCCATGCTCGAGAACGATGCCGCGCTCGCAGAGACGAAGCACTTGGCCGGCATTGTGACTCACAATGAACATCGTCTTCCCGCGCTCGCGAAGTTGAAGCATTCGTTCGTTGCACTTCTCTCGAAATGCTGCGTCACCAACGGAAAGCACTTCGTCGACCAGGAGTACATCAAACTCCGTATGAACTGCTACCGCGAAACCGAGACGGGCGTACATTCCCGAGGAGTATCGCTTCACCTCGGTATCAATGAACTCTCCGATCTCGGAGAACTCGAGAATGTCATTGAACTTCGCGTCGGTCTCTTCTTTCGACATCCCAAGAATGGCCGCGTTCAAATAGACGTTCTGGCGACCAGTGAGGTCCGGATGAAAACCTGCTCCGACCTCGATCAGGCCAGCGATCCTGCCTCGAGTGCGCACCCAACCGCCGTCTGGTGAGAGCACGCCAGAAAGAAGTTTCAACGTTGTTGATTTTCCCGAGCCATTGCTTCCCATCAACGCGACTGACTGCCCTTCGGGCACATCGAAGCTCACGCCATCAACGGCATTGAAATCGGTCGTGAGTTCCTTCCGTTTCAACGCGGCGATGAAGGTTTCCTTGAAGGAGTTCGTGTGTTTGATCTTGAACGTTTTCTTCGCCTCTGAGAAAACGATCGCGGGCTTCTGGGATTCAGAGGTTCTGGGCAAATGAACCCTCCAGCTTTCGGAAGACTAGTTGACCAATGAGCAAGGTGATGACGGCAAGAACGATGCCAACAAGGGTGAATGTCAAGAGTCCGTCCGGGCGTACTGAGTCAGGAGCCAGGGGGAGCCAAAAGGCGTCGTGGAACATCTCGACTGCAACGGTCATGGGGTTCACCATGTAGATGTTGTAGAGCCACTCCGGTGCGCGTTCTTGCACCATGGTCCAGGAGTAGAGCACCGGTGATGCCCAAGTTGAAAACATCAGGATGAGGTCTACAAAGTTGCGTGCATCTCGATAGGCAACGTTAACCGAGCCAAAAAAGAGACCGAGTCCGAGAGCGAAGCAGAGGATCAGAGCGACACCAACGATGAAGCCCACGACTTGCAACCATCCGATTGTCCACCCGCACGCCAGCGTTACGATGAGGAGCAAAGCGGCTTGGGGGAGGAAATGTACAAGCGCAACACCGATGGCTGACACTGGAAAGAGCGCGCGCGGGATGTAGATCTTCTTGATGAGGGAGGCGTTGTCGGTGATCGCGCTCGTGGTATTTCTGAGTGCCTCAGAGAAGAGGTTGACCGCGACGATTCCGGCGAACAAGTACACGGGGAACGCATCAATGCCTCGACTCTGGCCCATAATGAGCCCGACAACGAGGTAGTACATCAGGAACTGAGCGCCCGGACGAACATAGGACCACACCCAGCCGAGGACTGAGCCATGGTAGCGAGTGGCGATGCCCTTTCTGAGGAGCAAAGCGAGCAGGTAGCGGTACTGGAAAACTCCGAAAAGGCCCTTGCTCTTGCCCGGAGTCTGGAACTCGGGATCATTGAGCGCAGCTGTGTATGTCACGACCTGTGAGCCTACAGTTCGTTTCTGAGCGAAGCCGCGATTGCAGCCGGATTGAGTGGTCCTTGACTGCGCCACCAGGCGAACGCGCCGGTCAAAGCACCCAACTCTTCAGGCACCCAACCGGACCCGGTGAAGAACTCGCCTGCCGTGTAGTGCCCGAGAAGATGATCTGCAACAGAAGCCTCGTGGCCTGCTCGCTCAACCCCCACCGAGTTCACCCCTGTGATCCGGGGTGGCGTGCCATAGACTTTCGCGAACGGGGGGACGTCTCGCGTGACGGGCGTGCCCATGCCAATCATGGCGCCGGTGGCAATCACACGACGCTGATGTACTACGGCGTTCATTCCAATATTGACGCGATCACCAATGACGCAATGACCTCCGATGCTCACTCCAGCTGAAACGGTGCCATCTTCGCCAAGCAAGACATCGTGGGCCAGGTAGGCGCGATTCAGTACCCAACTGCGGGCACCAACGGTTGTCGCGCGGTAGCTGCCTTGATGAATCACCGCAGATTCACGAATGACGGCGTCTGGACCTATGCTGACCCCCGCGTGATCGAGCTCCCCGGCCCACGCCAGATTCTGCGTGAGTGAGCTCATTTCGGGCGGAGCGCCGATTTGCGCCCCAGGTCCGATCCACGCCCGATCTCCGACAGTCAGAGGCCCGAGGAGGACTGCACCCGGGCCGACACTGACATTACTGCCGAGCTCGACACCCTGGCCGACAAAGGCGGCGGGACTAATACGAGTACTCATTACAGGCTCAACGTCTCTCCGGTCTTGCCCGAGAGAATCGCGGTCTCTGCAACTCGGAGCGTCTCGAGACCTTCTCGGAGAGTAACCGTGTCTGCGCGGATTCCGAGAATTGCGTCACGGAACGCTTCGTGCTCGGACTTCAGCGGTTCCCGCTTCTCAAGCGCGAAACGAGTGACCTCACCCTCGCTGACCCCCCGGAAGGCGGTGATCGCGTCCCACTCGCCCTGGAAAGTACCATTCTCATAGAACGTGAGGTCTGCCGTCAGCGTATCCGCGACGAACGCTCCACGTTCTCCGGTCACGACCGTCAGACGCTCCTTGAACGGGCTCAACCAGTTCACGAGGTGATTGACGATGATGCCATTCTGGAGCTTTCCCGTCAGAGCAAGCATGTCTTCATGTTCGCGACCACTGCGGTACGTTGTCTGCGCCGAGACGGACGCGTACGGGGAGTGAGCAAGCCACGAAGTCAGATCGATGTCGTGGCTTCCCAGGTCCTTTACGACGCCTACGTCGGCGATTCTCGATGGGAACGGCCCCTGACGGCGAGTCTGAATCTGATACACCTCTCCCAGATCGCCGTGCTCGAGCCGGGTTCGCAGGCTCATCAGCGCAGGGTTAAAGCGCTCGACGTGTCCGACAGCCGCCGTGAGATTGCGTGACTCGAAAAGCTCGACGAGCCGCGTTGCGGCCTCTAGATCGTGTGCAACCGGCTTCTCGATGAGCGTATGCACGTCGGCCGCTGCGAGCGAGAGCCCTACGGGCTCGTGATAGATCGTGGGGACCGCAACGACTGCGGCGTCGATTCCTGCTGCAATGAGATCCTCAACTTTCGAGTAGAGCGGCGTCTCGCCGGCTACGCCATGCGGGTCGCCCATCGCGTCGCAGAGTCCCACGAGCTCAACGCCCTCAATCTCACGCAGCACCCGCGCGTGATGACGGCCCATCATTCCAAGCCCGATGAGACCAAACTTGAGGGTCATGTGTACTCCTTGCGAATCTACGCCGAACAACAGCGGCGTACTTAGTCTAGAAGATGGTGCATGTGCATCTAGCACCCGGTGATTTCGTAGAGAACTGCCTCGCCCTCGCGATCGACCTCGGTAAGTGCGGTCGCATCGGCAGAGTCGATGCCGCTGATGGTCCGATATGGTTCCGCCCGAGGCGTCTCCGGGAAGACGTAGTGTGTCCCTAAGTCCAGGACAAAACGTGCGTTGAGTTCATGGCTCAGGGAGCAGGCTTGCGGAGTTCCAGTTGCAATTCCTTCGAGCATTTCGTTGATGCGCGGGTCATACTTGCCTCCGGTGTGAGGAACCAAGACTTCTCGGTCAGCGATTGCGTATGCAAGTGCGCCCCCGTTCCAGGGGTTGTTGGCAATAACCTGCCCCTCTGGGACGTGACTCTCGAGACGTTCGAGGAGCGCTCGTTCGTCGGTGTCGAGCAGTGGAGCGGCCGCATCTGTCTCGTACTTAGTGCTCACGTACTGTACGCCAGCGAATGCCCCAGCACCTTGTGTTGCTGCGAGCAAAAAGAGTGCTCCAAAAGTAAGTCCCACAATGCGCGAAATCCGGGGATGCGGCAGAAAACGAGCGGATGAGCGCAGGCCAAGATCAAACCACGCAGCAGCAGCGCTCGCACCGATTACAACGAGAGGGAGCGCGCCTACCCATATGAGCGCAGCGAGGCGCCAAGGATCGCTGTACCACGGTGAGAGAAAGAATGTTCGCCACTCGGATGCGGGGAAGCCGTCTGCGATGACGTAGAAAGCCAAAGGAATTAACGCGCCGTAGCCGACCCAGCGGCGGCGATGGGACCTCGCGATCGCGACGAGTCCGAACAGGAACAGCAGCGTGACGGGCCACGCATGTCCCTCAAGTCTGGGCGTCATCCCGAGCGCGTCAAGCAAGGCGCCGGGAACTTCGTGCTTTCCTTCCCACGGATTGTCCGTGGTTCGACCGATAGCCCACGCAACGACAATTGCTAAGCCGAGTAGTGGCAAACCGAAAAGTGCGGTGGTGCGTCGTGCCGTGCGCGGAAGCAATGGCTCAACGAGGGCGCCTGACCAGCCGGGCACACGTCGTCCACGGAGTGCGCGATACACCAACGTGGTGGCTGGCACGATCATCCAGATCAGGGTGATGTGAATTGCATTTGGGTGCGCGAAAATCGCCGCTCCCAATGAACCGATCGTGAGTAGCGCCGCCGCAACTATTGAAGATCCTTCTGCGCGCCGAGCGTTCGAGAGCCCGCAGAGCTGGATTATGCCGGTGAAGATAAACGGAGCTAGAGCGATCGCGAGCAGATTGGGATAGAGAACCCCGTAGCCTGCAAGGGAAAGCGGAAAGTTTGGAAAGGCTGCCGATACGATTCCGGAAACTATCGCTACACGAGTGCTTGGCCCTGCGAGAGCTCGTCCCAGAAGGACCACACCGATGGGCCACACCACGGTGCACACGACGAAAACTGTAGCGTTCGTGGCAAGCGGGATTGAAGCCCCCGAAAGCTGTGCAACGAGAGCGACAAACCCGTGCCAAAGGGTCGGGTAGTACGTATGCGAACCCGGGGCAGCGAGGTCCATGTCGAGCGGCGACGCACTGCCTGTCTCAAGGATCTGGCGGACTGCGTTGAGGTGAAAATTTGCGTCAAAGGTCTGGGAGATTGCGTCCGCTGACTTCATGCTCAAGATGAGCGAAACAGCGATCGCGAGGCCGCCGAGTGCTGCCGCGCCGACAGGAACGAGAGTCCGGTGTACGCCTGCTCCGTTCCGGCGAACCGGCCCCACCCGGCGGGCACAGAAAAGGAGTAGAACCGCGACCACTATCCCGAGCGCGAAAGGAGCCAGGGGTGACCAATGTACTTTGACAAGCGGCGCAAGCACAGAAGCGATTGCGACCACAGCCAGGCTTGCGGGGATGGCGACGGCAATCGCAAAAAAACCACGGAGCCGCAAAGCCAGAGAAAGCGGTAGCCCGAGCGCAACGAGTAAGAATATTGCGGCTGCGGTCGGGGTGATGAGCGGCAACCAGGCAATCATTCGGAACTGTCCGCGTTTCTCTCTGCCTCAGCTTCGACCACGCGCGCCTCGAACAGGGCGACAGCTCTCGCGAGATCAGTTACTCGAGCGTCGCTCCGTGCCTTTGCCCGAATAGTCGACACCGCGAAGAAGAGCGTCATGATGACCAGCAAGTAGAGAAGCAGATCAGTTCCGCGGCCCACGCCGAAGAAGTGCGCAACCTGGGTGAGGGCGTTGGGGAAGATAATTGCGAAGACAGCCGCAGCAACAAAGAGCAGAGCAATTATGCGTTTGAGGGCGAGAGACCTGTCACCAGGAAGCGCACGAATCGCTAGAACTGCGACGATGACTACTCCGAGAATGAGGAGGACTTGTATCAACTGCATGAGGTTCCTATCGGATAAAGAGATCGATAAGGATATTTACCGAGTTGAGCAGTGATTGCCCCTTCGCCTTGGAATAGTCGGTGTAAATGACTTCGACCGGTTGTTCGGCATATGGCAAGCCTGTCTTACCCAACTGAACTACGATCTCAGTTCCGTGGGCCATGCGGTCCTGGCGAAGTTTCACGCGCCGAAGTGCGTCGGCTCGAATCACACGGAGTCCATTGTGAGCATCCGTGAGACGTGTGCGCGTTGTGAGATTTGTTACCCAAACCGCCGTCTTCAGTACGACCTTCTTGAGGACGCCCGGCTTCGTTCGGTCATCGAGGAATCTGGAGCCGAACACTATCGCTAGATCCTCTGAACGGGCGCGAGAGAGCATGTCTACGGCATCAACGACCCGATGCTGGCCATCCGCATCGAATGTGACGACAAACTCTGCACCTCTCTCAAGTGCGTACTCAAAACCTGTTTGGAGCGCGGCTCCCTGCCCGAGATTGATCGGGTGACGAACGATATGTGAGCCCGCGGCTGCCGCGACGGGGCCGGATCCGTCCCGAGAGCCATCGTCGATGCACACAACATTCTTGAACTTCGTACGGAGGTCGCTGACCACGTCTCCGATTACCGTCGCCTCGTTATAGAGAGGGATGATTACCCACGTGTCGGGTGCCCCGCCCAGCTCAATTCGGGCACCTTCAGATAGTGACGACATACACCTATTCTTGCAGACTCACGCCCCGCGAAAGGTAGGGTGGCCGGGGAGCCCAGCGCTGACTCAGCGTGAACGGGCCGGAGACGGTGAGGGAGTTCCGATGTTTGCTCGAAAGCGGAAGCCCGCGCGACGCTGGCTGCGCCCGGTTGCTGCGCTCCTGCTTGCCGCGGTGGCCAGCACAGTGTTTGTCGCCGCCCCTGGAAACGCCAGCAAGGCCGAAGCGAGCATCGCGTCGGGATTCAACCCGGGAACCATCATCAGTGATGACCTCTTCTACCAGGGCCGGGCAATGACACCAGCGCAGGTGCAGAGCTTCCTGAACACCCGCGTGCCCCGCTGTGAGATTGGCGACCCTGGCAAGGTGGCTGGCAGCGCCATCTATGGGACCAAGGTTGCGAGCAAATGCCTCCGGAACGCCACGTTCAATACCGTCAGTAAGCCCGCGAACGCGTTCTGCGCGGGGTACGCCGGCGTTGCGAACGAATCCGCCGCGCAGATCATCACGAAGGTCGGCCAGGCCTGTGGGATCAGCCAGCGCGTTCTCCTCATCATGCTTGAAAAAGAGCAGAGCCTCGTTTCGGACACCTGGCCGACCGTGCGCCAGTTTGACGTCGCAATGGGGTACGCCTGCCCCGACAGCGGGCCGGGCAATAGTCCGAACTGTGACCCGTCGATGCGCGGCTTCCAGAACCAGGTCTACAAAGCAGCGTGGCAGTTGCAGGTCTACAAGGCGCAGCCGTACAACTACAACTACAAGCCATTCCAAGCAAATCGCGTACAGTGGCACCCGAACGCGGGCTGCGGCACCTCGACCTTCACGATTACGAACTACGCGACCGCGGCGCTTTACATTTACACGCCGTACCGCCCGAACCAGGCTGCGCTGGACGCGGGCTGGGGTACCGGCGACGGCTGCTCCTCGTACGGCAACCGCAACTTCTACCTGTTCTATAAGACCTGGTTTGGTGACCCTGTCGGCTATCAGGTCACCGGCGCGATCGCGACGACGTGGCAGCGTTTCGGTGGCGAGAACGGTACGCTGGGCCGCCCGGTCGCAAACGAAACGAGCGTCGCGGCGAACGGCGGCGGCAGCTACCAAGAATTCCAACGGGGCACGATCTTCTCCGAGAATCGCACTGGCAAGTCGACCGCGATTGGTGCAGGGCCGTTTCTCACCAACTACCGTGCGGCAGGCTTTGTGCAGGGCCCCTGGGGTTGGCCGACAGCCGACGCGACGTGCGGTCTTGCCGCTGGCGGCTGCACCATGTCCTTCCAAACTGGCGTGGTCGCGTATTCGGGAGCTACAGGGTCGCATCTCGTGCCGAGCGCGATTCTGCCTGAGTGGCAGCGTCTTTCTACAGTAAATGGCCTTCTGAAGTACCCGACTGCTGAGGCGGAGATATCCGCGGCGGGCACCGCGCAGCGGTTCCAGGGCGGCGTCACGATGGCGACGAATGGTGCCAACTACACGTTCAATGAGATCGTCTCAGAAGAGTGGAGTCGCGGCGGGGGAATGTCCAAGTACGGTGTGGTCACCGAACCCGTGAACTGGATTGATGCGAAACGATATTTCATCAGTTTTGAGCGAGCTCAAATGTACGTCGACTCGACGGCTCGCCCTGTTCGTTTTGGGAATGGTGCCTTCA
>NZ_RPDI01000018.1 GCF_003917135.1 Leucobacter chromiireducens
CGCGCTCGGCATCGCGGCGGCCCTCCTCGCCCCGCTGGCGATCTTCGCGCCCGCGAGCGCGGCCTCGGCGCTCGACACCCCGGCCGCCCCGCAGGAGCGCGCGGCGACCGACGCCCAGGCCCAGAGCATCCCGGCCGGAGCGACCGCGGTCACGGGCGGCGAACTCGAGTGGGGCGTGCGCACCTCGATCCGCAACTACCTCGAGAACTTCGGTCACACCGAGGGCTACGTCGCGGCCTACGACGGCGCGCGCTACCGGAAGGGGCAGCCGGCCGCCGCGTTCCCCGTGGCCTCCGGGTGGGTCGATGCGGCGAAGGACACGGCGAGCCTGAGCTTCTCCGGGCGGCTCCACATGCACGGCTTCTCCCAGGCCTGGCTGCACTTCGAGGCGCTCCGCCTCGACATCGCCTCGGGCGTGGCGACGCTCACCGTCGATATGCGCGAGAGCTTCGGCACGCCGGGCCGCACCGACGGCCTCGTGCTCGCCACGTTCCCGCTCGAGGGCAGCGACCCCGTGCGCGTGGTCGACGGCGCGGCGGAGATCATGAGCGGCGAGGGCGCCTTCCCCGAGGAGATCGGCGCCAACCACCTGCCCCGGATGGACGGCCAGGCGACCTACGGCGGCGAGAACGCCTACACGGACCCCTTCGCGCTCGCCCTCACCGTGGCGCAGCCAGGCACCCCAGACCCCGAGCCGGGAACCCCCCAGCCGGGCACCGAACCAGGCACCGATCCCGGCACCTCCCCGAAGCCCACCCCGGTCGACCCCGGTGCCGGCGGCACGGGCGCCCCGCACGGGGCCAGCTCCGCGCGGAACGCGTTCGGTGCCGAGCTCACCGTGAGCCCCGCCTACGGGCTGGGCGACCGGGATCAGCGGGTCACGCTCCGCGGCACCGGGTTCCCCACCCGCGGCGCCGACGGCACGAACTTCGGCGGCCTCTACGTGCTCTTCGGCTGGGTCGACCCCGCCGCGGGCGCCAACTGGGGCCCGGGGAGCGGCGGCGTGTCGGGGCGCACCTTCACCTACTCGCAGGACATCGAGCCGCAGGGCACCTACCAGAGCATGGTGAGCTACCCGGGCAACACGACCGTCCCCGGGTTCCCCACCCTCGCTGCGGATGGCTCCTTCGAGATGGAGCTGCCGATCCTTGCGTCGCGCTTCGAGAGCCAGCAGGGCATGGACGTCGACTGCTACACGATGCAGTGCGGCGTGCTCCTCATCGGCGCGCACGGGAAGACGAACGCGCAGGGCGAGATCTTCGTCCCCGTGTACTTCACGGATACCGCCGAGGAGACGGGCGGCGCGAAGCCCGAGCTCCCCGTTGCCGCACCCGTGAGCGCGAACCCGAACGCGGTTCCCGCGGCCGGCAGCGCGGGCGGCGGTCTCGGCGTGAACGGCGGGCTGCTCGCAGCGGGGGAACCCGGTCTCGCGCGGCTCGCCCTCTTCGGCGGCGCGCTCCTGCTCAGCGCGGGCGCGCTCGGCGGCGCACTCATCTTCCGCACTTCCCGCCGCGTGGCCGCGCGGCCCGCACCCGCTCAGAACGGAGCCTCCGCATGACGACGCCACTCCTCACTCCGCCCCGGCCCGGATCCCGCACCGCGCTCCGGGTCGCCGCCGGGATCGTGCTCGCGGGGATCCTGACCGCCGGCGGCGCCGGGATCGCCTCGGCCGCGCCGGTCGCGCCGAGCGGCTCCTCCTCCGGGCTCGGGGTGAACCAGAAGGCCGGGCAGCCCCAGCCCCGGCTCACGGTGACCCCCGCGGTCGACCTCGATCCCGACGCCCCGAGCACCGTGAGCCTCAGGGGCGAGCACTACGCGACGACCTCCGGCTCCGGCGGGACGGTGGGCGGCGCCTACACGCTCTTCGGCGCGATCACGCTGAAGGATCCGGGCGATCCCGGCAGCTGGGCGCCGACGAAGCGCGGCGTGAGCGGCACGCACTACGACTACGCCGGCGAGGCCGGGCTCTACCAGCTGATGGTGAACTACCCGGGCAATACCACCGAGCCCGGCATGCCCTACATGGACGCCGCGGGGAACTGGACGCTCCCGGAGCACGCGATCCCGGGCGCGAGGTTCACCTCGCAGGCGGGGCACCCGATCGACTGCCTCGCCGAGGGCACGCAGTGCGGCTTCATGACGATCGGCGCGCACGGCCAGCGCTCGGGCGGCGTCGAGGTGTTCACCCCCGTGTACTTCGCCGGTCAGACTCCCGACCCCGGAACCGATCCGGGCACCGAACCGGGGACGGATCCCGGCACCGAGCCCGGGACGGACCCCGGGACCGAACCGGGAACGGACCCCGGCACGGGGCCGGGAACGGGAGATCCCTGCCTCGTCACCGAGGTGCCCGCCGGCGCGGAGCGCACCGTGACGGGCACCGCGCTCTCCGGCACCTCCGCCGTGCTGACCGTCTCGCCAGGGCGGTACCTGCCCTGCGCCGACGCGAGCGAGATCGTCATCTCGGGCACGGGGTACGATCCGGCGAAGCCGATCTACGTCGGGGTCGGGGCGCTCGCCAACCACGGCGCCCCCGAGGAGTGGCGACGCAGCGCGGGCGGCCAGAGCGGGCCGGACGCCGACTACGACTACGGCGTGCCGCGCCTCGTTGTGGCGAACGGCTCCGCCGACGCGGACGTCGCCGACGCGGAGATCGGCGCCGACGGCACCTGGCGGCTGACCGTCACGATCCCAGGCAAGGACATCACGAGCTTCTTCGGCGGGACGATCGACTGCGCGACGGCGTACTGCGGCATCTTCTCGTTCGGAGCCCACGGCAAGGTCGCGGCGGCGAACGAGGCGTACGTGCCGATCTTCTTCGGCGGGCAGGACGCCGCTGGCACCCCGCCCACCGGCCCAGGCACTCCGGGCACGAGCGGACCGGGCACCACCCCGCCCGTCGTCCCCGGAACGGCCACGCCGACCACGCCCAGTGCGACCGGCACCCCGGCCCCCGCGGCGAACGCGCAGCGCGCCGCCGGGCTCGGCGTGAACGGTGGCCTCGCGGCGACCGGCGCGGACGACACGGCACGGACGGCGCTGATCGGCGGCGTACTGCTGCTGAGCGTCGGCCTGTTCGGCGGCGCGCTGCTCCTGCGCACCCGCCGCGGCGACGGACCGTCGCCCATCTAGCTCGGTCCCGGAGCCCCGGGACCGCCTCCGGGCCGGGAACGCACCCCGACCCCTCATCCGGCGCCACGCGCCACCACCCACGGAGAGGAACACCACACCATGAGAGACACGCGGATGAGAGCCCCTGGCTCTCGGCGCGCCGGCGCCACGGGAGTCGTGCTCGGCGCGACCGCCGCACTGGTGCTGTCGAGCTTCGGCGTGACGCCGGCGCTCGCAGCGCCAGGCGAGCCCGTCACCGGCACCCCGTACTCGGACACCACGGCATACATGACCGTGACGCCCGGCACCGAGCTCGACCCGAGCGGTGCGAGCACCCTGACGGTGCGCGGCTTCAACTACGACCCCACAAAGCCGATCTACGTCGGCCTGGGGGAGAACCTCTCGCCCGAGACGCCTGAACAGTGGCGCCGGAGCCAGGGCGGGTTCAGCGGACACGACGGGGACTACGTCTACGGCGTCCCCCGCCTGGTCGTCGCGAACGGCTCAGCCGACGGCGAGGTCGCCGACTCCGAGATGGACGCGCAGGGCAACTGGACGATAACGGTCTCCGTGCCGGGCAGCCAGTTCCCGAGCTTCTTCGGCGGCACCGTCGACTGCCTCGCCGGCAACGGCTGCGGCTTCTTCTCGTTTGGCGCGCACGGTCGCGTACACGCGGGCAGCGAAGCATACGTCGGGATCGGCTTCGCCGAGCCCGTCGCGACCGTCGCCCCCGCCATCACGGCGCAGCCAGCGGACGTCGCGGTCACGGCCGGCGCGGAGGCCAGCTTCACGGTCACCGCGAGCGGCACGCCCGCACCGACCGTGCAGTGGCAGCGCGCCGCCGCGGGATCCGACGCCTTCGCCGACATCGCCGACGCGACCGACGCGACCCTCGTCGTCGCGGAGACCGCGGTCGCGGACTCGGGCGCGCGCTTCCGTGCCGTCGTGACGAACTCCGCGGGGGAGGCGATCTCCTCCACGGCCGTGCTCACGGTCACGGCGGACGCCGGCGGGGAGAACCCAGGCACCCCCGGCACGCCAGGCGCGACGACCGGCTACGGCGTCAACCAGGCCGCCGGGCAGCCGCAGCCGAGCCTCACGGTGACCCCGGGCGAGGGCCTCGCGGCCGATGGCTCGCAGACGGTCACCCTCACGGGCACGAACTACGCGACCACCTCGGACGCCGGCGCGAGCTTCGGCGGCGCGTACACGCTCTTCGGCGCGATCACGCTGAAGGACGCGGCGGACCCGGGCAGCTGGGCGCCGACGAAGCGCGGCGTGAGCGGCGTGAACTACGACTACGCCGGCGAAGCCGGGGTGTACCAGCTGATGGTGAACTACCCGGGCAGCACGACCGAGCCAGGCATGCCGTTCATGGACGCCGACGGCAACTGGACGCTGACGGAGCACGCGATCCCCGGGGCGAAGTTCACCTCGCAGGCGGGGCGCACGATCGACTGCCTCGCCGAGGGCACGCAGTGTGGCTTCATGACGATCGGCGCGCACGGCCAGCGCTCGGGCGGCGTCGAGGTGTTCACCCCGGTGCAGTTCGCCGAGCAGACCGCGGGCATCGCGCCCGTGTTCGCCGGGCAGCCGGAGAGCGTGACGGTCGACGAGGGCGCCGAGGCGCGTTTCACGGCCACGGTCTCGGGGACCCCCGAGCCCGAGCTCCAGTGGCAGCGCGCCGCGGCGGGCAGCGAGGACTTCGCCGACATCGCAGGTGCGACCTCCGCGACCCTCACGATCGCCGACGCCGAGGCCGCCCAGAGCGGCGACCGCTTCCGGCTCGTCGCGACGAACACCGCGGGCACCGCGACCTCCGCGGTTGCCACGCTCACGGTGACCGTCGCCGCGGCGACCACGACCGTGACGGCCGTCGACGCGCAGCCCGCGGCCGACTACCCGCGCCACTTCGCCGGTGAGGACGTCGCGCTGCGCGCGACCGTCGTTCCCGCGGCGGCTGGAACGATCGAGTTCTTCGCCGATGGCGCCTCGCTCGGTTCCGCCACGGTCGCCGACGGCGCCGCGGAGCTCGTGACGCAGGCCCTCGCGGGTGGCGCGCGCAGCATCACCGCGGGCTTCACGCCAGCGGACGCCGCCGAGTTCGCACCGTCCACCTCGGGCGCCCGCGTCTTCCGGATCGTGGACCTCGCCCCAGCGGTGAGCGAGATCGCGGTGGGCGACACGGCCCGCGAGATCTCCGATGCCGAGCTGCGCTGGTCGGTCGCGAACTACGTGAGCTTCGGCTCCGGTCCCGGCAAGGAGGTGCTCGAGGGTGACGTCGAGCTCGCCCCCGTCGACGATGCGGCCACGGCCGTCGAGCGCGCCAAGCGCGCGTTCGTCTTCTCGAACGGCACGGGCCGTGAGGACGCCGCGGGCAACCGCGTCATCGACTTCGACGGTGCGGTGCGCCTCACCTCGGGCACGCTGCCGCAGTGGAACTTCCGCGATCCCCAGCTCGTGATGAACGCCGCGGGCAACGGATACCTCACGGCGACGGTCGACGGCATGTGGTTCGGCAGCGCCTTCGATGGCGAGGACGAGCCATACGGCCCCGAGCGCATCGTCGTGCAGACGTTCGTCGGCGCCGAGCCCGCCGAGAGCGACGGGGTGACCGGTTTCTCGGTCGCGCCGATCTTCGAGGGCCAGGTCGCCGCTGGGACCTGGAACGGCGCATACACGGGCACCACGCTCACGAACCAGTTCCTGCGCTTCGTGAACACGAACGTGCGCTCCTACTTCGTGCAGTCGGGCAGCTCGTCCGACAGCACGAAGGCGGGCGCGCCGATCGGCGTGAGCTACGTCTCGGCCGCGATCCCCGCGACCGAGACCGCGATCGCGGTTGACGCCCAGCCGACGGGGTCCCTCCCCGTGCACTTCGCGGGTGAGGGTGTCGCGCTCCGCGCTGCGGTGACCCCCGCGGCCGCGGGCACGGTCGAGTTCTTCGCCGACGGCGCCTCCCTCGGGACCGCGGCCGTTGCCGACGGTGCGGCCGAGCTCACCACCCGCGCGCTCGCGGGCGGCGCGCGCAGCATCACGGCGAGCTTCACACCAGCTGACGACGCCGCGTTCACGCCCTCGACCTCGGCGGCGCGGACCTTCCGCATCGTCGACCTCGCTCCCGCCGTCGGCGAGATCGCGGTGGGCGAGACCGCCCGCACGGTCGCCGGCGCCGAGCTGCGCTGGTCGGTCGCGAACTACGTGAGCTTCGGATCCGGCCCGGGCAAGGAGGTGCTCGAAGGTGATGTCGAGCTCGCTCCGCTGCCCGAGCAGCCGAGCGTGACCGATCGCGCGAACCGCGCGTTCGTGTTCTCGAACGGTTCGGGTCGTGAGGATGCCGCGGGCAACCGCGTCATCGACTTCGACGGTGCGGTGCGCCTCACCTCGGGGACGCTGCCGCAGTGGAACTTCCGCGATCCCCAGCTCGTGATGAACGCTGCGGGCGACGGATACCTCACGGCGACCGTCGACGGCATGTGGTTCGGCAGCGCCTTCGACGGCGAGGACGAGCCATACGGCCCGGAGCGGGTGGTCGTGCAGACCTTCCGCGGCGCGCAGCCGAGCACCTCGGGGGCCGCGACGGAGTTCACCGTCGCGCCGCTCTTTGAGGGCCAGGTTGCCGCGGGCACCTGGAACGGCGCGTACACGGGCGCGACGCTCACGAACCAGTTCCTGCGTTTCGTGAACAGTAACGTCCGCGCGTACTTCCTGCAGTCGGGCAGCTCGTCCGATGGCACGAAGGCGGGCGCCCCGATCGGCGTCAGCTTCGTCTCGGGCCTCGCACCCACCGTCGAGGTGGGCGCCGGATCCCGGGTGCTCGAGGGCGAGGACGTCGTGCTGAACGCCGCCGTCGGCGGCGATCCCGCGCCCGCGCTCCAGTGGCAGCGGCTCGTCGACGGCGAGTGGACCGCGATCCCCGGCCAGACCGGTGCGACGCTCACCATTCCCGCAGCGCACCCCGCCGCCTCCGGCAGCTACCGCGCCGTCGCCACGAACGAGCTCGGCTCAACCGAGTCCGAGCCGGTCGAGGTCGAGGTGCGCGAGAAGCGCGCCGCGCAGGTCGATGCGGCGCCGACCGCGCAGCGCGTGGTCGAGGGCGCGGACGCGACCTTCAGCGTCACCGCGAGCGGTACGCCCGAGCCCACCTTCCAGTGGCAGACGCGCCAGCCCGTCGCGGCCGTGCCGGAGCAGGACGGTGCCGCGCAGGACGGTGCCGCGCAGCGCGCTGCGTTGCTCGCGGCTCCCGCCGCTGCCGCCGACGGCTGGGTCGACGTGCCGGGCGCGACCGGCGCGAGCTTCGTGCTCGCGCAGGTCTCGCTCGCGCAGAGCGGCACCGAGGTGCGCGTCGTCGTCTCGAACGGCGTGGGCGATCCCGTCGTCACTGAGCCGGTCGCGCTCACGGTGACCGAGCGCACCCCGACGGAGCCAGGCACCGAGCCGGGAACCGAGCCAGGCACGGAGCCAGGCACCGAGCCAGGCACGGGCGGCCCAGGCACGACGCCGGGAACGGGGACGGAGCCCGCCGGCGGCTCCGCACAGCCCGGCGCGAAGCCCGCGAACGGGCTCGCCACCACCGGTGCGGCGCTGCCCTTCGCGGCGACCGCCGGCGCCGCGCTGCTGATTGCTGCGGGGGCGACGCTCCTCGTCCGCCACCGTCGATCCGCGCACGCCGAGTAACACCCCAGGGGTGGGGCGCCGCTACCGGCGCCCCACCCCGCACGGACCACACGCCCCGCTCGGGGCCCGAAGAGAAGAGCACCCATGACCCAACTCGTGGACAGCCCCGTCGACGCCGTGATCTCCGAGACGGAGGGGCAGCCCCTCTCCGTCCGACTCCGCGCGCTCTCCCGCATCGGCCACATCGAGGGCGAGAGCGAGCCGCGCTTCGCGATCGCGTTCCTCCGCGGCGGGCTGAGCCGCGACGGCATCGCCGCCCAAGCCGCCCAGCACTACCTCATGTACGAGGCGCTCGAGCGGGCTGCGGCCGCGCAGCGCGCACGCCTCGGCGACGACTTCGCGTTCTGGCTGCCCGAGCTCCACCGCCTGCCCTCCCTCGCCGCGGACCTTGAGCACTGGCTCGGCGCCGACTGGCAGAACCAGGTGTACGACCGCTTCGCGACCACCGGCATCATGAGCTACGCCGCTCGCATCGCCGAGGTCGCGGGAGACTCCCTCCCGCACTTCGTCGCGCACCACTACACGCGCTACCTCGCCGATCTGTCCGGCGGGCAGATGATCGCGCGCATGTTCCGCGACAGCTACGACACGGACGGCGACCTCGGCTCGACGTTCTACTCCTTCGCGGAGATCCCGGATCCCGCGGCGTACAAGGAGGGGTACCGCGCGCTCGTCGACGGCGCAGGCTTCTCGGCCGACGAGGAGCGCGTCGTGCTGCGCGAAGTGGCCTCCGCGTACTGGCTGAACGGCGTCGCCGGGCAGGATCTCGAAGACCGCTTCGCCGAGTACTCCGAGGCCGCGGCGTGAGCGCCGCAGCGAGCGGGGTGGGCCGCGCCCGCGTGCAGCGCGTCGCGCGCGGCGGTGCATTCGCCGCAGTGATCCTCACGATCTGCCTCGGGGCGAGCGGCTGCGCGGGCTCCGGCTCGGACGCCCCAGGCTCGGCGCATGGCGCCGCGTCGGGCAGCGCCGAGGTGATCGCCACGGTCCCCGTCAGCGAGCTCTCGGGGGTCGACGGCGCGCTCGAGCCGGGCGAGGAGATCCGCGTGCTCATCGACACCCCCGGCGTCGACTGGGAGGTCGTGAGCGCCGCCGAGGAGGTCGCCCGCGTCGTCGAGGACGACCCCGAGGCGAACCCCAGGATCGTGCGCGTGGTCGCCGAGCAGGCGGGCTCGGCACTCATCTCGTTCACGCCGCAGGCCGGATCCGACGCAGACGCGCCGAGCGATCCCGAGCAGCTCGCGGTCACCGTGGGTGCGGAGCCCGCAGCGTGAGCCCCCGGCTCACGGCGGCCCCTTCCGCGGCGCTCGTCTGCGCGCTCGGCGCTGGCCTGCTCCTCGCGCCGAGCCCGGCGTTCGCGGCCCCGGAGGGGACGCCGATGGCACCCGCGGTGCCCTCCGCCCCCACCGCCTCCGCCGTCTCCGCGGCGGAGTCGCTCGCCCCGACCGTGGTGACTGTCGCGGTCCCCGAGGTCTCCGAACGCGCGCGCTACATCCTCGGACAGCCCGGCCCGATCAGCGCGACCGTTCGGCTCGCCGAGGCGGACTCCGCCGAGCTACGCGGCTCCGCCGAGCTGCGCGGCTCCGTCGAGCTGCGCGGCTCCGTCGCGTTCTTCGACGGAGACGTGCTCCTCGGTTCGGCGCCCGTTGCCGCGGACGCCGCTGCCGAGTCCGTCACGGTGCGGATCGACACCGACCGCTGGCCCGCGGGCGGAGCGCGCGAGGTCGTCGCGGTCTTCACTCCCGAGGAGGGGACGGGCAGCGCTCCTGCGCGCAGCGCCCCGCGCACGTACCGCGTGGTGGACACCCGCCGCACCGTGCCCGACATCGCGCTCTCCGGAGCCACCGCCGCCGTGATCGATGGCGCTGAGCTCGAGTGGACGATCGGCAACATCTGGTTCAGCAACTTTCGGGTCGGCTTCGAACGCACGGTGATCGCGGGCGACGTGACGCTCCCCGAGATTCCGAACCCGGGGCAGGGGGCGAGCGATGCGGCCCTGCAGGCGCACTACTTCCGGCCGTTCACGTTCGGCGGCGGCACGGGCTCCCGCGACGCCGCTGGCAACCGCGTGATCGACTTCACGGGAACCGCCCGCCTGAGCTCGGGCAGCGGCAATCAGTGGGACTTCGCCGCGCCCCGGCTGCACATCGGCGCGGACGGCGCCGGGTACCTCACCGCCGAGTTCTCGGGCTTCTACGCGGCGGGGGCAAGCCGCCAGGACTACCCGGCGACCCGCGTCACGATCGCGACGTTCACCGGCGCGGAGCTGTCCGAGCAGGATCCAAACGGGCACGTGTCCGCCACGATCCCGCTCGGCTGGGCCGGGCAGGCCGCAGGCGCCGGGACGTGGTTCTACGACTACGAGGACTCCTTCCCGAACGAGTTCGTGTCGCTGCTGAACCCGCTCGTCGCGCCGTTCTTCGCGCGCAGCGCGGTCGCCACCGACGACTCCAAACGCCCGCACCCGATCGTGATCCGGTTCGCGGAGCACGAGCCCGACACCGGCACGGAGCCGGGGACGGAGCCGGGCACGGAACCGGGGGCCGAGCCGGGGACGGAGCCGGGAACCACGCCGGATCCCGATCTGGGGAGCGGCCCCGATCCGACGCCAGGGACCGTGCCCGGCGAGAGCTCGGGCGGCGGGCGGCCCAGTGCGTCAGGCGCGGGATCCACCCCGGCCGCGGACCGCGCCCGGCCGGTAGCCGGACCGCAGCTCCTCGCGCACACCGGCGCCGCGGACCGGGCTGCCTGGTTCGCCTCCGCCGCTCTCGCTCTCGCGGCCGGCGGGCTGGCGCTTGCTGGTGGGCGACGCGCGCGGCGGCGGCGTGGCTGATCCCGCGCACCGCGAGGGCACCCTGGCTTGGCTGCTCAGGGAGCTGGAGGAGACCGAGGGGCGCGCAGCGTACGATACTGGGGTGCCCCATTCCTCGCGCCTCGACTCAGGGGCGCCAGACGTCCCGCGGCGCGGCCGGCGCGGTGTCGTCGCGGTGGGACTCGGCGCGATCGCGCTCGCCGGCATCGGCGTCGTTGGACTCGGCGCCGCTGTCGTCACGGGGCAGCTCAGCTCGGCCGCGGCGCCAGCGGATCGCGCAGAAGTCGCGGCGCACGGCGCTGCACCCGCGACGGCCGGCGCGGCACCCGACGGCGGAGCCGGCGTCCCTGGGCCCGCCGCCGATGCCGCGGAGCCCGGGCCGGACGGCGCACCGCGTCCCACGGTGGATCCCGCGTGGCTCGCCGAGACCGCAGCGGCCGCGGAGATCCCCGAGCCGGCGCTTCGCGCATACGCGAACGCTGCGCTGACACTCGGACGCGAGCAGCCCGGCTGCGGGATTGGCTGGAACACCCTCGCCGCGATCGGGCAGGTGGAGACCCACCACGGCACGATCGGCGCCGCGGAGCTGCTGCCCGACGGCCGCGCCGTGCCGCGCATCGTCGGGGTCGCGCTCGACGGAATCGAGTTCGCGGCGATCCCCGACACCGACGGCGGGAGCGTCGACGGGGATACGCGCTGGGATCGCGCGGTCGGACCGATGCAGTTCATCCCGCAGACGTGGGCGGAGTACGGTCGAAGCGCCGCGGGGAGCGGGAGTCCGAACATCGACCTGGTGGACGACGCGGCCCTGTCCGCTGCCGACATGCTCTGCACGATCGGCGGCGATCTGCGTGTCGCCGAGAACTGGATCGCCGCGGTCAACGCCTATAACCCGAGCGTCGCATACAACAACGACGTGGCTGATGCCGCCGACCGCTACGCTGCGTTCGGCTGACCGGCCCCGGAGGTCGGTGGGACGCGCGTCGATGCTGGTTTGGTAATGGGAGGTATTGCGAAATGTGACGATTGGGGTGTGATCAGGCGCGCACGCCGCATACGATTCCTCGCATGACCCTCACTCTCGCGCTCGCGGTGATCGCCGCGCTCCTGCTCGGCGGCGTGGCGCTCGGCCTGCTGTCGTGCCGCACGGCGACGCGGGTGCGCGCAGCGCGCAGCACCGATCCCGCCGTCGATCTCGCGGCGCTCGGGCTCCCGGATTCCGCTCAGCGCACGGGCACCGTTGTGCAGTTCAGCACGGCATTCTGCGCGCGCTGCCCCGGCACGCGCAGAATCATCGAGGAGCTCACAACCGAGCGCCAGCTCACCGCCCTGCACGTCGACGTGACCGAGCGGCAGGACCTGGCCGAGGCGTTCCGTCTAACGCAGACGCCGACGGTGCTCATTCTCGACGCGGCTGGCCAGTTGCGCACCCGGCTCTCGGGGACACTCTCGCGGGGCACACTCGCCCGCGAGATCGACGCAGCGATGGGGGTCACCGCATGAGTTCCGCACCGGAGGCACGTGCGTCGCACACGCCACAGTCGCCAGCCCACCCGCGAGGCGTGGTCGACCCTCGCGCGCCGCGCGTTGCTGCGGCGCTCACCGCCGCGCTGCTGCTGATCGGGGTGTTCGTCGCGCTCCTCGGACCGTCGGCCTCGCCGAGCGCGTTCGCGGCCGGCGGGTTTGCGGCACGCGTCGGAGACCCGGGGTTCTGGATCCTCGCGGCGGTCGCCCTCCTGTTCGCGTGGTCGCTCGTTTCGCCGCGCAGTCACCCGTTCGCGACGCTCTACCGCGTGCTGCTCGCGCCGCGCCTCGCGCCGCCGGCTGAGTGGGAGGACGCGCGGCCCCCGCGATTCGCGCAGGGCGTCGGCCTCGCGGTTGTGGGCGCTGGGCTCGCGCTGCACCTGCTCGGCGTGCCGTTTGCCTTGGTGGTGGGCGGCGCGGCGGCGTTTCTCGCGGCGTTCCTGAACGCGGCGTTCGGGTTCTGCCTCGGCTGTGAGCTGTACCTCCTGCTCGTGCGCGCGGGCGTGCTGCAGCGCGGCCGCGCCTGACCCCGCCCGGTGCCCCGCCCACGTCGCCCTGCCGCGATCGGGGTCACTTGGGCAGGGTGTCGTGTCCGCGAGCCGGGCAACACCCTGCCCAAGTGACCCCGATCCGGGTGGGCCGGGTGGGCCGGTGGGGTCGTGCGGGGCAGTGGGGTGGGGTGGGCCGGCGGGGCAGGGGCGCGCCGCGCTACGCCAGCCGCGCCCAGTCCACCTCGGCGGCCGCGCCGCGCACCGCCTCGAACCAGGCCGCGACGCGCAGCAGGCGGTCATCGCTCCCGATGGGGCCAGCGATCTGCAGGCCGACCGTGCGGCCGTCCGCCAGCACCCCCGCGCCGATCGACAGCGCCGGCTGCCCCGACATGTTGTAGGGCACGGTGAACGAGATGTGCCCCATCGTCACACGCGGATCGGTGATCGGCATCGGATCCTCCGCCGCGAACGCCGCAACAGGGGACACGGGCGACAGTACGAGGTCGAACGGCTCGGTGGCGGCGCGGGTGAGGCGCGCCATCTCGTCGATCTGGTTGCGGTTGCGCACCGTCTGCGCCGCCGAGATGTCGGCGCCCGCCGCGCACCACTCGGCGATGAACGGCAGCACCGCAGCCCGCTCCGCCTCGGAGAGTAGCTCGTAGTCGGCGTAGGAGCGGCTGCGCCAGAAGTCGACGAGCCCGTCGAGCACCTCAGGGCCGACGAACGGCGCGAGCTCCACGACCTCGGCCCCCGCCGCGGCGAAGCGCTCGGCTGCCGCCTCGATCACGGCTCGCGTCTCCGGTTCGACGGGCAGCCCCGATCCGGCATCGAGCTGCAGCGCGACCCGCATGCCGGCGGGGTCGAGCGGCTCGGTCGACCACGCCATCTCGGGGTAGGCCCTGGTCAGGTAGTCGCGCGCGTCCGGCCGCGCGACGATCGACATCAGCCGCACGCTGTCGGCGACGGTCCGGGTGAGCGGGCCCGCCGCGCGCCCGTCGTACGGCACGTCGAGCGGGATGAGCCCCTCGCTCGGCTTCAGCGCGGTGAGGCCCTGCCAGGTGCCGGGCAGCCGGATCGAGCCGCCGATGTCGGTGCCGATGTGGAACGGACCGTACCCGGCAGCGGCCGCGGTGCCGGCACCGGCGGAGGAGCCCCCGGAGGTGAGCCGCGGATCCAGCCCGTTGCGGGTGATCCCGTGCAGGCTCGAGACGCCGGAGGAGAGCATGCCCCAGTCGGGCATCGTGGTCGAGCCGACGATCACGACGCCGGCCTCGACGAGCCGGTCCGTCGTCGGCGCGTTGGCTGCGGCGATCGGCGGGTTCGGGATCGCGGTGCCCGACGGCTTCGGCTGCCCGGCGCGCGCGATGTTCTCCTTCACCGTCGCCGGCACGCCGTCGAACGCGCTGAGCGGCGCGCCAGCGGCCCAGCGCGCGGTCGAGGCCGCGGCGTCGGCGCGCACCTGCTCGGGATCGTGGAGGTAGAGCGCGTTCAGCTCGGGTTCGCGCGCGGCGATGCGCTCCAGCACGTCCTCGGCGACCGCGCTCGGGGTGAGCGTCCCCGCGGCGAACGCCGCGGCGAGCGCGCCGGCGTCGAGGTCGGCGAGTCGGGGGGAGACTGGGGCGGTGCCGGAGGCGGTCACTGGGGTGTCCTTTCGAGCGGAGACGGGGGAGCGGCCGCCCGGCGCGGCGGCCGCTCGGGGATCAGAACGCGTGCTGCAGTTCCTGGCGCAGCGTCAGCGACGAGTCGATGAGGCGCTGCGTGTACGGGTGTTGCGGGGCACGGTACACCGTTTCGGTGGGCCCGGCCTCCACGATCTCGCCCGACTGCATCACGATCACGGAGTCGCAGAGGTGCCGCACCACGTTCAGGTCGTGCGACACGAACACGAGCGTGAGCCCGTACTCGTCGACGAGGTCGGCGAGCAGGTTGAGCACCTGCGCGCGCACGGACACGTCGAGCGCGCTCACCGGCTCGTCGGCGACGACGACCTGCGGGCGGCAGATGAGCGCGCGCGCGATCGAGATGCGCTGGCGCTGCCCGCCCGAGAACTGGTGCGGGTAGCGCTCGGCCGCCGACGCCGGCAGGCCAACCGCCTCGAGCATCTCGGCCACCATGCGCGTGCGCTCGGCCGCCGTCTCGTTCCTGCCGCGCACGAGGAGCGGCTCGGAGATGATCTGCTCGACCGTCATGCGCGGATCAAGCGAGCCCATCGGATCCTGGAACACGATCTGCAGCTGCTGGCGGAGCTCGCGCAGCTGCGCCTCCTTCGCGCCGGCGACCTCGTTGCCCGCGACGACCGCGCTGCCCGAGGTGGGCTGGTCGAGGCCGGCGAGGATGCGCAGGAGGGTGGACTTGCCCGAGCCGGACTCGCCGACGACACCGAGCCTGCCGCCGCGCGGCACCTCGAATGAGATGCCCTTCAGCGCGCGCACCTCGGGTGCCGGCTTGAAGAGGCTCGTCTTGCCGCGCGTGTAGGTGCGAACGAGGTCGGTGACGCGCATCACGGGCTCGGCACTCGCGGGCGCCGAATCGCCGGCAGTCGCAGCCGCAGATCCGGCACGGCCAGGATCCCGATCTGGATCCTGCGTGCCCGCGGCCGCAGCCGCAGCCGCAGCCTCAGCGGCGAGCTCCTCGCGCGTTGGCGGCACGTACTCCTTCGCGCTCGCGACGGTGAAGAGCCGGCCCTCCGCGTCGGTCGCGTCGAGGTCGCTCGCGGCGAGCAGGCCGCGCGTGTACGCGTGCTGCGGCCGGAGGAACACGTCCTCGGTGCTGCCCTCCTCGACGACCACGCCCTGGTTCATGACGAGCACGCGCGTGCACATGTTCGCCACGACGGCGAGATCGTGCGTGATGAAGAGGAGGCCGGTGCCCCGCTTCTTGACGAGCTCGAGGATGAGATCGAGCACCTGGCGCTGCACCGTGACATCGAGCGCCGTCGTTGGCTCGTCGCAGAGGAGCAGCGCGGGATCGTTGGCGAGCGCCATGGCCAGCATGACGCGCTGCCGCTGGCCGCCCGAGAGCTGGTGCGGGTACGCGCGAGCCGCCTGCGCGGGATCGGGCAGGTGCACCGCGTCGAGCATCTCGACGGCGCGGCGGTTCGCCTCCGCCTTTGTCGGTGCGAGCTTGTGGAGCAGCATGATCTCGGCGACCTGCGCGCCGACGCGCATGAGCGGGTTGAGCGCCGTGAGCGGCTCCTGGAACACCATGGCCATGTCGCGGCCGCGGATCTGCATGAGCTCCGACTCGGGGGCCTCGAGCAGGTTGCGCTCGGCGCTGCCCGGGCGCTCGGCGACGTCGAGCCGCACGGAGCCGTCGGCCGTGACCCCAGCGGGGAGGAGGCCGAGCAGCGCGGTCGTGGTCATCGACTTGCCCGATCCGGACTCGCCGATCAGGCCGATGCGCTCGCCGTGCGCCATGTGCAGCGAGAAGTCGTGCACGAGGGTGCGGTGCGGGGTGCGGACGTTCAGCCCGTCGACGGCGAGCAGCGGCGTCGCGCCGGCCTGCGGTTCGGAGGAAGAGGTGGTCATCAGCCGCGGCTCCCGTTCAGCTTCGGATCGAATCGGTCACGGAGCCCATCGCCCAGCAGGTTGAAGCCCATCACGGCGATCGCGATCGCGACGCCGGGGATGATGGCGAGCAGGGGGTGGGTGCCGAGGAACTGCTGCGACTCCTGCAGCATGCGCCCCCACGATGGCGTGGGCGGCGGGGTGCCGAGGCCGAGGAAGCTGAGGCCAGCCTCCGCGAGCACGGCGAGCGCGAACGATACCGAGCACTGCACGACGACGATCCCGATGATGTTGGGCAGCACGTGGCGGAGCGCGATGCGGAACCGCGACTGGCTCGCCGCGCGCGCGGCGAGCACGTACTCCGTGCTCATCACCTGCAGGGTGCCGGAGCGTGCGACGCGCGCGAAGCCCGGGATCGTTGCGATGCCGATCGCGATCATCGCGGTGAGCGTCGACGCGCCGAACACGGCGCTGAACATGATCGCGAGCAGCAGCGCGGGGAAGGCGAGCGCGATGTCGGAGGTGCGCATGATGACCTCCTCGATCCAGCCGCCGCGGATGCCGGCGAGGATCCCGAGCGGGGTGCCGATGAGCAGCGCGATGCCGACGGAGATGATGCCGACGAAGAGGGTGATCCGCGCGCCGTACAGCATGGCGGAGAACACGTCGCGCCCGTACTTGTCGGTGCCGAACCAGTGCGAGCCGCTCGGGCCCTGCAGCCGGTCGGCGGCGATCGCCTGCACCGGGTCGTACGGGGTCCACACGAAGGAGACGAGCGCCGCGACCGTCACGATGGCGACGAGCACGAGGCCGACGAGGAGCGTGGGGGAGAGCCCTGCGCGCTTCTTCGGCGGGCGCGGGGCGGCGATCGCCGAGGTGCGCGGGGCTTGCACCGGGGGCGTGGGGAGATTCTGCGTCGTCATGGTTATGCGCTCTTTCGCATCCGGGGGTCGACGATCGTGTACAGCACGTCGACGACGAGGTTCAGGACGAGCGTGATCGCGACGAGCACCATCACGACCGACTGCACGGTGAGGAGATCACGGTTGCCGACGGCGTCGAGCAGCATCGATCCGAGGCCGGGGATCACGAACACGCGCTCGATGACCACCGCGCCGATGATGAGGGCCGCGATCTGCACGCCCGTGACGGTGATGACTGGGATCGCCGCGTTGCGGAGCCCGTGCTTCACGAGTGCGCCCATCTTGCTGAGGCCCTTCGCGCGCGCGGTGCGGAGGTAGTCCTCGCTCATGATCTCGAGCACGGCCGAGCGCACGTAGCGGGTGAGGATCGCGCCCTGCACCGAGGCGAGCGCGAGCACGGGGAGAATGAGGCGGCGGAGGAAGTCGCCGAAGTCTTCGCCTGGCGGCGTCCACCCGCTCGCGGGGAGCCAGCCGAGGCCCACCGCGAACACGAGCACGAGCAGGATGGCCGCGAGGAAGCCAGGCACCGCGACGCCGAGCTGCGATCCCGCGCCGATGAGCACGCCGGACAGGTTGCGGTGCTTCACCGCGGCCCAGGTGCCGAGCGGGATCGCGACCGCGAGCGCGACGATCATCGCCGCGATGACGAGGATCAGGCTGACCTGGAGGCGGTCGTTCACGAGCGGGCTGATGTCGGTGCGGGTGACGTAGGAGACCCCGAAGTCGCCGCGGAGGAGGCCGCCGGCCCAGTCGAAGTACTGGACGATGAGCGGGCGGTCAGTGCCGAACTCCTTGCGGGTCTGTTCGAGCAGCTCGGGGGTGGCGTTCACGCCGAGCGCGATCTGCGCGGGATCCCCCGGGATCAGCCGCATGAACAGGAACACGACGACCGTCGCGACGAGGTAGGTCACCGCAAATCGGGCGAGGTTGATCAGAATCCGTATGGCCATGCGCGGTCCTCGGGTGAAGGGGGTGGTGAGTGCGGGCGCGGGCCGTTGTGCGGCCCGCGCCCGCTGGGGTGCGGAGCTTCGGCTCCGTTACTTCCAGCTGAGGTCGGTCAGATCGAGCGCCTCGATGATGGCGTTCTCGGGCAGACCCTGCAGCTCGGCCTTCGCGACCGTGATGTTCGGGAAGAGGAACAGTACGCCGGATGCTGCGTCGTCGACGATCTGCTCGGCGACCTGCTTCATGCCGGAGACGTAGCCGGCCTCGTCAGCCTCGTCGGCCTTCGCGGCGATCGGGGCGATCTTCGTGTTGTCGTAGCCGATGTAGTAGTTCGGGTCGTTGAACACGGTGAGCAGATCCCGCGCCTCCGTGGCGAGCACGGTGGTCATCTGGTAGTCGTGCTTCGTGAAGACCTCGTCGAGCCACACCGCGGGGAACTCGGAGCTCTCGATCGTCGCGGTGATGCCCACGTCCTTGAGCTGGGAGACCACGATCTCGGACACGGCCTGCGCGTAGGGGCGCGTCGGCACGGTGTACGTGATGCTGAGGTTCTCCTGGCCGGCCTCCTTCAGGAGCTCCTTGGCCTTCTCGGGATCGTACGGGTAGCGATCGTTCAGATCCTCGTAGTAGGGATCGGTGGGCGTCGCGTAGGTGGCGACGAGCGAGCCGTAGCCGTTCCACGCGGTGTCGATGATGGCCTGCTTGTCCAGTGCGTAGAGCACCGCCTGGCGCACGCGCACATCATCGAACGGGGCCGCCTTGTTGTTCAGCGAGAGCGAGATCTCGCCGCTCGAGGTGCCCGTGGTGACCGTGTACTTGTCGTCGCTCTCGAAGGTGTCGAGCAGCTCGGGAGCCTGGAGGTTGACGATCGCGTCGATGTCGCCCGTGCGGAGCGCGTTCGTGGTCGCGGTCGCGTCCGCGAAGTACTTCAGGGTGACCGACTCGACCGCGGGTGCGTCGCCCCAGTAGTCGTCGCGGGTGTCGAGCACGATCTTGTCGTTCGCCGTGAACGTCTCGACGGCGTAGGGGCCGGTGCCGACGGGCGCGTTCGCGAGATCCGCGACGCCGTCCGAGGAGAAGATGGCGCCGACGGGGGTGGCGAGGCTGAAGAGCCACGCGTTCGACGGCTTCGAGAGGTGGACGGCCACCTCGGTGTCGGAGATGACCTCGACGCTCTCGACGACGTCCATCTTCGCCTTGAGGCTCGAGACCCAGTCGGTCTTCACACGATCGAAGCTGAACTTCACGTCGTCGGCGGTGAACGCGTCGCCGTTCGAGAACGTGACGCCCTCCTCCAGCGTGAAGGTGTAGGTCTTGCGGTCGTCGCTGATCTCCCACGACGTCGCGAGCAGGGGCTGGATCTCACCGGCCTGGTCGAGCTGCACGAGCCCCTCGTACACGTTCGACATCATCGCCTGCGGGATCGCGGATCCCGCAGTGGTCGTGAAGTCGAGGTTCACCGGTGCGCCGGTGAGCGCGATCGTCGCGGTGGTCGGGGCGTCGCCCGATCCGGATCCGCCGCTGCCGGCGGAGCCAGCCGAGCACCCGGCGAGCGCGAGCGCGCCTGCGGTGATCAGCGTCGCGGTGAGGGTCAGGGAGTTCCTGCGTCGCATCGTTGCTTCCTATCGAGAAGAGGGGTGAGCTGTGGCGCGGTGGCCGCTGCTCGTTTCTTGTGTGTGACGTGCGGGGGTGTGCGCGTCGTCGTGGCCGGGGCGGTGCGGTGGCACCTGTGTTCACTCACAATCATCCTTGATTTCCGGGTACTGGCCACGGGGTTCGAACCAGGATACATGGTAAGGCCACTGCGCGGGGGCTAGACTGGGGCAAAATTTCGAAACAGCGCACATCGACCAAGCGCAGCGCGGCGCGAGCGCGATCCCCAGCCACAGGAGAGACACGCAGTTGACGACCCACAGCTTTTCTCCGGCGGTGCCTGTGCACACGTACCAGCGCATCGTCGAACAGATCGAGGAGGCCATCCTCTCCGGCGAGATCCCCATCGGATCGCAGCTGGCCAGCGAGCGCGACCTCATGGTGCAGTTCAGTGTGAGCCGCCCCACCGTGCGCGAGGCGTTGCGCGTGCTGCAGTCGATGGGGCTGATTGAGTCGAAGCCGGGCACGCGCGGCGGGCCGCAGGTGCTCGCGCCGTCCTCACAGACCCTTGGTCGCTCGTTTCGCACCATGATCGGCACCGACGCGCTGAGCGTGTCCGAGCTCGTGCAGTTCCGCGTGATCCTCGAGGGATCGGCGTCGAAGCTCGCGGCGCAGCGCCACACGCCGGCGCAGCTCGAGCGCATGCGGGCCGCGGTGGTGCGCATGCAGGAGGCCGCCGACACGAACGCCGCGGACTTCGCCTCGGCCGACCTCGAGTTCCATGAGGCCGTGTGGGCCGCGAGCGGCAACCAGATTCTTGAGATGAGCGGGCAGGCGGTGTCCGGCGTGCTGCGCGGCATGATGGCGCGCGACGCCGAGGGGGAGCACCACGACAACCGCGTGAAGCTGGCCTCGGCGGCGATCGACCGCGGCCTGTTCGACGCGATCGAGCGCCGCGACGCGCAGGCCGCTGGCCGGATCGCGCGCGGCGCGGTCGCGGAGCGTTTCGGCCCGCTGCTCGACGAGGCGGATCGCGCGGCGCTCGACCTCCTGGCGGAGTAGGGGCCGGGCCCCGGCCCGGCCTGCCCGCCCTCCGCCCCACCCGCCCTCCAGCCCCGCCACCCGTCCCTGCAATTTAGTGTGACTACGGGCCGCCTGGCCCTCCGGATACCGGCTCAAACCCTCACCAGTTTGGCGAGCTCGAACGCCCAGTCCGTCGCCCCCGCAGATTGCCTCGAGTATGAGCCGCTTGCGGGCCCGATAGCGGTCCGAACTCTCAGCAATTTGGGGACGTTCCGTCGGTGCCGGTCGGCCGCCCGTGCCGAGCAAACTCGCGCGAGTGTGAGGTAGCTCGAAGCCCCGCGAGCGGATCGGAGTCCAACTAAATGCGGGGTGGCAGGGGGTTGGGGTGGGGTGGGCGGAGCGCCGCGCACGCGAGCGCCACGCACGCCGCCGCCGTCGCAAGCGCGAACACCGTCACCGCCGAGCCGAGCCCGATCCGCTCGGCCAGGAGGCCCAGCCCGATCACTGGGAGGGCGCTACCCAGGTACGTCACCGTGTAGATCGCGCTGACCGTTGACGCGTGGTGGCGCGGGTCAACGGCGGCCGTCGCGCCGGTGAACGCCGCCTGGAACGCGACACCCTGGCTCACGCCTGCGCCGACGGCGGCGCACACGAGCAGCGCGGGGCTGCCGAGCGGACCAGCTGCCGCGAGACCCCCGAGCGCAGCGGCGAGCGCCGCGAGCCCGACGGGCAACCGCCACGCGCCGCGCAGCGGCACGAGCTGCGAGAGCGCCGACGCGCCGAGCGTCAGCGCGGCGAGCACCCCGATCGCCGGCCGGGAGCTCGTGCCGACGATCGTGGCGAAGTGGGAGGGCGCGAGCGACAGGCAGAACCCGAACACCGTGAAGCTCAGGAACCCGGTGGCCGCGGCCAGCCGGAACGCGCGGAGCGCCGCGGGGGACTGGCGGCCGGCGCGGCGCTCCGAGCGCGCGACCCGCGGCGGCGCGTCGGCGAGCGCGATCGGCACCGGCCCGGTGTCCGGGCGGCAGAGCTCGTGCGGCGCGGTGACGAGGATCGCGGGGATCAGCGCGGCCAGCGCGAGCGCGAGCGTGAGAAACGGCGTGACGAGTGGCGCATCGCCCTGGGACAGCGCGCCGCCGATGATCGGCCCGCAGGCCACCCCGCCGGAGCTCGCGAGCAGCGTGAGCCTGCCGACGAGGGCCGGGCGGCCGGGCAGGAGTACGCGCAGCGCGCCGGACGCGGTGCCCGTCGCGCAGGCGATCGCGGCCCCCTGCGCGGCGCGGGCGACGGCGAACCAGCCGAGGTTCGGCGCGAGCGCGAGCCCCGCCGTGCCGAGCGCAGTGACGGCGAGCGCGACAACGAGCACGGTGCGACGATTCACGGTGTCGGCGAAGCGCCGGAAGACGAGCAGCCCGACGATGAGGCTGAGCACGTAGCTCGAGAACGCGAGCGTCGTGCCGAGTGGGCCGAAGTCGAGCGTGCGCTCGAGCAGCGGGAAGAGCGGCGTGGTGAGATTCGCGCTGACGAGGAGCGTGAACAGGGTCAGGGCGGTCAGTGCGGCCCGCGTGCGTGGGCGGACCTGCTGCGGGCTGGGGTGTGCCGCGTGCGGGAGGGGGCGTACGTGGGTGGGTGTCGCGCTCATGGCGTGCTCCTCGAATGGGCTGCCCTTGTGGGGCGTGTCCTGCCGCCCGCGCCGGGTGTGGCGCCAGCGGGTGGGGTGAAGCGTGGGGCGCACTGACCGCGTCCTGAGCACGAGTAGAGCAAGAACTGCTCGTTCCGCGCAAGCGAATGATCTAAGATTGAGCAATCTGATCAATTGCCCGGCGTGTTGTCGAGCGGAAAGCGAGCAAAATGAGCGACCTCGACGCGACGGATCGGCGCATCCTGCGCGAGCTCGATCGGGACGCGCGCATGCCGACCGCGATGATCGCGCAGCGGCTCGAACTCGCGCGCGGCACGGTGCAGGCGCGGCTCGAGAAGCTCGCTGCAGCGGGCGCGCTCCGCGCACACAGCGCCAGGATCTCGCCGGCCGCGCTCGGCCGCCCGGTCGGGGCGAGCCTGCAGGTCGAGTTGGATCAGCACTTCATCGTCGAGGCGATCGCCGCGCTCGCGAACATTCCCGAGGTGCTCGAGTGCTTTGCGCCGGCGGGCAACACCGACCTGCTGCTGCGCGTCGTCGCGAAGAGCCCGGACGACCTCTACCGCGTGAGCGAGGAGATCCGGCTCTGCCCGGGCATCAAGCGCACGTCAACGAGCCTGTTCCTCCGCGAGGTGATCCCGTACCGCGTCACCGGGCTGCTCGCCGAGGGCGTCTAGCGCGCTAGCCGATGCGCGAGCGGTCGACGACGCGGCCGCCGCCGAACAGGATCCCGCGGACGAACCCCGCACCCCAGCTCAGGTGCATGGTGACGAGCGTGCGCGCCGTGAGCCACCGATCGCGCGCCCCGCGCTGCTCGGGGATGCGGAGCGCGGCGAATGCGATCCCGATCAGGTAGCACGCGAGCGGTGCGAGCAGGATCGGCCAGCCCGAAGCCCACGGCAGCGCGCCGAGCGTGAGGAGGAGTAGCGTGACGAGGCTCACCGCGAGACCGAAGACGAGCGCGGCCGGGGCGAAGAAGCGCCACGGATTCGCGCGGCCGTAGCGGCGCACGAGGACGGCCCGCCACGTGCCGGTCGCGAAGAACTGGCGCGCGAGGTCGCCGAAGCTGGCGCGCGGCCAGTACGTCACCGCGAGCGCTGGATCGAACCACACGGTGAACCCGGCGCGGCGGATTCGGAGGTTCAGCTCCCAGTCCTCGCCGCGCAGGATCTCGGGGTCGTAGCCGCCCACCGCGTCGACCGCCTCCCGGCGGAAGATGCCGAGGTACGCGGATTCAGCTGGGCCTGGCGTGCCGTCGCCGTGATAGGCCCCGCCGCCGAGGCCGAATGGGCTGTTGTATGCGCGCGCGATGGCGCGCTGCACGTCGCCGCGGCCCGCCGCGCGCATGATGCCGCCGACGTTCGCCACCCCGGCAGCCGCGTGCTCGCGCAGCGCGGCGATCCCGCGGCTCGTGTAGTCGGGCGTGAGCTCCGAGTGCGCGTCGACGCGCACGATCACCGGGTGGTGGGAGGCCGCGATCGCGTGGTTGAGCCCAGCGGGAATGTCGCGCTCGGGGTTCGCGATGAGCTGCACGCGCGGATCCTCGGCAGCGAGCCGCTCCGCGATCGCCGTGCTCGCGTCGGTCGAAGGGCCGAGCGCAAGCACGATCTCCTTCTCGCCGGTGTACTCCTGCGCGAGGATCGTGCGCACCGCGGACTCGAGGAAATCCTCCTCGTTGAGCACGGGCATGACGAAGCTCACGGCGGGGGAGTCGGGGAGAGGAGGCAGCTGCACCCCCTGATCCTCCCACAGCGGCCGGCTGGCGGGCTGGAAGCCGGGACGCCGGGGAAGCCGGGACGCCGGGGAAGCCGGGCTATCCTGGAACGATGCAGCTGGCGAAGGATATGAAGCGCGCGGTCCGTCTGGGGCAGCGAGTGTTGAAGGGCCGGCGCGCCTACTTCGAGGTGCGCGAGATGATTGCGAAGCGCGGACCGCTCCAGGCGGAGCACTTCCGCATCGCCGTGTACTTCGCCGACAGCGACGTGAACATCTATCAGATGCGCCAGTGGTACGCGCCGCTGCAGGAGCTCTCTCGCGAGTGGCCCGTGCTCGTGCTCGCGCGAAACGCCGCGGGTGCGCGGCAGCTCATGCGCGAGAGCGGACTCGACGTCGCCTTCGTGCAGAAGGTGACGGACCTCGAACGCGTCATCGAGTCGCAGCAGCTCGACGTGGTGCTCTACGTGAACCAGAACACGCGCAACTTCCAGATGATGCGCTACGGCCAGCGCTGGCACGTGTTCATCAATCACGGTGAGAGCGACAAGATGTACATGACGAGCAACCAGCACAAGGCGTACGACTACGCGCTCGTTGCCGGCGATGCGGCACGCGCCAGGCTGTCGGCGGCGCTCTGGGACTACGACGTCGAGACGCGCACGATCCCGATCGGGCGGCCGCAGACGGATCACCTGAGCGGCGAGCCGCCGTTCACCCCCGATGATCGCACCGTCGTGTTCTACGCGCCCACCTGGGAGGGGGATCGCCCTGCTGCGAGCTACGGCTCCGTCGCGTCCCACGGCGAGCGGCTCGTCGCCGAGCTCATCGGCTCGGGGCGGCACCGCGTTGTGTACCGCCCGCACCCGCGCAGCGGCGTCGTCGATCCCGAGTTCGGGGCGGCGAACGAGCGCATCATCGCGATGATCGCCGCGGCGAATCAGGCCGACCCGACCGCCCAGCACGTCTACGATCAGTCGCCAGTGCTGGGCTGGCAGCTCAGTCTCCCCGACCTCGCGATCTGCGACATCTCCGCGATGGTCTACGACCGCCTGGCCACGGGCAAGCCGCTCATGGTCACGCGGCCCGTCGCGCCGGACGCTGCGGTCGACGAGGGCGGCTACCTGAGCGTGTGCGAGTGGCTCGACGCCGGGGAGCTGGACCGCGCCGTCGCAGTGACCGATCGCGTGATCCAGGACGAGGCGGCGATCGAGCGGCTCGGCACGTGGTCCGGACGCTACTTCGGGGACACGGCGCCCGGCGCGCCCACCCGCCGCTTTCACGCCGCGATCGCGGATCTGCTGGCGCGCGCCGAGTCCTGGCGGAGCCGCGGCGGGGCCGCCTAGCTGGGAGCGCTCCGCGCCGGCCGTGCGGGCCGCGCTGGCCGTGCCCGTCTCGGCTGGCCCGCGCTGCTAGCCGGCTGGGTGATCCGCGTTGTAGCGCGCGACGACGTCGGCGATCGGCCCGTCGAGCACGAGCTTGCCGCCGTTCAGGTAGAGCCCGCGGGAGCAGAACCGCAGCAGGTCCCGCTCGTTGTGCGAGACGAGGAACAGCGTCTTCCCGTCGGCGAGGAGCTCCTCGATGCGCCGGTAGCACTTCGCGCGGAATGCCTTGTCGCCCACCGCGAGCACCTCGTCGACGAGCAACACCGGCTCGTCGAGCTGCGAGATCACGGAGAACGCCACGCGCACCTTCATCCCGCTCGACAGGTGCTTGAAGGGGGTGTCGATGACGTCCTCGGCGCCCGCGAACTCGATGATCGAGTCGAAGCGCTCGGCGATCTGCTTCTTGCTGAGCCCGTGGAGGCCGCCCGTGAGCTGCACGTTGTCGCGCACGGTGAGATCGCCGACGAAACCGCCCGTGATCTCGATGAGCGGCGCGACACCGCCGCGCACGCGGACGCCGCCCTCGTCGGGGAACAGCACCCGCGCGACGAGCTTCAGCAGCGTCGACTTCCCCTGCCCGTTGCGCCCAACGACGCCGATCGCCTCGCCGCGGGTGACCGTGAAGGACACGTCGCGCAGCGCCCAGAACTCGCCGCTGCGGCTGCGCCGTGAGCGGCCGGCGAACAGGTCCTTGAAGCTGCGCCGCGAGCCCCGGTTCCTGCGAAAGCGCACGCCGAGGCCCTCGGCCGTGATGATGGTCTCCTCGGCCTGGCCTGCGCCGACCGTGTGGTGCTCGGTCACGTCACAGCTCCTTCAGAACGCCGCCGATGGTGCGGCGGAAGACGAGAATTCCGACGAGCAGCAGCAGCACGCTGATGCCAGCCGAGGCCGCGACGAGCGGCCAGTTCAGCTGATCGGGGAAGAACCCGGCCCGGAACAGCGCGAAGATGCCCGACAGCGGGTTCAGCCAGGCGAGCGGCCGCGCAAACTCGGGGAGATCCGCCGCCCCGTAGATGATGGGCGACGCGTAGAACAGCACGCGCAGGATCAGCTTTGCGGCGCGCTCCAGGTCGCGGAAGAACACCACGAGTGGGGCGATGATCAGGCCGAGCCCGAGCGTGAGCGCCGCGTGCAGCACCACCCCGAGCGGGAAGAACAGGAGCCCCCAGCCCACCTCGGCGCCGGAGAAGACCGCGAACACCACGAGCACGGGGATACTGAGCAGAAACTCGATCCCCTTCGAGCACACGATGCGCCCCACCCAGATCCAGTGCGGGAGCGCGACCGAGCGCACGAGCTTCACATCGCGCAGGAACGCGCGCGTCGAATCGGAGATCGCGCCGTTGAACCACACCCAGGGCAGCAGCGCGGTGAGGAGGAACACGATGTACGGCTCCTCGCCGACGGAGCGCTGGAACACCTGCGTGAACACGAACCAGTAGATCAGGCTCATGAGGAGCGGATCGAGGATCGACCAGAGGTACCCGAGGAGCGAGGTGGAGTACCGCACTTTCAGGTCTCGCCTGGTCAGCAACCAGAGCGACGACCAGGCGTTCGCGCGCGGCGGGCGGAGGGCAGAGTTCACAGAACTATTGTGCCGCTTTTCGGGAATCACGGCGCGCATGCCTCGCGGCGCTCCAGATTTGATAAATTGGTGGACGTGCCGCCCGTAACTCCAGAAAACCCGTCCTCAGCCGAGCCCGCAGAGAACTCGGCGTCGAGCGCTCCGGTTTTTGAGGGAGATGCAGCGGCGACGCCCGCAAGCGCGGCGCGCGTGCGCCCCAGCCGCGCCGCCGGCAGCCCCGTGCCTCCCGCGGCAACGCCCGAGCCGGCGGTTGCCGATCCCGCCCCGGTCGCACCCGTCGCCGATCCCGCGCCGGTTCGCCCGCGCGCCGCGGCTCCCTCCACCGAGGAACGCGCCGCAGAGTCGGCGCCGCGCACCGGCCGGATCCAGGTCCCGGTGCCCTCCGTCGTGCGCGCACGCGAGCGCGGCCGCCTCGCCGAGCAGAACCCGGTCGTGCTGAGCACCGAAATGCTCACGAAAACGTACGGCTCCGTCGTCGCTGCGAACGAGGTCTCGCTGCAGGTGCACGCCGGATCCTTCACGGGCGTCGTCGGCCCCAACGGTGCGGGCAAGACGACGACGCTCTCGATGATCAGCGGCCTGCTGCGCCCCACCTCCGGTCGCGTGACCGTGAGCGGCGTCGACGTCTGGACCGACGGCCCCGCGGCGAAGCGCCTGATCGGCTCACTGCCTGACCGCCTCCGCCTGTTCGACCGGCTCACTGGTGCGCAGCTCCTCTACTACTCCGGGGTGCTCGCCGGCGTGGACGAGGCGGCCGTCGCGAAGCGCTCGGCGGAGCTCGCCGAGGCGTTCGGCCTCGAGTCAGCGCTCGGCCGCCTGGTCTCCGACTACTCGGCTGGCATGCAGAAGAAGATTGCGCTCGCCTGCGCGATGATCCACGCCCCCGAGGTGCTCGTGCTCGACGAGCCGTTCGAGACCATCGACCCGGTGTCGGCCGCGAACGTGACGGAGATTCTCGAGAAGTACGTTGCCGGCGGCGGCAGCGTCGTGATGTCGAGCCACAGCCTCGACCTCATCCAGCGCGTGTGCGACCACGTCTCGATCATCGTGGACGGCAGCGTGATCGCGCAGGGCACGGTCGACGCGGTGCGCGACGGCCTGAGCCTTGAGGAGCGCTTCACGCAGCTCACCGGCATGAGCGACACGCAGAAGGGGCTCGAATGGCTGCACGGCTCTTCCGACTCCGTCTAGCGCTGCTCGGTGGTGCACTCCGCGGTCCGTTCGGTCGAGTCGCTCGCACCGTCGCCGTCTGGGTGCTGCTCGCTGCGCTCGCGGTGCTCGCCGCGGCGGCTCCCGCGTGGTTCATCCCGGCGCAGCCGGACCGCGCGGCGGTCGACATCGCGTTCGGCGCGACCGTGCTCGGCGCGATCCTCGTCGTCCCGTTCTTCGCGAACCGCGGCCACCTGGAGCCCCGCCAGTTCGGCGGTCTCCCGGCAAGCCCGGCGGGGATCGGCGGGGCGCTGCTCGCCACCACGGTGGTGAGCTGGCCGTTTGTCCTGTTCGCGATCTGGCTCGTGGCGCTCGGCGTGCTCCGGCCCGAGTGGCGCGATCCCGCATGGCTCGCGCCGCTCGCGCTCGTGCTCGCCGCACTGCTTGGGATCGTGAGCGCCCGGGTCAGCTCCGCGCTCGCGAAGCTCCTCGTCGGCGACCGCTACGAGGGGCTCGTGCGCACGATCGGCGCGGTGCTGCTCGTCGCGGCGCTGCCCGTTGCCGTGTTCGCGATCGCCTCGACCACGCGTGACGGCGGCTTCGACTCCGCGGGCGATCTCGCGGAGGTGCTCGGTTGGACGCCGTTCGGCGCCCCGTTCGCGGCGCTCGCGCTCGGCAGCGATCCGGCGGCAGCGCTGATCCGCCTGGCCATCGTCGTGGCCGCGATCCTCGTGCTCGGTGTCGTCTGGTTCGCCGTCGTCCGTGCGTCGCTCACGCGGACCGAGCGCCCCATCGATCCCGATGTTGCCCGGAGCGGGCTCGGCTGGTTCGAGCGGTTCCCCGCGCGTCCCGCGCCGGCGATTGCCGCGAGGCTGCTGACCTACTGGGCGCGGGATCCGCGCTATCGCGTCGCGCTCTTCGCGATCCCGATCGCCCCGATCTTCATCCTGCTCGCGCTCTGGGTGGCCGGCGTGCCGCTCGCCGGGCTCGCGCTCGTGCCGCTGCCCGTCGTGCTGCTCCTGCTCGGCTGGTCGCAGCACAACGATGTTGCGATGGACTCCACCGCGATCTGGGAGCACGTCGCGAGCGGCACGCGCGGCGCCGCCGATCGCGCCGGGCGTCTCGCCCCCGTGCTGCTCCTCGGCGTGCCGCTCGCGCTCATCGGCTCGAGCATCACGGTGACCGTGATCGGCGACTGGCGCGTGCTGCCGGCGGTGGTCGGCATGAACCTCGGTGTGCTGTTCGTGTCGGCCGGTGTGTCGAGCATCTTCTCCGTGATGATGCCGTACCCCACCACCCGCCCAGGCGACAGCCCGTTCGTGCAGCCGCAGTGGTCGGGATCCGGTTCCGGGCTCGCGCAGACCCTGTCAATGATCGCCGCGATCCTGCTGTCGGTGCCGGCGGTGTGGTTCTCGGTGACCGCGATCGCGGATGTCGCACTCGGCGAGAACCTGTGGGCGGTGTTCTTCGGTTCGGGCTACGGCCTGCTGATCCTCGTCGCCGGCATTCTGATCGGTGGCCGCATCTTCGATCGCAGCGGCCCCGAGCTGATCGGCGTCACGCAGGTTTACGACTAAACCGGCTGTCGCCGTTCGGTCGGCGGGTTTACAATCGAGGCATGGGTTTCTTTACGCGCAGTGATTCAGATTCTTCCGGGAGCCCCGCCGGCGGCACCGACGTGCTCGACCGCGAGCTCGAGAAGCTGCTTGAAGACGCGCAGATCGAGGACGGCGATCACGAGCGGTTCTCCCACTATGTGCCGAAGGACAAGATCCTGGAGTCCGCGATGACGGGCAAGCCGGTGCGCGCTCTTTGCGGAAAGAAGTGGACCCCCTCGCGGGATCCGGAGAAGTTCCCGGTTTGCCCGGACTGCAAGCGGGTGTACGAGCGCATGCGCAAGTAGAGGCCGGTCGGCCCCGTCGGGGCTCCGCGCCCTCCGGCACCCCTGCACCCTGCCCCCCCCGGCAATTTAGTAAGAGAAAGCGCCGGTATCCGATCGGATACCGGCGCTTTCTCGCACCAATCTGCCGGGCCGGGCGGGCCGGCCCCCGGGCCAGGCCCGGGCCCGGCCCGGCCACCCGGCGCAAACTCAAACTTAGTAAGGGTTGGCCCCGGTATCGGCTCGGAGAGCGGTCGTTACTCGCATCGATTCGCTGGCTAGCGGTACTCGGTGGGGATGGCGGGGTCGCCGCGCGTGAGGCTCATCGCGACGGGAGGCAACTCGGAGACGCGCAGCGTGTGCCGCTCGCGCGCCGCAGCGATTCCCTCGGCCCCCGTGTGGCCGGGCTGCAGCTCGCCGTCCACAACGAACGGCGCGAGCACCTCGCGGCCCTCAACGTCCTCGCCCTCGGTGCTGCCCGCCGGGCCATCGCCCAGGTAGATGAGCTCAGCGCGCGCCACGCCGCGGGGGGTGTGCGCGCGGCGCACGCTCTTGCGCCCACCGACGGAGGCCTTGTCTGCCGACTTCTTCGCGACCGGGATCCACTCGCCGGCGTCGTTCTGATGCGCGACGAGTTTGTAGACCATTCCCATCGTTGGGGTGCCCGAGCCGACCACGACCGAGGTGCCGACCCCGAAGCTGTCAACCGGCGACGCCGCCAGTGCAGCAACCGTGTACTCATCGAGGTCGTTCGTGACGGTGATTCGGGTCTGCGTGGCGCCGAGCTCGTCGAGGAGCTCACGCACGCGGGCGACCACGACGGGGAGGTCGCCCGAGTCGATCCGCACGGCACCGAGTCCGGTGCCCGCGACCTCGACGGCGGTGCGGACGCCCTGCTCGATGTCGTAGGTGTCGACGAGCAGCGTGGTGTCGGTGCCGAGCGTCGCCACCTGCGCCTCGAACGCTGCGCGTTCGCTGTCGTGGAGGAGCGTGAAACTGTGCGCCGCGGTGCCCATCGTCGGGATGCCGTGGCTGCGGCCGGCTTCGAGGTTCGAGGTCGCGCTGAAGCCGGCAATGTATGCGGCACGCGCGGCGGCGACCGCGCTGTACTCGCCGGTGCGCCGCGATCCCATTTCGGCGAGGGGCTTCCCCGCCGCGGCGTGGCGCATGCGCGAAGCTGCGGTGGCGACCGCAGAGTCCGCGTTCAGGATGCTGAGCGCGAGCGTCTCGAGGAGCACGCCCTCCGCGAAGCTCGCCTCGACGGTGAGGAGGGGGGATCCGGGGAAGAACACTTCGCCCTCTGGGTAACCCCAGATGTCGCCGCTGAACCGGTAATTGGCGAGCCACTCGAGCGTGCGGTCGGTGACCACCCGATGCTCGCGCAGGTACTCGAGCTCCTCGTCGCCGAAGCGGAAGTGCTGGATCGCCTCGAGCAGGCGGCCGGTACCCGCGACGACGCCGTAGCGGCGTGCGCCGGAGAGGCGGCGTGCGAAGAGCTCGAACATGCTGCGGCGCTCGGCCGTGCCGGCGTGGAGCGCAGCGTCCACCATGGTGAGCTCGTAGTGGTCTGTGAGCAGTGCCGTTGAAGGGTTCACGTCGCCAGCATAGCCGGAGAATGGCCCTCACCAGGGGGTTCAATGGAAGTCTCGCGAGCGGACGCTGGCGGGCGCCGCGAGTGGTTCGAAGCGCTCGGCGATGACGTTGACCACCCCCTCTGGCGAGCGCTCGAGTATGCCCCGCACGATGAGCGCCGGCGCGGAGCGCGCGACGAGTCTGTTGCGCTGCCACACCTGCGCGAACGTGACGATGTTGACCGTGCCGACCTCGTCCTCGACCGTGAGGAACGTGATCCCCCCAGCGGTGCTGGGGCGCTGCCGATGGGTGACGAGCCCGGCGACGCTCACCTGGGATCCTGGCGGTGTGTGCCGCGTGCGGTCCGAACGGGTGATGCCGCGGGTGTCCAGCTCGTCGCGGAGCAGCGCGAGTGGGTGATCACCCGTGGCGATCCCGGTGCTCCACAGATCGAGTGTGGTCTGCTCTTCGCGGCTCAGCACGGGCAGCAGCGGAGGTTGCACGTGCACGGCGATGCCCGGGAGGAAACGCTCGCGGTTGTCGGCTGCTGGCCCGGCTGACCAGAGCGCCTCGCGGCGACTCACCCCGAGGCTGTCGCAGGCGCCAGCGGCCGCGAGTGCCTCGATGCGTGCGCGGTCGAGATCGGCGCGCCTGGCGAGGTCGGCGAGGTCGAGGAACGGGCCGGCCTCGCGCGCCCGGACGATGCGTTCAGCGGTGGCAACTTCGATTCCGCGGATCTCTGAGAGCCCAAGCCGCACGGCGAACGCGCCGTCTCTGCGGTGCGCCCCGCTGGTGTCCGGGAGGCTCGGATCGAACGGCGGGACCGCCGCCTCGGCCTCGTGCGGCGCGAGCGCGCGCACCGGCTCGTCGGCGGTGCAGCCTGCGTGCGTTGCGTGCGCCGCGCTGCGCCCCGATCCCGATCGGGATCCTGGCCCGGATCCGGATCTCTGCCCTGATCCGGATCCCGTGTCCGTGGTGTCCGCGTCGCGGGCTTCGAGTCCTGAGAGTGCCCCGGAGCGCTGCACGTCGGCCGGGCGCACCTCGACGCCGTGTCGCCGCGCGTCCGCGACGAGCGTGCGCGGCGCGTAGAACCCCATCGGCTGTGACCGCAGCAGGCCGGCGAGGAACGCCCCGGGGTAGTGGAGCTTGAACCAGGAGCTCACGTACACGAGCAGCGCGAAGCTGATGGAGTGGCTCTCTGCGAAGCCGAAGCTCGCGAACGCCTGAATCTGGTCGTAGAGGTGCTGCGCGTCTTCGCCGACGATCCCGTTGCGCGCCATCCCGGCGAACAGGGTGTTGCGCAGCGCGTCGATGCGTTCCTCGCCACGCTTCGACCCCATCGCGCGGCGCAGCAGGTCGGCGTCCTCCGCCGAGCAGTCGCCGACGGCCATCGCCATCTGCATGAGTTGCTCCTGGAACAGCGGGACACCGAGCGTGCGCTTGAGCACCCGCTCGAGCTTGGGATGCGAGTAGGTGACGGGTTCGGCGCCGTTTCGTCGTCGCAGGTAGGGGTGCACGGCCCCGCCCTGGATGGGGCCGGGACGGATCAGTGCGATCTCGATGACCAGATCGTAGAAGCTGCGCGGCCTGAGCCGGGGGAGTGTGTTGAGCTGCGCGCGACTCTCGAGCTGAAACACCCCGATCGCGTCGGCGCGGCACAGCATGTCGTAGACGCCGGGCTCCTCCTTCGGCACGGTCTCGAGGGTCCAGCGCTCGCCGGTCGCGTCGGCGATCAGGTCCATGCTCTTCTGCAGCGCGCTCAGCATGCCGAGGCCGAGCAGGTCAAACTTCACGAGGCCCATGCTCGCGCAGCCCTCTTTGTCCCACTGGAGCACCGTGCGGCGCTCCATACGCGCGTGCTCGATGGGGCAGACTTCGCCGACCGGGCGCTCGGTGAGCACCATGCCGCCGGAGTGGATGCCGAGGTGGCGTGGGGCGGTCAGAAACTGCTGCGCCAACCGCTGCACGGAAAGCGGGATCGGGCTCTCGGGATCCTCGTCGATCTCACGCCACCGCTCCATGGCTTTGGTCCACGCGCGCTGCTGCCCAGGCCCGTAGCCGAGGGCCTTCGCTGCGTCGCGGATTGCTGCCTTCGGGCGATAGCTGATGATGTTTGCCACCTGGGCCGCGTTGCGTCTGCCGTAACTGTCGTAGACGTACTGGATGATCTCCTCGCGCCGCTCAGAGTCGAAGTCAACGTCGATGTCCGGCTCCTCGTCGCGCATGCTGGAGAGGAATCGCTCGAAGGGGAGGTCGTAGCGGATCGAGTCGACGGCGGTGATGCCGAGCACAAAGCACACCGCGGAGTTCGCCGCGGAGCCGCGGCCCTGGCAGAGGATGCCACGGCGGCGTGCCTCCTGCACGATGTCGTGGACGATGAGGAAGTAGCCGGGGAAATCCTTCTCCGCGATCACTTCGAGCTCACGCTCCAGCCTCGTGTGCACCGACGGGGCGATGCCACCGTAGCGGCGCTCTGCGCCCTCCCAGACGAGGCGCCGAAGCCAGCTCATCTGCGTCTCGCCGCTCGGGAGGGGGAGCTGCGGGAGCCGTGGCCGCGCGGCGCGGAGTGAGAACGCGAGCGTCCGCGCGAGCGGCACGGTGCGGGTAACCGCGTCTGGGGTGCTCGCGAAGCGGCGGAGCTGCGCCGCGCCGGAGCGGAGGCGTGCGGCGCCGGATGCCGGGAGGTACGCGTCGAGCTCGTCGAGGCTGCGCCGCGCCCGCACCGCGGCCATCGCCTCGGCGAGCGGCGCCTGGGCCGCGCTCGCGTAGTGCACATTCCCCGTCGCGATGGTGGGCAGCCCGAGCTCCGCCGCGAGGGCGCTGAGGCGCGCGTTGGTGACGTCGTTGCCGGGATGCCCGAGGTTGGTGAGCTCAACAAACACCTGATCGCTGCCGAACAGCTCGATAAGCGTGCGCAGCTCGGCCCGTGCACGCTCCTCGCCGTCCGCGCGCGTACTGCCTGCCGCGAGCGCCTGGCGCACGGCACCTTTCCTGCACCCCGTAAGGATCGCCCACTCACCGCCGGCCTGTGCGGCGAGCTCGTCGAGCGCGTAGACCGGGCGACCTTTCTCGCCGCCGCCGAGCTGGGCCTCGGTGATCGCTCCGGCGAGCCGGTGGTAGCCGCTTGCCCCCTGCGCGAGCACGAGCAGGTGTGTGCCCATCGGATCGGTCGCGCCGAACTGCGGTGCGTCGAGACCGACCGAGAGCTCAGCGCCGTACACGGTGAGGGGCGGCGTGGCTCCGGTGTCGGCTCCGCGCCGCGCGGCAAGCTCGGCGGCGTCGGCGAAGGCGGCAGCGCCGTAGAGCCCATCGTGATCAGTGAGCGCGATGCCGTCGAGGCCGAGCGCCGCGGCCTCAGTGATGAGTTCCTCGGGGGAGGACGCACCGTCGAGGAAACTGAAGTGCGAGTGCGCGTGGAGCTCCGCGTACGGTACGCGCGGAGTGTCTGGCTGTGCGTGCGGGGAAGCGTCACTCGGCGGGGGCGGTGTGGCTGGCGCGCTCGGGCGCGCACCCCGCGCATCAGTGCCGTCCCGACTCCCGGCCGCCGGCCGCGAGCGACCCGACAGCGTGCGCTCGAGTTCCGCCCAGGGGAGCGGCGGATTGTTCCACCCCATGTGCGTGTCCTTCCCTGAAGTGTTTCCTGCCGTGGCGGGAGGCGGTTAGTCGTAGCGGCCCTCGGCGAACCACCCCCCTCCCTCGGTGTAGAGCAGCCAGGCGTCGCCGTTGCTCAGCTGCACCTGGAGTCGCGTGCGCGGCGGCGCCCCTTCCCACCAGTGCTCGCGGAGCGGCCACGGGGGTGACCACGCGTGCACCGGGGCCGGGAGCGGTGCGCGCGCGACGGTCAGCTGCGCGGGATCTGCGGTGAGCAGGTCCTCCGCGTCGACGCGTACGAGTTCGCCTGCGTGGTCGCGGAGCTCGGCGGGCAGCGGGGCCGGGAACACGAGACTGGGCGGCGGGCCAGTGAGCGCGCCGGGCCACGGGCCGGCAGCTGACGCGCGTCCGGCTGGCTCGGTCTGTTTCGTGCCCCACGGAACGCGGTGCTGACGGTCGCGGAGCAGTCGCCCGCCGCCCAGCTGCATGGTGCCAACCGCGGTGTGCCCGAGCCGGCTCTGCGCGCGGCTGAGTTGGTGGTGCACGCGCTCGTCCGGCTCCGTGTTCCAGAGCCCAGGTTCGTGCGCCGCGGCGCGATCGGTGTGCGTCGGGGTGAGGCGGACGTGCGCGATGCCTGCACCGCCGCGCTCGCTGTGTGCGGGAAGGCCAGCAGCCTGCCAGCGGATGCGGCCGAGCACGTCTGTGGCGACGAAGTGACGCGGGTGCGCCCATTCTCGCTCGTGGTGCACCCCGATGTCGTCGGTGAGCTCGACGCGCAGCGCGGTGCAGACGAGCCGTTCAGTCGTGAACCCGGAGACGAACTGCTCGGCGAGCGCTGCGCACGCGAACGCGAGCTGCTCGGCGGTCGCGATCGGTGGCTCGAACGCGATTTCCACCGCGAACTCGCGGGCTGGGGCGCGTGGGCGGAGCTCGGTGCCGTGGCCGGGGCCCGCGGCGGTGGCGCGGCGGTGCACGGCGATCCCGTTCGCGCCGAAGCGCTGCCGCACGGCGTCTTCTGGGAGCGCCGCGAATGCGCCGAGCGTGTGGATCCCGAGGCCGTGGAGTACCTCGGCGAAATCGCGCGGCGCGGCGCGCGAGACCGGCAAGCCGCTGAGAAACGCTGGGGCGTGGCCGGGCGGCACGATCCTGATCCCCTGCCCGGCTGGAGTAAGTCCGGGGGCGGCTTCGCCCGAGCGCGCCGCCTGCTCTGCCGCGAACACGCCGTCTGCGATGCCAACGCGCGCGTCGGGGAAGCCGAGCTCCCCGGCGAGGCGCAGGAGCGCGGCTGCGGCCGGTTCTTCCCCGCCGTAGTAGCGCGCTGGTCCCCGCACACGCATCGCGCTGAGCCCCGGTCGGCGCGGTTCGACACCCGGCACGAGTTGCTCGATCGCGGCGAGCACCGGCGCGAACTCACGTGTGTCGGCCTCGGGGTTGTGCGCGTGGATCTCGAGTGCAGGGCACCGCGCCTGCGCCTCACGCTCGCGGAGCCCTGCGCGTACGCCCTCGGCGCGCGCCGCTGGGGAGCACGCCACCACGCGGTGGTTCGCCACGAGCGCGAGGGCGGGCCACTGCTGTGCGCCGAGTTCCGGGGGAGCGGTGTCGGTCCCAACGCCGCCCGATACCGCGTCATGCCCCTGTGCCGCTGCGCTGCGCGCCCGTGCCGCACGGTCGAGGAGATGCGCGTGGATCGGCCAGTCTGGGATCCACAGCATGATGACCCGCTCAGCCGTTGACATGCTGCCCCTTGGTGTCGTCCGGCACTGAGCGCAGACCAGGAACCGCGCCGAGATCAGGCACCGCGCGCAGATCAGGCACCACACGGGGGCTGGCCGCCCCGGCCTGCTCTGCCTGCGCAGCGGCGACTGCGCCGTCGGTGAACCGGACACGGTGCTGTCGGATCCCGCGCCGATCTTGCGACTGGACGGCGAGCTCGCGTGTCGCCAGGATGCCGGAGCCATGCCCGAGCCCGCTCCAGCGCGAGGCGGTCACGCTGAGCGCGCTCTCGGGACCAGGCCACTCGCCGGTGACCAGGAGCGCCGAGCCGTGCTCGCGCATGCGCGCGGCAATGCGTTCGGCATCCCCGGACCCCGGGCGCGTTGGCGTGTGCACGAGCACCACGGTGAGCGCTTCGCTGAGCGCCCCGGCGAGTCCGATGGCTTCTGCGCCCGGATCGGGGATGACGATGCAGCGATCGAGTGCGATGCCGAGCGCGGCCGCGGCCTCCGCGCCGAACGCCGGCAGCCCGATCACCCCGCACCAGGCACCGGCCGCTGAGGCTGCGGCGAGGAATGCCAGCGCGAGCTGCTGGGAGCCGCGCACCGTGTAGCTCGCCCCGGCCCGGAGTGCCCCGCCTGGGAGGAGTGCGCGGAGTCCTGGCGCGGTCGGAATGGTGCGCTCGTCCAGTCTCAGCGGCTGCATCTCGGCGATGCGCTGCTGGAGCGAGTGGACGGTCGCGGTCGAATTCATGCAGCAATATTCGAACATATGTTCGAATAAGTCAATCCCGATTTTGCCGCGTGTGTTGCGCGAAAAGGAGTGGCGGAGCGAGGTCAGCCGCGACGGCGTAGGATGGGCTGGATGAACGAGGACGAGCTGGACGATTACGAGCGCGAGGCCGAGCTGTCGCTGTTTCGCGAGTACCGCGATATTGCGAGCCAGTTCCGCTATGTTGTCGAAACTGAGCGCCGATTTTATCTGGCGAACGAGGTTGATCTGCAGCGGCAGGACGCCGGCAGCGACTTCTACTTTGAGTTGTCGATGAGCGACGTGTGGGTGTGGGATGTGTATCGCGCAGACCGCTTTGTGAAGTCGGTGCGCGTGCTGACGTTTAAGGATGTCAACGTTGAGGAGCTCTCGGCCCGCGAGTTCTCGCTGCCCCAGGAGCTCGCACTCGACGAGTAGCATCCTCGCGCGGGTGGCGTCCCGGCTGCGCGGTATCGCGCCAGTGCCGCCCGGCACTCGCTCACAGGCGCCCGCTTCCTGCGACTTCGACTGAGTTTTCCACCAGATCGGGATCAGGCCGCCCGCCGAGCACCGCACCGCCGAGGATAGCGGCAGGAGGTGCTCCATGACACCCGCACTGCACACCCACTCAGGGGCCGCCGCGCGAGCCGAGCGCGCGGCGCGAAACCAGGCACTCGGCGCGTACGGGGAAGCGCTCGCCGCAGCGTACCTCGTTGAGCGCGGCTGCACGATTCTCGACCGCAACTGGCGCAGTCGCAGCGGAGAGCTCGACCTCGTCGTGCGCGCCGGCGAGACGCTCGTCGCAGTGGAGGTGAAAACGCGGCGCGGCACGGGGTACGGCACCCCGCTCTCAGCGGTGACGCCCAGGAAGACGGCTCGGCTGCGGCTCCTGCTCGGCGAGTGGCTTCGCCTGCACAGCGAGCCGGCGGACACGCTGCGCATCGACGCGATCGGGATCGTGCTGCGCACGCACGCGGCGCCGCAGATTGAGCATCTGCGAGGCATCGGATGAGCGCCAGCGTGTGCCGGGCCTCCTCCATTGCGCTCACCGGCGTGCGTGGCACCGCCATCACGGTCGAGGCCGCAGTGTCGCAGCAGCTCCCCGGCATGGCGATCATCGGGCTGCCCGACACGGCGCTCGCCGAGTCAAAGCTGCGGGTGCGCGCCGCGACCGCGCAGGCCGGCCTCCCGCTCGCCGACCGCTTCGTGACCGTCAACCTTCGTCCCGCTGCGCTTCCGAAACACGGCTCAGGCTTCGACCTGGCCATCGCGCTCGCGGTGCTCGCCGTGTCCGGGCACCTGAACGGCGACCGACTCCCCGAGACCGCGCACCTCGGTGAACTGGGGCTGGGCGGCGATGTGCGGCGGCCAGCCGGACTGCTCTCGCTTACCGTCGCAGCGCAGGTGCTCGGGTTCGCGCGGGTGATGGTTCCCGAGGACGGGGCGAGCGAGGCGGCGCTCGTTCCCGAAATCGAGGTGATCGCGGTTCGCGACCTGCGCGATGCCGTCGGATGGTATCGGGGCACGCCGGGGTGCGGTCGCCTGGTCACCGCCGCTGGCGTCGGCCAGACGCTTCAGCGCGCAGAGGCGCACGCCGACCTGAGCGAGATCCTTGGGCAGGAGGAAGCGGTCGCCGCCCTCACGGTTGCGGCAGCTGGCCGCCACCACGTCTCGCTGCTCGGCCCGCCAGGGGCCGGCAAGACGCTGCTCGCCTCGCGGCTCCCCACGATCTTGCCGGAGCTCACCGACGACGAAGCACTGGAGGTGAGCAGTATCGCCTCGCTCGGGAGCGGCGTCGCGCTCACTCGGCTGATCCGCACGCCGCCGTTTGAGAGTCCGCACCACACCGCGTCGGCCGCTGCGGTGATCGGGGGCGGATCCGGGGCAGCGGTGCGCCCCGGCGCGCTCACCCGTGCCCACCGCGGAGTCCTCTTCCTCGACGAGGCGCCCGAGTTCTCGCGGCAGGTCCTCGAAGCGCTGCGGCAGCCACTCGAATCCGGGCGGGTCGAGATTCACCGCGCGCAGCTCCGCGCGGTACTGCCGGCCAGCGTGCAGCTCGTGCTCGCCGCGAACCCCTGCCCGTGCGGCAACGCGAACTCGCCAGATCCCGCACTGCAGTGTCGCTGCACGCCGAGCACGCGTGTGCGCTACCAGCAGCGCATCTCGGGACCGCTTGCCGACCGGCTCGACCTGCAGCTTGAGCTGCGTCGTGTCTCGCTCGCGCACCGGGCCGCGTCACCGATCGCAGCGCCGACGAGCGAGGTGTTGCGCGCCAGCGTCGTTGAGGCGCGTGCCTGCGCACGCGAGCGTCTCGCGAGGACCGGATGGCGTGTCAACGCCGAGGTGTCTGGCGACTGGCTGCGGAGCTCCACGCTGCGCCTTCCGCCCGCCGACACCGCGGTGCTCGATCGCGCGCTCAGCCGCGGGGCGCTGACGCTACGAGGGTACGACCGCGTCCTCCGCGTCGCGTGGAGCGTCGCTGACCTCGCGGGCCGGAGTCGCCCGCGCCGCGCCGAGATCGCCGAGGCGCTCGCGCTCCGCACCGGGGGTGCACAGTGACGGGCCGGGGGCGAGGGGAGCTGCGCGGACCCGACGCCGCAACGCTCGCGCAGCTCAGACGGCTGTGGGCCGCGCCCGATCGTCAGGCAGGGGACGCGGCGCTCTCCGACGCGGAGTGCGCCGAGTTGTTCGCGCGGATCGTGTGGTCACGACTCACAGAACCCGGCGACGCGACCGCCGGCGAGTTCATTGCGCGACTGGGCGCGTCAGCAGCGCTCGCCCTCCTGGTGAACGACGCACCCGCGCGCAGCTGTCTCGCGGCGCTGCGCGACGCCGAGCACGACGCGGGTGACTCGCTCACGCAGCCGGTCGTGGCCGCGGCGTTGCGTCGATGGCGTCCCCGGCTCGCCGGCACGGAGACCGCGGCCGATATCGAGCGTGCGCTCGCGCTGGGCATGCGCGTCGTGACCCCTGCGCACCCCGCCTGGCCAGGGCAGCTCAGCGACCTGGGGCCGCACGCGCCCCACATGCTCTGGCTTCGGGGCTCCATCGGCTGCCTGAGCGCTCCCTCGCTCGCGGTCGTTGGTGCACGCGCCTGCACGAACTACGGAGCCGACGTCACCGCTGAGCTCACCGCGGCAGCCGTGGCGGGTGGCCGCACCATCGTCTCCGGGGCGGCGTACGGGGTTGACGCGGTGGCGCACCGCACCACGCTCGCCGCAGCGCGGCCGACGGTGGCGGTGCTCGCCGGTGGCGCCGACCGCGTCTACCCGGCCGCGCACGACACTCTGCTCGCACAGGTGCGTGCGCAGGGTGCGGTGTGCTCGGAGCTGGTTCCCGGCACCGCGCCAACCCGGTGGCGCTTTCTGCAGCGCAACCGCCTCATCGCCGCGCTCGCCGACGCAACACTCGTGACCGAAGCCGGGTCCCGCTCCGGGTCACTCAACACGGCCGGGCACGCAGCAACGCTCGGGCGGCCGCTCGGCGCCGTGCCCGGCCCCATCACGAGCGCGGCGTCGGCCGGCTGTCATCGCCTGATCCGTGAGTACGGCGCTGCGCTCGTCGCCGGCGAGCGAGACCTCGCGGAGCTCATCGCCGTTCCCGGCGACGTGTGGCTGGCGAGCCCCGGCTCGCAGCGGGACGACGCGGGCGCCGAGCAGGAACGGCAGCCCGACCTCCATCGGCGCGTTCTCGATGCGCTGCCCCTGCGTGGCAGTCGCACCGTTGACGAGCTCGCGAGGCTCGCGGGTGTCGAAGCGCGCGAGGCGCACGGCGCGCTCGCGGAGCTCGAACTCCTGGGCAGCGTGCAGCGCAGGCAGCCACGGGGGGAGGAACCACAGCGGTGGACGCTGCACCTGCGAGAATAGGAGCATGGAACTCACGACCGCCACCGCAGCGTTTCTTGCGGCGGTGCGGGCGGAGTACGGGTACTCCGAGCACACGGTTCGCGCGTACCGCCGTGACCTGAGTGACTTCACCGACTTTGCGACCAGCGTGGGCGCGACGCAGCTCGCCGAGTGCGACCTTGAACTCATGCGCGCCTGGCTCTGGGATCGGCAGCAGCGCGGCCTCGCGCAGAGCACGCTCGCGCGCAACGTCGCCACCCTGAAATCGTTCGGCGGGTGGCTCGAGACCGCGCGCCACGTCCCCGGCAACCCGGCGTCCCGCCTGCGCACGCCGAAGGCGCCGCGCGCACTCCCGCGTGTGCTCGGGGACGAGCAGATTGCGCGCATCCTCGCGCGCGTTGGGCGGCGGGCCGCGGGCGGCGATCCGAACGCGCAGCGCGATCACGCGGTCCTCGAGCTGCTCTACGCGACCGCGCTGCGGGTCTCCGAGCTGTGCGGGCTCACCCCTGCGGGCCTCGACCAGCGGGAGCGCACCGTCCGTGTGCTCGGCAAAGGGGGGAAGGAACGCGTCGTGCCCTATGGTGGCCCCGCGGACCGCGCCCTCACCGTGTACCTGCGAACCGCCCGCCCGGCGCTCGCTGCGCACAACGTCGCCGCGCAGCCGGATCCGCACCTCTTCCTTGGGGCGGCCGGCACGGGGCTCACGCCGAGCGCGGTCTACCGGCTCGTCGCGAAGGAGCTCGAGCAGGAGCCAGGCGGCGGCCCGAGCGGCCCGCACACGCTCCGGCACACGGCCGCCACCCACCTCCTGAACGGCGGCGCCGACCTCCGCGTTGTCCAGGAGATGCTCGGGCACTCGAGCCTGGCAAGCACCCAGGTGTACACCCACGTTTCGACGGAGCGCCTCGCGGAGCGCTACCGCCAGGCGCACCCGCGGGCATAGCCGCCGCCGGCCGGGCCCGTCACCCCCTCCCGCAGAGTTGCAGCGAGTCTGATCCACGTACCGCTCGTGATTCCGGATCAAACTCGCTGCAATCCGGGGCTCCGCCAGCTCGCTCGATCCGCCAGCTCACTCGCTCCGCCAGCTCGCTTGCTCCGCCAGCTCGCTCACTCCGCCAGGGCCGCCGGCGCGTCCCGCCAGGGCAGCAGCACCGGCCGGCCCAGCAGGAAGCGCATGGGGGAGACGTACTCGTCGTCGACACGCACACCGAGGTGCACGCACTCGGCGGCGCAGTGCCCGCCGCGCGCCGCCTCACCGAGCTGGGCGCCGGCGACGACCCGTTGCCCGGCCGTCACCGTGCTCGATACCGGCTCAAGCGAGTACACCGTCGCGTCGTCCACCCGCACGGAGACCAGTGGACGGTCGACCACCGTGCCGGCGAACGTCACCGTTCCCGCGGCCGGCGCGGAGACGAGTTCGCCAGGCACCGCGGGCAGGTCAACGCCGCGGTGTCCCGAGGTGTACGGCGTCTCCGGTGCGCGAAACGCCCCGGACACGTCGAGCGCCCCGGCGAGCGGGGAGCGCCAGAGCGCCGCGTCGGTGTGCTGCGCGCCCGGCGCGCCCGTGGCACTCGGCGCGAGCGGCGGCGGGCGCGCGCTCGCGCCGGGGGACACCGTGAGGAGAAACGCGCCAAGCGTGCCGAGCACGCCGAGCGACAGCGTGCGCGGCGCTGATCCGGCAGAAAGAGAAGAGGAGCCCATCTCCCGAGTGTCCCCGGAACACGCGGGGCGGGGGCGCGCAGATGCGAGACTGTGGACAGGTCGCACGACGCGGGAGACAGCGGCGGACTGTGAGCGGGGGAGCGCGCGCCATGTACACCCCACCCACCCCCCCACCCACACCCCAACACCGACACGCGAATGGCGGCGCAGCGTGCGGTCTGGTGGGGCGCCGGATGCTACACTGGTCAACGCACCTCGAAAGAGGTGACTTCGCGTGCCCACTCATCGGCGCACCGCCACCGGTCTTCGGTTCTTCTGATCGAAGCGGCGGGGCTCGAGGGCACCAGGATCTGATCGCAGTCGCGGTCGAATAAACCGAAAGCGCGTGCCCAGTGGGGCACGCAGAACAGGAGAACGGCAATGGCCGTCGTTACCATGCGCCAGCTGCTCGACAGCGGCGTCCACTTCGGACACCAGACCCGCCGCTGGAACCCGAAGATGAAGCGCTTCATTTTCACCGAGCGCTCGGGCATCTACATCATCGACCTGCAGCAGTCGCTCGGCTACATCGATGCCGCGTACGAGTTCGTGAAGAACACCGTTGCCCGCGGCGGCAACGTGCTCTTCGTCGGCACGAAGAAGCAGGCCCAGGAGGCCATCGCTGAGCAGGCGACCCGCGTCAACCAGCCCTACGTGAACCAGCGCTGGCTCGGCGGCCTCCTCACGAACTTCCAGACCGTCACCGGTCGCCTCGAGCGCATGAAGGAGCTCGAGCAGCTCGACTTCGAGGGCACCACGAGCGGCTTCACCAAGAAGGAGCTCCTCCTCAAGAAGCGCGAGCTCGAGAAGCTGCAGAAGTCGCTCGGCGGCATCCGCAACATGGGCAAGACCCCCTCGGCGCTCTGGGTGGTTGACACCAAGAAGGAGCACCTCGCGATCGACGAGGCGAAGAAGCTCGGGATCCCCGTGATCGCGATCCTCGACACCAACTGCGATCCCGACGAGGTCACCTACCCGATCCCGGGCAACGACGACGCAATCCGCTCGGTTGCGCTGCTCACCCGCGTGATCGCTGACGCCGTTGCTGAGGGCCTCATGGAGCGCCACCAGAAGCCCGAGGCTGGCGAGGCCGCTGCTGAGCCGCTCGCTGAGTGGGAGGTCGAGCTGCTCGGTGCAGAGACCCCCGCCGCTGAGGCCACCGAGGCACCCGCTGCTGAGGCCGTCGAGGCGCCCGCTGCTGAGGCGACCGAGGCTGCTGCCCCCGCCGCCGAGTAATTCGGTTCCCCCAACACGTTCAGAACCACTCAGAAGGAGTCACACATGGCTGCAGTAAGCATGGCCGCTGTGAAGGAGCTGCGCGAGCGTCTCGGCGCTGGCATGCTCGATAGCAAGAACGCACTCGTCGAGGCTGAGGGCGACATCGAGAAGGCGATTGAGATCCTGCGTCTCAAGGGCCTGAAGGGCGTCGCGAAGCGCGGCGACCGCGAGGCGAGCGAGGGTCTCGTCGCGGTCCGCCAGACCGAGGGCGCTGCCACGATGATCGAGCTCGTGTGCGAGACCGACTTCGTTGCGAAGAACGAGAAGTTCATTGCCCTGGCTGATCGCGTCCTCGACGCGATCACCGCGGCGAACGCTGCCACGGCTGAGGAGGCGCTCGCGGCTCCGGCTGACGGGAAGACCGTTGCCGACGTGATCGCTGACGAGTCGGCCATCATCGGCGAGCGCATCGTGCTCCGCAAGGTCACGCGCGTCGAGGCTCCGGCCACGTCGGTGTACCTGCACCAGACCTCGAAGGATCTGCCCCCGCAGATCGGCGTGGTCGTTGGCTACGAGGGCGACGGCGCAGAGGCTGCACTCAGCATCGCGCGTCACATCTCGTTCGCTGATCCGATGTACGTCACGCGCGACGAGGTTCCCGCGGCTGACGTCGAGAAGGAGCGCGAGATCGTCACCGAGATCTCGAAGAACGAGGGTAAGCCTGAGGCTGCGCTCCCGAAGATCGTTGAGGGGCGTCTGAACGCGTTCTTCAAGCAGGTCGTGCTCGGCGAGCAGGTCCACGCGCTTGACGACGAGAAGCGCGACGTGCAGAAGGTCGCTGAGGCGGCCGGCATCACGGTCACCGGCTTCGCACGCAGCAAGGTCGGCGCCTAACTGGTAGTCACGGGACCCGGGCCATTTTGGCCCGGGTCCCGTGCTATGCCCGCACTAGTATTGGCCTCAGCTGAGGCCCCCCCCACATTTTTCACCCACCGTGCCCCGTGAAGGAGACCACACATGACTGAGACCGCAGACCGTAAGCGTCGAGTGCTGCTGAAGCTTTCTGGCGAGGCCTTTGGTGGGGGAACGCTCGGGGTCAACCCCGACGTCGTGAGCCAGATCGCCCGCGAGATCGCGGCAGCAATGGAGCACGCTGAGGTCGCGGTGGTCGTCGGCGGCGGAAACTTCTTCCGCGGCGCCGAGCTCTCCCAGCGCGGCATGGATCGCGAGCGCGCCGACTACATGGGCATGCTGGGCACCGTGATGAACGCGCTCGCGCTGCAGGACTTCCTCGAGCAGGCTGGCGTTGAGACGCGCGTGCAGTCGGCGATCACGATGACGCAGGTCGCCGAGACCTACATCCCGCTCCGCGCGATCCGGCATCTGGAGAAGGGCCGCGTCGTGATCTTCGGCGCCGGCGCTGGGCTCCCGTACTTCTCGACCGACACGGTGTCGGCGCAGCGCGCGCTGGAGATCCACGCCGAGGAGGTGCTCGTCGCAAAGAACGGCGTCGACGGCGTGTACACGGCCGATCCGGCGAAGGATCCGAGCGCAACGCTCATCGACGACATCACGTACGGTGAGGCGCTCGTGCAGGGCCTCAAGGTCGTCGACTCGACCGCCTTCAGCCTGTGCATGGACAACGGCATGCCGATGCGCGTGTTCGGCATGGAGCCGGCTGGCAATGTCACCGCGGCGATCCGTGGCGAGAAACTCGGCACGCTCGTTCACCGCTAAGCTTGACTCAGTCCGGCAACACAGAAGGAGAGCACCGTGATCGAAGAGGTCTTCGTCGATATTAAGGACCGCATGAACGGCGCGGTCGAGTCCGCGAAGGACGGCTTCGCTTCGGTGCGCACCGGCCGAGCGAACCCCGCGCTGCTGCAGAACCTGCAGGTGGACTACTACGGCACCCCGACCCCGCTGCCCCAGCTGGCGTCGGTGCAGAACCAGGATGCGCGCAGCCTCATCATCACGCCCTACGACAAGGGCGCGATGAAGGACATCGAGCAGGCGATCCGCGACATGCCGAACCTCGGGGCCAGCCCCTCGAACGATGGAACCGTGATCCGCGTCGCGCTCCCCGAACTCACGGAGGAGCGTCGCAAGGAGTTCGTGAAGATCGTGAAGGGGCGTGCCGAGGATGCCCGCGTCGCGATCCGCAACGTCCGCCGTCAGGGCAAGGACGATCTCGAGGCGCTCAAGAGCGAGATCGGTGAGGACGAGGTGACCCGCGCCGAGAAGGAGCTCGAGGTCGTCACGAAGCAGTTCATCGAGCAGATCGATGATGCGCTGAAGCGCAAAGAAGCTGAGCTGCTGGAGGTCTGAGCCGCATGACCGGCTCCGACCGTCGCGACGAGCTGCGCAGCGTCTTCGAGACGAAGCGTGCGCAGCTCGAAGCGACGAACGCGCGCATTGAGGCGCGCGCTGGCCGCAACCTCTTCTTCGCGATCCTGTCGGGACTCGCGTTCGGCGGGATCTTCGTCGCGAGCCTGTTCCTCATGCGTGAGGTCTTTGTCGGGCTGGTCGCCGTGATCGTGTCGGTGGCGCTCGTCGAGCTGGCGAGCGCGTTCCGCGTGTCGGGTCGCCGCGTGCCGCGCGTCGGCGTGGTGCTGGGCGGCCTCGTCGTGGTGAGCGGCGCCTTCTTCTGGGGGGCCGAGGGCATGCTCCTCGGGCTGTTCGCCGGCTCGGCGCTGCTCACGCTGTGGCGCCTCGTCGAGGGGCTGTTCCCCGCGTGGGAGACGCCGCCGCGCACGCTGATCCGCGACGTGTTCTCCGGGCTCTTCACGCTCGTGTACGTCGCGTTCCTCGCGTCCTTTGCCGTGCTGCTGATCGACGGTCAGCGCGGCGAGTGGTGGGTGTTCGCGCTCGTGGCGATCGTCGTGTCCGTCGACGTTGGCGCGTACGCTGCCGGCGTGACGCTCGGGCGAACGAAGATGACGCCGCGTATCAGCCCGAACAAGACCTGGGAGGGCTTCTTTGGCGCCGCGGTGCTCGCGATGGCGGTTGGCGTGTCGGTGGCGATCTTCGCGCTCGAGCAGCCCTGGTGGGTGGGCATCATCCTCGGCGTCGTTGTGCTGTTCACCGCGACGGGGGGCGACCTCACCGAGTCGCTCATCAAGCGCAACCTGGGTGTGAAGGACATGAGCTCCTGGTTCCCCGGCCACGGCGGGTTCCTCGACCGGCTCGACTCGCTGCTCCCGTCCGCCGTCGGCGTGTACGGCGTCGCGCTCGTGCTCGGGGTGGTGTGATGTCCGCGCGTTCTCAGAATTCCCGAGCGTCGTCACGCGACAATGGGGTGGTGCACACAGCGTTTCCTCTCGCAACAGGCTCCCAGCTCGGCTACACGCAGGAGCCCGTCGACGCGTTCTTGGAGCGCGCGCGTGCCGCCTACGAGGGGGCGGCGGACGGTGCACCGCTCACCGCCGAGGCCATTCGCCACACCGCGTTCCCGATGAAGCGCGGGGGGTACTCGTCTCGCTACGTTGACGCTGCGCTGGATCGGCTCGAGGAAGTGTTTTTCGAGCGCGAGCGCCGTGCCAAGGTGCGCGCGGCCGGCGAGGATGCCTGGTGGGACGAGACCAGGGCCCTGCTCTCCGAGGTGCGTGGGAGGATCCAGCGCCCGCGCGGCCGGCGGTTCCGCCGTCGTGGCCTCTTCGCAACCGGCTACCGTCGCTCACAGGTCGACGCGTTCCTGGATCGCGTGTCAGAGATGTTCGAGCGACGCGCGCTCGAGCTGAGCCCCGCCGAGGTGCGCGACGTCGTGTTCCATTCGCAGTGGCGCGGTTACAGCGAGGATCAGGTCGATGCCCTGCTCGACGGGGTCGTCGAGCTGATCCTCTCGACCCGGTAGCACCGCGCGCGCCGCGCGACTGGGAATCCCGTCACCGCCGTTGTCCATCCGTCGATGCTGAGATAGAATCGTTACATTGTGGCTTCCCTGAACTCTTCCTCCGCGTCTCGTCGATCCCGGCTCCGTGCCCCCATCGCCGGGCTTGCCGTCGCCGGGTTCCTTGGCGCGGCAGTGATCGCCCCGTTCGCGCTGCCGAGCGCTCAGGCGAGCGACGAGGCGCTCGCGTACCAGGAGTTCCAGGAGCGGATCCACCAGGAGTTCATCCCGAACGAGTCCCCGGAGGCCGACCTCGTGTACGCCGAGGTGCCCGTGGTGCAGCTTCCTGACCCGGAGGAAGAGCGACGGAAGGCCGAGAAGGCTGCCGCGGAGCAGGCGAAGAAGGACGCTGAGACGGCGAAGAAGGCCGCCGAGGAGGCCGGCCAGTCACCGGACGGCGCCGCTACCGAGGTGGGCGCGCCGCCCAAGTTCACCGGCGGCGGATCGCCGGCCGAGTGGATGGCGGCAGCCGGCATCGCCGAGGGCGACTGGGGCTACGTCGACTTCATCGCCTCGAAGGAGAGCAGCTGGAACCCGAATGCGACGAACGCGAGCTCGGGTGCGTGCGGCCTCATTCAGGCGTACCCCTGCTCGAAGGTGCCGGGGAACGGCTACGATCCCGTCGACAACCTCCGCTGGGCTTCGGGCTACGCAACCGACCGCTACGGGAGCTGGAAGGACGCCTACGCGTTCTGGACCGCCAACCACTGGTGGTGATCCGACACAGCTATGCCGCGGAAGCATCGCCGCGCGCAGCCCACTGAGCTGCGCGACGTCTCTCGCCTCGCGCACGGCGGGGCGCAGCGCGTCTCGCGACGCGGCCGGGAGTGGTTCGTGCGTGACATCAGCGCTGCGCGAGCGGAGAAAGAGTACCGCTGCCCGGACTGCGGCACCGCGATCCCCGCGGGCCAGGCGCACGTTGTCGCCTGGTCAGCGGAGCATCTGTTCGGGGACAGCGCCGCGGTGCAGGATCGCAGGCACTACCACGCGCACTGCTGGCGCCTGGCCTGAGCCGAGGCGGGCCGGCACCGCTAGAACAGCGTTGGCTCGGCCGGTCCCTCCGACACGTCGAGCTGTGGTGACGTGCGCGGTGCGGCGTCGGCGAGCCCCGGGCCCTCCTCCGGTGCACGCCCGGCCTTGAACGCCGTGGCTGCGGCGCGCGCGCGATCGTCCGCCGCCTCGTTGAGCGGGTGGCCGACGTGTCCCTTCACCCACTCGAATCGCACCCTGCGTCCGGTGAGTGCCGCGTCGATGCGCTCGAGCAGTTCGCGGTTGAGCACGGGCTTGCCGTCTGCCTTCCGCCAGCCGCGACGCTTCCACCCGGGCATCCACTGCGTCACCGAGTTGATCACGTACTGGCTGTCGCAGATGATCAGGAGATCCTCGTCTGCGCGGTCGGCGGTCGCGAGCAGCAGATCCAGCACGGCCATGAGCTCGCCCTGGTTGTTCGTCGCCTTCGGCCAGCCACCGGCGCGCCACTGCTGATCGTCCACGACCCACGCCCATCCTGCCGGGCCGGGGTTTCCGAGCGCTGAACCGTCTGCTGCGGCTGTAAGTGTCATGAGTCCAGTCTGTCAGAGGGGGAGCGGGGCGCTCGCCTACGCACGATCATCGGAGCCGGACGTGGCGACGTCCGCCTGCGCGCTCATCGCATCGTCGCTCGTGAGCGCGTCGGCGACGGGGGCGTCGACGAGGCGTCCCGCGACGGTGCTCATCTTCTGCGCGTTCGTGATGACCTCGCCGAGGCTCTCGAAGTAGCGCGCAACCGCGCCCCGTTCGACCTTCAGCTGCGTCATCCGATCCTCGGCCGCCGCGAGCACCTGTGCGGCGCGATCCTCCGCGGCCGCGAAGGTGGTCTGCGCGCGGCGCTCGGCCTCCAGGATGATCTCCGCCGCCTGCCGCTCGGCGGTGGCGCGCGTGTTCCTTGCCTCCTGCGCGGCATCGCGGGTGATGACCTCGTACTCGGCGCGCGCGGTGTCGAGCTGGCCGCGCAGTTCGGCGAGCTCCGCGGAGACGGCCGCGGTCTCGCGCTCCGCCGCCTCCGCTGCGGTGCGCTGGCGCTCGGCGAGATCCTGCTCGAGCCCTTCGCGCTGCTGCGTCGAGCTGAGCGCGAACTCACGCCTGCTCGTGTCGATCTCGGCCTGCAGCTCGCGCAACCGGTCCTCGGTCTCCGCGCGCTGCGCCGCGAGCTGCTCCTCCTCGCTCGCGCGGTACTCGGCGAGCTCGGCGACCGTGTCGGCGCGGAGCAGGTCGGTCTCCTCGGTCACCGCAGCGCGCTGGGCCGCGACCTCGCGCGCGATCGCTGCCTCGTGCGTCTCGCGCGCGACGCGCAGTTCCTCGGTGTGCTGCGCGAGCGCCGCGGCGATGGAGCGGTCGTGCTCCTCGCGCTCCCGCGCGAGGTCGGCGGTGAGCTGCGCGCGCTCGCGCTCCATCCGCAGTTCCAGCTCCTCGCGCTCGAGTCCGAGCGCGGCCGCCGCCTCTTCGCGCAGGATCCTGGCGCGTTCGGTCTCCGCCGCGAGCTCATCGGCCAGCTGCTGCTGGTGCGCGGCGAGCTGCGCCGCGAGTCGTTCCTCCTGCACGGTGGCGGTGTCGGCGAGGTGCGCCTCGTGCGCCGCGCGCTCGCGCTCCGCCAGCTGCGCCGCGCGTTCGCGCTCGGCGTTCAGCTCCTCGGCCTGCGTACTCGCGGCGGCGGCGATCTGCGCTCTGTGCGCGTCCCACTCCGTGATGAGCCGGTCCTGGTGCGCGGCGAGTTCGCCGCCGATGCGCTCCTCGTGGGTCGTACGCTCGGCGGTGATGGTGGCCTCGTGCGCCGCGAGCTCTTCAGCGATGCGGTCGGCCTGCGCCGTCGCCTCGGCGTCGAGCCGCGCCTCGTGTGCGTCGCGCTCGGCGGTGATCCGCTGCTCGTGTTCGGCTCGCTCTGCGGCGAGATGCTGCTCGTGCGCGTCGCGCTCCGCGGCGATCTTCGCGTCGTGCTCGGCGCGCTCCTCGGCGAGTGCGGTGTCGTGCGCCTCACGTTCGCTCGCGATCGCGGTGTCGTGCGCCTCGCGCTCGCTCGCGAGTTGGCGCTGGTGGGTGTCGAGCTCGGCCGCGATGCGCGTGTCGTGCGCGTCGCGCTCGTCCCGGAGCCGTGCCTCGTGTGCGACCCGCGCCGCGCGCACCGACTCCTCGTGGGCCGCGCGCTCCTGCGCGATGGCGGCGTCGTGCTCCGCGCGCTCGGCGCTGATCCGCTCGCGATGCGCGTCGAACTCGCCCGTGAGGAGCTGCTCCTGCGCCTCGCGCGCGCTCGCGAGCTCGGCGTCGAGCGCGCTCCGCTCGTCGCTGCGCTCCTGCGTGGCGAGTGCCGTGAGGCGCTCCTGCTCGCGGCTTGTTTGATCGGTCAGCGTAGCGAGCTCGGCGCGGTGGGCCTCGAGCTCGCGCGCGATGGCCGCCTCGTGCTCCGCGCGCTCCTGCGCGGCGCGATCCTGGTGCGTCTGCTGTTCGAACGCGATGCGCCGGTCGTGCTGCTCGCGCTCGGTCGCGAGCGCGGTGTCGTGCTCCGCTCGCTCCTGGGCGATTCGCCCGCGGAGCGTCTCGATCTCGGTGGTGAGCGCCCGGCGCTCGGCGTCGGCCTCGGCCTCGAGCTGGCGGTTCCGCTCGGTGAAGCGCTCCTCCTGCTCGGCCTCCTCGCGCTGCCGGCTTGCGGCGAACTCCGCGCGTGCGCGCTCGCCCTCGCGTGCGAGTCGCGCGCGCTCGAGCTCGGCCTCGCGGGTGTGCTCCTCGAGCTGGCGCGCGAGCGCCACCGACTTCCGCTCGGTCTCGTCGCGCAGCTCCTCGGCCGCGGCGCGCGCCTCGGCGGTGACGCGTTCGGCCTCGGCCTGCGCCGCGGCGAGCGCGGCCTGGGCGCTGCGGTGAGCGCTCTCCCGCGCGGCCTCGGCCTCGCGCTCGGCCGAGCTGCGTGTGAGCTCGGCCGCTCGCCGCGCCTCGTCGACGAGTCGCTCGCGCTCGGCGTTCGCCGCGGCATCCTGCGCGGCCGTGTCGGTGCGCGCGCCTGTGATGAGCACCTCGGCCTGCTCGGACGCGGAGCGGATGAGCTCGTCGGCGCGCTGCTGCGCGGCGGCGAGCACGCGGGCGCTCTCCTCCTCGGAGGAGCGGCGGAGCTTCTCCGCGTCGAGGTCGGCCTGTGCCATGAGCCGCTGCGCGTGATCCTCAGCGACCTGGAGGCTCTTCTCCACGCGCAGGCCAAGCCCGGAGTACCCGCTCGCGCCCAGCTCAGCGACCTGCTCCTGCAGCTCGGCGATCAGCTGGCGCTGCTCCTGCCCCAGCGTGGTGGCCTGCTGGTGCGCCGCCTGGACGGCCTCGAGGTGCGACTGCAGCGTGGCGACGTGTCCCGTCAGTGCCCCGAGCCGCTCATCGACCTCCTCGCGGTTGTAGCCGCGGAAGGCTGGGGAGAAGGGCTGGGCTGCTTCGGACACGTGTTCTCCGGAATCTGAACCTGGGGGCGTTCCCGCGCGCACGTCAACTAAGGGGGATTTGACCGTGTGGCTGCGCAGGCTTGTAAGGGTTCATGATAGTTCACTTCCGGGGGCGCTGCGCAGCGATCTCCGCAGCTGCAGGGGGAAATATCGAGCGGTTCCGCATGTGCCACACGGAAAGCTCCGGTAGCGTGGAGCGATGAGGGGGCCGTTGTGCGTACCCGAGGCCACCGCCTCAGGGCATGTCCCCGACGAACACATGTGGAGGAGCTCACGTGCGATACGTGCTAGCTATTGCGACGCTCGCGCTCTCGGGCGTGCTGCTGATTCTGGGCCTGGGCCAGCGGACCTTTCTCGCCGGGCCGGCTGAGATCAGCTTCCCGGTCGATACGAAGTCCGAGACCGCGTACGCGGTGATCGACGGCGCGGACTTCGCGAAGGTGCCTGGGCAGGCAAACGTCGTGGTGCAGGGTGAGCACGCATTCGTCGCGACCGGCGCAACGCGCGACGTGCGCGGCTGGGTCGAGCCGTTCTCGCACGCTGAGCTGTCGGTGGACACGAGCGGCAAGAAGCTGCTGAGCGCGCTCATCGCGCCGGCGATCGACACGGCGCCGGCTGATGCCGCCGCGAGCGAGTCGGCCGCGGACGCCGAGGCCCCGAGCGCCGGGCTTGATCCGCGCGGCTCGGATCTGTGGCTCGAGGAGCGCGTCATCGACGAGGCGGGAACCGGGACCGAGACGGAGACGCTGCGCGTTCCGGTGTCGCTCGCCGCCGACCAGTCGGTCCTCATCGCCTCGGACGGCACGCAGCCGGTGCCGAAGGACGTCTCGCTCGTCTGGGCACAGGATCGCAACACCCCGTGGGCCGGGCCGCTGCTTGCGGCCGGCGGCGTGCTCGCGATCGTCGGCGGTCTGCTGTACCTCCTCGCGGTGGACCACGATCGGCGTGGGCTCGGACCGCGCCGCGGCAGGAAGGGCCCGCTGCAGGGCATCCGCAACGCGTTCTCGCGCGGCGGGCGCGGCACGGAGAGCGCGCCGCAGACGCAGACGCCGTCGCAGCCGCAGGATGAACCCGCAGCGCAGGATCAGGGCGCGCCGAAGGACGGGAGCGCCGCACCCGATACGGCGCCAGCGCAGCGCACCGCTCGGCCGAGCGGGCGCACCCCTGCGCTCCGGCGCGCGGCGCTTCCCGCGCTCGGCCTGACTGTCGCGCTCGGCCTCAGCGGGTGTTCCGCGAGCTACTGGCCGCAGTTCGACGCGGCGGCCGAGGTCGATGAGACGCCTGCCCCGACCGCGTCGGCGGTCGCCCCGGTGCCCGTCACCGAGGGCCAGCTGGATCGAATCGTGCAGCGCGTCTCGGAGACCGCTGGGCTGAGCGACGATGAGCTCGACGCCACGCTGCTCGCCGAGCGCTTCACCGGCGACGCGCTCGCGCAGCGCGCCGCCAACTACAAGATCCGCGCGAAGCAGCCGGACTACGCGGTGCTGCCGCCACGGATCACCGACGAGGAACTCGACTACCAGCTCGTGCAGAGCACCGAGGGCTGGCCGCGCACGCTGTTCGTCACCGTCGCCTCGACCGCGGGCGGCGACAGCGCCGACGCGGCCGGCGCCGCGGACGAGGCCAGCGACGCGCCGGCATCGCCGTCGCTCGCGCTCGTGCTCACGCAGCAGACCGCGCACGAGAACTACCTGGTCTCGCGCGTGATCGCGCTGCGCGGTGGCATCTCGATGCCGCAGGCGGCGCCCGCCGAGGACGGGACCGCCCTCCTGTCCAACGACATCGAGACGCTCATGCTCGCGCCGGGCAAGGTAGGGGAAGCGTACGCCGCGCTGCTGCAGAACGGGAAGGACGCCGAGCAGGCGGAGCTCTTCGATCTAGAGACGGACACCCTGCTCGACAGCTACGGCAAGGCACGCGCGGCCGAGGCGCAGGCCGCCTCGGACGACAAGGGGCAGACCATGCGCTTCTCCGTCCAGGCGAAGCAGGGGGACGCGAAGCCGGTCGCGCTGTCCACCGGCGCCGGTGGCGCGCTCGTTGCGACGACCGTCATCGAGGAGCAGATCGTCGACGCCGACGGTGGGCGCTACAAGCCACAGGCGAAGGACGCCGTGACCGCGCTCTCCGGCCTGAGCGGTGAGCAGGACAAGCTCATCCAGGAGGTCGCGCACCAGATGCTGTTCTTCGTGCCAAGCAAGACCGCCGGAACCAAGATTGAGCTGCTCGGAGTCACGAGCGAGCTCGTGGGAGTGAGGAACTAATCATGGCGCAGCAGATGCCAGAACGTATTCCAGGCGGCGGGGTCGACCTCAGCCACCTCGTGTCGCGCACGCAGCAGGGCGCCGCAGGGGCCGCAGGAGCCGCCCCCGGCGCGGCTGGCGCGGGAGCGCCGGCCGGAGGCGGTGCCGACGCGCGCGTGGTCGACGTGCCATCGCTCGTGATGGACGTCACCGATGCCGCGTTTGAGCAGGTCGCGCAGCTGTCGAGCGTCGTGCCCATCGTGTTCGTGATCGGCGCCTCCTGGAGCGAGCCTGCGCAGGCGCTCACCCCCGTGCTGGAGCAGATTACGCGCGAGCTCGAGGGGCGCGTCATGCTCGCGCGCGTCGACGTCGATGCGAGCCCCGGGCTCGCGCAGGCGTTCCAAGCCGAGACCGTGCCGAGCGTTGTCGCGCTCGTCGGCGGTCGCCCGGTCCCGCTCTTCCAAGGGATGCAGCCCGAGCCGCAGCTGCGCGAACTGTTCGTGCAGCTGCTGCAGCTCGCCGAGCAGCACGGCGTCACCGGCCGCGTGTCCGCGCCCGACGCCGGCGAGGCACCCGAGGAGCCGGCCGAGCCGCAGGTCCCCGAGGCGCACCTCGCCGCGGTTGAGGCCGGCGAACGCGGCGACTTCGCGACCGCGATCGCCGAGTGGGAGGCGGTGCTCGCGAAGGCCCCTGCCGACCACGCGGCGCGCGCGGCGCTCGTGCAGATGCGACTGCTCCACCGCCTGAGCGGCCGCTCGGCCGACGACATCCGCTCCGCGGCCGCGGCCGCCCCGCTCGGCGTGGCCGAGCAGCTCGCCGTCGCCGACCTCGACGTGTCCGGTGGGCACATCGAGGACGCCTTCCTCCGCCTGCTCGAGCTGTTCGCGGCGAGCGACGCCGACGGCCGCGCGATCGTGCGCGAGCGCCTGCTCGAACTCTTCGAGGTGGTCGGCGTCACCGATCCGCGCGTGATCGCCGCGCGCGGTCGGCTCGCGAACCTGCTCTACTGATCCCGCACTGAATCCCGTGCGCGCCTACCTCGATCACGCTGCCACCTCGCCCATGTCGGACGGGGTGGCAGCGGCGTATCTTGACGCGCTGCGCACCGTTGGCAACCCGGCGTCCACGCACGCGCACGGGCAGGAGGCGAGCGACCGGCTCGAGACTGCGCGCTCGGAGATCGCCGGTGCGCTCGGCTGCGACCACGCCGAGCTGATCCTCACCGGCGGGGGCACCGAGTCGGTGAACCTCGCGCTGAAGGGGCTGTTCTGGGGACGCCGCCGCGCGGGATCCGGCGCCACGATCCTCGTCGCCGACGGCGAACACCACGCGACGCTCGAGGCCGCGGAGTGGTTGCGCGACACGCAGGGGGCCACGCTCACCTGGCTGCCGCTCGACGCCGCCGGGCGGCTCAGTCCCGACACCCTCCGCGCAGCGATCGCGGAGGCCGGGCCGGGCGAGGTCGCGCTCGTCTCGTTCCTGTGGGCCAACAACGAGGTGGGCACGGTGCAGCCGGTCGCCGAGCTGTGCGCGGTCGCCGCGGCGGCCGGGATCCCGGCGCACGTCGACGCGATCGCGGCGCTTGGCCAGATCCCGATCGATTTCGCGGCATCCGGCGCCGCGGCCGTGAGCGTGTCCGCGCACAAGATCGGCGGCCCGGTCGGCGTCGGCGCGCTGCTGCTGTCCCGGCACGCCCCGATCGAACCGCTGCTCCACGGCGGCACCCAGCAGCGCGGGCGCTCGGGCACCCAGGACGTCGCCGGCGCGGTGGCCTTCGCCGCAGCGCTCGCCGAGTCGCTCACCGCGGACGGCTCACCGCGCCCAGCCGCGGTGGCGCGGCTGCGTCAACTGCGCGACGAGCTGATCGGCGGGATCCGCGCGATCGACCCGAGCGCGGTGCTCCGCGGGCCGGAGCCCGGCCCCGAGCGGCTGCCGGGCAACGCCCACTTCACGTTCCCCGGCTGCCAGGGCGACTCGCTCGTGTTCCTCCTCGACGCCGCAGGAGTCTCGGTGTCTGTCGGCTCGGCCTGCCAGGCCGGGGTCGCCGAACCATCGCACGTCCTCCGTGCGCTCGGCGTCCCCGAAGCGGAGGCGGCTGGCGCGCTGCGCTTCACCCTCGCGCCCAGCACCGAGACCGCAGCCATCGAACAGCTGCTCGCCGCGCTCCCCGACGCGCTTGCGCGGGCACGATCGGCCGGACTGGCCTAGAATACTCTGGTGAAAGTTCTGGCAGCTATGAGCGGAGGCGTCGACTCCGCGGTCGCCGCGGCGCGCGCGGTGGAGGCCGGGCACGAGGTCGTCGGGGTGCATCTCGCCCTCAGCAGGATGCCGGGCACCGTGCGCACCGGCTCGCGCGGCTGCTGCACCATCGAGGACGCGATGGACGCGCGGCGCGCCGCGAACCTGCTCGGGATCCCGTTCTACGTGTGGGATCTTTCCGAGCGGTTCAAGGAGGACGTCGTCGACGATTTCATCGCCGAGTACGCCGCCGGCCGCACCCCGAACCCGTGCATGCGCTGCAACGAGAAGATCAAGTTCGCCGCGCTGCTCGACAAGGCGATCGCGCTCGGCTTCGACGCGGTGGCGACCGGACACTATGCGACGATCATCGACACCGCGGCCGGGCGCGAACTGCACCGCGCGAGCGCGTGGTCGAAGGACCAGTCGTACGTGCTCGGCGTGCTCACCGAGCGCCAGCTCGCGCACTGCTACTTCCCGCTCGGGGACACGCCGTCGAAGGATCTCATCCGCGCGGAGGCCGCGGAGCGCGGCATCCAGGTCGCGCAGAAGCCGGACAGCCACGACATCTGCTTCATCCCCGACGGGGACACGCGCGGCTGGCTGTCCGAGCACGTGACGCGCACGCCGGGGGAGATCCTCGACGAGCACGGCGACGTGGTCGGCACGCACGACGGCGCGCACGGGTACACCGTCGGGCAGCGGCGCGGACTCCAGCTCGGGCGCCCCGCACCCGACGGCAGGCCGCGCTACGTGCTCTCGATCCGCCCGGTCTCCAACCAGGTGGTCGTCGGCCCGAAGGAGCAGCTCGAGATCTCGCGCATCGCCGGTGGCCGGTTCAGCTGGGCCGGGACGCCCGGTTTCGATCCCGAGCAGGAGTTCGCGTGCGAGGTGCAGATTCGCGCGCATGCTGACCCGGTCCCCGCGACGGCGCGCCTGGAAGCAATCACTGATCAGGATCGCACCGAGCAGCACCGCGCCGACGCGACGCACGAGATCGTCGTGGACATCGACCTCGCCCACGCGGAGCCGCTGCTCGGCGTCGCCCCCGGGCAGACCGCGGTGCTCTACATCGGCACGCGGGTGCTCGGCCAGTTCACGATCGACCGGGCGCTGCCGCTCGAGCGGGTGGCGCTCGGCGCCGCGGCGGCCGGACTCAGCTAATTCGACGCGCCGGGGGGCGTGTGCCCCGCAGCTCCCCGCCCCACCCTTCCGCATTTCTACACGGAGAAATCTTGAATTTCGGAGGGCAGGTGGCGCAGGGCTCCGAGATTTCCGATTTCTCCGTGCGGATGCGGGAAGTGTGGGTGTGCGGAAGCGCGGGTGCGGGGCGTCCGTGGGCGCGGACACGCGGTTCCGGCAGCGTGTCGGTGGTCGGCTTTAGAATTGTCGCGTGAACACGAACTCCGATCTCCACGCCGAGAATCCCCAGCTCACGGCACAGCCGGGCGCTGGCGCCGAGCTGCCGAGCGACTTCGCGGCGGCCCGCGAGGAAGCTGAGCGACTGACCATCGAGATCGAGCGGCTGCGCCGCGCGTATTACTCCGAGGGCGCGAGCCTCGTGTCGGACGCGGAGTACGACGAGCAGTTCCACCGATTGGAGGCGCTCGAGCGTGCCTTCCCCGAGCTCGCCGGCCAGGACAGCCCAACGCGCGAGGTCGGCGCAGCGGTCGTCTCCGCGGGCTTCCCCGAGCACGAGCACGCCGAGCGGATGCTGAGCCTCGACAACGTGTTCTCGCTCGACGAGTTCCGGGAGTGGGCGGAGAAGACGAGCGCGGCGGCCGGTCGGCCCGTGCGCTGGCTGTCCGAGCTCAAGATTGATGGGCTCGCGATCAGCCTCGCGTACCGCAACGGCGTGCTGGAGACGGCGACGACGCGCGGCGACGGTCGGGTGGGGGAGAACATCACCGAGAACGTCGACTTCATCCCCGTGATCCCGCGCACGTTGACGGGTGAGGGGATCCCCGAGTTCTTCGAGGCGCGCGGCGAGGTGTTTCTGCGCGGAGCTGACTTCGATTGGCTCAACGAGCGTCAGCACGAACTGCAGGCCGCGTACGCTGAGGAGCAGCGCGGCAAGGGGAAGAGCGAGGACCAGATTCCCGTGCGCTACCCGGAGTTTGCGAACGCGCGCAACACCGCGGCGGGGAGCCTGCGGCAGCGCGCGGAGAAGAAGTCTGCGGCAGAGCTCGCGCTCATGCGTGAGCGGCTCAGCCGGCTGTCGCTCTATGTGCACGGCATCGGGGCGTGGGAGCACCCCGACTTCGAGAACCAGTCGGACGCCTACCGGCTTCTCGGCGCCTGGGGGCTGCCGGTCTCGCCGCACTCGCGGGTGTGCGACTCGGTCGCCGAGGTCACCGACTTCATCGAGGATCGCGGCGCGCACCGCCACGACGTCGAGCACGAGATCGACGGCATCGTCGTGAAGGTCGACGAGTTCGCGCTGCACGCCGAGCTCGGTGAGACGAGCCGCGCCCCGCGCTGGGCGATCGCGTTCAAGTACCCGCCCGAGGAGGTGCACACCAAGCTGCTCGACATCCGTGTGGGGGTGGGGCGCACGGGACGCGCGACCCCGTACGCGGTGATGGCGCCGGTGAAGGTGGCCGGGTCGACCGTCAGCCAGGCAACCCTGCACAACCAGGAGGTCGTGCAGGCGAAGGGCGTGCGCATCGGCGACACCGTCGTGCTGCGCAAGGCCGGCGACGTGATCCCCGAGGTGCTGGGCGCCGTGCTCGAGCTGCGCGACGGAAGCGAGGTGGAGTGGCGCATGCCCGAGGCGTGCCCCGAGTGCGGCACCGCGCTGCGCGCGATGAAGGAGGGCGACATCGACCTTCGCTGCCCCAACGCGCGCGCATGCCCGGCGCAGGTGCGCGGCCGCGTCGAGCACATCGGATCGCGCGGGGCCCTCGACATCGAGGTGCTCGGCGAGATCACTGCCGCCGCGCTGACGCAGCCGCAGACCCCGGCGACCCCGCCGCTCGAGACGGAGGCCGGGCTCTTCGAACTGACCCTCGAGCAGCTCGTCCCGATCGAAGTGATCGTGCGCGACGCCGAGACCGGGGAGCAGCGCATCGACGAGGAGACCGGCGCGCCGGTGATCCGCGCGCCCTTCCAGCGTCTCAGCGCGGCGAGCTACCCGCCAGGCTGGGAGAACGCGAGCCCAGCGGAACGCCGGGCGGCCGGCATCAAGAAGGACTTCCGCGAGACCCTGCCATCGAAGACGGCCGAGACGTTCCTCGCCGAACTGGAGCGCGCGAAGACGAAACCGCTGTGGCGCCTGCTCGTCGCGCTGAACATCCGCCACGTCGGCCCCGTCGCGGCGCGCGCGCTCGCCGGCTGGTTCGGCTCGCTCGACGCGATCCGGGCGGCCACCCGCGAAGAGCTCGCCGAGGTGGACGGCGTCGGCGGGATCATCGCGGAGTCGCTGCAGGACTGGTTCACGGTCGACTGGCACCTCGAAATCGTCGACCGTTGGACCGCGGCCGGCGTGCAGTGGGCGACGCCAGGCCACCCCGGGCCGGGCGCGGCGCAAGCCGAGGGCGGCGTGCTCTCCGGTCTCACGATCGTCGCGACGGGGAGCCTGGACGGCTTCACGCGCGACGGCGCCAAGGAGGCAATCCTGCAGGCCGGCGGGAAAGCCGCATCGAGCGTCTCGAAGAAAACCGACTACGTCGCCGCGGGCCCCGGCGCGGGATCCAAGCTCGCGAAGGCCGAAGAGCTGGGGATCCCCGTGCTCTCGGCCGAGCAGTTCGCCGTGCTCGTCACCGAGGGCCCCGCTGCGCTCGAGCTCCCCGACGCGTAGGCGCACGAGTTATCCACATTCTGGGCGAGAACACCCGAGCCGGGTGCACGCTGACTAGCCTGGGACGATCCCGCGCGGAAGTACCGAACGGGATGAGCGAAAGGACACCGAGATGAGTCAGCCGCCAGCTGCCCCCACCCGTACCGCCTGGGCCACGCAAGATCCGCGCCTCACCGAGTACTACGACACCGAGTGGGGTATGCCGGTAACCGACGACCGCGGGGTCTTCGAGCGGCTCAGCCTCGAAGCATTCCAGTCGGGGCTGTCCTGGCTGACCATTCTCAAGAAGCGCGCCGCCTTCCAGGAGGCGTTCGCGGGCTTCGCCCCCGAGCGCGTCGCGGCGTTCACCGACGCCGACGTTGCGCGCCTGCTCACGAACGAGGGCATCGTGCGCAACCGCCAGAAGATCGAGTCCACCATCCACAACGCGCGGGTCACGGTCGAGCTCGCCGACGGCGGCGAGACCACACTCACCGAGCTCGTGTGGGCCGCAATGCCCGAGCGGTCGCCGGCCCCGGCGACCGAGGCGCAGGTGCCGGCGGTCTCCCCGGAATCGGAGGCCCTCGCCAAGGAGCTCAAGCGCCGCGGCTATCGATTCGTCGGCCCGACGACTATGTACGCGCTCATGAGCGCCATCGGCATCGTCGACACCCACATCGTTTCAAGCCACCGGCGCGGCTGCTCGGGCCTCTGGGACGTCGACGGCGCGCGGAGCGATCAGCCGCTCGTTTTGGGGTGACGGAACCCCTCTGATTTCGCTAGGGTGTGGATCATGTGCACTCGATTCCTGTGGTCTTCGCTCGGAGCGCCGGGCAGCGGAAACGTCCTGGTCGGGCGCAGTATGGACTGGTTCGAGGACACGCGAACGGTGCTCGCGGTGCGCCCGCGCGGGGTGGAGCGCGAGAGCGCGCAAGGGGATCCGGCATCCTTCACCTGGCGGGCGGAGTACGGCAGTGTGGTCTGCCTCATGTACGGCGAGATCGCGGTGGACGGCCTCAACGAGGTGGGGCTCCAGGCGAGCGGCCTCTACCTCGCCGAGTCCGACTACGGGCCGCGCGACCCTGCACGCCCCGGCCTCGCGCTCGCGCAGGCGATTCAGTGCCTGCTCGACCGCTTCGACACGGTCGCCTCCGCGGTCGAGTGGCTGCGCGGGAGCGCGGTGCAGATCATCCCGCTCGACATCGGCGGGAAGCCGGGCACCGGTCACATCGCGCTCGGCGACCCGAGCGGCGACTCCGCGATCATCGAGTTCCTGGCGGGCACCATGGAGGTGCACCACGGTACCGAGTTCACCGTCATGGCGAACTCGCCGGCATACGCCGAGCAACTACAGCTCGAGCAGCGCTACGCGGGGCTCGGGGGAGACCAGCCGCTGCCTGGCGGCACCGACTCGCCCGATCGCTTCGCGCGCGCGGCGTTCTACTCGGCGCGGCTCCCCGAGACCGACGACGCCCGCACGGCGGCGGCGTCCGCGTTCAGCGTCATCCGCAACGCCTCGGCGCCGTTCGGAACCGCGGATCCCGTGCGACCGAACGTGTCGACCACGCGCTGGCGGACGGTGGCGGATCTCACGGAGCGCCGGTTCTTCTACGAGTCGACGACGAGCCCCAACGTGGTGTGGGTGGAACTCTCGCAGCTCGACCTCAGCGGCCCGGCTGAGCAGCGCTTCTCTCCGGAGGCCGCACCGCACGCGAGCGGCATGGTCAACGGGGAGTTCGCAGCGGTCTGAGGGGCCCGCCCCGGCGAGCGCTCGCTAGGATAGTGGGGTTGACACCACAACCCGAAGCCATGATGGAGCAGCATGCCTGAAACTTCTGCGGCCGAGCGCGCCGCATCGAACGGGGAGATCACGGCTCAGACCGTGCAGCATCTCGCCGGTCTGTCTCGAATCGCTCTCACCGACGCCGAGATCGATTCGCTCACGACCGAGCTCGGTTCGATTCTCGAGAATATCGCGAAGGTGAGCGAGGTGGCCGGGGCCGACGTTCCCGCGACGAGCCACCCGATCCCGCTCAACAACGTGACCCGACCCGACGAGATCGCCGACGTGCTGACGCGCGAGCAGGCGCTCGACAACGCCCCGGAAACCACCGACGGAATGTTCCGCGTCTCGTCGATCCTGGGGGAGGAGCAGTAGTGTCTGACCTGATTCAGCTGACCGCCGCCGAGCTGTCCGCGAAGCTCACCGCCGGCGACGTGTCCGCAGTGGAGGCCGCGCAGGCGCATCTCGACCGCATCTCCGCGGTCGACGGCGAGCTCCACGCCTTCCTCGCAACCGACGCCGAGGCCTCGCTCGCCGCAGCCCGCGACATCGACGCCCGCCGCGCGGCCGGCGAGACGCTCGGCGCGCTCGCCGGTGTCCCGCTCGCGATCAAGGACGTGCTCGTCACGACCGACATGCCGTCCACGAGCGGCTCGAAGATCCTCGAGGGCTACCGCTCGCCCTTCGACGCGACCGCGGTCGCGAAGGCCCGCGCGGCCGGCCTCGTGAACATCGGTAAGACGAACATGGACGAATTCGCCATGGGATCTGCGACGGAGAACTCGGCGTACGGTCCGACGCACAACCAGTGGGATCAGAGCCGTGTGCCTGGCGGATCCGGCGGTGGCTCGGCGGTCGCGGTCGGCGCGTTCGCCGCGCCGCTCGCGCTCGGCTCGGACACCGGCGGCTCGATCCGCCAGCCGGCCGCGCTCACCGGCACCGTTGGTGCCAAGCCAACGTACGGCGGCGTGAGCCGCTACGGGGCGATCGCGCTCGCGTCCTCGCTCGACCAGATCGGGCCGTGCGCGCGCACCGTGCTCGATACCGCGCTCCTGCACGACGTCATCGCCGGGCACGATGCCCACGATTCCACGTCGCTGAACCACGCGTGGCCGTCGATGGCCGCGGCGGCTCGCGCCGGTGCCGATCCCACGAGCCTGCGCGGTCTCCGCGTCGGCGTCGTGAAGCAGCTCATGATCGACGGCGTGCAGCCCGGCGTGAAGGCGCGCTTCGACGAGTCGCTCGCGCTCCTCGCGGCGCAGGGCGCTGAGATCGTCGAGATCGACGCCCCGCACTTCGAGTACGCGGTCGCCGCGTACTACCTGATCCTCCCGGCTGAGGCCTCGAGCAACCTGGCGAAGTACGACTCGGTGCGCTTCGGGCTGCGCGTCACCCCGCAGGGCGGCGGCACCGTCGAGAGCGTGATGAGCGAGACCCGCGCGGCCGGCTTCGGCGCTGAGGTGAAGCGACGCATCATCCTCGGCACCTACGCCCTGTCGGCCGGCTACTACGACGCCTACTACGGCAGCGCGCAGAAGGTGCGCACGCTGATCCAGCGCGACTTCGCGCAGGCGTTCGCGCAGGTCGACGTGATCGCGTCGCCCACGGCGCCGACGACCGCGTGGGCGCTCGGCGCACACGGCGGCGATCCCATGCAGGACTACCTGAACGATGCGACGACGATCCCGGCGAACCTCGCGGGGATCCCGGGGCTCAGCCTGCCGATCGGTACCGCGCAGGAGGACGGGCTGCCCGTCGGGCTGCAGCTCATGGCCCCCGCGTTCGAGGATGCCCGCCTGTACCAGGCCGGCGCGGCGATCGAACAGCTCGTCACCGACCGCGACGGCGCGCCCTTCTGGGCGCAGGCCCCGTCCCTTGCAGGTGCCCCGACCGGGAAGGCGAACGCGTAATGGCAAAGACCAAGCTCATGGACTACGCCGAGGCGCTTGAGCGCTTCGAGCCAGTGATCGGCCTCGAGGTGCACGTCGAGCTGAACACGACGACCAAGATGTTCTCCTCCGCGCCGAACACCTTCGGTGCGGAGCCGAACACGAACCTCACGCCGGTGTGCCTCGGCCTCCCCGGTGCGCTGCCCGTGGTCAACGACCAGGCGGTGCGCTACTCGATCAGCCTCGGGCTCGCGCTCGGCTGCGAGATCGCTGAGGTGTCTGGCTTCGCGCGGAAGAACTACTTCTACCCGGACATGGCGAAGAACTACCAGATCTCGCAGTTCGACGACCCCATCGCGCACGACGGTTCGGTGGAGATCGAGCTCGCCTCGGGGCGCGTGGTGCACGTGCCGATCGAGCGCGCGCACATGGAGGAGGACGCCGGCAAGCTGAACCACGTCGGTGGTTCGACCGGTCGCATCCAGGGTGCGGAGTACTCGCTCGTCGACTACAACCGCGCCGGCGTGCCGCTCGTGGAGATTGTCACCCGCCCCATCTTCGGCGGGGAGGCCGACACTCCGGAGATCGCCGCGGCGTACGTCGCGACGATTCGTGAGCTCGTGCTCTCGCTCGGGATCTCGGACGCGCGCATGGAGCGAGGGAACCTGCGCTGCGACGCGAACGTGTCGCTCCGTCCCCGCGGCAACGAGGACGCCGGCATGAGCGTGCTCGGCACCCGCACCGAGACGAAGAACGTGAACTCGCTGCGCTCCATCGAGCGCGCTGTGCGGTTCGAGATCCAGCGCCAGGCGCAGATCCTCAGCGAGGGCGGCAGCATCACGCAGGAGACGCGCCACTGGCACGAGGACACGGGGGAGACTTCGCCCGGCCGCCCGAAGAGCGACGCCGACGACTACCGCTACTTCCCTGAGCCGGACCTCGCGCCGCTCACGCCCTCGCGCGAGCTGGTGGAGGAGCTGCGCGCGCAGCTCCCGGAGCACCCGACGCTGCGCACGCGCCGCCTGAAGCAGGAGTGGCAGTTCTCCGCACTCGAGTTCCAGGACGTCGTGAACGCCGGCCTCGTCTCCTCGATCGAGGCGACCGTGGCTGCCGGTGTCCCCGCGCAGGCCGCGCGGAAGTGGTGGACCGGTGAGATCGCGCGCATCGCGAACGAGCGCTCGGCGGCCCCCGCCGACCTCATCACCCCGGAGCAGATCGCCTCGGTGGTGGCGCTCGTCGACGCCGGCACGCTCAACGACAAGCTCGCGCGCCAGGTCATCGCCGGCATCATCGCCGGCGAGGGGACCGCGCAGGAGATCGTTGACGCGCGCGGCCTCGCCATCGTGTCCGACGACGGCGCACTCATCGCCGCGGTGGACGCGGCCCTCGCGGAGCAGCCGGACGTGCTCGCGAAGATCCGCGACGGCAAGGTGCAGGCCGCCGGCGCGATCATCGGTTCCGTGATGAAGGCGATGCGCGGGCAGGCCGACGCCGCACGCGTGCGCGAGCTCGTGCTCGAGCGCGCCGCCCAGTAGCACGGATCTCCCGCAGTGAAGCGGGTGCGCACCCCAGCGGGGTGCGCACCCGTTTCGCGTTCACGGAGGGGTGAGCCAGGGGACACGCCCGAGAACGGGGTTCGGCTTGCAG
>NZ_RPDI01000019.1 GCF_003917135.1 Leucobacter chromiireducens
GCGAGCGGCGCGCCAGGAGCCCCGTCCGCCCCGGGCTCCGTGGTGCCGCTCGTGATGGGTGCGCGCGGCTCGGCCGGTTCGGGCGGCGTGGGGCCTGGCGTGGTGGTCGTTGGCGGGTCGGTCGGCGGCGGCGTCGATGGTCCCGGCGGCGTCGGCGGTTCCGGCGTGGTGGGCTCGCCCACCTCGGCCTCGACGATCTGCGGATCGCCCGCCCCAGCCTCGCTGTACGGCGTGACCCGGAACTGGTGGGATCCCGGGGTGAGGTCCGAGAGCGTTGCGGTCGTGGCCGTGCTCGGATCCCGATCGATGACGCGCCAGTCATCGCTCCCGGCCTCGGCGATCTCGATCACGTAGTCGAGCACGGGTGCGTGCCCGTACTCGGTGGGAATCGGATCCCACGCGAGCTCGACGCTCCCACCCTCCGCCGCGGGCTCCGCGCTGAGGTGCTCCAGCGGCTCCGGGCTGAGCGCGAGGATGCGGAGGCTGTGCTCGCCCTTCGCGGTCATGACGAGCCAGCCCTCGGGAGTGACCTGGAGGTCGCGCGCCGAGGTGTAGGGGACGTCGCGCACCTGGACGTCGCCGAGCGCCGCGCCGCTGCGGTCGACGCGGTGGATCGGCCCGCTCTGCGGGATCACGAAGAGCTCATCGCCGGCCGGAATGGTCTCGTAGATCAGCTCGCCGGGGAACGCGATCGCGCCGTCCTGGCCAAACTCGGTGTCCATGCGCCAGGACTCGGTCTCCGGATCGGGGAACCAGCGCTGCACGAGCCCAACCTGGGTGGTGCGGTCGAGCCCGAGGTCGGAGGTGTAGATCGCGGCCCCGTCGGTGGAGACTCCGTAGACGGCGGCGAGCCCGCCTGGTCCGTCCGTCGTCGGCGGATTGGGCTGCAGCCCAGCGGTCTGCCCGGTTCCGGTGAGTCGGAAGAGCGGCTCACCGTCGGGCGCGGAGAACACGCTCACCACGTTGCAGCCCTGGTAGGGCGCGTAGAGCACGTCGTTGAGCACCGCAAAGTAGGGGCCCCATGCGAGCTCACCTGCGGCGAGCTGCGTGCACCCCTCGTCCCCACCCACACCGGCGTTGCCGAGCACCTGCTCGTGCGCCGAGTCGTAGAAGAGGATGGTGCCGGGCGGCGTGCTCGTCGTGCCGTTCGTGTCGCTCACCGCGATGCCGCCGCCAGGCAGGGCCTCAATGCCCCGCGGTTCGGCCCAGATCTCGGTGCCGCCTGCTGGATCGGCCGCGGTGCTGTCGCGGTGGGTGTAACGGACGGGGGACTCCCAGCCTGCCCCGAGGTAGCCGGTGCCGTCGGCGTATGCGCCGCCGCCCAGGTAGTCGCCGTCCTCGGGGGAGTACGGGCGCGGGCGGTACTCCACGATCCCGCGCTCTGGTCCCTCGGTGACGGTGTGCCAGATGCTGCCGTCCGTGTTGAGCGCGACGCCGTAGATGCCGGGAACCGTGAGCCCGCTGTCGCCGATGAGGCCGTACTCCCCGCTGCCCTCGGCCTTGCCCGGCGGCGGGGGATCGAGCGCCGCCGCGGGAAGTGCGGGGATGGCGATTGCCCCCAGGATCAGTGTTGCGGTGATGGTGCCGGCGGTGCGTGCATGGGAGCGCATCAGTTCCTCTCCGTGCGTCGGAGCGTCGGCCGGATGGGAGACGCGGGGATCAGGCTACGACCCGGCCGGAGGCACCTTTTGAGCGCTGAGCGCATTCGTTGTCGTATTGAGTGCCCTTCCTTGCCAATTTGCGCGCGTAAGACCCCCGCGTGTCACCAACGCCCATCCGGGTGGGCGGTTCCGGACGGGCGTTGGGAGTATGGGGGAGGCGGTAGCGGGGGAGCTACGCCCGCTCGGGCGGCGTCACCGGTGTAGGCGCGAGGCGCGTGAGCTGCGTCACGTGCCGGGGCTCGAGCTCCGCGAGCGAGGAGACGCCGAGCAGCGTCATCGTGCGCTCGATCTCGCTCTGCAGGATCGCGATCATCCGGTCGACGCCCTGGCGTCCGCCGGCCATGAGGCCGTAGAGGTAGGCGCGCCCCACGAGCGTGAAGCTCGCGCCCAGCGCGATCGACGCGACGATGTCGGCGCCGTTCATGATGCCCGTGTCGACCATGATGTTCGCGTCGCGCCCCACCTCGCGCACCACGTTGGGGAGCAGGTGGAACGGGATCGGGGCGCGGTCGAGCTGGCGTCCGCCGTGGTTCGAGAGCACGATGCCGTCGACGCCGTGCTCCACGAGCCGCACCGCGTCGGGGACGTTCTGCACGCCCTTCACGACGAGCTTGCCCGGCCAGAGCTCGCGGATCACCGCGAGGTCGTCGTAGGAGATCGTGGGATCCATCGCCGAGTTGAGGAGTTCGCCAACCGTGCCGCCCGTGGTGGACAGCGACGCGAACTCGAGCTTCGGGGTGGTGAGGAAGTCGAACCACCACCAGGGGCGCGGGATCGCGTTCAGGATCGTGCCCGCGGTGAGCTGCGGGGGGATCGAGAAGCCGTTGCGCTTGTCGCGCATGCGGTTGCCGGCGATCGGCGTGTCGACCGTGAACATGAGCGTGTCGAAGCCCGCAGCCGCGGCGCGCTCGACGAGCCCGTACGAGATGTCGCGATCCCGCATCACGTAGAGCTGGAACCAGTTGCGGCCGTTCGGGTTCGCGGCGCGCACGTCCTCGATCGAGGTGGTGCCGAGCGTGGAGAGGGTGAACGGGATCCCGGCCGCGTTCGCCGCGCCGGCGCCGGCGATCTCGCCCTCGGTCTGCATGAGGCGGGTGAAGCCGGTCGGCGCGATGCCGAAGGGGAGCGCGGAGCTGCCGCCCAGGATCTCGGTGGACGTGTCGACGTTGTTCGCCGGGCGCAGGATGTCCGGGTGGAACTCGACGTCCTCGAACGCCTGGCGTGCGCGCGCGAGCGAGATTTCCGCCTCCGCGCTGCCGTCGGTGTAGTCGAACGCGGCCTTGGGGGTGCGTCGCTGGGCGATCCTGCGCAGATCGTAGGTGGTGAGTGCGCGGTCGAGTCGGCGCGTGCGGCCGTTGAGCTCGGGTGCCTTGAATCGCATGAGCTCGAACAGCTCGGCGGGGCGTGGGAACTGGCGCTGCACCATTGGACTCCAATCGCGGGCGGCGAGCGTGCGCCGCGCCTCCTGTGGTCCGACCGTGTGGTCCGACCACAGGAAGTGTACGACGCGCGCCCGGCATCCGTCAAGCGTGTGCGCCGATCCGGCGTGCGCCCATCAGGCGTGCGCGCCGGCCTCCGGCAGTGGCGCGGCGGCGGTGGTCTCCGAGTAGTAGCCGGCGATGTGCTCGCGAAGCAGCTCGCCGGCGCCGGCGCCGTCGCCGCCCGAGAGTGCCGCGAGGATCGCCCGGTGCTCCGAGCGCAAGCGCTGCGCGGTGGACTGCCACTCGGGGAGCGCGCGTGCGAGCATCGCCGTGTGATCGGCGATGGCCAGTCTGAGCGCCTCCATGAGTGTGCTGATCAGCGGGTTCCCCGCCGCGCGCGAGAGCGTCGCGTGGAACTCGGCGTCGAGTGCGAGAAACTCCTCGATGCTGAGCCCCGGCTCGTCCATGCGCGCGAGCAGCGCGCTCGCCGCCGCCTGGTCCACCTGCTCCGGGGCCGAGTGGAGTGCTGCCCAGTGCTCGAGCAGCAGTCGCGTCTCGGTGACGTGCACGTGCTCAACGCGCTGCGTCGCGAGCTCCAGGTTGAGCGACAGCGCGAACGCCTGCTCCGGCGCCGCCGTGATGATGGTGCCGGAGCGCGGCCCCGATCCCGTTGCCGTGGTGATCGTGCCGAGCGCCTCAAGGACCCGCAGCGCCTCGCGCAGCGAGCTGCGTGACACCTGCAGGGTCTCGGCGAGTGCCCGCTCGCCGGGCAGATGGTCGCCGATGTGGAGCCGCCCGCTCGCGAGCTCCGACGTGACCCAGTTCATCACGACTTCGTGGGCTTTCATGGCACCGATTATCTCAGCTGCGCGCGTGCTGGCACTGCGCGAGCTGCGCGGCCACCGCGTCGAGCACGGCGTCGGGCGAGCCGATCGCGTCGTACACGGCGACGACGACGCGCTGCGGGGCGCCGGCCCCCGCCGGATCGAGCCATGGCGCGTAGAGCCCCGCGACGCGGCGGAGATCCTGCGTCACCTCGCCGGCGGCGTCCGTGACGCTGCCGCGCAGCCACGCGCGCAGCGTCGCGTTGTGCACCGCGACGAGCGAGGCGGAGAGCGCTGGGGCCACCCAGTCGGGCGCCGTGTGCGGCGTCGCCGTGCGGATGAACCGCGCGTACACCCGCTCGTAGCGGTGCGTGATGACCAGCTCGCGGTCGCGCAGGGCCGGCGTGAGTCGCATGAGCTCGAAGCGGAGCTGCGCGGCTTCCGGATCCCGGGTGAGCAGGCGCAGCACATCTGCGGTGCCCTGCACGAGCGCCTCGCCCGGCGGCAGCTGGGTGCTGCCGAGGAACGCGTCGAGCTGCGCGAGCGCGTGGTCGTGATCCGCGAAGATCACGTCGTCCTTGCTGCCGAAGCGGCGGAAAAAGGTGCTGCGGCTCATGCCGACCGCGTCGGCGAGATCCTCCGCGGTGGTCGCCTCGTACCCGCGCTCGGCGAGGCGCCGGATCGCCGCCGCCGCGCTCGCCGGTGCCGCGACCTGACGCACTGCCTTCGAAGTCATACGCCGAAGCTAGCACACAACGAGGTTGTGGGACTCCGTTTCATTTGATCGGGATCGATGCGCACGAATTGTGTGAACCCGAGAGCGGTGCCGGTGGCGCTTGACCTGAAACCGCGTCTCAGGCAGGCTCGAGAGCAGGCACCAGGGCGGTGCGGAGAGGACGTCGACATGTCGAAACCTGGGACGGGCCCCACCCCGCAGGGCACGCAAGAGCCGGAGTACGAGCTGTGGGAGCCGATCGATCCCGATGTGGCCGGGGTCTTCCGCAATATCTCCGCCGAGGATCTCGCATACCGGGACCGTGCGCGCGCGTTCGTGCAGGACGAGGTGCGCCCCGTCATCGCCGGGATCTGGGATCGCGCGGAGTACCCGCTGCACCTGGCGGTGCGGCTCGGTGAGCTCGACCTGCTCCGCGACGGCGTCGACGTGCCCGGGTTCCCCGAACAGAGCCTGCTCGCCGCGAGCCTCACCACGATGGAGCTCGCGCGCGGCGACGGCTCCGTCGCAACGATCGTTGGCGTGCAGGGCGGGCTCGCGCTGCGTTCGGTCGCCTGGTGCGGGTCCGAGGCCCAGCGTGAGCGGTGGCTCGAACCGCTCGCCCGTGGTTCGGAGCTCGGCGCGTTCGCGCTGACCGAGCCGACGCACGGCTCGGACTCGGTGAGCCTCGAGACGCGCGCCGAGTCCGCGGCGGACGGGGGCTACGTGCTCACCGGGCACAAGAAGTGGATCGGGTCCGGCAGCGTCGGCCATCTTGCGGTGGTGTGGGCGCGCGGTGACGACGGCCAAGTGCAGGGCTTCGTCGTACCGCAGGACGCTCCGGGGTACCGCGCGAGCACCATCGAAGGCAAGATGTCGCTGCGCGCCATCTGGCAGGCGGAGATTGAGCTCGACGGGGTGCGACTCGACGCCGACGCGAAGATGCCCGGCGCGAACTCGTTCAAGGACACCGCGCGCGTGCTGCAGGCCACGCGGCTCGGGGTGGCGTGGGCCGCGCTCGGGCAGGCGACCGCCGTGTACGAGTCGGCGGTGCACTACGCGAAGCAGCGCGTCCAGTTCGGGCGGCCGCTCGCGGCGTCGCAGATCGTGCAGGCGCGGCTCGCGGAAATGCTGAGCAAGCTCACCGGTCTGCAGACGCTCCTGATGCAGCTCACCCGCGCGGAGGAGCGCGGCGAACTCTCCGGCCCCGGCGCGTCGCTCGGCAAGTACACGGCGACGCGCACGGCGCGCGACCTGGCGCGCGATGCGCGCGACCTGCTCGGTGGGAATGGGATCCTGCTCGAGAACCGCGTTGCCCGGCACTTTGCCGACATTGAGGCGCTGCACACGTACGAGGGAACGGAGACCGTGCAGGCGCTCATCATCGGGCGCGAGATCACGGGCTTCTCGGCCTTCGCGTAGGGCGGCTCGCGCCCACAACCCACACCCCAGCCCGCACCCCAACCCGCACCCCAACCCGCACCTCAAACCCACAACCCACCGGAGAAATTTGGTTTCTCGGAGCGCTGATGCAGAATCGGCCCGAGGAATCAGATTTCTCCGGTGGGGTGTGTGGTTCCGGGGTCCCGCGTCGCCCCAGCGCTCAGGCCCTCCCAGGGCTCAGCCTCTCCCAGAGCTCAGCCTCTCCCAGCGCTCAGGTCGCCCCCGGCAGCGCCCCCGTTTCGAACGCCAGCCAGAGCAGCGCGCGCTCCGTCGGAGCGTCGAGCGACACGCCGAGCGTGAGCTCCGCCTCGCGCAGCCGCGCGTTGAGCGTCTGGCGGTGCACCCCGAGCGCCTCGGCGGCGCGTTCGAGCGCGCCGTTCGCGGCGAGGAACGCGTGCAGCGCGCCGCACACCCGAGCGCGTGCCGCGCCGCTTAGTCCGTCGAGCCGCGCGCGCCACTCGCTGAACACGGGCGGCGCGTCGCTCCCGAGCAGCCAGTCTGCAAGCTCGTCCTCGGTGCCGAGGTCGGCCACGGTGAGCACGCGGAGATCGGGGGAGCCGGCGCTCGCGCGGTGGGCGCGCCGCGCCTCGTCGCACAGCTCGAGCGTGCGGGCGGGCGCGGCGGTGCGGCTCACCCCGGCACGCCACTCGGCAAGCGAGCCGCGCTCCGCGCGAATGAAGCGATCGATGGCCGCGGCTGCCGCGTCGGCGTGCGTCGCGGGGAGCACCACGAGGAAGCCATCGTCCGCGCTGGCGAGGAGCGGAGTGGCTGCGGGGACGCCGGCCGTGAGTGACGCCGCGAGCGCGGACTTGAGGAGCAGCCCGGCGGCCGGCTCGCGCCGCGCGCGTTGGCTCGCGTGCGCGGCTGGCCCGAAGAACGCGACCGTGCACTCGGCGGCGCCGGGGAAGAGGAGCTCGAAGAGCCTGCCGTCCGCCTGCATCCTGCCGGACACCGCCTCCGCGATGAGCTGCTCGCGGAGCGACGCGGCGAGGCCGGCGCGCGCCACCGTATCGCGCGAGAGATCGATGAACGTCGCGATCGACCCGATCAGGCCCTGCTCGAGGGGCGTGTAGCGTCGCCGCCGCACGACCGCGATCGGGGATCCCGCGGTGCTCGCCACATGGACGTACAGTTGGCCGATCGAGCTGCTCGCCGTGCTGCGGCCCGACGCGACGTGCCTGGACAGCTCGGTTGCGACGGTGCGGACCTCAGCCTGGTCGAGGCGCGCGCCGGGGGCAGCGAGCTGCCTGATCCCGTCGGGTGCGGCCCAGAGCACCGCCGCCTCGAGCTCCGCGCCGAGCCGCTCGAGCCCCTGCTCCTGCTGCGCGGGCGTCGCGTCCGAGTACGCGAGCCGTTGCTGCACATCGAGCATCTGCCGCACCTGGTCGAGCTGCCGGTCGGCGTGCCGGCGCGCGACGTACTCCGACACCGCGATGTACGGCGTCGACAGTGGGATCCGCAGCAGCGGGATCGCGTGCGCGTCGGCGGCGGCCAGCCACGCGGCGGGGATGTCCGGGACGGTGAGGCCGACGCCGAAGCCCACCGCGGCGACCCCCCGCGCCGCGAGCGCGGCGAAGTACTGATCCAACTCAGCGTCGCTGCGCTCGACGAGCCCGGTGGTGAGGAGGAGGAGATCCCGCGCGAGCCAGGGACTGGGATCGCGAATCTCGGCGACGTGCACCTGGGAGACGGGGCGGTGGAGCTGCTGGTGCCCGGCCGCGCAGGTGAGCGACAGGCTGGGCTCCGCGAGGAGGTCGGCGAGCGTGGGGGCCATGATCACGATCTTAGTGAACTCTGATCGAGCATTCGCGGTTTCCGTGATTGAGCGTCGCCTCCCCGCTCGCCATGCTGGAACTCCCACCCGCACGCCACGACGAGGAGTCCCACCATGTCCGCATCCGCACGCAGCTTCGAACTGATCGGCGCCCCCTTCGACGGTGCGTCAACGCTCGGCTTCCCCGGCTCGCGTTTCGCGCCAGAGCGGATTCGGCACGCGCTCGGCTGGATCACGCAGCGCGTGGAGAACGAGCAGGTGTTCTCCCTCGAAACGGGGGCGCTCCACGCGGCGCCGAAGCTCAGCGACGGCGGCGACGCTGAGGTGGTCGCCCACGACCTGATGACCACGCTCGCCAACACGAGCGCGCGGGTCAGCGAGAGCGTGCGCGCCGGCAACGTCCCGATCCTGCTCGGGGGCGACGACTGCTTCCTGTTCGCGGGAACCCAGGGCCTGCACGACGCAACGAGCGGCTCGGTCGCGGTGATCCACTTCGACGCGCACCTCGACGTCATGGATGAGAACGTGCAGCAGGGCACGCACAGCCAGTCGAGCGGCATGCGACGCTCGCTCGAACTCCCGCGCGCGAGCACCGAGCACAGCATCCAGGTCGGGCTCCGGCACTTCAACTTCCCCTCGTCGCACGACTACCTCGCGGACTCCGGGCTTGCGCGCATCACCGCGGCGGAGTTCACCGAGATCGGCACGGGCGCCGCGGTCGCCAGGATCCTCGATCGAATCGCGGGAGCCGACCACGTGCACCTGTCCTTCGACATCGACGCCATCGATCCCGCGCACGCGCCAGGGGCCGGCGCCCTCGAACCGGGCGGGATCACGTCACGCCAGGCGATCGACACGATCGCGGCGCTCGCCCCGCACTGCGACTCGTTCGCCGTGACCGAGGTGAACCCGATGACCGACCACCAGGACATGACCGCGACCCTCGCGGCATACCTCTGCTACTACTTCGCGGTATTCGGCCAGGAGCCCGCGGCGAAGTGACCTGCGCGCTGCCGGCCAACGGCAGCGCCACGTGAGACCATGAACAAAGGAGTGAATGCGATGACGACACAGCGCGACGCGGCCCCCGCGCGCCTCGATACCGGGACCATCAATGTGGTCCGCAAGCAGGAGTTGCGGCGGGCGGTGCGCGGCACCTTCGTCGGCAATGTGATGGAGTGGTACGACGTCGGGGTGTTCGGGTACCTGATCGTCACGCTCGGCCCGGTCTTCCTCCCGGACGCCGACCGCGCGACCCAGGTCATCTTCATGCTGGGCACGTTCGCCAGCACCTACCTCTTCCGCCCGCTCGGCGGGCTCTTCTTCGGCTGGCTCGGCGACAAGATCGGGCGCAAGCGTGTGCTGTTCCTCACGCTCACCCTCGTCGCGGTCGCGACGTTCCTGATCGGCCTGCTGCCCGGCCACGCGGCGATCGGATCGCTCGCGGCGGTGCTGCTCGTCGCACTGAAGATCCTGCAGGGCTTCTCCGCCGGCGGCGAGTTCACCGGCGCGCTCACGTTCATCACCGAGTCGGCGCCGGACAAGAAGCGCGGGTTCTACGCGGCATTCCTCGACGGCGGCAGCTACCTCGGCTTCGTGCTCGGCGCAGCGATCGTCACCGCGATGCAGGTCATGTTCGGCCAGTCGGCCATGGAGGAGGGGCTCTGGCGCGTGCCCTTCCTCATCGCGGGCCCGCTCGGCCTCGTCGCGGTCTACCTGCGCATGCGCGTGGAGGAGTCCCCGCACTTCGCGGCGCTCGCCGCCGAGCACGCCGCGACCGGGCAGGCTGCGCTGCGCGTCAACCCGCTGCGCGTGTTCGCCGCGAACTGGCGCCCGATGCTGCTCGTCATCATGCTGGTCGCGGCGGCCAACACCGCGGGCTACGCGTTCACCTCGTACATGCCGACGTACCTCTCGACGGTGCTCGAGCACGACGCGGTGCAGGGCAACCTGTTCTCCCTGCCGCTCATGCTGCTGATGGCCTGCCTGATGCCGTTCGTCGGGATGCTCTCTGACCGCGTGGGGCGAAAGCCGGTGCTCACCGCGGCCGCGATCTGGATCGTGCTGCTCAGCTTCCCGGCATTCGTGCTGATCGGATCCGATGCGCCGCTCGCGATCATCGCCGGGCTCGCGCTGATCGGGATCCCGGTCGCGCTGTACATGGGCACCCTCGCGGCGACGTACCCCGCGCTGTTCCCGACCGCGTCGCGGAACACGAGCCTCGGGGTCTCGTACAACATCTCGATCGCCCTGTTCGGCGGCACTGCGCCACTCGTCATCGACACGCTCGTGCGTGCGACGGGCAACCCGGCTGCCGCGGCCTTCTACCTGATGGGGATGTCCGTGATCGGCCTGATCGCGATCCGCCTCATCCCGGAGACCTCGGGCAAGCCGCTCGCCGGCTCGGAGCCGAACGTCGAGACCGAACTCGAAGCGCACCAGCTGCACACGGCGCGCATCGCCGCGGCGCGCTGATCGCGTGGTGCCGGCGGGGGAGTCCCGCCGGCACCACGCACTAGTGGCCGGTGCTCGGCAGCTCGACGGCAGCGGTGAGCGGCTGGCCGTTGCGCAGCAGACGGCGCTTCGTGAACTGCCAGCTGATCGCGAGCCCGACAAACCACACGGGCGTGAAGAGCAGCGGCAGCCGAGTGTCCTCCGCGAGGAACAGTGTCACCAGGATGAACGCGAAGAAGGCGAGCACGATCCAGGGCACGATGCGAGGCAGCGGGGTCTTGAACGCGGAGCTCGCGTGGCGCTCCGGATGCTTCCGCAGGTACTGGATGAAGGAGATGGCGATCATGCTCCAGATGAAGAGGATGAACGTCGATGCGACGGAGGTGACGAACGTGAACGCCTCGATGACGCTGTCCCCGAGGAGCAGGATCGGTACGGACGAGAACACGAACACCGCCGAGAAGAACACCGCTCGGCGGGGCACCCCGCGCGAGTCCGTGAGCGCGAAGCTGCCCGGCGCGTGACCGTCGTGCGCGAGCGCGTGCATCATGCGCGTCCCCGAGTAGAACCCGGAGTTCGCGCTCGAGGCGGCCGAGATGAGCACCACCAGGTTGATCGCGAACGCGGCCGCCCCAAAGCCCGCGTACGCGAACGTCGTGACGAAGGGGCTCTGCTCCGGATCGAGCTGATCCCACGGGGTGATCGCCATGATCACCGTGAGTGCGCCGATGTAGAAGATGAGCACGCGCACCACGATCGAGTTGATCGCGCGCGGCAGGTTGTGGTGCGGATCCTTCGTCTCGGCGGCCGCGGTGCCGACGAGCTCGACGCCGATGAACGAGAAGATGCCGAGTTGGAAGCCGAGCAGGAAACCGCTCGCGCCGAACGGGAACATGCCGCCGTGATCCCAGAGATGGGAGAGTGCGGCCTGCGTGCCGGTGTCCGGGTTCTGGAATCCGGTCGTGAGCAGCACGATTCCGGTTGCGATGAGGGCGAGGATCGCGATGATCTTCACGAGGGAGAACCAGAACTCGAACTCGCCGAAGAATCGCACCGGTTGCAGGTTGAGCACCATGAGCACGGCGGCGGTGATGGCGGCGGGCAGCCACGGCGGGATCGACGCGTTGATGTAGGAGACGTAGCTCGTGATCGCGATGATGTCGGCAACGCAGATCACCACCCAGGTGATCCAGTAGGTCCACGACACGAAGTAGCCGGCCCACGGGCCGATCAGGTCCTTCGCGATGTCGCCGAAGGTCTTGTAGTTGAGGTTCGAGAGCAGGAGCTCGCCGAGGGCGCGCATGAGGAGGAACATCATGCAGCCGATCACGGCATAGATGAAGAGGACGGAGGGGCCGGTGAGGCTGATCACCTTGCCCGAGCCGAGGAACAGGCCGGTGCCGATCGCGCCGCCGATGGCGATCAGCTGGAGGTGACGGTTGCTCAGCCCGCGCTGCAGCTCTTCGTGCGCGCCGGACGTGGTCTCGCTCATGATTTCTCCCATCCCGAGGGGTGCAATTCTGATTGTAGTGAGCTGCGCGGGGGTGCGGAGCGGGGGAGGCGAGACGTGCGTGCCCGGGCGGGGGCGCGGGCGGGGGCGCGTGCGCGGGCGGGCGTCCGCAACGCAATACGCGGAGAAATTCGAAATCTCGGGTGATCCCTGGGGATCGGGTCCGAGATCCCGAATTTCTCCGCGTGAAAGTGAGGCGCCTAGCGCCGCGCGTCCTCAGCCTCAGCCTCAGCTTCACCCTCAGCCACATCCGGCAGCGCGATCGCCGCGGTCAGCGGCCGCCCCTCGCGGAGCAGCTTCCGCTTGCGCAGCTGCCACAGGATGGCGAGCAGGAGGAACCAGAACGGCGTCGCGAGGAACGGGGGACGGGTGTCCTCACCGTAGAGCAGCGTGCCGGCGATGAACACGAAGAAGGCGAGCACGGCCCACGGCATGATGCGCGACAGCGGCATCTTGAAGCCCGAGGTGGCGTGGCGCTCGGGGAAACGCCTGCGGTACACGATGTAGCTCACCACGATCGAGCCCCAGGTGAAGAGGATCATCGTCGCGCACATCGACGACACGAACGTGAAGGCTGCCACCACGCCATCGCCGGCGAACAGGAGCGGGATCGCCGCGAACAGGAACACGCTCGTGAAGAACACGGAGCCGCGCGGCACGCCGCGCGCGTCGGTGAGCGCGAACGACTTCGGCGCGTGCCCGTCCTTCGACAGGCCGAAGAGCATGCGGGTGCCCGAGTAGAGGCCACCGTTCGCGCTCGACGCCGCAGAGGTGAGGACGACGAGCTGGATCGCTGCCGCGGCGAGCCCGAAGCCGGCGAGCGCGAGCGTCGTGACGAACGGGCTCTTGTCCGCCTCGATCTGGTTCCAGGGGGTCACGCTCATGATGATGGCGAGGGCGCCAACGTAGAAGATGAGGATGCGCAGCACGATCGAGTTGATCGCCTTCGGGAGGGTCTTTCGGGGGTTCTCGGTCTCGGCGGCCGCGGTGCCGACCATCTCCACGCCGATGAAGGAGAAGATGCCCATCTGGAAGCCGAGCACGAAGCCGCTCGCCCCCATCGGGAACATGCCGCCGTGCTCCCACAGGTTCGCGAACGAGGCCTGGGTGCCCTCGGGGCTCGTGAAGCCGGTCAGTACAAGGATGAGGCCAACGGCGATCAGGCTGAGAATCGCGACGATCTTCAGGATCGCGAACCAGAACTCGGTCTCACCGAACCACTTCACGGGCTGCAGGTTGAGGATGAGCAGCACGCCGGCGGTGATGAGTGCGGGCAACCAGCTCGGGATCTCGGGGTTGAACCACTGCACGTATGCGGTGATGGCGATGATGTCGGCCACGCACGCGATCACCCACGAGAACCAGTAGTTCCACGACACGAAGAAGCCGGCCCACGGGCCGAGCATGTCCTTCGCGATGTCCCCGAAGGTGTGGTAGTTCAGGTTCGACAGCAGCAGCTCGCCGAGGGCGCGCATGATGAAGAAGACGAAGAAGCCGATCACCATGTAGACGAAGATGATCGCCGGGCCGGACACGCTGATCAGCTTGCCCGATCCGAGGAACAGGCCCGTGCCGATCGCACCCCCGATCGCGATGAGTTGCAGGTGGCGGTTTTTCAGGCCGCGCTGCATCCCGCCGGTCGGCGAGCTGGTGGCTGTCGTTGACATGACACTCCCTTGTGTGGGTTTTCTGGCGCGCCAGGATGCGGCGCTGGTATTCGAAGGGTGACCAGGTGATTGTAGTGGTCGCTACGCCACGACCCTGAACGTGGCGAGCGCGGGATCTGCTGCACCGCGGACGTAGCCGGATGGGGCTGCGCCCGTGGCGCGGAGGAAGTCGACGACCTCGGCGCTCAGGATCTCGCCGGGCAGCACGTTCGGCACGCCGGGCGGGTATGCGGCGAGTGAGTCCGCGGAGACGCGGCCGACCGCCTGATCGAACGGCACCATCTCGACGGGGCTGTAGAACGCTTCGCCGAGTCCCATGGCGCGCTCGCACGGGGCGGGCAGCACGATGGGCCGCTCGGGCTCGATGGCCGCCTCGGGGAGCGCCTGCAGCGCGTCCCAGAACCGGTCGACGTCGACGGGGGAGATCGCCCCGACGAGCAGCAGTAGCGCCGACGGGGTTGACAGCTCCGCGTAGATCTTGTGGTCGCGCAGCAGCTGGTAGTGGGCGTCGCTGCCGGTGATGCCCGCGCCGCGGGTGTCGATGAGGACCTTGAACGGGTCGTTCGTCACGGCGTCGGGGCTCGCGAGGATGTCGGGGGTGGCGTCGCGGAAGCGACGGTCGGCGCGCACGCGGCGGCGGATCTCCTCGGCGGTGTCGATAGCGCGCTCGACGAGCTCGGGGCGCGTCACGATGTTCTTGCGCGCTTCGTCCAGCGAGGCGAGGAGGAGCGCGCTGCAGCTCGTCGACTGGTGCGAGCGCACGACGCGGTCGACGAGCGGGGCGAGATCCTCAGCGAAGGAGCCGTGGCCCAGCTGGATCATGGCCGACTGCGTAAGCGAGCCGACCGCCTTGTGCGTGCTCGAGACCACGAGGTCGGCGCCGAGCCGCGCCGCGTTGATGGGCAGCCTCGGGTGCAGGCCGAAGTGCGAGCCCCACGACTCGTCGACGATGAGGGGGACGCCGTGGTCGTGCGCGACGCGCGAGATCGCCGCGATGTCGGCGACCGCGCCGAAGTAGCTGGGGGAGACGATGTACACGGCGGAGCTGTCGGGGTGCTCGCTGAGCACCGCCTCGACCTGCTCGGCGGTAACGCCGTGCGCGGATCCCAATCCGGTGTCAACGTAGCCGGTGACGAAGTGGGGCGTGAGGCCAACGTGGGTCATGCCGTCGATGACGCTGGAGTGCACGCTGCGCTGCACGACGAGCTCGGTGCCGAGGCCGCGCACCACGGTGGTAGCGACGTGGTTGCCGCCCGACGCGCCGTTCGTGATGAACCAGGTGCGGCTCGCGCCCCAGGCCTCGGCTGCGAGCTCCTGCGCGCGCATGAGCGGCGTGACGCGGCCGGGCGTGACGAGTCGCCAGGTCTCCTGGTCGACGCCGCTGAAGAGCATCGGGAAGTCGACCGCGAGGGCCGCCTCGCCGACCAGGCTCGCGACGCCCGGCGCGTTCTCGGGGTTCGCCTGGTGGCCTGGCACGTGCAGTCGCTGCCAGTCGTGCTGCGCGAGCGCGCGAATCGCGTCGGCGTACGGGGTCTCGTACTGGTGCGCTGGGGGGACAACCGATGCCGCGGCTGGCGTTTCGGGAGCGGCCTGTGAAACGGGGGCGATCTGCATGGCACCAGCGTAGGTTTCCGCGCGATCCTATGCCACGTATCATGTTTTCGCGCGTGGTCTCATAGTGGCTATGTCGTAAACTGGGCGCATGATGACGCTTCAGCAGTTCCGCGTGCTGCTCGCGATCCGCGAGCACGGCAGCCTCACGCAGGCCGCCGAGGCGCTCGAGTACGGGGTGCCGACGGTCACGCACCACCTGCGCGCGCTTGAGGCTCATCTGCGCGTGCGGCTCGTCGAGCGGGATCGGCGCGGTGCGCGCCTCACCCCGCTCGGTGCCGCGTTCGCCGCCGAGATCGCTCCCGTGCTCACCCGCATCGAGCGCGCGGAACGATCGGTGGCGGATCAGCGCGACGCCGGCGTCGTGACGCTCCGCGTTGGCACGTTCTCGTCGCTCGGTGCGCGGCTCATGCCCGCCGCGATCGCGCAGCTGCAGCAGCGCACCTCGGTGCGGGTGGAGGTGGTGGAGGCCGAGCCGACCGAGGTGCTCCGCCTGCTCCGCGGAGGCGAGGTGCACGCCGGACTCATCTACGACGTGTCTGATGACCTCGCGCTCGAAGTACCAGACGTTGAGCGCACGACCCTGCTGTCGGAGCCGTACCGGGTGATGGTGGCGAAGCACGGGCCGCTCGGCGACCGGGAGGAGGTCGACTTCGCCGAGCTCGCCGAAACGGCGTGGGTGTGCAGCCGCAACCCCGATGAGGCGTCGGATCGGGTGCTGCGGCGCGTGTATCACTCGCTCGGCCGCCCGGTGCGCGAGGTGATGCGCACCGACGATCTCACAATGATCCACGGCCTGGTCGCGGAGGGCCTCGGCTGCGCGCTCACGACCGCAGCGGCCGTCGACGCGGACTTCGACGTGGTGCTGCGACCCGCGGTGCAGGATCTCGGGGAGCGGCGCGTGTCGTTCGTGACGCGGCGTGGTCCGGTGCCGCCTGCCGTGCACTGGCTCGAGGGGATCCTGCGGCGGTTGGCCGCGGAGCGGGTCGCGCGGTAGCCGGCCCCGCCCGAGGTGCCCACCCCACCCGGATGCCCCGCAGCTCACTCCACCCAACCCAATCCAGCCGGAGAAATCAGGTTTCTCGGGCGAAAACTGGCGTTTGCCTCCGAAATATCAGATTTCTCCGGCTGAAAGTGGGGGCCCAGCCACCCATGCGCTCAGATCACCGAGTCACCCGAGCGGCCCCTCACCCCTCCGCGCGGCACGCCGCCACGAGCACCGCCGCGGCCGGCGCCAGCCGGGACACGTCGTAGCGCATGGCCGGGTCGTGCAGGCCGGGCGTGACGTCAGCCCCAACGCCGAGCATCGCGGCCTGGAGCGCCGGGCGGTGCAGCGTGTAGCAGTGGAAGTCGTCCGAACCGGAGGTCACCGCACGCGGCGCGAGCGCCGCCTCACCGGCGACCTCCCGGACCGCCCGCGCGAGCCGCGCCTCCGCCGCATCACCAACGATCGCGGCGGGCACGAAGTCCTCCTCCGCGAGCGTGATCGTCACGCCGTAGCGCAGCTCGAGCGCCCGCGCGATGCGCGCGACCCCCTCGCGCAGCGCCGTCATCACGGGGTTCGTCTGCGCGCGCAGGTCGATCCCGAAAGTTGCGGAGCCCGGGATCACGTTGAGATTGCCCGATCCGGCGCGCAGCTCCGTGAACTTCGCCGAAGAGGCGACCTGCGGGTCGACCCGCAGCCCGGCGACCATGCCAGCGAACTCCGTCGCCACCTCGATCGCGTTGACCCCCAGGTGTGGCCGGGCGCCGTGGTGGTCGGCGCCAGCGATCCGGCCCCGCACGAAGCAGCACGAGCCGTGCGAGATCGCCGGCGCGAAGCGCGGCGCTGGCAGTTCGCTGCCGGGGCGAAGGTGCACACCGAACAGTGTGTCGAGCCGGTCGGCCACCCCGAGCGCCGCGACGGACGCCGCCCCGTTGCCCTGCTCCTCGGCCGGCTGGAAGATGGCGCGCACCCCGTGCGGAAGCGCGTCGCCGAGCTCGTGGAGCTGCAGCACGGTCTCCGCGACGATCGCGAGGTTCGCGTCGTGCCCGCAGGAGTGCGCGAGGATCGGGCCAGCCTCGGTCTCGTGCGCGAGCGCGTCGAGATCGCCGCGGAGCCCGACCACGGGCTCACCTGGCCCGACGTCGACCGTGAAGCCGGGGAAGTCCGCGAAGCGCTGGGGCCGCAGCCCAGCCTCCTCGAAGAGTTCGGCGAGGTACGCGGCGGTGCCGTGCTCCTGCCAACTGGGCTCCGGGTGGGCGGCGAGGTGCTCGCGGATCCGGATGATCCGCGGCACCCCACCAGCCATCCCGCCAGCCACCCCGCCAGCCGCCCCGCCGGTGCCGCCCGGCTCGATCACGCCGGCACGCCCCAGATGGCGCCGGCGACGAGCGCGAGTGCCGCGACGACGAGCCACACCGCGATCAGCTTCCAGATGAACTTCACCCACAGCTCGTACGGGATCCGCGCGACCGCGAGGTAGCCCATGAGCGCGCCCGAGGTGGGGATGATCGAGTTCGTGATCGCGTCACCGTACTGGAACGCGAGCACGGCGACCTGCCGGTCGATCCCGAGCAGATCCGAGAGCGGCACCATGAGCGGCATGGTCGTCGCGGCCATGCCGCTGCCCGAGGGGATGAAGAAGTTCAGGATGGCCTGGAACACGAACATGCCGAGCACCGTGAGCGTTGGCGGCCAGTGCGAGATGCCATCGGCGATGAAGTTGACGATCGTGTCGAGCGTCTGACCGTCCTGCATCACGACAAGGATCGCGCGGGCGAAGCCGACCACGAGCGCGCCGAAGACGACCGCGCGCATACCCTCGACCAGGTTCGTGAACGAGCCGTTGACGCCGAGCCCGCCGATGATACCGGAGAGCATGGCGACGATGAAGAAGTTCGCGGCGAGCTGGTCGAGGAACCAGCCCCAGTTGAACACGCCGTACATGTTGATGGCGATGCCGAGCGCGAGCAGGATGAGCACAATGCTGCGGCGTGCGGTGAGCGGCGGGATCTCCTCGCTCACGGCGTACTCGGTGGAGCCGACGCCGCCGATGCGGCCGTACAGGATCGAGGTCTCCGGGTTCTTCTTGATCCGCGCGGCGTAGCGCATCACGTAGAAGATCGCGAAGGCGAGGATCGGGATGTAGACGGCGGTGCGGAACCAGATGCCGGAGAACAGCGGCACCTCGGCGATGCCCTGCGCGACGCCGACGGTGAACGGGTTCATCATGCCGCCGATGAAGCCGGAGGCCGCGCCGATGGCCACCATCGCGGTGCCGACGATCGCGTCGTAGCCGAGGGACAGCGCGATGCCGATCCCGATCGGCACGAAGATGATGCACTCCTCGGCCATGCCGGTGGTGAAGCCGAGCACCGAGAACACGATCATGACGAGCGGGATGATGAAGCGCTCGCTCGTGCCGATCTTCTGCACGAGCCGGTTGATGCCCGCGTCGATCGCGCCGGTCGCGCGGATCACGCCGAACGCGCCGCCCACCAGGAAGATGTAGAACACGATCTGCGCGGCGGCCTGCATGCCGCGCGGGATCGCGGTGAAGATGTCGAAGAGCGGGATCGGGGTCTTTGCGACCGTATCGAAGGTCCCTGGCACGACCATCAGGCGGCCGTCGACGTCGACGCGCTCGAACTCGCCGGAGGGGATGACGTACGACAGGATGCCGACGAGCACCACGATCGTGAGGATGATCGCGTAGGTGTGCGGGATCGAGAGGCGGTCGCGCAGGCGGCGCTTCGGGGGTTCGGTGATCGTGGTCATTCGACGATCAGCTCCTTCGCTGAGACGGTGAGGCGGTCAAGCGCCGCGGGATCGAGGGTGACACCGAGACCGGGGCGGTCGGTGATGTCGACGTATGGGAGTGGGAAGTGGAGGTCGCCGGGCTCGTCGGCGAACGCGACGGGGCCGGAGAGCTCCGTTGAGACGATGTTCGGGTGGGCGAGCGCGAGGTGGTAGCCCGCGGCTGAGGAAACGCTCGTCTCGAGCATGGAGCCGATCTGCACGGCGAGGCCGCCGAGCGCCGCCTGCGTTGCGAGACGCTGGCAGGGCAGGATCCCGCCCGACTTCATGAGCTTCAGGTTGACCATGTCGACCGACTCGTCCCGGATGAGGCGGGCGAGGTCGCCCGTGGTGATGACGGCCTCGTCGGCCATGATCACGGCGCTCGTGTGCGGGCGGAGGCGGCGGAAGCCGTCGAGATCGTCTGCGGCGATGGGCTGCTCGATCCAGTCGATGTCGTAGGGTTCGATCGCGGCGATCATGCGGCGCGCGGTGGCGACGTCCTGCCAGCCCTGGTTCGCGTCGACGCGGATGCGGATGTCGGATCCGACGGCCTGGCGCACCGCGGCGACGCGCGCGATGTCCTGCGCGGGATCGGTGCCGAGCTTCATCTTCAGGTGCGTGAAGCCGTCGGCGATGGCCGTGCTTGCTTGCGCGGCGACCTCCGCCGGCGGGAGGATGCTGAGCACCTTCGCGATCATCGGCTGCTCGGGCTTGCGCCCGCCGAGGAGTGCGTGGATGGGGAGCCCAGCGTGCGCGCCGAGCAGGTCCCAGCAGGCGATGTCGATGGCGGCTTTTGCTGCGCCGTTCGCGACGAGCGCGGTGTTCATGCGCTCGTGTACCTGGTTCAGGTTGCGCGGGTCGGTGTCGCGGAGCGCGGGCAGCAGGTGCTGCGTGAGCGCCGCGACGACGGACTCGACGGTCTCGCCGGTGACGTGCTCGTCGGGGACCGCCTCGCCGATCCCGATCAGGCCGGTGTCGGTGCGGAGCGTGAGGATCACGCTCGGCATCACGTCGTAGCGGGCGTAGGAGACGATGAACGGTACCTTCAGCGGTGCCTCGATCACTCGGATGTCGGCGCTGACAATTCTCATATTTGGGAAAACCCACCTCGTCGTTGATTGTGTCGTTTGAGTGTCGGTAATACGAGAGAGTAGGGGGCGCGCCGCGCCGCTGTCAAAGCGGCGGCCACCCCGAGCTGACTGTTGCGCTCCAGAGAGTGACTGGCGCTCGAAGCGGTGCGGGATCCCGCGGGGGTGCGTCGTGCCTGGCAGAGCCAGCCGCGTCACGCGCCGGTGTCGCGCGGGTGAAACGAGGCGCGTGCGTGCGTCGAGTCGGCCGCGCCAGCGCTCGCGCGGTGCTGGCGCGCCGCGGCCTCGAGCGGTTCGGCGAGCGCGTAGACCGTCCTCGGTCGGCCGGCATCGAGCGGCTGCTCCTGCCCGGCGACGTCGAGCGCCCGAGCGTCGAGCAGCTTGCGCACCGCGCGCTCCGCGGTGCGGGGCGAGGTCTGGCTCGCGGCCGCCCACTCCGCGGCGGTGAACGGGGCGAAGTCGCGCCCGGCGAGGAACGCCATCAGGCGGGTCACCGTGCGGGCCTGCATGCCGGCACGCGCTGCGAGCTCGATGAGCCACGGCTCGGTGTGCCGGCTCTCCGCGCCGGGCTCGGCCGCGCCAGCCGCGCCCAGCGGCCCGTGCACCCGCGTGTCCTCGTCGACGAGGAAGGCCGCGGTGCCCGCTTCCGCGAGGGCCCGGCGCAGCGCCTGCAGTGCGCGATCCTCGGCCTCGTACAGGTGCCTGCCCACCCCGGCGCCGAGCGAGACGCCGCGCTCGCCAGGCCCGGCGTCCTGCATCGCCGAGGTGAGGGCGGGGAGGCGGGCGTCGAGTTCGCCACGCGTCGTGTAGAACATGTCGAGGCCGCCGCGCTGCCAGGCGGCGAGCCGGTGCTGCACGGGGGTGGCGAAGCGTGTCAGCTCGGTCGCGAGGCGTGCGCGCAGCGCCGCGGCCGGTCCGTCGGTGGCGGACGATTCCGCGGTGAGGTAGACCACGGCGAGGAGTCCGCCCTCGAGGCGCTGCACGGACACGCGCTGCTGCGCGGTGCGGATCAGGTCGAGGTCGTGCTGCAGCGAGTCGATCATGAACATCACCGGCCGCCCGGCCGCGCGGAGCCGGTCGTAGACCGCGTGCACGCTCGTGATCGCGAGCCTGGCGCCCGCGCGCTCCGCGCGATCCTCGTGGAAGCCGACGATCTCACCGACGTCGACCGGGCGCGAGAACCGCGACTCGTACACCCACCGGTAGTCGGTGACCTGCGCGGGATCCAACCGGATGCCCGTGTCCCTGGCGACCGCCGCGGCGACCTCGGGGTTCGGCATGTCGATGGAGATCTCGGGGATCGTGAGTGGGGTGCGCGGCGCGGGATCCGGTTCGGGCCGCGGGCCCGCGGTCGCGGCGAGCAGCGAGGCGGCGAGCGTGTAGTCGGAGAAGCGGCCGACGAGCACTGGGGTGTCGCCGTCGAGCGCGCGCACGCGGTGGTAGTGCGAGATCGTGCCGGAGAAGCAGACCGCGTCGTTCTCGGCGAGCGCGCTCCGGTACTGCTCCGCGGTGTCGTGCGGATCCGTGTACGGGTAGCAGCGCAGGGCGATGCCGGGCAGCTGCGCCTCGGTCCCCGCGAGGCGGGCAACGGAGTGCGCCGAGCCGATGAATCCTACGCGCACGGTCACACGTCGAGTGTGGCACAGTGGGGCGGATTCTGGCGGCGCTGCGCGCCCGCGCGCCGGGCTTGCGTGTCTGTGCTCGCACCCACACTTACACCCACACCTGTGCCCGCACCCACACCTGTGCCCGGGCACACGCAGCACCACATCCCGCCGGAGAAATTGGAAAGCTCGGAGGGTATCCCGCGAAACGCACCGAGATTTCGGATTTCTCCGCGTGTTGCGGCTGCGCGGCTCACCCCGCGCTCGAATGCACTCGGCCCCGCGCAGCTCAGTCCGCGAGGCCCAGCGTCGCGAGCGTCGCGCGCACCGACGCCTGCGCCTCGCCGGCCGTCAGCTGGCCGGTGAGCCACCGCCCCGACAGCCCCTCGACGAGCGCGGTGAGCGTGAGCGCGAGCGCCTCAGCGTCGGCCTCGGGCCGGGCCTCGGCGATGAGCGCGGCGACGTCGCGCTGCCATGCCGCGGTGGAGCGTGCGACGGCGAGTGCCCGATCCCGATCGAACACCGCGGCGGCGCGGAGCTCGTTCCACGCGGTCGATCCCGCGCGGATGTCGTCCGCGTCGCCGAACTCCGAGGACAGGAGGGCGGCGAGCCGAGCCGCGGGTGTCTGCGCCTCCGGCACCTGCTCGGCTCGGCGGCTCGCGCTCGCGGTCACCTCGTCGAGCGCGGCCTGGAGGAGTCCATCGCGATCGCCGAAGTGGTAGGGGAGGAGGCCGATCGAGACGCCGGCCTCGCGCGCAACGTCGCTCATGCGGAAGTGCGTGAGCCCGCCGCGCGCGATCACGGTGGCACAGGCGGCGAGAATGCGTGCGCGGGCGTCCGCTGACATGCGACCCCTCTCGTGTGGCGCGGCGAGCTTGACACCGCGCGCCGCAGAACTGAAACTATTTTCAGGATACCGGTTCGGAACAGGAACGAGGAAGTGCATGAGCGACCCGACCGAGAAGTTTGAGCTGATCGAAGCCACGATCGAGGATGTGCTCGGCGCGTTCGCGCGCGGCGAGATCACGAGCGTGTGGCTCACCGAGCGCTACCTCGCACGCGCCGCGGTCTACGATCAGGGGCCAGCCGGCCTGCACGCGATCGTCGTGCCGAACCCGCACGCGCTCGCCGCAGCCGAGGAGTCGGACCGGCGCTGGGCTGCCGGCACCGCGCGCCCGCTCGAGGGGGTGCCCTTCACGGTGAAGGACTCGTACATGGTGCAGGGGCTCACCGTGGCCTCCGGCTCGCCGGCGTTCGAGCACCTCGTCGCGCAGTGGGACGCGTTCTCGGTCGAGCAGCTGCTCGAGGCCGGCGCGGTGCTCGTCGGCAAGACGAACATGCCACCCATGGCCGATGGCGGGATGCAGCGCGGCGTCTACGGGCGCGCCGAGAGCCCGTACAACCGCGACTACCTCGCCGCGGCGTACGCGTCCGGCTCGTCGAACGGCTCCGGAGCGTCGACCGCGGCGAACCTCGCGGTGTTCGGGATGGGGGAGGAGACCGTGTCCTCCGGCCGCAGCCCGGCCTCGAACAACGGGTTGTGCGCGTACACGCCGAGCTGGGGCGTGCTCTCCATCCGCGGCAACTGGCCGCTCTTCCCCGCGCGCGACGTGGTCGTCCCGCACACCCGCACGATGCCAGACATGCTCCGCCTGCTCGACGTGCTCGTTCAGGATGATGCGAACACGCGCGGCGATTTCTGGCGCAACCAGAGCGTCGTCGCGCTGCCGAAGCCGAGCGAGCACCGCCCGGCGAGCTACCGTGATGTCGCCGACGCCGACGCCCTTCGTGGCAAGCGCTTCGCGGTCCCGGCGATGTACCTCGGGGAGGATCCGAAGTTCCCGATCGCGGTGCGCCCGAGCGTGATCGAGCGGTTCGCCGCCGCACGCGCGCGGCTCGAGGAGCTCGGCGCGGAGGTCGTGGTGACCGGCTTCCCGCTCATCGAGCAGTACGAGGGCGACCGGCCGGGGCAGGAGAACGTCGACGCGCTCGGCGTGCTGCCCGCGGGCTGGATGGACACCGAATTCAACGACTTCCTCGCGTTCGGCTGGGATGATTTCCTGCGCGCCAACGCCGACCCGGCGATCCCGAACCTCGGGGTCGTCGATCCGGATCAGATCTTCCCGCAGCCCGAGGGGACCCTGCCGGATCGCTACGAGGAGGTCGAGGACTACCCGAACCGCTACCGGGCGACGGTCGCGCTCGCGCAGACCCCCGGTGGGGTGCCGGATCCGCGCGAGCGCGCCGACTTCGCGCCGGGGCTCCGCGCCCTCGTGCAGCTCCGCGAGGAGCTGTTTGAGCGCTGGCTGCGCGAGGAGGGCTTCGACGGCGTGGTGTTCCCCGCGAACGCCGATGTGGGGCGCGAGGATGCCGAGCGGGATCCTGCTGCTGCGGATCACGCCTGGTCGAACGGCGTGTTCTTCTCGAACGGCAACTACGCGCTGCGCCACCTCGGGATTCCGACGGTCACGGTGCCGATGGGGATCATGTCCGACATCGGGATGCCCGTCGGGCTGACCTTCGCGGGTGCGGCGTACTCGGATCCGACGCTGCTCGGCTACGCGGCGGCGTTCGAGGCGCCCGGCAGCATGCGCGTCGCCCCGGCGTCGACCCCCGCGCTCCCGGAGGATGCCCCGGCGAGCTAACGCCGGCGCCCGCGCGCCGCATCACCGGCCCCTCCCGTGTCTCCGAGCGAGACGCGGGAGGGGTTTTTGTGTGCGGAGATCCACACATCTGATCTTGCTTAGGGGAACCTTAGCTAGGTAGGATGAACTGTTTTTGGCCTGGTGGGCGATCAACACCGCCGCGCAGCGACCAATACAGTCGCGCAGCGGCACCGCCGCGCAGCGACCAGCCCATGCACACAGATCCACACGGAGACGAGGAGCACACATGACCCACACGACCACGCGCCGCACGGCCTCAGCGCGGGGGTCAGTCGCGCGCCGTGCGCTGCTCCTCGCGTGCGCGGCGCTGCTCCCGGTGAGTCTCCTGGTGACCGCGCCGACCGCCGCACTCGCGGCAGCACCGCAGAAAGTCACGGTCACCCCGAGCGTCGGCACCGACCGCGTGGTCTCCGTTGCCGTCGCGTGCACGGGGTCCCGTGCGTGCGCGGGATCGCTCGGGCTGAAGCTCAGCACGGGCGGGTCGAAGACGGTGAAGTACGAGGCGAAAGCGCGCGGCTCGAAGACGCTGAAGTGGACCCTCACCGCGGCGCAGTACCGCGCCCTCACCGCGCGCGGCAGCGCGACCCTCACGGTCACCGGCAAGGCCACGAAGCCGAGCAAGGCCTCCTTCACGCAGCGTGCCACGCTGAAGCCCGCGGCCGCGCAGCTGAGCGTGCGTGGCACGAGCTACACGGTGCCGCAGAGTCGGAAGTTCGAGCTCTCGCTGAAGTGCGCTGCGGCCGGTGGCTGCACGGCGTCCGTGCAGCTCGCCCGCGGCGGATCGGTCCTCGTCACCCGGTCGGTGCAGCTGAAGCAGGGGACGCACGCCGTCGCCATGCAGCTCACCGCGGCGCAGTACGGCGCGCTCACGGAGAAGCCGGCGGCCTACGCGCTCACCGTGCGCGAGACGAAGCCGGCGGCCACGCAGCGCACCACCGCGCTCACGCTCGCGCGGCCAGCGACCACGCCGGAACCCGAGCCGGAGGCCCCGGTGCGCACCGCGTCGAAGGCGTACGTCGAGCGCAACTGGACGCCGGCCGCGGTGGACACGTGTCCGGTCGCGCTCCATGAGTCGTACCAGACGATCGGCCCGGACGGGAAGATCTATCCAACCTGGCATCCCGCGCAGGTGACCGACCCGGCGACGGGAAGGCTTTGCAGCTTCGGGCACGAGCACGGCGCGGATCCACGGAGCTCTAACATCTTTGACTGGGTGGCGGCGTTCTACGCGCCGAGCGATCTCGCGGCCGGCGAGCCCGTGGGGATCCCCTTCGGGTACACGAGCGAGGAGCTCGAGAACTACGGACACGAGCACGGTGGCATGGCCATGCGGCACGAGGACAACGCCGGGCACAAGGTGTTCGTGGCGAACGGCGTGAAGATGCTCGACGCGGATCGGAACTGGCTCCGCGACGCCGCGGGGAATCAGGTGCTCTGCGACGTGCTCATCAAGCAGCACCAGGGCAGCTGGTCGGCCGACGCGACCTCGAACAACGCGCACGAGAGCGAGTTCGCAGCGCGCTGTACCGACGGAACCGAGCTCATCACCTCGATCCTCACCCGCTTCGGGAACGCGAACGAGATGTTTGGCACGTGCGCGCCCGACGAGCCGATTCCCACGGTCGGGAGCGTGCTGCCAGCCGGGGACGGCGGCCGCCGGATCATCCCAACGACCGATTGCGTGCGCGCGAACCCCACCGACTGGACGCTCTACGAGCTCTGGGAGAGCGACAGCAAGATCACGACGGCCGACGGCACGGTGCTCGCGGCCTTCGACCCCTGGTTCGGCATCCGCAACCCGAGCCGCGTCTACGATCGTGCGGCGAGCACCGCGACGACGAACGCCATCAGCCGGCCACTCGATTTCGCCTGGTACTCGGACCGCCCGGCAACCGACTACCTCTGGGCGGGGCTCGCGGGGACCGAGCGCTTTGACTACGCCGACCCGCGCTCGCCGTTCAACGGCGCCCAGCGCGACTTCTACCTGGGCGAGCTGCAGCTGGCGAGCGGCGCAGCACAGAGCGGCATCGTCTACAGCGACCCCTACGGTGGGTCCGCGCGCGCGGACCGCACGGTCGGCGCGATCCGCCAGCTGATCCGGCCGGGCAGCGTGCTCGGCGAGGTGCAGCTCAGTCGGCAGAAGTTTGATGCGAAGGCCGACTTCGGCAAGAACAACGGGGTGCACGCGCCGAACTGACGCGTCCCGTCGAGCGGGCGGCACCATGCCGAGAACCCGCGTCCTCTGAGAGAAACAGGAACACTGTGAACAGATCAGTTACGCGCGCCCGCGCGGCACTCGGCTGGGCCATCGCGCTCGGGCTGGCCGCCGGCGGGCTCGGCGCGACCCCGGCCGCCGCCGTGAGCGATGGCGCCCCGCCCGTCTCCGAGCTGCGCTGGACCGGAGAGGCCGGGGGAGACCTCGGCTACGGCGCCAGCCGCGCCTCCTGCGATGTGAACGGCGATGGCTTCGCCGACACGGTGGTGGGCGACTGGTGGTGGAAGCGCGGGAACACCGCGAACGCGGGGGCGGCGTACGTGCTCCTCGGCGGCCAGGATCCCGCTGGTGGCCCGATCGGCACGGGGAGCGCCGTCGGGGCGGTGCGCATCGACGGACCGAACATCCCGAACGCGTTCGCCGGGATGAGCGTCTCCTGCATGGGCGACGTCAACGGCGACGGCCTCGACGACGTGATCGTCGGTTCGAACCGCACGCAGCGCACCTGGGTGGTGCTCGGCGCCGCCGACTTTGAGCCGGTCGATGTCGCCACGCTCGGCACGCGCGGCTTCGAGGTGACCAACTCCGCCGCGGTCGCCGAGAACGCTGCGCCCGGCGGCGCCGCCAATTTCGGGTTCTGGGTGACTGGCCTCGGCGATGTGAACGGTGATGGGCTCGCCGACTTCGCGATCACCGACAACCTCTACAGCAAGCCAGCGAACCCCGAGACCGGGGCCCCGGCGGCCGCGAAGGTCGGCCGCGTCTGGGTGATCGCTGGATCCGAGGATGTGCGTACGATCGACGTCGCGTCGGCCGCGGGCGCCGCGCGCGTGCTCTTCACGATCGATGGCGCTGGCGGCCAGATCACGTCGGCGGAGAACGTCGGCGACGTGAACGGTGATGGGCTCGCCGACGTCGTGGTCGGGAGCTACGGCGCAACCCCGTGGGGGGCTGGCACCGCGGTGCCGGGCGCCGCGTACGCCGTGTTTGGGTCACAGACCCCGCAGAGCGTTGACGTGAGCGCCCTCGGCGAGCACGGCTTCACGGTCACCGGCCCGCAGCGCGGGCGCGACCGGCTCGGCACGTCGATCGCCGCACTCGGCGACATCAACGGGGACGGCAAGGCCGACTTCATCGTCGGCGGTGACGGCGTGACGAACGCCGCGACCGGTCCGCGCTCAGGCGGCGCCGCGGTGGTCCTCGGCTCCGACGCCACGGGCACCGTGTTCACGCGCCCTGGGGCCGCGGCGAATGCGGTCTACGAGTGCGCGGACGCCGAGCCGCGCACGAACGGGGTGTGCAGCGATGGCGAGACGCCGCGCGGCTACTGGATCGACGGCGCGGCCGCCGACGACAAACTGGGCTGGGCCTCCGCCGGCGTTGGTGACGTGAACGGTGACGGGCTGCCCGACACCGTGCTCGGTGCGTGGGGGCACGACTCGGGCGGCGCGAACGCCGGTGCCGTCTACGTCGTGTACGCGCGCCCCGGCTTCTCCGGCACGGTCGCCACGGCGGCGCTGAGCGCTGCCGACGGCTTCCGGATCGACGGCGCGGGCGCCGGCGCCCAGCTCGGCAGGTCGGTCGGCGGCATCGGCGACTTCGACGGCAACGGGGTGCCGGATCTCGTCGGCGGCGCGAACGGCACCGACTACGCGTCCGTCTACCTGCTCGGCGCTGCGAAGACCGCGCTCGCGCTGACCGCGGGGGAGCTCAGCGTCGGCGCCGGCGGCACGCTCACCGCGACCGTCACCGCCTCGCGCGCCAGCGCGGGATCGCCGAGCGGCGTGGTCGCGTTCACGCAGGGCGGCGCTGCGGTGCCCGGCTGCGCGGCGGTACCGGTCGTCGAGGGTAGCGCGGTGTGCGCGCCCTCGGAGTTCCCGGCAGGGGGCGCGCAGACCTTCGGCGCCGAGTTCAGCGGCGAGAGCGGGAGCTTCGCCGCGTCGAGCGCCGAGCTCGTCGCCGAGGTCGCCCGCCTTTCGTCCACCACCCGCGTCGGCGGTGACACCTCAGGGTTCGCGCAGGATGAGCTCGAGTTCACCGCGACGGTGCCGGGCGATGCGAGCGGCGAGGTCACCTTCTTCGCTGGCGACGAGGAGCTCGGCGCTGCGCCGGTCCAGTCGGGCGTCGCGACGCTCGCGTACGCCTCACCCGTCGCGACGACCTTCCAGCTCACCGCGCGGTATGCGGGAGACGCGCGCACCGCGCCCTCCACCTCGAAGCCGCGCCGGGTGACCATCGGGCTGATCCCCGTGACGCTCGGTTCGGTGACGGTCGACGCAGCCAAGGTGAGCTACGGCGTGCGGCCGAGCGCGTCGGTGCGGGTCACCGGCGCGAAGACCGGGACGGTGCTCTTCACCGCAGGGTCGCGCGAGCTGGGCACGGCCCGCGTGAGCGGCGGGCAGGCGACGCTCCGTCTCCCCGTGCTGAACGTTGGCAGCTACCGCGTCGCCGCCGAGTACATCGGGGACGAGACGCACGCTGACACCCCGAAGCGCGTCTCGGTGCGCGCGCTGAGCGTCGTGCAGGCGACCGTGTCGTCCGCGCGCGTCTCCACCACGCAGGCGAAGTACGGTTCGCGGCCCTCGGTGACGGTGAAGCTCGGCAAGCTGAGCAACGGCGCGTACCCCACCGGATCGCTGCGGGTCAGCTTCGGTTCCGCGAAGCAGACGGTCACGCTGCGCGCGGATCACCGCGGCGTGATCACGGTGAAGGCCCCGCGCGCGCTCACGGGGAACGTGAAGGTGACCGCGAGCTACCCGGGCTCGAAGAACATCGCGGCGACGCAGGCGAGCGCGACCCAGAAGGTCGCCAAAAAGCCCGCCGCGAAGCCGAAGAAGTAGCGGGGGAGGGAGCTCCCTGGGGAGGCGGCTAGTCCGCCTCGCCAGGGAGCGGCTCGGGCTCGAAGCGGTCGACGCTGAGCGCGAGGCGGCGCAGCAGCACGGAGAGCCGGTCGCGCTCGGAGCGCGGGATCCCGCCGAGCAGCCGCTCCTCGGCGTCGCTCAGCCTGGTCATCGCCGCGTCGACGAGTGTGAGGCCGAGCGGGGTCATCTCCACAAGCACACCGCGGCCGTCGTTCGGGTCGGTGAGGCGGAGTACGAGGCCGCGATCCACCATCCGGTCGATGCGGTTCGTCATCGTGCCGCTCGAGACCATGGTCTGCTGCACGAGCACCTTGGTGCTCTGCCGGAACGGTTCGCCGCCGCGCCGCAGCACCGCGAGCACGTCGAACTCCCACGAGGCGAGTCCCGAGCGCTCGAAGGCGTGCGCGCGTGCGCGGTCCAGGTGCTTCGTGATGCGCCACAGCCGCGAGAAGATCGCGAGCGGCGCGAGATCCAAATCCGGTCGCGCCGAACTCCAGTCCGCGATGATCCGATCGACCTCGTCCTCGTGTTTCATCCACCCATTATCTCGCGTGCGCGCGGGTGTCACGAGCCGCCTCGGATTCTGGCAGACTAGTCCCGTGCTGTTTCGGCACGGTCCGCCTTAGTGTAATGGCAGCACGACAGCCTTTGGAGCTGTGAGGTCTAGGTTCGAATCCTGGAGGCGGAACTGGTGCGCTCGTGCGGGGGATCCTCGCGGCGCGCACACGGCCGTACCGAGCGGCCGGGAGAAAGGAAACGCACATGGCTGAACGCTCACTTGCGGTCGTGATTCTCGCGGCGGGTCAGGGCACTCGTATGAAGTCGGCGCTGCCGAAGGTGCTGCACCCGATCGGCGGCCGCTCGCTGATCGCCCACGTGCTCGACACCGCGGCAGGGCTGTCGCCGACGCAGGTGGTCGCGGTGGTGCGCCACGATCGCGAGCGCGTCGCGGCCGCGATTCTGGATCACGCGCCCGACACGGTGATCGTCGACCAGGACGCGGTGCCGGGCACCGGGCGCGCGGTCGAGCAGGCGCTCGAGGCGCTGCCGGCGGACTTCGACGGTTCGGTCGTGGTGCTCTCCGGCGATGTGCCGCTCGTCGACACCGCAACGCTTGAGCGTCTCGTGACCGGCCACCTCGACGGCGGCCGCGCGATGACGATGCTCTCCGCGATCTTCGCGAACCCGACCGGTCTCGGCCGCATCCTCCGCGCCGCCGACGGCGCGGTGACCGGCATCGTCGAGGAGAAGGATGCGAGCGAGGCGCAGCGCCGCGTCACCGAGATCAACGGCGGAATCTACGTGTTCGCGCGCCGCGCGGTCACCGAAGCGCTCGCGCAGATCGACACGAACAATGCCCAGGGCGAGAAGTACCTCACCGACGCCGCGGCGCGCATCCTCAGCTCGGGCGGCGTCGTCGAGGCCGTCGCCACCGATGATCCGTGGCTCATCGCCGGGGTCAACGACCGCGTGCAGCTCGCGCAGGCTGGCCGCGAGCTCAACGCCCGCATCGTGCAGGCCCATCAGCGCGCCGGCGTGACGATCCAGGATCCGACGACGACGTGGATCGACGCCGACGTCTCGATCGAGGCGGACGCCGAGATCCTGCCAGGCACGTTCCTCCACGGTGCGACGTCGATCGCCGCGGGCGCGATCATCGGCCCGGACACGACGCTCATCGACTGCGAGGTGGGTGCAGACGCGCGCATCCGCCGCAGCGAGGCGACCCTCGCGGTGTTCGCGCCACGCGTCGAGGTGGGGCCCTTTGCGTTCATCCGCCCGGGCACGGAGCTCGGCGAGGCTGGCAAGATCGGCGCGTTCGTCGAGACGAAGAACGCGAAGATCGGCGACGGCAGCAAGGTGCCGCACCTGAGCTACGTTGGCGATGCCACGATCGGCACCGGCACGAACATCGGCGCTGGCACCATTTTTGCGAATTACGACGGCGTGCAGAAGCACCAGGCGACGGTCGGCGACGCAGTTCGCGTCGGATCGAAGAATGTGCTCATCGCTCCGGTTACCATTGAAGATGGCACGTACACGGCAGCGGGTACGGTCGTGCGGAAGAATGTTCCTTCGGGTGCACTGGCGCTGAATGTGGCGCCGCAGCGCAACATCGAGGGATGGGTGGCCGAGCATCGGCCGGGCACGAGCACCGCGGAAGCGGCGCAGCGTTCGACCGACACGACTGCCGAGTGAGCGCGGAACAGCGGGAAAACCAAAGAGTGAGGAAACACCAGCACTGATGAGCAAGATCGAGATGGCGGGGCAGAAGAAGCTCGTCTTGATTTCGGGCCGGGCATACCCCGAGCTCGCTGAGCAGGTGGCTGCCGAGCTCGGCGCCGAACTTGTTCCCACTGACGCGCGCACGTTCGCGAACGGTGAGCTGTACGCCCGGTTCGACGAGAGTGTTCGTGGCTCCGACGCGTTCGTCATCCAGTCGCACACGAACCCGATCAATGAGTGGCTCATGGAGCAGCTCATCATGGTCGACGCGCTGAAGCGCGCCTCGGCGAAGCGCATCACCGTGGTTGCGCCGTTCTACCCGTACTCCCGCCAGGACAAGAAGGGTCGCGGACGCGAGCCCATCTCCGCGCGCCTCATCGCGGATCTGTTCAAGACCGCTGGCGCCGATCGCATCATGTCGGTCGACCTGCACGCGCCTCAGATCCAGGGCTTCTTCGACGGCCCGCTCGATCACCTGTTCGCGATGCCGGTGCTGCTCGAGCACTTCGAGAAGCACCTGAATCGCGACGATCTCACCGTCGTGTCACCCGACATGGGCCGCGTGCGCGTTGCCGACGTCTGGAGCGACCGGCTGGGTGCGCCGCTCGCGATCATCCACAAGCGTCGCGACCCCTCCGTGGCGAACCAGGCTTCGGTGCACGGCATCGTCGGCGACGTGAAGGACCGCTGGTGCCTCATGGTCGACGACATGATCGACACCGGCGGCACCATTTCGAAGGCCGCTGAGGCGCTCAAGGAGGCCGGCGCCCGTGGCGTGACGATCGCCGCGACGCACGCGATCTTCTCCGGCAAGGCCGTTGAGTACCTGTCGCAGGACTTCATCGACCAGGTTGTGGTCACGGACACGCTCCCCGTTCCGGAGGAGAAGCAGTTCGAGAAGCTCACGGTGCTCTCGATCGCGCCGCTGCTCGCGAAGGCCATCCACGAGGTGTTCGAGGACGGCTCGGTGACGAGCATGTTCGAGGGCGCGGCCTAGTTCGCCTCGCGCGCGGCGCCGCCGAAAAACAGAGCCCCGCTGCGGAACAGAGCCCCGCCGAAAAACAGAGCCCCGCCCCCTTCGCGTGAAGGGGGCGGGGCTCTGTCGTCGTGCGTGGGTGCGGTGCTGGGTTTCGCGGCTAGACCTCGTCGCTCACCACATCAAGTAGTTCGGTCCCGTATGCGCCGGGCTCGGTGCCGTGGCCGATCTGGCGGTAGACCGCTGGCCGCTTGGCCCGGATGACAAGCGCCCACACGATGCCGATGATCCCCGCGGCGAAGATCATGCCGGGGAGCGCGAACGTTGAGGCGTCGGGCTCCGTCTGGCCGAGCATGAGCTGGAAGTTCTGCAGGATCATGATGAACACCCACAGCAGCGCCACGCCGGAGATGATGGGCGCGATGACCGTCGTCCAGACGCTCAGGCCGCGACGGTTGCCGCGGAAGAACCCGATCACGGCGGCGGCGATCACCGCCATGAGGAGCACGAGCCCCATGGCGCCGGTGTTCGTCAGCCAGGTGAACATCGTGAGCACCGGGTAGAGGAACGCCGAGTCGCCGAGCGCGGCCGCGCCCCCGAACACGTCACCGGCGAGGGCGAAGCCGACCACCACGATGAGCGCGATCGCGGTCTGGGTCACGGAGCCGGCCCACGGGGCGCCGGCGCGGCTCGTGCGCGCGAACCACGCGGGGAGTACCCCCTCGCGTCCGAGCGAGAAGAAGTAGCGCGCGACGGCGTTGTGGAACGACTGCTGCGCCGCGAACAGGCTCGTGAGGAACAGCAGCGTCATGATGTCGGCGAAGAGCACGCCCACCTGGTCGGTCATGAAGACGAACATGAGGTCCGGGCCGAACTCCTGCGAGGCCCCGACGATCTGGCCCGGGCCGATGCCCACGGAGAACGCCCACGCGCTGAACGCGTAGAAGACGCCGATGATCGCGACGGCGGCGTAGGTGGCGCGGGGGACCGTGCGCTTGGGATCCTTCGCTTCCTCGCCGTAGATGGCGGCGCCCTCGAAGCCCATGAACGCAGCGACGCCGAACACGAGGATGATTCCGAGCGCTGGCCCGAAAAGCGCGCCGGGGTTGAGGGTCGCGGTGGACACGCCCTCCGGGGCGGCGGCGATCGCGACGATGTCGAAGATGATCACGACGAGGAACTCGAGGCCGACGAGCACCCCGAGCACCTTCGCCGAGAGGTCGACGCGGTTCACGCCGAGCACGCCGACGAGCACGATGCAGAGCAGGATCCAGAGCCACCACGGTGAGGCGAAGCCGAACTTCGCCTCAAGGAACATGGAGAGCTGGAAGCCGAACAAGCCGTAGATGCCGATCTGCATCGCGTTGTACGAGACGAGCGCGACGAGGGAGGCGCCGACGCCGAGCGGGCGGCCGAGGCCCTGCGCGATGTATGCGTAGAAGGCGCCGGCGTTCGTGATGTTCCGACCCATCGCGGTGTACCCCACTGCGAAGACGGTGAGGATCACGGCGATCAGAAGGAAGCCGAGCGGCACGCCGAGCGACTCGGTCACGGCGAACGACGTGGTGACGCCGCCGGCGACGACAGTGAGCGGCGCGGACGCCGCAATGATCATGAGCGTGATCGCGGGCACGCCGAGCGTTCTGCGGCTCAGTCCCGGATCGTGCGCCGTTTCGGGCGTCGGTGCGGTGGTGGTCATGTGGGTTCCCTCCCGGTCTCGCTTCCTTGCCGACCAAGCCAGCTTCGGCGCTGGCGGCACATGTGAGCGAGTCTAGGTTCGAGAATCCGTGATCAGTAGCGAAAAGCTGTGCACTGCGCGCACGGGGCATGACCGCGAGCGCACGGCTTTCCAATTGGATAGTCCCGAGCCGCGTGATCAGGGCTTTCCCGGTCAGTGGAAGGCCGCGCGCACCTCCTCGTGCGGGAGCGCATAGCTCACGTGCCCATCGCGGCCGGTCATGTCGCGCGCCGCGACGAGCGCGTTCACCACGGCCTCCTCGGTGGCCTGCACCACGGCCTCGAAGAACGGGTCGATGCTGCCCCACGCGATGTGCTCGATGGTTTCGGTGCGCACCTCGCCGCGGCCCATGGCCGATTTCAGGCTGCCGGTGTTCGCGGTCGAGAAAGCGAGGAAGATGTCGCCGGAGAAGTGGCTCCCCGTAGTGCCGGTGCGCGCGAGGCCGAGTGGGACGCGCCGCGCGAGCGCCCGGCACTGGTCCGGCAGCAGCGGGGCGTCGGTCGCGACGATGACGATGACACTCCCGGCGCCGGGGACCGCGTGAGCCCCGGATCCCGCACCTGCACCGGGTCCCGCGCTTGCCCCGGATCCCGTGCCCGCCCCGGATCCCGCAGCGGCGAGGTCCGCCGCAAACCAGGGCTCAGTCTCCATGGGGTTCGGCGCCGCAGAGTCGCGCCCGAGCGGCCGGCCCTGCACGCGCAGTTCGGCGCGGCCGCCGAAGTTGGCCTGCAGGAGCACGCCGACGGTCCAGGCTGCGTCGCCCGAGCGCACCACCCGGGACGCGGTGCCGGTGCCGCCCTTGAAGCCGTAGCAGTTCATGCCGGTGCCGCCGCCGACGTTTCCCTCCGCGAGCGGGCCGGATCGTGCCCCGTCGAGCGCCTCGCGCGCGTGGGTCGGCTGCACCGTGTCGGCGTTGATGGAGTTCAGGTAGCCGTCCCAGGTCTCTCCGACGACGGGCAGCATCCAGGCCGCGGCGCTGGTGGGGTGGTGCTCCGCGAGCCACGCGTCGACGCCGCGATGCACCGCGCCGACCGCGTGCGAGTTCGTGATCGCAATGGGGGTCTGGAGCTGCCCGGACTCCTCGATCCAGCTGCGCCCGGTGAGCTCGCCGTTGCCGTTCAGTACCGCGATGCCAGCGGCGCACGGGCTGCCGGCCAGTTCTCGTCCGCGCGGCAGGATCGCGGTGACGCCGGTGCGCGTGACCGCTGGGGTGTCGCTGATGAGCGTCTCGTAGCCCACCTCGAGGCCCGGCACGTCGGTGATGGCGTTCCACGTGCCCGGTGCGCCGTCGAATGGGACGCCGAGGTCCCGGGCGCGGGGCGTGGGGTGCTCAACATTGAACATTGTTTCATCCGTTCACTTGTGTCTAAACTACGGAATGCAGTGATGACCGAGCAATCCTTGATCGTTGTTCAAGGAGCCTGGTCGTAGTTGGAATCATACCCGGATCGCGTGTTCAGACAAAGGAGTCCCATGTCCGCTTCGTCAGCCCCACCCACCCAGAGCGGCGCTGCGCGCGCATCGCGACCGGAGGCGAGCTCAGGCCAGCTCGCCGCCGGCCGCCTCGGCACCTGGGACATCATCTTCTTCGTGGTGTCGGCGGCGGCTCCCCTGACCGTGGTGGTGAGCGGGGCCGCGACGTCGTTCCGGCTCGGCGGCCTCGGTGCGCCGGGCGCGATGGTGTTCAGCGGAATCGTATTGATCCTGTTCGCGCTGGGGTTCACCGCGATGTCGAAGAGCGTGCGAAACGCCGGTGCGTTCTACGCGTACGTGTCGCGCGGCCTCGGGAAACCGTTCGGGCTCGGCGCCTCCTCGGTCACCGTCTTCGCCTACGTCGCGCTGGTGATCTCGTTCTACGGTTTCATCGGGTTCTTCGCCCAGTTCACGTTCGCGGAGCTACTCGGCATCGACCTGCCGTGGGGCGTGTGGTCGCTCCTCGCGGTTGCGATCGTCGCGTTCCTCGGGTATCGCAAGATCGACGTCGGTGCGAAGGTGCTCGCGGTGCTGCTCACGCTTGAGGTGGGGATCCTGCTCGTGCTGGCGGTGGCCACCCTGGCCAACGGCGGTCCCGAACCCTGGAGCGCCGCGCCGTTCAGCCTCGAGAACGTGTTCTTCGCGCCGACCGCCGGAGCGCTGTTCGTGGTGGGGTTCGGCGCGTTCCTCGGTTTCGAGAGCACCGCCATCTACGCGGAGGAGGCAAAGCAGCCGGAGCGCACCGTGCCGCGCGCCACGATCATCGCGGTCGTGTTCCTCGCCGTGTTCTACGGCTTCACATTCTGGATCCTGACCGTCGCGTTTGGCGTCGACGGGATCCTGCAGCTTGCCGCGAGCGATTCCTTCGAGACGATGGTCATCGACGGCACTGGTCAGGTCGCGGGGGCGTGGGCGAGCTGGGTGATGAAGATCCTGATCGTCACGAGCTTCTTCGCGTGTGTGCTGTCGTTCCACAACGCGAGCACACGGTACCTCTTCGCGCTCGGCCGCGAGGGGCTGCTCCCGCGCGCGCTCGGCCGCACCACGGCGCGTACGCAGTCGCCGGCGATCGCGAGTCTCACCCTGTCGGTGTTCTCCGTGATCGGCGTGCTGGTCGCGATCCTGCTCGGCGCTGACCCGTTCCTTGGGCTCGCGCTCTGGACGTATGCGACGGGCGTGCAGGGACTCGTATTCGCGCAGGCGCTCGCGGCGATTGCGGTGGTCTGGTACTTCCTGCGGGATCGTCGGGGGCACAGCGTCTTCCGCGTGGTGATCGCGCCGATTCTCGGCGCGCTCGGTCTCGTGGTCGGCTTCACGCTGATCGTCACGAACTTCGAGGTGGTGACGGGGCTCGAGGGGCCCATCAATCAGATCCTCCTGCTGCCGACCCCGATCCTGTTCATCGGCGGCATCATTGTCGGTCTGATCATCAAGGCGCGCCGCCCCGAGTACTACGCCGGGCTCACCGAGTCCGTCCGGGTGCCGGTGGAGTCTGCGAACACTGCGCCGAGCGCCGCGCCGCCCGGTGAGCGCGGGGCGCATCCTCTAGGCTGAGCGACATGAATGCGACCGCGCGCCGCCGCTTGGAACGCCGAGACGAGATCGTGCGGGCGTTCTGGCGTGTGGCCAGAACGCGACCGCGCGGCGGCGTCAACGTCCGCGCGGTTGCCGCCGAGGCGACGATGAGCCCGGCGAACGTGCTGCACTACTTCGGGAGCCTGGACGAGTTGCAGCTCACCGCGCTCGCCGGCGCGATGGAGGAGTTCGCGGAGCGGCGCCAGGCGATCCTCGATCGCCGGGAGAGCGCGGCGGCCCGTATCTCGGCGATGATCGAGGCCGGGGTGCCCGATGAGATCAGTGACGAGTTGCGGCACGTGTACGAGAGCGTGCAGATCCTCACGGAGCATCCGGAGTACCGGCCGGCGCACCGAGCGCTCGTGGAGCGGCAGATCATGCTCTACCGCACGCTCGTGGAGATCGGGGCCGGCACCGGCGAGTTCCAGCTCGCCTCTCCGCCCGGCGTGATCGCGCGCAACCTCGTCGCCCTGGAGGACGCCTACGACCTGTACCCGCTCATCGGCGACCGAACCCCGCGCGAGGAGTGCCGGGAGGCGGTGCGGAGCTACGCGGAGCTCGCGCTCGGCCTGGCGGCCGGGACGCTCGGGCCGGCGGCTGAGACGCCTGGGCCGGCGGCCCAGGAGCTGGTCACGGAGGCCGACGCTCAGAACGGGTGATCGGAGTCTGACGGAGCTTCCGTGTCCGCCGGTACGAATCGCACACCCGGCCCGGGCTTCACACCCGTCGCGGCGCCGCGGGCCAGGCCCTCGGGGACGTCGGTGTGCACTCTGCCGGTGGGGCTCACGAGGGTGAGCGTGCCGTTCGACGGGTGTTGCGTGAGGTCCCAGCCACCGTGGTGCTTGAGGGTGTGGTGGTGGCGACAGAGGTGCGCCAGGTTGGTCTCGGTGGTGCGCCCGCCGCGGGCAGCATCGACGGTGTGGTCGAGATCGCACCGGGGGAGCGGGACCCGGCACCCGGCGAATCTGCAGTGCCCATCGCGGGCGCCGAGCCTTCGACGCATCTCCGGGCTCGGGCGGTAGCGGTCCACCGACCGCACCACCCCGCCCAAGGTGGTGACGACGTTCTCCCAGGCGTCTGCGCTCGCCGCGATGCGGCCGGCGGCGCGCGGGCCGATGGGGCCAGCTCCCTGCAGCTCGCCGGTCACGACCGCGAACGAGGCCTCGTCGAGCGTGCCGTCCGGGGAGCTGGTGGCGGTGAGCACCACCTGCACCCGCGCGCGGAATGACTCCTCCGGTGCGCCCGCGGTGAGCGTCGCCGGGTCGCTGCTCAGCAGGAGCTCTGCGAACGTGTCGGCCCGCACCTCGTCGCGGCTCCGGTGATCGGTGGCGGGCGGTGATGTGCGCTGTCCCTGCCCTGCTGCGCCGTCGACCTGCCCCGCCGCGCCGTGCACGTGCTTCGCGATGCGGGTGAGCCGGTCGTAGATGGCGTGCGCCTCCGCCGACGGGAGGAACGCCAGGAGATCGGCCATGCCGTCCTCGCGATCGATCACGGTAACCCGCCGCGCCGACGCCGCGGCAGTGTGGCGCTCGTCGATGCCGGACTCGGCGTACTTCTCGGCGATGCGACGCGCGGTGGGCCGCAGGCGGTTGGGGGTCTCGCGCTCGGCCACCACGATGACCTCGCGCTCGTATGCCGCGCGCCGCGCGGCGGATTCCGCGTCGGGGCCGGAGCCGATGATGTCGCTGGCAGCAACGATGACCCGCGCATGCTCCGCACCGATGGTGCCCGAGGCGAGCCGCGCGAGCGCCTCAGGGAAGTGGTGCACGAGGGTGGCGGCGCGCGACATCTCCGACAGGATCTGTTCCTCGCTCAGCCCGAGCGCGGTCGCACACTCGGCAACGATGGAGCGGCGCAGGAGCTCCCGCTCACCACCGCGCAGCCCGCTCTCCGCGACAATATCGAGGACCCGTGCGAGCTCTCTCGCTCGATCCGCGTCCAGCGCGCGCTTGCGGCGCTCGAGCGTTTCGACACGCGTGACCGACGTGTCGAGCCGAGCATTCGCTGCGCGAAGATAGGCCGCTGGGGTGGTGTCTGACATGCGTCCATCACACCATGCACCTCGGACACTCGGAGGCCCGAGAACGGCGAGATCGCGCGGATTCTCCGAGATTTCAACAACTGGACCGAAACGTTGTCGGGTCCTCAACAAAGCCCGCCACCGGCTCCCACACAACGCGGAGCGGGGGCGGATCCCATGGGATCCACCCCCGCTCCGCGTGCGGTGGGAGCGCGCAGGCTCCCGCCGCACGCTCCCACCGGAGGCTCGCTACAGCGTGTTGCCGAGCTTGAAGCCCTTCTCGCCCTCTTCGTCACGCGTGTATGAGAAGCCGTCGGCGCCGATGGTCACGGCCATCTCCGAGGCGTCGGTGCGCGCCACGACGGGCTGCGGGTTGCCGTCGAGGTCGAGCACGAGCGACGCGTCCGTGTACCAGGACGGGACAACGGGGTTGCCCCACCAGTCGCGGCGCTGGTTGTCGTGCACGTCCCACGTGACGACCGGGTTGTCGGGATCGCCCGTGTAGTAGTCCTGCGTGTAGATCTCGACGCGGTGCCCGTCCGGATCGAGGATGTAGAGGTAGAACGCGTTCGAGACGCCGTGGCGGCCGGGGCCGCGCTCGATGCGATCGGACATGCGCAGGGCTCCGAGCTTGTCGCAGATCGCGAGGATGTTGTGCTTCTCGTGCGTCGAGAACGCGACGTGGTGCATGCGGGGGCCATCGCCGCCTGTCGCAGCGGTGTCGTGCACGGTGGGCTTGCGACGCAGCCACGCCGCGTACACGGTGCCCTCCTCGTCCTGAATGTCCTCGGTGACGCGGAAGCCGAGGTCCTGGTAGTGGCGCACGGCGCGCGGCACGTCGGGGGTGACCTGGTTGAAGTGGTCGAGGCGCACGAGCGCGCCAGGCGTGTAGAGGTCGTAGCGCCACGCGAGCCGCTCGACGTGCTCGACGTCGTAGAAGAACTCGTAGGGGAAGCCTAGGGGATCCTCGACGCGCACGGAGTCGCCGATGCCCTTGGTGAAGCCATCGGCGCGACGCTCAACGCGGCAGCCGAGCTCGGTGTAGAAGGCGACCGCCTTGTCGAGATCCTCCGGCGTGCGCACGCGGTAGGAGAAGGCAGCCACCGCGGCGATGGGGCCCTGTCGCAGCACGAGGTTGTGGTGGATGAACTCCTCGAGCGAGCGGAGGTAGACGGTGTTCTCGTCCTCCTCGGTCACGGTGAGGCCGAGCACGTCGACGTAGAACGCGCGCGACGCCGCGAGGTCGGTGACCACGAGCTCCATGTACGCGCAGCGCAGGATGTCGGGCGCGGGCGACTTGGGGGTGAGGATCGGGTTGTCGGTCTTGATCGGGGCTTCCTTGGTGACGTAGAAGCCGGAGGAGGTCTTTTCGCGACCGGTGAGTTCAGACATGTCGTTGTCCTTCATTCGTGAATCTTGCGGGTGGTGCCACGCGACGGAGCGCGGCGGGGGAAAAGGGTCTGCTGGGGATCCGGATCAGCGCGGCGCTGCACGCCGATCCGGATCCCGCGGTGGTGGCTACTTGCCTGCGCCGAAACGGGGCGAGTGCGCCTCGTTGAGCGTGATCTGGATCGACTGCGCGGTCGTGTAGAAGTCGACCGAGCGGTAGCCGCCCTCACGGCCGAGGCCCGACGCCTTGACGCCGCCGAAGGGGGTGCGCAGATCTCGCACATTGTTCGAGTTCAGCCACACCATGCCCGACTCGATGCCGTGCGCGAAGTTGTGCGCGCGCTTCAGGTTCGAGGTCCAGACGTATGCGGCGAGGCCGTACTTCGTGTTGTTCGCGAGCTCCAGCGCCTCCTCGTCGGTGTCGAAGGGGGTGATCGCGACGACCGGGCCGAAGATCTCCTCCTGGAAGATCCGCGCGTCGGGCTTCACGTCGGCGAAGACGGTCGGCGCGACGTAGTTGCCCTCGGGGAAGCCCTCGGGGCGTCCGCCGCCGGCGACGAGGCGGCCCTCGCCCTTGCCGATCTCGACGTAGCTCATGACCTTCTCGAAGTGGCTCGGGTGCACGAGTGCGCCCACCTCGGTCGCGGGATCCGAGGGCAAGCCGATCACGATGTTCTTCGCGCGCTCGGCGTAGCGTGCAACGAAGTCGTCGTAGATCGAGCGCTCGACGAGCACGCGGCTGCCTGCCGTGCAGCGCTCGCCGTTCAGGCTGAACACGCTGAACACGGTGGCGTCGAGTGCCTCGTCGAGATCCGCGTCGGCGAACACGACCGACGGGCTCTTCCCGCCGAGCTCGAGCGAGAGGCCCTTCAGGAACGGCGCGGCGTTCGTGGAGATCATCGCGCCGGTCGAGCTGTCGCCGGTGAAGGAGATGAGCGGCACATCCGGGTGCTTCACGAGTGCATCGCCCGCGACGCCGCCGGAGCCGAGGATGAGGTTGAAGACGCCCTCGGGCACGCCGGCCTCGCGGAAGATCTCGGGCCACAGCGCCGCCGACAGCGGGGTGTAGCTCGCGGGCTTCAGCACGACCGTGTTGCCGGTCGCGATGGCGGGGGCCAGCTTCCACGACTCCTGCATGAAGGGCACGTTCCACGGCGTGATGAGCCCGGCGACGCCCTTCGGCTTGCGGTTCACGTAGTTGATCTGGCGGCCGGGCACCTTGGTGACGTTGTCGTGCTCGGCGACGATGAGATCGGCGAAGAAGCGGAAGTTCTCCGCGGCGCGGCGTGCCTGGCCCTTCGCCTGGGTGATCGGGAGGCCGGAGTCCCAGCTCTCGATGAGGGCGAGCTGCTCGTCACGCGACTCGACGATGTCGGCGACCTTGTGCAGGATCCGCGAGCGCTCGCGCGGCAGCATCTTGGGCCACGGGCCCTCGTCGAAGGCGCGCTTCGCTGCGGCGACGGCGAGGTCGACATCGGCCTTGCTCGCGGACGCTGCGGTGATGTACACCTCGTTGGACACGGGCTCGATGACGTCGAACGTCGCGCCGTCCTGCGCGTCGACAAATTCGCCGTCGATGAAGAGCTGGATCTTCTCGGGCAGGCCCTCGGGCTTCTGGTGCGTCATGCTTCCTCCAGTGGTGAAATCGGGTGGAATGGGGTGAGTGTGTGGGGTGAGCGGCGGGGAACCGCTGGCGGCTACGCGGCTGGCGCCGCGTGCCGGTGCTGTTCCTCGGAGTGGGCGAGCACCGCGTCGAGCGTCGCGGTGCGGTGCTCGCGTGCGGTGAGCTCGATGTCGAGCGGGGAGGCCCCCTGCTCGATCAGTTCGAGGAGTCGTTCGTGCTCGGCAACCGACTCGCTGGCGCGACCGGGCACGAAGCTGAACGAGGAGTTGCGCAGCACCTTCATGCGGTTCCAGCCGCGGTGCACGAGGTCGAGGATGTGCGGGTTGGGGCACGTCTCGAACAGCACGCTGTGGAACTCGAGGTTCAGCTCGGTGAAGCGCTGCGGGTCAAACGCGCTGAGCGATTCGCGCATCGTCTCGTTGACGGCGCGCGCGCGAGCGATCTGATCCGCGGTGATGAACGGCGCGGCGAGGCCGGTGGCCGATCCCTCGACGAGCGCGAGCGTCTGCATCGTGTGCAGGTACTCGGTCTCCTTGACGAGCGAGACCTGCGCGCCGACGTTGCGCTCGAACGTGACGAGCTGCTCGGCCTCGAGGCGACGAATCGCCTCACGCACCGGCACGACCGACATGTCGAGCTCGGCCGCGATCGGTGCGAGCACGAGGCGGTAGCCCGGCACGTACTGACCGCTGTCGATCCTCGCTCGGATCAGGCGGTAAGCGCGCTCGGACTTCGACTCGGCGGTCATTTCACGCCCCCTCGGCGAGGAACGCGTCGTACCGTGCACGCCACTCGGCGTTCATGGGGAAGAGGCCGTCGACGGCGTGGCCCTCCGCGACGCGGTCTGCCACCCAGGCATCGGCCTGCTCCTGGGCCGCGGCCTCGGCGGCCACCTCAGCGAGCAGGAACGGCGGGATCACGATGACGCCGTCGCGGTCGCCCATGATGATGTCGCCGGGCTGCACCGCGGCGCCGCCGCACGCGATGGTGACGTCGGTCTCCCACGGGACGTGGCGGCGGCCGAGCACGCTCGGGTGGGCACCCTGCGAGAAGACGGGAATGTCGAAGGCTTGCACTGCGGCGAAGTCGCGCACCCCGCCGTCGGTGACGATGCCCGCGGCGCCGCGCACCTGCGCGCGCAGCGCGAGCACGTCGCCGACGGTGCCGGTCGAGGGGATCCCGCGCGCTTCGACGACGAGCACTTCGCCCTCGTTCACGGTGTCGAAGGCCCGCTTCTGGGCGTTGAAGCCGCCCCCGTGCGCCTTGAACAAGTCGGGGCGGAAGGGGATGAAGCGAAGGGTCTTCGCGGTGCCGAGGATCGTGTCGCCCTCGTGGTTCGGGTGCACGCCGTCGATGAAGATGTCGACGTAGCCGCGCTTGCGCAGCGCCGCAGAGACCGTCGCGACCGCGACGCCGGAGAGCTGCGCGCGGATCTCGGGGGTGAGAATCTGCGCGGGATCCGTGCCGTCGCCGGCGAGCGGCGTCGCGCGGCCTGCGGCCACCGCGGCGGCGTGCTCGGCCTCGCTGCCCCAGGCCTCCACGCGCTGCAGGTCGTCGACCTTCGGGGTGTTGCCGAAGTCGCCGAACGCGGTGGTGCCCTGGGTGACCGTGGTCACGAGGCGGCCGGTGGTGGGGGCGCCTGGCGCGTTCGGGGCGTCGACCTCGACCTCGACGACGTCGCCGGGGAGCACCACGGAGGAGCCGGCCGGGGTGCCGGTGAGGATCACGTCGCCCGGCTCGAGCGTCATGTGCTGCGAGAGGTCGGCGACGAGCTGGCCGAACGGGAATGCGAGGGTGTCGCTCGTGTCGTCCTGCACGAGCTCGCCGTTGACCCAGGTGCGCACGCGCCAGTCGTCCTGGCCGATCCCTGCGGTCTCGATCGCGGCCGGGCCGATGGGGGTGAAGCCGTCCCCGCCCTTGTTGCGCACGTTGGAGCCCTTATCGGCAGCACGGAGGTCGTAGAGACCGAAGTCGTTGGCGGCGGTGACCTGCGCGACGTGGCTCCAGCCGTCCTCGGGGGAGACCCAGCGCGCGGTCGTGCCGATGACGAGCGCGATCTCGCCCTCGAACGCGAGGAGCTCGGTGCCTGCCGGGCGCTCGATGGTGCCGCCGGTCGGGGCGAGTGAGGACGCCGGCTTGAAGAAGTAGGACGGGAATGCTGGTGTGCGGCCGCGCTGCGCGATGCGCGACGGGTAGTTGAGGTGCACGGCAATGATCTTGCCTGGGGTCTCGATTCCGTAGGTCATGGCTCCCTCGCTCATCTCTTTATATTTCTTATCGTATACGATCTGGTGGGCTTTGTGAAGACCGCCGGGGAGGGGGCTCGTGCCTCGGTCCCCGCCCGGTCTGCTAGTAGGAGGCGCGTGGCTCGGCCGCCGCGCCAGCGTCACCAGCGCCACCAGCGCCCGCGTCACCCGCGAAGCGCCCAACGAGCGCCTCCGTCTGCCGCGCGAGGAGCGCAACGTCGGCGCCGACCGCGACGAACGACGCGCCAGCGGCGAGGTATCGCTCGGCGTCCGCCGGTACGAACGCGTTCACGCCCACCGGCGTGCCGGCGGCCACGCCCGCGCGGATCGCGCGCAGCACGTTCTCGACGACGTCGGGGTGGCCCTGCTGGCCGAGGAGCCCCATGGACGCCGCGAGGTCGGACGGACCGACGAAGATCGCGTCGACCCCGTCGACCGCGACGATCCGCTCGACGTCGGCGACCGCCGCGGCCGACTCGATCTGCACGGTCAGGCTGATCGTCTCGTTCGCGCGACCCAGGTAGCCCTCGACGCGGTTCCAGCGCGCCGAGCGCGCGAGCGCCGAGCCGACGCCGCGGACGCCGCCGCCCGCCGTGCCGTCCGGGTAGCGCACCGCCCGCACGATCTGCTCGGCCTGCTCCGCGGAGTCCACCATCGGGATGAGGAGGTTCTGCGCGCCGAGATCGAGGAACTGCTTGATCGTCACCGTGTCGCCGTACGGCGGGCGAACGAGCGGGGCCACCGGGTATGCGGACATCGCGTACAGCTGCGCGAGGACCGATTCGAGCCCGTTGGGGGAGTGCTCGGCGTCGAGGAGCACCCAGTCGCAGCCGCTGCCGGCCACGATCTCGGCGGTCACCGGGCTGCCGGCGCAGGCCCACAGGCCGATGAGCGGGCGCTTGGCGGCGTCGAGCCGCGCGCGCAGCGTTGCCGGCAGCTCTACACGAATCGGCATGTCACCGATCCCAGCTCGTGGTAGTCGGCGTGCACGGTGTCGCCGCGCTCCACCCACATCGGCTTCGTGAACGAGCCGGCCAGGATGATCTCGCCGGCCTCGAGCGTCTGTCCGTGCTGTGCGAGCTTGTTGGCGAGCCACGCGACGCCCATCGCCGGGTGGCCGAGGATCGCGCCGGCAACGCCGGAGTCCTCGATGGTCTCGTTGCGGTAAAGGAGGGCGGGGACCCAGCTGAGATCCACCTCGTCCACCTTCACCGGGCGGCCGCCGAGCACCATGGCGCCCATCGCGGCGTTGTCGCTGATCGTGTCGACGATGGTGCGACCCTCGAGTTCGAGGTGCGAGTTCAGCACCTCGAGCGCCGGCACGACGTACGCGGTCGCGTCGAGCACGTCGAAGATGGTGGTGCCCGGGCCGGCGAGCGGCTTGTCGAGTACGAAGGCGAGCTCGACCTCGATGCGCACGTTCGAGTAGCGATCGAACTCGAGGACGGAGCCGGACTCGAACACCATGTCGTCGTGGATGACGCCGTAGTCGGGCTCGGAGATGCCGGTCGCGAGCTGCATGACCTTGGAGGTGAGCCCGATCTTGTGGCCGACGAGCTTGGCGCCCTGCGCGATGCGCCGGTCCGACCACACCTTCTGGATCGCGTACGAGTCTTCGATCACCATGCCGGGGTAGCGACTGGTGAGCTTGGGCAGCACCGCGCGGTCGCGATCCGCCTGGACAAGCTCCTCGGCGATGGCGTCAATCTGGGTCTGGTCGAGCACGTGGCCTCCTTTGGTCGTACATCGAATCGTATACGATCCCGGAGTCGCGGCCAATGGCTGCGCTCGGATTCCCGAAAACACCGCCGGTGCGGCGCGTGTTTTTCCCGTCGCAAAATCGTTATTCTCGGACCGTAGACGAAAGTTTGCTTTTTTAGTCAACGTTCGTAGAATGAAACCGACGGCACGCCGAAGTGACGTCCATCACCACGCGGGGGACGCGAGTTCACGGCGGAAAAGCGATGGCAACGCAACGGCGCCTCATCCCATCAGCACCAGTTCCGACTACCGAGAGAAGTAGACACGATGAAGAGAACACTCACGGGGATCGCAGCGCTCGCCGCAGCGGCGCTCGCGCTCACTGCCTGCTCGGGCGGGGGCGGCGGGGCGGCCGCGGGCGGCGGCGACGATGCCGCCGCCAAGCCGCTCAGCATTGGCAACTTCCTTGACCTCACGTCCTGGGATCCCTCGCTCGCCGACGTCGGCTTCGATGGCCCCTACCTGTCGGCCATCTACGACCCGCTCGTCACGATCGACGGCGCGGGGGAGCCGCAGCCAGCGCTCGCAACGGGCTGGGAGATCTCCGACGACTTCAAGACCATCACGATGGACCTCCGCACCGACGCGAAGTTCTCGGACGGCGAGACGTTCGACGCCGCCGCCGCGGTGAAGAGCCTCGAGTACCTGCAGCAGGGCGCGCGCTCGCAGGAGGCTTACCAGAAGGTCGAGAGCTTCGAGGCGGTCGACGAGGACACGATCGCGATCCACCTGACGCAGCGCGACGACACGATCCTCTACTTCATGGGGCTCGGCCGCAGCTACATGATGGCGCCCGACGCGATCGACGCCGGGACGCTCGCGGAGACTCCAGTGGGATCGGGGCCGTACACGCTCTCGGCCGACTCGGTGCCGGGTGCCGAGTACCGCTTCGACAAGGTGGCCGATCACTGGGCGGCAGCAGACTTCCCCTTCGATCCGCTCTCGGTGAGCCCACTGTCTGACGCGACGGCAATGCTCAACGGCATGGAGAGCGGTCAGTTCAACGTGATCTACGGCGACAAGACCGCCATGGATCTGGCGCCGGATCGCGGGTGGAACGTGGCCACGGGGCTCTCCATGTGGGTCGGGCTCCAGTTCAGCGATCGCGCCGGCGCCACCGAGATGGGCAAGCCGCTCGGCGAGCTGAAGGTGCGCCAGGCGCTCAACGTCGCGTTCAACGGCCCCGAGATGGTGGAGACCATCGCGCAGGGCGTCGGCGAGGCGACGAACCAGGTGTTCCCGGTGGGGACGCCGGGCTACGTCCCCGCGCTCACGGGCAAGACGAAGCCGAGCATCGAGACTGCGAAGCAGCTGCTCGCCGAGGCGGGCTACGCCGACGGCTTCGACGTCACGATGCCGATGGCGCCGCCCTTCCAGCCCTGGCAGGCGATCGTCGAGCAGACCTTCGGGGAGCTCGGGATCGGGGTCACCTGGAAGGAGACCGACTTCATGCAGTACATGTCGGTCGCCCCGGAGTACCCCATGTTCGTCGGCGTGATCGCGATGGACTCGAACCCGATCGCCACGGTCGAGCGCCAGATCGCGAAGCCGCAGTGGTACAACCCGACCCCGGGCCTTGAGGCGTTCCCCGAGGTCAAGGCGCAGGTCGACACCGTGTTCACCGCGGCGCCAGGCGAGGAACAGACGAAGGCGGTGGAGAAGCTCAACGAGCTCGTCACCGAGAACGCGTTCTTCTCCGTGTGGGCGCAGTCGACGAACACGTACGTCTCCGCGGCGGAGTTCACCGTCACGCCGGTCACCGGCATGATGTTCCCCACGCTTCGACAGATCTCCCTCTCGAAGTAAGCGCTCGGGTGGGGCCACCGGTGCCGCACCGGTGGCCCCACCCAGCCACCATCGCCCACCCATCCCAGCGATCCCAGCCATCCCAGCCCTCGGAGACCCGATGCTCACCTTCACCCTCAAACGGCTGCTGTCCGGCGTGATCCTCCTCGTCGCCGTCGCGACGGGCACGTTCTTCCTCGCGCACGCCGCGATCCCCGACCCCACGCTCGGGCTGCTCGGCAGCGCGGCCACCCCTGAGGCGCAGGCCACGCTCGCGCAGCGCATCGGCACCGACCGCCCGCTGCTCGTCCAGTTCGGCGAGTGGTTCGGCGGGCTCTTCCGCGGCGACCTCGGCGTCTCCTGGAAGAACTTCCAGCCCGTTGGCTCCCAGCTCGCGCTGAAGCTCCCCGTCACGCTCTCGGTGGTCTCCGTCGCGATCCTGCTCTCCGCGCTGCTCGGTGCGGTGCTCGGCGTCGCCGCTGGTCTCCGACCGAACACCTGGCTCGACAAGATCGTGAAGGCCGCGGCGGTGATCCTGTTCGCGCTGCCAGGGTTCTGGGTGGCGCTCGTGCTCGTCATGACGTTCGCGGTGAACCTGCGCTGGTTCCCCGCCGTCGGCTACGTCGCGCCGACGGAGTCGGTGGGCGGCTGGGTGCAGTCGATCACCCTGCCGGCGATCGCGCTCGCGCTCGGGGCGATCGTCATGATCGCCGAGCAACTGCGCAACGCCATCATCCAGGCCGACTCGCACGACTACGTGCGGACGCTCCGCAGCCGCGGCCTCCCCTCCTGGCGCGTCGTGCTGCACCTCCTGCGCAACGCGGCCCCGGCCTCGCTCACCGTGCTCGCGCTCATGTTCGTCGGTCTGCTCTCCGGCGCGATCATCGTCGAGCAGATCTTCGCGCTGCCGGGCATCGGCCCGCTCACGCAGGCCTCCTCCCAGAACGGCGACATTCCGATGCTGCTCGGGATCACGGTGATCACCGTCGTGTTCGTCGTCATCGTCAACTTCCTGCTCGATATCCTGCTCGGCTGGATCAACCCGAAAGCGCGTGCGAAATGACCACCTCGTTCGAAGCTCCGATCGATACGCGCGGCGGCCGCCGCGAGGCCGTGTTCCTCAGGCTCGTGAAGCGCCCGGCCGGCGCCATCGCGCTCGGCGTGCTCGCGCTCGTGGTGCTCGTCGGCGTGCTGGCGCCCTGGCTCGCGCCCTACGATCCCAATCTCGTCGACCTCTCGATCACACGCGCGAAGCCGAGCGCCGCGCACTGGCTCGGCGGCGACACCACCGGCCGCGACGTCGCGAGTCGCCTCATCTGGGGCACGCAGATCACGCTCTGGGGTGCGCTCATCGCGATCTGCACGGCGCTCGCGATCGGTGTCCCGTCCGGGCTCGCTGCCGGCTACTTCGGCGGCCGCATGGATCGGATCGGCACCTGGATCAGCGATGGTCTGCAGTCGATCCCCGGCATGGTGATCCTGCTCATCGTTGGCGCGAACACGGGCAACAACTTCACTCTGCTGATGATCACCGTCGGCGTGTTCATGGCGCCCGGCTACTTCCGGCTGACGCGCTCGACCGTGCGCGCGGTGCGCGGCGAGGCATACATCGACGCGGCGCGCGTCGCCGGCCTCTCCGACATCCGCATCATGGGCAGGCATATCATCACCCAGGTCACCGCCCCGATCGTGATCCAGTCGGCGCTCACGGCCGGCATGGCGATGGGCATGCAGGCGGGCCTCCAGTTCCTCGGCATCGGCGGCGGCACCACCCCGGGGTGGGGCGCCGCGATGAACGAGGGCTTCAAGGTGATGCGCACGGATCCGCTGCTGCTGCTCTGGCCGTCGCTCGCGCTCGGGATCACGATCGCGGCGCTCGCGGTGCTCGGCTCGACGCTCGCCGACGTGATCAGCGTGCAGACGCCCACCCTCTCGCGCCGCGAGCGGCGCAGGATCGCGGCGGAGAACGCCGCGAAGCTGCCTGCGGGGGCCTCCACCACGACGACCGGTTCGATCTCGGTCGCCGCGGTCGACTCGGCCGTGCGCATCGAGAACCTGCGCGTCAGCTACGAGACCCAGGCCGGCGAGGTGGAGGTGGTGCACGGCATCACTCTCGACGTCTCGCCTGGCGAGGTGGTCGGTATCGTCGGCGAGTCGGGCTCGGGGAAGTCGCAGACCGTGTTCTCGATGCTGGATCTCCTCCCGAAGTCCGGCTACTACACCGCCGACGCGATCTGGATCGGCGGCGAGGACGTGACCACGCTGTCCAGGCGAGAGCGCGCGCAGTTGCTCGGGCACGAGATCGGCTACATCCCGCAGGAGCCGATGACGAACCTCGACCCCTCGTACACGATCGGATTCCAGCTCACCGAGCCGCTGCGCGCCGTGCACGGCATGAGCAAGACCGAGGCGCGTGCGCGTGCGCTCGAGGTGCTCGGCAGGGTCGGCATCGTGGATCCCGAGCGGGTGATGCAGCGCTACCCGCACGAGCTCTCCGGCGGCATGGCGCAGCGGGTCCTGATCGCGGGTGCGATCGCCGGCCGGCCGTCCGTGCTCGTCGCCGACGAGCCGACCACGGCGCTCGACGTCACGGTGCAGGCCGAGGTGCTCGAGCTGCTGCGCGAGCTGCAGCGCGAGGGCGATATGGCGCTCGTGATCGTGACGCACAACTTCGGCGTCGTCGCGGACATCTGCGACCGGGTCGTCGTGATGCGCGGCGGCAGCATCGTGGAGATCGACGACGTCGGCCCGATCTTCGCGCACGCCGAGCAGCCGTACACCCGCGAGCTCATCGCCGCCTCGCTCGACACCGCCGCGAGCCGCGCGGAGCTCGACGCCGCGGCGACCGCGGCGGAGCGCCACGCTGGCGCAGCACCCAGTTCACCCGCAGCGACGGTCGACGTCGCGCCGCACGAGGGGGTCTCCCGATGACCGAGTTTGCTCCGCTCCTGTCCGCCCGCGACGTGGTCGTCGACTACGGCACGAAGCGCCGCCCGAACCCGGTGCTCCACGAGGTGTCCATCGATGTTGGCGCCGGGGAGTGCGTCGGCCTCGTCGGCGAGTCTGGCTCGGGCAAGTCAACGCTCGGGAAGGCGATTCTCGGGCTCGCGCCCGTCGCGAGCGGCTCGATCACGTTCGCCGGACGGGACATCACCCACGCGAGCCGCGCGGAGCGCCGCGCCCTCGCCGCCGACATCCAGGTGGTGTTCCAGGACCCGTACGGCTCGCTCAACCCGCAGCTCACGATCGGTGAGATTCTCGCGGAGCCGCTGACCGTCGGCGGCGTCGACCGCGCGGCCGCGCGCCGTACCGTCACCGAGATGCTCGACCGCGTTCGCCTGCCGAGCAGCGTCATCGACCGCCTGCCGCGCGAGTTCTCCGGCGGTCAGCGGCAGCGCATCGCGATCGCTCGTGCGCTCGTGCGCGAGCCGCGGCTCATCATCTGCGACGAGCCGGTGAGCGCGCTCGATCTCACCACGCAGGCCACCGTGCTCGAACTGCTCATCGAGCTGCAGCGCGACACCGGGGTGGCGTATCTCTTCGTGTCGCACGACCTCGGGGTGGTGCGCAGGATCTGCCACCGCGTCGCAGTGATGACGCGCGGCGAGCTCGTCGAGGTGGGCGACGGGGAGCAGGTGACCCGCGCCCCGCAGCACCCGTACAGCAAGCGGCTGCTCGCGGCGTCCCCGGTGGCGGATCCTGGCAGGCAGGCCGCGCGCCGCGCCGCGTGGCTCGAGCTGCGCGCCGGCTGAGCGCCGGCTGACGGCCGGTGTCGCCGCCCCGTCTCAGGTCACTGCGGCGGGGCGGTACGCTACCACGTTTTCCCGGGGTAGACTAATATGATGACCTCTTCTGAGAATGCCGCGCCCGAAGCCGGCGCGACCGCAACCCCCGACACCACCGAGGGCGAGCGCATCACCTTCGCCGAGCTGGGCCTCGCACCCGAGGTGCTCCGCGCCGTGACCGAGGTTGGCTACGAAACGCCGTCGGCCATTCAGGCCGCAACGATCCCGGTACTGCTGGAGGGGCGCGACGTTGTCGGCCTCGCGCAGACCGGCACCGGCAAGACCGCAGCCTTCGCGCTTCCCGTCCTTTCCCGTATTCAGCCCGGCCAGGGCGTGCCCCAGGCCATCGTGCTTGCCCCCACCCGTGAGCTTGCGCTCCAGGTGTGCGAGGCGTTCGAGAGCTACGCCACCCACCTCCCCGAGGTGCACCTCCTCCCCGTCTACGGCGGCCAGGCCTACGGCCAGCAGCTGTCGGCGCTGCGCCGCGGCGTGGACATCGTGGTCGGCACCCCCGGCCGCATCATGGATCACCTGAAGCGCGGCTCGCTCGACCTCAGCGAGATCAAGTACCTCGTGCTCGACGAGGCCGACGAGATGCTCAAGATGGGCTTCGCGGAGGACGTCGAGACGATCCTTGCCGAGACGCCGACGGAGAAGCAGGTCGCCCTGTTCTCCGCGACGATGCCCGCGCAGATCCGGCGCATCTCCCAGCAGCACCTGCGCGACCCGCAGGAGATCAAGATCGCCGGGAAGACGCAGACGAGCTCGAACATCACGCAGCGCTACAACGTCGTCTCCTACACGCAGAAGCTCGACGCGCTCACCCGCATCCTTGAGGTGGAGGACTTCGACGGCCTCATCGTCTTCACCCGCACGCGCGGTGACTCCGAGCAGGTCGCCGAGAAGCTGCGTGCGCGCGGCTACTCGGCCGCCGCGATCAACGGCGACATCGCCCAGAACGTGCGTGAGCGCACGGTGCAGTCGCTGAAGGATGGGCGTCTCGACATCCTCGTCGCGACCGACGTCGCGGCCCGCGGCCTCGACGTCGAGCGCATCAGCCACGTCATCAACTATGACCTGCCGATCGACACCGAGTCGTACGTGCACCGCATCGGCCGCACCGGCCGCGCCGGCCGCACGGGCGACGCGATCAGCTTCGTCACCCCGCGCGAGCGCCGCCTGCTCGGCGCGATCGAGAAGGCCACGAAGCAGCCGCTGACGCAGATGCCGCTGCCCGGCGTCGACGAGGTCAACGCGACCCGTCTCTCGCGCTTCGACGACGCGATCACCACCGCGCTCGGCGAGACCGCGCGCATCGATCGCTTCCGCGACATCATCGCCCACTACGTGCGCAACCACGACGTGCCGGAGCCCGATGTGGCCGCCGCGCTCGCGGTCGTGGCGCAGGGGGACACCCCGCTGCTGCTCACCGAGGAGGACGACCGCAAGTTCGAGCGCGACCGCAAGCAGGCGGCGCGCTTCCTCGAGGAGGGGGTGAGCGGTGGCCGCGGCGACCGTCCGGCCCGTGAGGATCGCGGCCCGCGCGAGCGTCGCACCGACCTCAAGACGTACCGCATCGAGGTGGGGCACCGGCAGAAGATCAACCCGGGCCAAATCATCGGTGCGATCGCGAACGAGGGTGGGCTCACCCGCGACGACTTCGGCCGCATCCAGGTGCGCGACGACTTCTCGCTGGTCGAGCTGCCGGCGGATCTCTCCGGCGAGGCGCTCGGGAAGCTCTCGGAGACCCGGATCAGCGGCAAGCTGATCGAGCTCAAGGAAGACCGCGGACCGCGCGGCGGCGGCGATCGCGGGGGCGATCGTGGCGGCCGTGGCGGCTACGACCGCGGTGACCGCGGGGGCCGGGGCGGCTACGACCGAGGCGATCGCGGGGGCGATCGTGGCGGCCGTGGCGGCTACGACCGCGGTGACCGCGGTGGGTACGACCGCGGTGACCGTGGTGATCGCGGCGGCTACGGCGGCGATCGCGGGGGCGATCGTGGCGGCCGTGGTGGCTACGACCGCGGCGATCGCGGCGGATACCGCGGCGATCGCGGTGACCGGGGCGGCGACCGTGGCGGCTACGGCCGCTCGGACCGGGGAGACCGCGGGTACGATCGCGGCGACCGGGGCTACGACCGCGGCGACCGGGGCTACGGCTCGGACCGCCGCGACGAGGGCGGCAACCGGGCGGACGGGAAGCGCAAGCCGCGCTGGTAGCACATGGGGGGTGCGGGGGCGATGCGGGGGCATCACGGGGCCGGACACGATGCGGAGCACGTGGCCGAGTTCCGTGCAGCCTCCCGCCCGCGCACTCCGTGCGCTGACGAGGCGCCCGGCGGGCTTTCCCGCCGGGCGCCTCGGCGTCTTCGGGCGCCTCGGCGTCTTCGGACGCCGCAGTGCTGCGGGTCAGCGGCGCGGCGCCCTGGCGCTCGCGGCGGGAGCCGGCCGGCATGACCCTCAGCCCGAAGCCGCACCGCGTCCTCATCGTGTGGGACGGCGACGTCGAACTGCGCTACAGCTTCGCCGACTGCATGCGCTACCACGGGCCGGCGCATCCCGGCGGGGTCGCGCACGCCTTCGCCGCGCTCGCTCGCGCGCTGCCCGAGCTCGCGGCGCGCACCCCGGGCGGCAGGGTGGACCGGCGCAGCATCCGAGTGCACACTCCCTTCGCGGACCCCGGCGCGCGAGACACCATCGAGCTGGTGACCCGCGCGGTGTCCGACGGGCGCTACGCGGAACGTTCGGAGCTCGCGCGCGCCGAGCTCGGCCCGGCGTTTGCGCGCTACATCTTCGAAGTGAGCGCCGGCGACGCGCACGTGACGTGCGTGCTGCGCGCCGATCTCGCCATCGCCCCCGAGTACCTGGAGCTCAGCCAGCGGACGCACCGATCGGCCGCTGAGCATGAGCAGCTCGCCGAGCTCGAGGAGCTCATGCAGGAGCGCGTGCTCACCGCCGCGCCCGCGGAGATCTACCGGCTCGAGTACTCGATCGGCGGGCGGGGGCGCGCCCGGCGCTCTGCCACGCGCGGCTCAATCGACCGTGGTGAAGATCTTGCTCGCGATGCGCCAGGCGCCGTCCCGCAGGATCAGCCCGAACTCGTTGCGGAAGTTGGCGCCGAGGAACTGGCGCTCCTCCAGCACCGCGTGGGCGACGCTGCCCGTCACGACGATCCCGTGGATCTCCGCAGCGTACTCCGCACCGGCGGGCTGGGCGGTGCCGACCACGTTCGCGGCGAAGTCGGTACCGCTCATCGTGACGTAGTCGGGGCCTAGATAGCCCCACATGACGGCGTCGCTCGTGAACGCGTCGCGCACGACGGCGGGATCCGCGGCGACGCAGCCGTCAACGTAGCGCTGCACGGCGGCGCGCACGGCGTCCACGGACGCGTCGTGCGCGCGCTCATTCTCTGGGGACATTGCCGCTCCTGTGTAGAAAACCTCGGTGCGGGTGCGGCCACCCGGCCGCACCCGCACCTCGACGGGGAACTAGCCGCTGATGACGTGCGGCTCGGCGACGGCCTTCAGGCCCTCGACGCCGAACTCGCGACCGTAGCCCGACTGCTTCGCGCCGCCGAAGGGGATCATCGGGTGCAGCCCGCCGTGCGAGTTGATCCAGGTCGTGCCCGCCTGCAGCCGCGCGGCGACCGCGAGCGCCTGCGCGCGATCGCTCGACCACACCGAGGAGCCGAGGCCCACCTCGAGCTCGTTCGCGAGGCGCACCGCCTCGTCGACGTCCGAGTAACGGATAATCGGCAGCGCGGGGCCGAACTGCTCCTCCAGCACGAGCTCCTGGTGGGGATCGATGTCGGCGATCAGCGTCGCGGGGTAGAAGTTGCCGACGGCCTCGCGGTCCGGGTTTCCGCCGAGCACCACGCGTGCGCCCGAGGCCTTCGCCGACTCGACGAGGCGATCCACCACGTCGAACTGCGCGCGGTTCTGCAGCGGGCCGAGCACGTTCTGCTCGTCGAGGCCGACGCCCATGGGGACCGCGGCGGCGACCGCCGCGAGCTCCTCGACGACGGCGTCGTAGATCGAGTCGTGCACGTAGAGCCGCTTGAGCGCCGCACACGTCTGCCCGGTGTTGATGAACGCGCCCCAGAACAGATCCTCAGCGATCGCCTTCGGATCGGCGTCGGGGAGCACGATGCCTGCGTCGTTGCCGCCGAGCTCCAGCGTCAGGCGCGTGACGTTCGGGGCCGAGGCCTCGATGATCCGCTTGCCGACGGGGGTCGAGCCCGTGAACATGATCTTGCCGATCTTCGGGCTCCGCGTCAGCGCGTCGCCGACGGTGCTGCCCGGGCCGGGCACGACGTTCAGCACGCCTGCGGGGAGCACCTGGTTCATGACCGCGACGAGCGCGACCACCGACAGTGTGGTGGTCTCCGCCGGCTTGATCACCACGGTGTTGCCCATGCGGAGGGCCGGGACGATCTGCCAGATCGAGATCATCATGGGCCAGTTCCACGGCGAGATCGCGCCGACCACGCCGATGGGGCGGTAGTGCATCTCCGCGTAGCCGGACTCGTCGTCGACGAGCACCTCGACGGGGAGCGGGGTGTCTGCCGGGGTGCGCGTCCACGCGACGCAGCCGCCCACCTCGAAGCGCGCGTTCGGGCCGCTCAGCGGCTTGCCCTGCTCACGTGAGAGGAGCTCGGCGAGCGCCTCGGCCGAGGCCTCGATCGCGTCGGCAGCCTTGTGGAGGTACGCGCTGCGCTCGGCGTCGGGAAGAGCTGCCCAGGCCGGCTGCGCTGCCGCAGCGGTGTCGATCGCGGCCTCGAGCGCCGCGACGTCCTGGAACGGGGCGTCGCCGATCTTCTCGCCGGTCGCCGGGTCGAACACCTCGCGCGTCTCGCCCCCGGTCGGGGTGATTGCCGCAAGCAAGCTGTCGTAGGTTTCCATTGCTCCTCCACTTCGAGTCCGAACTTCGCGTCCGATTAGGTCTTCTCAGGCTACGGGGGCGCCGTATCGGGGGGCTTGACTCGGACGGTAGTCCGGTTGTCTGTGCGTGACCACTCGGCGCACGCGGCACCTCGGTGCACGCGGCACCTCGGCGCACGCGGCGCCAGCGCCCCGGCTCACGCCTCGTACCCCGGGGCCAGCCTGCGCACGGCCAGCGCGGCGACGAGGGCGGCCGCGGTCGCCCCGACCGCGATGCTCAGCACCATGGTGAGCGCTGAGGTGCCAGCGAGGGCCGACACGATGGGCGCCGCGACGGCGCCGGCCGTGAACGTCGCCATGCCGAGCAGCGCCGACGCTGTGCCGGCGCGCGAACCGTGCCCGCCGAGCGCGAGCGTCGTACCGTTCGGCCCGCCGAGCCCGGCCGCGCCGAGGAACAGCGCGAGCAGCACGATCACGGTGAGCGCGCTCGCGCCGGCGATCGTCGCCACCGCGAGCAGGAGCGCGGCGAGCGCGCCGGCGAGCTGCCCGGCGAGGTACATGCGAGCTGGGCCGACGCGCGCGACGAAGACGCGGCTGAGCTGCGCCCCACCGAGCTGCGCGAGCGCGTTCACCGCGAACACGACGCTGAAGAGCTGCGGGGTGAGGCCGAACTGCCCCTGCAGCACGAAGCTCGACATCGACAGGTAGGAGAAGAACGCCGCGCCGCCGAGGCACGCGGCGACCATGAGGGCGACGAAGAGCGGATCGCGCAGCACCGCCGCGGCGTGGCTCTCGGTCGTGCGGAGCGCCCCGCCGGAGTGCCTGCCCGCGGTGAGCGTCTCGCGGAGGCCGAACTGCGCGACGACCACGAGCACCACGCCGATCCCGGCGAGCACGAGGAAGATCCCGCGCCAGTCCATGATCCGCGCGAGCTGGCCGCCGAGCACCGGCGCGATGATCGGGGTGAGGGAAGTGACGAGCGCGAGCAGCGAGAGCATGCGCGACAGCTCGACGCCGTGGAAGAGGTCGCGGGCAACGGCCATCGAGATCACGACGCCGGCTGAGCCCGCGACGCCCTGCAAAAATCGCGCGCCGAGCAGCACCTCGATGGACGGGGCGAGCGCGCAGACCGCGGAGAGCACCGCGAACAGCACGACGCCGGCGACGAGCGGGCGTTTCCTGCCGAAGCGGTCCGAGAGCGGGCCCGCGATGAGCTGGCCGAGCCCGAGCCCGATCATGCACACCGACATCGTGGCCTGCGCGAGCGCGTCGCTCGTGCCGAGCGTGCGCGCCAGCTGGGGGAGCTGGGGCAGATAGAGGTCCATCGAGAGGGGACCGAACGCCTCGAGCGCACCCAGAACGAGGGCGATGCGCAGGCGACTCATCGCGTGAGCACCCGGCGCCACCAGCTCGCGCGCGCCGCGTTCGCGGCCTGCGACACGACCGCGTCCGGGGAGAAGCCGGTGAAGCCGTGGTACCCGCCCGACCACACGTGCAGTTCGGCGTCGCCGCCCGCGGCCCAGATCCCCGTTGCGTAGGCAACGGTCTCGTCGCGGAACACCTCGGCCGAGCCCACCTCGAGGAAGGCGGGCGGCAGCCCGGCGAGGTCGGCGGCGCGGGCCGGGGCGCGGTACGCGGAGACGTGCGCCGTGCCGCGATCCGCCCCGAGCGCCGCGGTCCACCCCGTGTGGTTGTTGCGGCGGTCCCACGCCCCGCACTCCGCGCACTGGCGGGCGGACACGGTGTCGTTGCGATCGTCGAGCATCGGGGTGTTGAGCAGCTGCCCGGCGAGCGGCGGCCCGCCACGATCGCGCGCGAGGAGCGCGACCGCAGCGGCCAGCCCGCCGCCGGCAGAGGCGCCGGAGACCACGATCCGATCGGGATCAACGCCGAGTTCGGCGGCGTGCGCCGCGAGCCAGACGAGTGCTGCGTAGCAGTCCTCCGCCGCGGCGGGGGCCGGGTGCTCCGGGGCGAGCCGGTACTCGACCGCGATCCCGACGGTCCCGTACGCTTCGGCCAGCTCGATGAGCTCGGCGGTGCCGAAGAAGCGGGTGCCGAGCACGTAGCCGCCGCCGTGGATGCCGAGCACGGCGGGGCGTGGCTCCCGCGCGTTCGAAGCCGTTGGCCGCACGATCGTGATCTCGACACCGGGCGAGCCGGGCGGGCCGGGGATCACCCGGTCCTCGTGCGTCACCGCACGGCCGCGCACCTGCTCCGCCATCGGCTGGATGATCGTGGCGAAGTGCGCGCGGTTCGCGAGGATCGTGTCTGCGCGCAGCGGGATCCGTTCGACGAGGTCCTGGAAGAACGCGCGCCCGGCAACGAGCTCCGGATCGGTGGGGACCGGGGCCGGCCGGGCCGCGTCCCGCTCAGCCACGACCGGCCTCCTGCCCGCCGAGGACTCGGCGCAGCCACGAGTCGCGGCTGGCGAGCGCGGCGCGGGTGATCTCCGCGTCCGGTGCGTACATGTCGAAGCCGTGGCAGCCGCCCGACCACACGTGCAGTTCGGCCTCGCCGCCCGTCTCCCAGATCCGGCGCGCGTACGCGGTGTCCTCGTCGCGGAACATCTCGGCGGCACCCACCTCGATGAAGGCGGGCGGGAGGCCGGCCAGATCGCTCGCCCGCGTTGGCGCGGCGTACGCCGGGGCCCGCTCGGAGAACGCGAGCTCGGTGCCGAGCACGCACTCCCACGCCAGCAGGTTCGCGTCGCGCTGCCACGTGCCGATGCCGTCGTACTGCAGGCTCGACACGCTCGTGTTCGTGTTGTCGAGCATGGGGCACAGCAGCAGCTGCCCGGCGATCGCCGGCCCGCCGCGATCCCGCGCCATGAGCGACACGGCGGCCGCGAAGCCGCCGCCCGCGCTGCCGCCCATCACGATGAGGCGCTCGGCGTCGCCGCCCAGCTCGGCCGCGTGCTCGGCGACCCAGCATGTTGCCGCGTAGTTGTCCTCGACCCCGGCGGGGAAGGGGTGCTCGGGGGCGAGCCGGTACTCGACGTTGACGCCGATGACCCCGTGCCGCGCGACGAGGTCGGCGACGCGGTCGTGCTCCCAGGAGCGGTGGCCAACGATCATACCGCCGCCGTGGAAGTTGACGAGCAGGGGGAGTGCGCGGTGCTCGGCTGCGGTGTGCTCAGCCGGCGCGGTGTCGCGCGGCGCGAAGACGGTGAGCTCGATCTCCGGCGCGCCGGCTGGGCCGGGGATCCGCAGCTCGCGCGCGGTGATGCCGTGCGCCGCGGCGACCGTCGCGCCGTCGGGGAATCCTGGCCCGTGGCCGCGGAGCGCGGGGAGCGCGTCGCGCGTGAGCGGGGGAGCGCCGCTCGCGGCGAGTGCGTCGAGCGCTGGCACCACCTCGGGGTCGAAGGGCACGGGGCGCGGAGGCGCCGGGCGCGCCGTCTCTGGCGTGTGGTCGGCCTCGCGCATGCTCACGGCCCCTCGGGGTCGACGAGGCCGCGGTCGGCCCAGAACGGCTCGACGTGCGCGCGGAGCTCCGCGGCGCCCACCCGCTCGAGGAGCGCCAGGCTGCCGAGGTTCGCCTCGAGCTGGGCGACGCTCGACGCACCGAACAGGGTGGTCGCGGTCGCCGGGTGCGTGAGGGTGAACGCGATCGCGAGCTGGGCCGGGGTGGCGCCCAGCCGCTCCGCGAGCGCGACGAAGCTCGGCACGTCGTCGATGATGCGCTGCCGGATCCCGCCGGGATCCCGCCCCACCTCGCGCTCGGTCGAGACCTTGCCGGCGAGGTACCCGCCCTCCATGACGTCGGAGGCCTGCATCGAGAGGCCGCGCGCGAAGAGCCGCGCGAACGGCTCGCCGTCGGGGATCGAGCGGCGGGAGACGCTGTACTTCAGCTGCGCGATCTCAGGCCCTGGCACGCCCTCGGCGTCGGCGATGTCGAGCAGCGCCGCCACGTTCGACGCCGACCAGTTGTTCACACCCCAGGCCCGGATCAGGCCGGCCGCGCTGAGCTCCGCGAGGTTCATCACGATGTCGCGCAGTTCGAGGTCGTCGCGCCGCAGGTCGCCGAGGATCACGAGGTCCGCGTGCTCGGCGCCGACGCGGAAGAGCGCGCCGTCGAGCTGCGCGCGGAAGCCGGTGCGCTCGTCCCAGCCCTCCACCCAGAGCTTCTCGGAGAGGAGGTAGTCGCTGCGCGCGACGCCGGCCGCGCGGATGATCGCGGAGAAGAGCACGTCGGTGAAGGCGGGCGGCCCGCCGGGCGCCGCGTACACGCCGACGTCGAAGAGCGTGATGCCGCGGTCGATTGCGGTGCGTACGAGCCGCACGGCGTCCTCGAAGTGCATGCGGTCGTAGATGTGCCACGAGCCGAGCGCGAAGACCGAGGTCTCGATCGCGCTCGTGCCGATCCTGCGGCGTGGAACGAGGGGGGCGGTCATGCTGGGGTCCTTTCGGTGCGGGGAGCCGTTGCGGGCAGGCGCGGGTCGATCACTGCCTTCACCTCGCGCAGCTCGTGCATGTTGGCGATGCGGTCGGACGCCTCGTCGAGCCCGCAGGGCGACGAGAACAGCTCGTCCCAGGGCAAGCGGTCCGCGAACGTGCGGAAGAACTCGATCGAGCGGTAGTAGTCGGAGACGTCACCGTTCAGCGAGCCGACGACGGTGAGCTCCTTGCCCATGATTGCGGACAGCGGGAACGCGTCGCCCGTCGGGCCGGTCGAACCGACGATCGCGATGGTGCCGCGCTGGGCCGCCATGCCGACGGCCTCCGGTCCGATGGACGGCGCCCCCGCGAAGTCGAGCACGAGGTCGGCGCCCTGGCCGTCGGTGAGCTCGTGCACGCGCGCGACGGTCGCCTCCGATCCGCCGGCGATGTCGATCGTGTGGTGCGCGCCGAAGCGCTGCGCGAGTTCGAGCCGCGCGGCCGGGGCGCCGGCGGTGATGACGGTTCCGGCCCCCGAGATGCTCGCGACGGCGGTGGCGAACAGGCCGAGCGCGCCGGAGCCCTGCACCACGACGCGGGAGCCGGGCCGCACGCCGCCGGCGCGGTCGAAGGCGCGGAGCACGGTCTTCGCGGCGCAGCCGGCCGCCGAGGCCCACGTGTCCTTCACCTCGGCAGGCAGCCTGAGCTTCTGCGCGCCCGGGGTGACGTACGCGTACTCGGAGAGCCCGGCGGTGGCGTACGGCGGGGTGTCGGTGCGCTGCAGGAAGCCGTAGCCGCGCCGCGTGCACGCGACCGGCTGACGGAGCACGGTGCAGCCGAAGCACTCGCCGCAGACCGACTCGGACCAGCCGATGCGGTCGCCGACGCGCAGCGGCGCGCCGAGCGCGTCGACGGTGCCCTCGCCGACGGCGACGATCTCGCCGACCATCTCGTGGCCGAGCAGCATCGGGAGCATGCCGGGGAAGCTCATCTTCCCCGCCCAGATCTCGATGTCGGTGCCGCAAAGGGTGGTGCAGGTGATCTGCACGAGCGCGGCGCCCGGCTCGATCTCCACTGGCAGCGGCAGTTCCTGCACTTCGAGGGGCGCGCCGTGCGCGGTGAGCACCGCGGCGCGGGTGGATGTTGGCATCGCCATCGAGGTCTCCTATCCGGGGATTCGGCGCGGCCTCGTTGCCGGATGCGCCGATCGTGTAAGTTTTATTCTACACACGTTGACCTTAAGCGCGAGGGGAACTCCCGCCCCCGCCGGTCAATCCCAACACAGGGGGAACGATGCCGAATTCTGCTGCCCGCAAGCCGGACGCCACCGCCGAGCTCGTACTGCGAGGTGGGGTGGTGCACGTCATGGACGCGGCGGGAAGCCGCGCGACCGCCGTCGCGATCCGTGCCGGCCGCATCGCCGCAGTGGGGGATGACGCCGAGATCGGACGCTGGATCGGCGCGGACACCCGCGTGGTCGAGCTCGCCGGCCGCGCGGTGCTGCCCGGCATTAACGACTCGCACCTGCACGGCTCCTGGCTCGGCGCACGCTGGCCGCACACGCTCTTCGGCGAGCCTGCGGCCGGCCTCGCGGAGTCGGCGGAGAGCGCGGCTCCAGGCCCGCTCGTTGCGAGCCGCGCGGAGCGTCGCGCAGCGATCCTCCGCGCGGGGGAGCTGCTGTCGGAGTTGGGGATCACGAGCTACACGGAGCCGGGCATCGGGCCGGGGGAGGATGCCGGCGAGACCGGGAGCTTCCACAGCGAGGTGATCGAGATCTACCGTGAGCTCGCCGCGGCCGGCCAGCTGCGCCAGCGCGTCACGCTGCTCGCGCTGCACGGCATCCTCGACGGGCCGAGCGCGGTGGCGACGGTGTGCGCTGGCATCGCGCGCCACGCGGAGCTCGCCGGCGCGAACGATCCGGCGTGGTTCGCGGTGCCAGGCGTGAAAATCTTCGGCGACCTCATCCCGCTCACGCGGCAGGCCTGGACCGCGCACACCTACGACGACGGCACGCACGGTGACCTCCTCGTGGTCGGCGACGGTATCGACGAGAAGGCGGCCGGCCTCGCCGAGATGCTGCGTGCCGCACACCGCGCCGGGCTGCAGGTCGGGCTCCACGCAACGGGGGACCGCACGATCGAGCTGGCGCTCGACGCGTTCGAGGCGGCGGCGGCCGAGCCGGGAGCCCCCAGCACCCGTGAGCTCGGCCACGTCATCATCCACGGCGACCTCGTCACCGCGGAGCAGGTGGCGCGCATGGCGCGGATGGGGGTGTGGCTCAATACGCAGGCCGGCATCGCGACGCGCACGAGCGACTGGCTCGCTGGCACGCTCGGTGCCGAGGTGGCCGGAGCGGCGTGGCCGCTCGACCGTGCGCGCGCCGCGGGCGTGCTGGTGCTCTCCTCGGACGCGCCGGTGCTCGACTTCGACTGGCGGCGCGGGATCGCTGATGCTGAGGCGCGCGTGCTGGCGACGGGTGGCAGCGCGGACGCCGCGGCCCGCAGCGAGCGGCTGCTCGGCTGGCTGCGCTGCTACACCGCGATCCCGGCCGAGCAGGATCGCGCCGCGGCGTGGAAGGGCACGGTCGCTGCGGGGAAGGTGGCCGACCTCGTTGTGCTCGCGCGCGACCCGTTCGAGGTCGGCGCGGCCGGGCTGCCCGAGGTTCCCGTGGACCTGACGGTGCTCGCCGGGACGGTCGTGCACGAGCGGTAGCGCCGCGCGCGGCGGCTTGACCTTGACACGGTGTCAAGGTGTTGCTTAGTTGGTGAGAGGAGACCTCACCATGCACACTCAGGCCACACCCACCCGAGCGCAGCGCCTCGCCGCGGCCCTCGCCGTCACCGACAGCTCCGCGCGGCTGCAGGCGGCGCTCACCGCTGGCACCCGCCCGGAGCCGAGCTTCGTCGAGCCGCTCATCGCGCGGTGCGCGGTCGAGCCGGACTTCTCGGTGCGCGAGATGCTCACCTGGGCGCTCCTGCGGCTGCCGGTCGAGCTCGTGCTGCCGCGGGTGCTCGCCGAGCTGGACCCCGCCACCGCGAGCTCCGCGCTCGGGCAGAGTCAGGCGCTGCACACCGTCTCGAAGCTCGGCGACCCGCGTGCCTGGCCCGCGATCACCGGGGAGCTGCTGCACTCGAGCGACGAGGAGATCGCGCGCACCGCGTGGCGCGCGGCAGTCGCCGTCGCGCCGGCCGATGCGCGCCCGGAGCTCGCCGCCGCGCTCGTGCGCGAGCTCGGGCGCGGCGACCGTGAGCTGCACCGCAGCCTGAGCCGCGCGATCGTCGGCATCGGCGATCCCGCGCTG
>NZ_RPDI01000002.1 GCF_003917135.1 Leucobacter chromiireducens
CAGGGGCCTTTCGTCATTCTCGGGCACACACTAGATTCTTGCCGGAAAACCGGACATGCTGATGCTCAGTACACCACACCTGACGACGCGCTTCCCTGGCGCACCGCCAGCCTCACGGATGGGGGCCCGCGTGTTCGAAGCACACGTGCAAGACATTGCCCAGGAAGCGTTCACCGGCTCGCTGCCGGGAGACGCCCGCGTCGACGCGCTCGTCGTCGCGGCGCACGAGCGCTATCGCGACCATGCGGACGGCGCCGTCGCCGACTACATCCCGATCCTCAGTGAGGCAGATCCCGCCTGGTTCGGGATCACGCTCGCCGGTGTCGACGGCACCCTCCACAGCGTGGGGGACACCGCGGTCAGCTTCTCGATCCAGTCGATCTCGAAGGCATTCATCTTCGCGCTCGCCTGCGATGCTCGGGGCCACGAGTTCGTGCACGACCGCATCGGCGTGAACAACACCGGGCTCGCCTTCAACTCGGTGGTGGCCATCGAACTCAACGACGGCAGCCCCATGAATCCGATGGTCAACGCGGGCGCCATCGCCACCACGGCGCTGCTGCCGGGCGATTCCTCCGATGCGCTTTGGGAGAGCGTGCGCGGCGGCCTGTCGCGGTTCGCGGGACGCGAGCTCGACATTGACGCCGAGGTCTACGGCTCGGAGGCGGAGACGAACCACCGCAACCGCGCGATCGCCACCCTGCTCCAGAGCTACGGCAGGCTCGATCGGGATCCGCTCGCGGCGGTCGACGTCTACACGCGGCAGTGCGCGATCGCCGTCAGCGCCGCCGACCTCGCCGTGATGGGCGCGACGCTCGCCGACGGCGGCGTCAACCCGGTGACCGGCGAGCGCGTCGTCTCGGCGGAGGCCGCACGCGACACGCTCGCGGTCCTTGCCGGTTGCGGCATGTACGAGCGTTCGGGGGAGTGGCTGTTCGAGATCGGGATCCCCGCGAAGTCCGGCGTCTCCGGCGGCATCGTCGCCATCTCGCCAGGCAAGGGGGCGCTCGGCACGTTCTCGCCCCCGCTCGACAGCGCCGGAACGAGTATTCGCGGCCAGCGCGCGTGCGCGTATCTCTCGCGTGCGCTCGGCCTCAACCTGTTTGCCTCAGCCCCCGTGCACGGACGCACCGGGGCGGCGTCGACGCCGAAGGGAAGTTGACCATGTCCACTGCGAATCACCGTGCCACCGCCCCCGACACCGTCCGCGGCATCGCCGCAGCAGACGCGGAGCGCCGATCCTGGGGGCCGATGGTGGGGCTCTTCCTCGCCCAGGTCCTCATGTCCTTCAACGTCGCCGCGCTCCCGATCTCCCTCGGGGGCATGGTGCAGGACTTCGGGGTGCCGCCGACGGTCGCGAGCTCGACGATCGTGATGTACGGCGTCGCCGTCGCCGCCCTCGTCATGACCGGCGCGAAGCTGGGGCAGCGGGTCGGCTGGGTCGCCATCTTCCGCGTGGTGGTGATCGTGTTCGCCGTCTCATCGCTCATGATGATCCTCTCGACGAGCGTGGGCTGGGCGATCGGCGGTCAGGTGCTCGCCGGCGCTGCGGCCGCGATCATCGTGCCGGCGCTCGTGGCACTGATCGCCGAGAACTATCGGGGTGAGCAGCAGGCCACCGCCGTCGGTTCGCTCGGCTCCGCCCGCGCGTTCTCCGGCATGAGCGCGTTCCTGATCGGTGGCACGCTGGGCACGCTCATCGGCTGGCGCCCCATCTTCATGATCACCCTCGCGATCGCCGCGGCGGTGTTCATTCTGAGCTTCACGCTCCGCTCCGATCGCGGGGATCCGACCGTCAAGATCGATCTGCTCGCGTCCGGCCTCATCGGCGCCGCGATCGTGCTCCTCACGCTCGGCTTCAACAACCTGAACGGGTGGGGGATCCTGTTCGCGAAGGACGCCGCCCCGTTCTCGCTCCTCGGCTTCTCTCCCGCCCCCGTGTTCGTGGTGGTCGGGGTGATCCTCGGCCAGCTCTTCTTCGTGCGGACCAGGCAGCGTAAGGCGCAGGGGCGCGTGCCGCTCGTCGACCTCGATGTGCTGCGTCACCCGACGGAGCGCGCCGCGGTGTACGCGATGTTCGTGATCGTCGCGATGGAAGCCGCGGTGAACTTCACGGTCCCGACCTACATTCAGGTCGTACAGGGGCGCACCCCGTTCGACACCTCGCTCGCGATGATGCCGTTCAACCTCACCGTGTTCATCACCGCGACCCTGATCGTGCGCTTCTACCGGCGGTTCCCGCCGCGCACCATCGCGCTCTTCGCGTTCGGGCTCACCACGGCCGCGCTGCTCTGGCTCGCGCTCGTCGTGACCAACAACTGGGAGACCTTCCCGACGATCATCGGCCTCATCGCGTTCGGGATCGGCCAGGGCGCACTCGTCACGCTCGTGTTCAATGTGCTCGTGACGGCCGCGCCGAAGGAACTCGCCGGCGACGTCGGCTCGATCCGCGGCACGACCCAGAACCTCGCCTCCGCGGTGGGAACGGCGGTCATGGGCGCGCTCCTCGTCACCACGCTGAGCTTCGGCGTGACCCAGGCCGTGTCGGATCAGCCCAAGCTCCCGGAGTCGCTCACCGCCCAGGTCGACCTGGGGAACGTGAACTTCGTGAGCAACGACGATCTCCGCGCGCTCCTCGCCGAGACGACGGCCTCGCCCGCGCAGGTGGACGCGGCGGTTGCGCTCAACGAGGAGCAGCGCCTGCGCACGCTGAAGCTGGGCTTCCTGATCCTCGCGGGGGTCAGCGCGGTCGCCGCGCTTCCCGCGTCGCGGCTGCCCAGGTACCGGCCCGAGGAGATCCCGGACGGCAGCCCGGACACCCCCTAACAGGCTGCGGCCCCGGCGCCGGCCGGTTTCGCGCTCCGCTGATTTTTGGGTCCCGCCGCCCGGTGTCGGGATCTCACAGTTCGGGTTCCGATAGGATATTTCCGAACACCACACGACGACCGAACACGATGGAAGCGGGCCGCCAATGGGAGCGATGACGAGTGTGCTTGTCATCCTCGCTCTCGTAGCCGTCATTGCATACCCACTTGTTCGGCGCTTCGGGCGCAACGCCTTCTTCGGCCTTGCCGCGGTGCTCGGCGCCGCGTTCGCGGGGATCCTCGTGCTCGCGCAGCCGGTGCTCGGCGGGAGCGTGGTCACCGAATCCGTGCCGTGGGTGCCCCAGCTGGACCTCACGCTGACGTTCCGCCTTGACACGCTGTCGCTGCTGTTCGCGCTGCTCGTCACCGGCGCCGGGGCGCTCGTGCTCGTCTACTGCGCGCGCTACTTCGACGAGGGCGAGGCCGGCCTCCCGCGCTTCGCCTCCGTGTTCATGGGCTTCGCGACCTCAATGCTGGGGCTCGTGCTCGCCGACGACGTCTTCCTCCTCTTCGTGTTCTGGGAGGGGACGACCATCTTCTCCTTCCTGCTGATCGGCCACGTGACGAGGCTCCGCACCTCGAACGCTGCGGCGCTGCAGGCGCTCATCGTCACGACGCTCGGTGGGCTGGCCATGCTGGTCGGCTTCGTGATCCTCGCGAACGCCGCGGGGAGCTCGCTCCTCTCCGACATCGTCGCTGCAGCCCCCACCGGCCCGGCCGCGCACACCGCGGTGTTCCTCGTGCTCGCCGGCGCGCTGTCGAAATCCGCGATCTTCCCGTTCCACTTCTGGCTGCCCGGTGCAATGGCCGCGCCGACCCCGGTGAGCGCGTACCTCCACGCCGCCGCGATGGTGAAGGCCGGCGTGTACCTCATCGCGCGCATGAACCCCGGCTTCGCCGAGGTCGCGGGGTACCGCGAGACCCTCGTCATCCTCGGCGCCATCACGATGCTCAACGGCGGGATCCGCGCGCTGAAGCAGTTCGACATCAAGCTGATCGTTGCCCACGGCACCGTGAGCCAGCTCGGCCTGCTCGTCATGGTGTTTGGTGTTGGCGACCCGCGCGCCAGCTTCGCCGGTCTCGTGCTGCTTTTTGCGCACGCACTCGCGAAAGCCCCGCTCTTCCTCGCGGTTGGCGCGATCGATCACGCGGCGGGAACGCGAGACCTGCGGCGGCTGAGCGGGCTCGGGCGGCAGCTGCCCGCGCTGAGCGTGATCACGATCGTCGCTGCGGCGTCGATGGCCGGCGTGCCGCCGTTCGTCGGCTTCGTCGCGAAGGAGGCGGCGTTCACCGAGCTGCTCGAGCTCGCGCATGAGCAGCCGCTCGCGGCCGTCGCGTTTGGCGTCGCGGTCGTGGGCAGCATCCTCACCGTCGCGTACATGGCCCGGTTCCTGTGGGGCGCGTTCGCGCGGAAGCCGGACGTCGCCGACTGCGGGCTCGCGCATCGCCCCGATCTCGTGTCGCTCCTCGTCCCCGCGGTCTTTGTGTTGCTGACCGTGCTCGGCGGCGTCTTCGCCCCCGCGGCCGACGGCGTGTTCCAGGGCACGGTGACGGGCGACGACGCCCCCGAGCACCTGGCACTGTGGCACGGCTTCACGCCGGCGCTTGCGGCCTCCGCGGTGGTGCTCGTGCTCGGCCTCCTGCTCGGGAGATTCGTATCCCGCCCGGGGCTCCGCGTGCCGGCGCTCCCGGACCGCTTCTCCGCGTCACACGCGTACTGGCTGGTGACGCACCGGGTGGACAGCATCGCGGTGCGCGTCACCTCGATCACGCAGCGAGGCTCGCTGCCGTTCTACCTCGCCGTGATCCTGATCGTGCTCGTGCTCACGCTGGGTGGCGCGATCCTCACGACCGCCGAGTGGCCGGCCGAACTGACCCTCGTCACCTCGCCCGTCCAGGTGCCGATCGCGATCATCATGATCGTCGCAGCACTGTTCAGCCTGCGCGCGCGCACCCGCTTCCAATCCGTGGTGCTCGTCGGCGTGACCGGCTACGGCATGGCCGCGATCTTCGCGATGCACGGCGCGCCGGATCTCGCGCTCACCCAGGCGCTCGTCGAAACCGTGACCCTCATCGCCTTCGTGCTCGTCATCCGTCGCCTGCCGCAGCGCATCGGCTCCCCGCCAACGAAGCGCGTGCGCTGGGGCCGGGCGCTCATCGGCGTCTCGGTCGGGCTCGTGATCGGGGCGTTCGCGGTGATCGCGCTCGGCTCTCGGATCGCCGAGCCGATCTCGCTGCAGCTGCCCGAGATGGCGTACGCCGGCGGGCACGGTACGAACACCGTGAACGTGATGCTCGTCGACATCCGCGGCTGGGACACCATGGGCGAGCTCTCGGTCATCCTCGCCGCCGCAACCGGCGTCGCCTCGCTCGTGTTCCTGAACACCCGCGCCGATCTGCGCCCCAAGCTCAGCCGCCGCGACGCACGGAGCCAGGCGCAGAAGCACCTGCTGCACGTTGCCGACCCGAGCCACCCGGCAAGCCGGGTGTCCTGGCTGCTCGCCGGTCGGCAGCTGAACCCGGCGCGCCGCTCGATCCTGCTCGAGGTGGTCGTCCGACTCATCTTCCACGCGCTGATCATCCTGTCGCTGTACCTCCTGCTCACCGGGCACAACACCCCGGGTGGCGGCTTCGCAGGCGGCCTCGTCGCCGGGCTCGCCCTCGTGGCGCGCTACCTCGCGGGTGGCCGGCACGAGCTCGGGGCCACCGTGCCCCTCGACGCCGGCCGCATCCTCGGCGTCGGTCTCGCGCTCGCCGTGTCGATGGCGATCCTCCCCATGTTCTTCGGGCAGTCCGCGCTCGCCTCGGCCTGGATCGACGTCGATCTCGGCCCGTTCGGGACGCTGCCGCTCGTCACCTCGACGCTCTTCGACATCGGCGTGTACCTCGTGGTCTTCGGCCTGATCCTTGACGTGCTGCGCAGCCTGGGCGCCGAGATCGATGAACACGAGGAAGCGGAGGCGAACGCGTTCGTTGACGAGGAGGTGACCCGCTCATGACGATGCCGCTGGTACTTGTTGCGGTCATGGTGGTGCTGTACGCCTGCGGGGTGTACCTCATGCTCGACCGCACCCTGACGCGTCTGCTGCTCGGCTTCCTGCTGGTCGGCAACGCGACGAACCTCCTGATCTTCCTCATGTCCGGCTCCTTCGGCACCGCGCCGCTCGTCGGGGCTGGCCCGGCAGACGAGATGAGCGATCCGCTCCCGCAGGCGTTCATCCTGACGGCGATCGTGATCACCTTCGGCGTGAGCGCGTTCCTGCTCGCGCTCATCTACCGCTCGTGGCGCCTTGCGCAGGACCGCACCGACACCGTTCGCGACGACGACAGTGATCTCGAACTCGCCGACGCCGACGAGCTGAGCTCCGACGAGGTCACCGAGGAGGACCTGGCGGATACCCCCGACTACACGGACGACGACGACCTCACCGAGGACGGGCAGGCCGTCGCGGTCCCCGTGCCGATCCCCGGCGTCGACGTGCGCCCCGTCGACGTGCGCCCGCTCGACGAGCCGGGCGCCGGCCCGGGCGATGAGGCCACCACAGGGGAGGGCCGCCCATGACCGCGCTCGTTCCCCTTGTCGTCCTGATCCCGCTCGCGAGCGCCGCGCTCGCCCTCGCGGTGCCCGGTCACCGGCGGCTGCAGCAGGGCATCACGCTGGTCGCCCTGAGCTCCGTGCTGGTGCTGAGCGGCACGCTCATGTGGCTCGTTGACGCCAACGGCGCGCTCGTGATGGAGGTGGGCGGCTGGGCCGCGCCGTTCGGGATCGCCCTCGTGGTCGATCGCGTGTCGGCGCTCATGCTCGCGGTGTCGTCGGTGGTGCTGCTCGGCGTCTTCCTCTTCTCGATCGGGCAGGGCCTCGCCGACGGCGACGAGGACACCCCGGTGTCGATCTACTACCCGACCTACCTCGTGCTGGGCGCCGGCGTCTTCAACGCCTTCATTGCGGGCGATCTGTTCAACCTCTACGTCGGCTTCGAGATCCTGCTCGTCGCCAGCTACGTGCTCATCACGCTCGGCGGCACCGCCCAGCGGATCCGGGCCGGCGTCACCTACGTGGTCGTGTCCCTCGTGTCCTCGGTGCTCTTCCTCGCCGCGATCGCGCTGATCTACGGCGCGACGGGCACGGTGAACATGGCGCAGCTGACGGTGCGCATCGCCGAGCTGCCGAGCGAGGTGCAGCTGCTGCTCAACCTCATGCTGCTCATCGCGTTCGGCATCAAGGCGGCGGTGTTCCCGCTCTCGTTCTGGCTGCCCGACTCCTACCCAACGGCGCCGGCGCCCGTGACCGCCGTGTTCGCGGGGCTCCTTACGAAGGTGGGCGTCTACGCGATCATCCGCAGCCAGACCCTGCTGTTCCCCACGTCGAGCGTTGACACGGTGCTGCTCGTGGTCGCGGGGCTCACGCTCATCGTCGGAATCCTCGGTGCGGTGTCCCAACTCGACATCAAGCGTCTGCTCTCCTTCACGCTGATCAGCCACATCGGCTACATGATCTTCGGCATCGGCATGGCGAACGCCGCGGGCTTCGGCGCGACCATCTTCTACATCGCGCACCACATTATTGTGCAGACCACCCTGTTCCTCGCGGTGGGGCTGATGGAGCGCCACGGCGGCTCGACCTCGCTGTCGAGCCTCGGCGGCATGCTGCGCACCGCGCCGGTGATCGCGGTCCTGTTCTTCATCCCGATGCTCAACCTCGGTGGCATTCCGCCGTTCTCCGGCTTCATCGGCAAGCTCGGGCTCTTCACCGTCGCCGCCGAGCTGGCGACGCCTGGCGCGTACTGGCTGATGGGGATCGGCGCGCTCGTGTCCCTCCTCACCCTGTACGCACTCGCGCGTGCCTGGGTGTTCGCGTTCTGGCGTCCGCGCCGCCGCGCCGAGGCCGAGACCCGCAGCACCCGGAAGCCGAGCACCGAGGCGATGATGCTCCGCGAGCGCGAGGAGGCGCTCTTCGAGCAGCTGCACGACGCGCCGGACGCGTCCCCGCAGCAGGAGCAGAAGGAGATCCCGCGCCTCATGATTGCCGCGACCGCCGGGATGGTGGTGGTGAGCGTCGGGCTGACCGTGTTCGCCGGGCCGCTCTACGCGTACGCTGATCGTGCGGGCGAGAACATGGCAGAGCCCGGCCGCATGGTCGAGCTGGTGCTGGGGGACACGCCCGGCCAGCTGGGCGGCGGCTCGGGCACCACGAGGCCGGGAGGGGAGACCACGCATGACTGAGACCGCAACTCCCCGCGCCGCGCAGAAGATCGCGCTCGGCGTGCGCCTGCACGAGCTGCCACTGCTCGTCGGCCTCGTGACGCTCTGGATGATGCTCTGGCACGAGGTGTCACTCCTCTCCGTCGTGAGCGGGATCGTCGTCGCGATCGTCGTGATGCGCGTGTTCTACCTGCCACCCGTTGAGCTCGCCGGCCGCTTCAACCCCTGGTACGCGCTGCGCTACCTGGGATTCTTCTTCTGGAACCTCGCGCACGCGTCCTGGCAGGTCGCCTACCTCGCCGTGCGGCCGGGGCCAACGCCGCCGACCGCGATCATCGCGGTGAAGCTCGCCACGCGCAACGACTTCATCCTCACCATGGTGGGGCTCACGATCTCGCTGATCCCCGGCTCGCTCGTCGCCGAGGTCGACCGTTTCGAGTCCACCCTGTACCTGCACGTCCTGAACACGCCAACGCAGCGCGCGATCACGAAGATGCGTCGCGACGTGCGGCACATCGAGCGCCTGCTGATCCTCACGCTCGGGTCGAAGCAGGAGATCGGAGCGCTGCGATGAGCCTGGTGATGACGGTGTTGCTGATCGGCGCGGGAATCGGCCTGACCGCGACGGCGCTCGCGGCGATCGTGCGGATCGTGCGCGGTCCGACGATCCTCGACCGCATGGTGGCGTCCGACGTGCTGCTCACCACTCTCATGCTCGCGGTCGGCACGGACATGGTGGTGCGTGGGCACACGGATTCGATCGCGCTGATGACGGTGATCGCTGCGACGGCGACGTTCGCCACGATCGTGGTTGCGCGCTTCGTGAAGCGGCGCTCGGAGCAGCCGCTGCCTGACGAGCCGAGGGAGGGGGCCGGCCATGTCTGATCTCACGTTCTGGGAGCAGCTGATGGATCTCGCCGCGGTGGTGTGCGTCTTCCTCGCGGCGGTGCTGTCGGTCGCCGCGGGGATCGGCCTGCTGCGCTTCCCCGATGTGCTGAGCCGGCTGCACGCGGCGACCAAGCCGCAGATTTTCGGGCTCCTCCTGATCATCGCGGCGATCGCGCTCGACCAGCGCTCCGTGCCAACGCTGCTCGCGCTGGTCCCCGTCTTCGTGTTCCAGTCGCTCACCGCGCCGGTCGCCGCCCACATGGTGGGCCGTGCCGCCTACCGTACGCGGCAGTTGGACGCGAACTCGCTCGTGGTCGATGAGCTCGGCCCGGCGATCGAGCGCAGCGACACGCTGTACGGCTAGCGGCCGGCCCGGCCTCGGCCATCCCGGCTCCGCCGCCTTCACACCGCGAGACTGCTGCCACTTTGATCCGTTGGAGCGTGCCCTAACGGGATCAATCTCTCACCATTTCCGCGCTCCGTTCGCGTCCCAGAGCCCACTCGCGTTCCGGAGCCCGCCCACCGCCCCCCAAGCCCCCCCCCAGCCCCAAGCACCCCAGCCCCAAGGCCCCCATTTTGTTTGAGTCTGATCCGCTGAGGGAAGTCTCAACCGGCTCAAACTCCAACAAAGTTGCAGTTGTGACCGGATCAGGGCGCAGCGGGGCCTCCGACCACCCCGCCCGATTCCAGCCAGGAAACTGCCGCCAGTTTGCGCCGGTTTGGGAACCGATAGCGGATCGGACTCAAACTAAGGGGGGGGCAGGGGGCCGGGGGCGAGGCCGGCTAGAGGTCCGCGATCACGCGGTCCGCGCGGTCGTCCTGGCCACTCGCGCGGAGCAGCTCGATGAGCTCGCTCGCGACGGCCGCACGCGCGTCGCGGACGCGCGCGATCGTGAAGCCCTCGAACGCCGACTCGAGCGCCCACACGGCCTCGCCCGTGTCGCCGGCCTCGCGGTGGAGCTTGCCGGCCAGCCAGAAGGCGTGCGCGGCGTCAGCGACGCGACCGAGCTGCGCGAACTCCTCACCGGCGCGGGTGGCCTCCGCGAGCGCGCGCTCCGGGGTGAGGCCGGTCGGCCGGTGCTCGGGGAGCGCCGCGCCGATGGCACGCGCGAGCACATCGCGGAGCTCCGCGCGTTGGGTGCTCCAGTCCGCGCGCCTGCGCTCGGCAAGCTCCTCGCTCAGACCGGAGCCGTCGAACTCGGTGTACATGTCCAGCTCCTCGGCGGTCGCGGTGAGGTGCGCGGCAGAGTCCGCCATGCGCGCCGCGACCGGGGCCCATGCCGTGAGCACCGCGACCCGCACCTCGGGGTCAGCGTCGCCAGCGCGGAGTCGCGGCACGGCCGCCGCGAAGAGCATGTGCGCCGCTTCCTCGTCCTGGTCCAGGCTGGCGTGCTGGGCGGCCTCAGCGTACGCGACACCCGCGCGGCCCAGCCACCCCTCACCCTCAAGCTGCTCAGCCGCCGCCGCGTAGGCGCGCGCGGCAGCGCCGTGCTGGCCGCGCGCCGCGAGCGTCTCGGCGGTGGCAAGCGCTGCCGCACCGTCGGCGCGATCGGCGCGCTCGCTGCCGTGCTGATCGGTTTCCGCGACCGGGGCCGCCCGCCCGGGAGCGGACACTGGCGGCTCCGTCACCGGCTCCGACACCACCGCAGGCTCCGCCACCGCGGCCGGCAGCGGCGCAGCGACGCGACGCGCCGCGAGCGCCCGCGCGATGCGTCGCGCGTACATGTCGGTGCCGTTGCGGGCGTCGAGGGGGCCGGCGAGGCGCTCAGCGGCGGCCAGCACCCAGGCGTGCAGCTCGGCGACGGTGCGCCACTCGGGCTCGGCGAAGCCGGTCGCGAGCTCACCGCGGTCGAGGTTCGCGGAGAGTCCGGCGAGAACGCCTACGATGAAGCGGAGGTGGAGCGCCGGGCTCGCCCCGCGCCGCAGCGCGTCCGGGTAGTCGCTGCGGAGGATGCGCAACGCCTGCTCGATGCGGCCGCCGCGGGCGAGCATCTCGAAGCCCTGGCCGCGTGCCGCGGGGAAGTCGGTGGTGTCGCCGTCGTCGGCGGCAAGCGCCTGCTTGTGCACCCGCTCGGCCGCCACTGGGTCGCCCTCGAGGAGCAGCGCGAGCGCGAGCGCGTAGCGCGTGCGCGCGGGTTCGAGGTTGCAGCTGTCGCGCTGGGTGCGGCCGAGCGTCACGGCCTCGGCCATGCGGTCGGTGTCGACGAAGAAGTCGACCTGCTGACCGATGGTGCAGGCCGCGCAGTCCTCGAACTCGTCGCGGAGCCCGCTGATCCAGGCGATCCGCTGCGCCTCGGCGTCGGCGCGGCCGGCGTGCCACGCCCACCGGAACCAGCTCATGCGCACGGAGGAGAGGCCGTGGCCGGCGAGCGTGAAGCGGCGCTCCATGTCCGCGAGGAATGCCTCGGCCTGGGCTGCGGTGATCTGCGGGTACTCGGGCAGGTCGGACGCCACCCACTTGAACTCCCAGAACAGGTTCTGCTCGTCTGCGGCGTCGAACAGCTCGGGGCTCTCGTCCCAGAGCCGCAGCGCGCGTGCGAACACCACGAACGACTTCGCCCCGTCGTCGGCGAAGGAGTACGCCTCGACGAGGTCGAGCAGCGCCTCGGCGAGGTACGCTTTGGGGCCCTCCGCTTCGACGCGCCGGGTGAGCGCCTCGGCTGCCGCGGTGCGCGCGGTGCCGTACGGCATGCGCCGAATGCGGTCGAGTTCGCGTGCGGTTTCCTGCGTCACGGTGTGTCCTCCTGTGCGGTCGCGGTCTGGCCCAGTGCGGAATCGAGGAGCACGCCGAGCGCCCCGGCGAGCGCGGCGGACTCGGCGCCGCGCAGCCCCTCGCCGGCGAGCATCACGGCGGAGAGGTAGAGCGAGCGGAGGCCCGCCTCGAACACGTCGCCGTGCGGGGCCGCGAGGAGGCGGCGCGACACCGCCGAGTCGTCGTTCAGTACGAGCGTGCGACTGCGCGCCGGACCCTGCTCCGCGAAGGCGTCGAGCAGGCCGCCCCAGAGCTCCGGCGTCGCCGCGCGCTCGCGGTCGCGGTCGCGGCGGTGCTCGCCCTCCGCATCGCGGAGCAGGATGGCCGGCACGTCGGCCGGGGCGAAGCTGCGCACGATCACGTCGCAGTCGTCGGCGGTGAGGAGCTCGCGCGCGTGCGCCACGGCGTCGGCGACCTGCCACTCGCGCTCCAGCGACGGGACGCCGAGCGTGTGGACGAGGTCCGAGCTCTCGAGCTCGCGCACCCGCCAGTCGGATCGGCGTCCAAGCCGTGCGAGCAGGTCGGCGTCGTACACGTAGCCGGCGTTCAGCACGACGAGGCCCTGGGCGCGCGCGACTGCGGCGACGCGGCGGTATGCCTCGGTGGTGGTGGTGTACACGATCTCGGCGCTCTCGGCCCCCTCGGCCCCCTCGGCACGGAGCTCGGCAAGCGTGCGCTGGCCGTCGGTGGTCTCGAACGGCAGGATCTGGGTGATGAGGTCGAGCATCTCGGGATCGGTGAGCGCGAGCCCGCGAAGCGCGAGGTGATGGGTGCCGATGACGGCGCGCGCGAGCGGGGACCCGCTCCCGAGCTCGGCGAGCGCCCACTGCTTCAGCTGCCCGCCGATCGCCTCGCGAACGCCGAGGAGCACCTCGTCGTCGTGCAGCTGCTCGCGCGATGCGGTGGGGGAAAGCGTGTCGGTGTCGAGCACGGCGCGCACGAAGAACGCCCACTCGGGGAGCACACGGTCGACGCGCGGGCCGAGGAGCATGCGCTTCGTGTACACCCGGTGCTGCCCGGCGCCGGGGGAGACCGCCTGCGGCAGGATGAAGGCGACGCCGCTCACCCCGGCGAGTTCGAGCTCGAGATCGATCGCGCCGAGCGGGGTGAAGCCGAACGTGCGCTCGCAGTACGCGGCGAGCGCCTGCGCTCGATCGCGGGTGCGCGCGTACTCGACCCGCCAGGGGAGCTCGGGCTCGGTGACGCGCACCCACGCGCGCTCGGAGCCGTCGATGGTCGCTCGGACCGCGATGTCGAAGGGGAGCAGCGAACCGTACTCGCGGGCGAGCGCGAGCACGGTGTCGTGGCCGAGCCAGTGCCCGGCGTCGGCGCGCGCGGTGAGCCGCACGCGAGTGCCGACGGGCACCGGCTCGCCACCCGCAGGCACCTCGGTGACGTCGAAGGTTCCCTCCGCTCGCCCCTCCCACCGGATCGCTGGGGCGCCAGGCTCGACGGAGCGCGAGACGACCTCGATGCGATCCGCCACCATGAACGCCGCGAGCATGCCGATGCCGAACTGGCCGATGAACTCGGCCCGGCCGAGGCCGAAGTCTGCGTCGCGCTTCGACGAGCGGCCGATCGTCGCGAGCAGCTCGGTGGCCTGCGCAGCGGTCAGCCCAACGCCGGTGTCGACGACCTCGAGGGTCTCCCGCCCGGCAGCGTCAACGCCGGAGGTGATGCGGATCTGCTCGGGCGCGCCAACCTCCAGCGTGCGCCGCGCGGTCACCGCGTCGACGCCGTTCTGGATCAGCTCACGCAGGTAGACCTGCGGCCCCGAGTAGAGGTGTCTGGAGAGGAGGTCGACCATGCCGGAGAGGTCGACCTGGAACCGTTCGGTCATGTGGTGCCGCTCAGTCCTCTGGCTGGTACTCGGCCCAGGTCTCCGGGAAGACCTCGTTGACGTGCTCGTAGAACGACATGCCGGTGTTCACCGCGCAGAGCAGCTGCTGATCGAGCTGTCCGTCGGTGATGCCCTGCTCGTAGTCGACATTGTGCTCGGTGTGCACGCGCACGAAGCCCTCATCGTCGAGCCGGGCGTAGGTCTTGGGCCAGAGCTTCTCCGCGTTCCAGGCGTTGCACGTCTCGATCGCCTTCGCCAGCTCCGCGGCCTGCAGCTTGCCGCGCCAGTTGCCCCGGATGCAGAGCAGCTCCTCCTCCTTGCCGCTCAGGAAGAAGAAGAACGACGCGTACTCCCAGCCGCCCCCGATGTCGCCGTCGGAGTCAACGCTGTACGACCACCCCGCGCGCTCGAGGCCCGCCTTGATGCGATCCTTGGAGATGGGGGACAGTGCGTCCCCGCCGCCGACCGCCGGGGTGCTGTCTTTCGTGAAGAATCCCATGTTCGTGCTGTCCTCTCGTCGGGATCGTGTGATTCGAGGATGGCACATGCCACCGACACACGAAAATGCGCGGTGCCCTGCGGACCCGAAGATCCGTAGGGCACCGCGCACCCGGATGTGCGGTTACGCGTCAACCAGGTAGCGGCTGTACGCCGGCACCGTCAGGAAGGTCGGGAAGTCGTCCCCGAGGGCCACGTCGGCGAACAGCTCGGCAGCGTCGTCGAAGCGATCCCCCGCGAAGCGCTCGAAGCCCGCCACCGTCTCGCGCAGGATCCCCGACACCCACTCGCGGGTGATGCGGGTGCCCTCGGCGGTCGACTGATCCTGGTGGATCCACTGCCAGATCTGCGAGCGGCTGATCTCGGCGGTCGCCGCGTCCTCCATCAGGTTGTCGATCGCGACCGCGCCGTTGCCGCGCAGCCACGCCTCGATGTAGCGGAGGCCGATCGACACGTTCTCGCGCACCCCAGCCTCGGTGATGTCGCGGCCGATGTGCACGTCGAGCAGCTGCGCCGCGGTCACGCGCACGTCGTCGCGCTGTCGCTCCACCTGGTTGGGGCGGTCGCCGAGCACCGCGTCGAACTCGGCCTGCGCCACCGGGATCAGGTCGGGGTGCGCCACCCAGGTGCCGTCGAAGCCGTCGCCGGCCTCGCGCTGCTTGTCCGCGCGCACCTTCTCCTCGGCCCGCGCCGTGACCTCGGCGTCGCGGCGGTTCGGGATGAAGGCGCTCATGCCGCCGATCGCGTGCGCCCCGCGCTTGTGGCACGTCTGCACGAGCAGTTCGGTGTACGCGCGCATGAATGGCACCGTCATCGTGACCTCGCTGCGGTCCGGGAGCACGAAGCGCGCCCCGCGGCCGCGGTAGTTCTTGATGATCGAGAAGATGTAGTCCCAGCGCCCGGCGTTCAGCCCGGCGATGTGATCGCGCATTACGTAGAGGATCTCCTCCATCTCGAAGGCCGCGGGCAGCGTCTCGATGAGCACCGTCGCGCGGATCGTGCCGTGCGCGAGCCCCAGCTGCTGCTCGGTGAAGGTGAAGATGTCGTCCCACAGCTTCGCCTCCTCGCTCGACTCGAGCTTGGCGATGTAGAAGTAGGGGCCGTGGCCGCGCGCCACGAGCTCCTGCGCGTTGTGGAAGGCGTAGAGCCCGAAGTCGACGAGGCTGCCGGACGCGGCGCCCGACTGGCCCTGCGCGTCGGTGAACCGCATGTGCTTCTCCACGAGGTGCCAGCCGCGCGGACGCATCACGATGGTCGGCGTCGTCTCCGCGGTGATGCGGTACTCCTTGCCCTCGGGGCTCGTGTACTCGAGCTGGCCGCGGATCGCGTCGAACAGGGACAGCTGGCCGCCGATGACGTTCTTCCAGGTGGGGCTCGTTGCGTCCTCCTGGTCGGCGAGCCACACCTTCGCCCCGGAGTTCATCGCGTTGATGGTCATCTTCGGGTCGGTCGGGCCGGTGATCTCCACGCGACGGTCCTCAAGCCCGGGACCCGCCCCAGCGACGCGCCAGCTCGCATCCTCGCGAATCTGGCGGGTGTCCTCGCGGAACTTCGGATCGCGCCCGTTGCCGATCTCGTAGCGCCGACGCTGGCGATCCGCGAGCCGCTCGTGGCGGGTGCTCGCGAAGCGGTGATGCAGCTCGGTGAGGAACGCGAGCGCGTCTGGCGTGAGGATCTCTTCGCTGCGTGCGAAGGCGGTGCCGGTGATCTCGATGCGAGGGCCGAAGGAGGGGGTGGCGGTCTGCGACTGCTGCTGAGCCGCCTGCGTGGTGGTCATGATGCGTCCTTTGCGGTGAAGTGGCTCCGACGGTGGAGCTCGGGTACTTCCATCTTTGGGGCTGTCGGGGGTACCACACCGCACGTTCCGGGGGAGAAGATTCGCAGTATTTCTGCTTGCTGAAAGAATGCGGAGGTGAGAGGCTGGGCGCATGACCTCACTCGCCACCCCGCTCGCGCCCACAGCCGGCCTCGACGCCGAGCCCGAGGACGGGGGAGACGCGCTCACGCTCGGCCGCCGCGTGCGCGAGCGCCGCACCGAGCGCGGCATGACGCTCGAGCAGCTCGCCGCGGCGGTCGACCGTGCGCCCTCGCAGCTCTCCGCGATCGAGAACGGCAAGCGCGAGCCCCGGCTGCCGCTGCTCCGCGCGCTCGCCGCAGCGCTCGGGGTGACCGTTGATGAGCTGCTCATCGACGAGGCGCCGAGCGAGCGCGCGGCGCTCGAGATCGCGGTGGAGCGCGCGCAGCGCGGCACTGTGTTCGGGTCGCTCGGGATCCAGCCGATCCGCGTGTCGAAGGCCACGAGCGACGAGACGCTGAAGGCGATTCTGGGGCTGCACCAGGAGGTCGAGCGGCTGCACCGTGAGCGAGCTGCGACCCCCGAGGAAGCGCGCCGCGCGAACACCGAGCTCCGCGCCGAGATGCGCGTCGCGGGCAACTACTACCCCGAGCTGGAGCGCGCGGCGTCCCAGTTGCTCGACAGCGTCGGCTACACGGGCGGCCCCGTGTCCCAGCAGACGACCTCGAGCGTCGCGGAGAAGCTCGGCTTCAGCCTGCACTACGTCTCGAACATGCCGCACTCGACGCGCTCGGTGATCGACCGTCGGAACGGGCGTATCTACCTGAGTAGCAACCTCCCGTCGCGTGACGCGCGTGCGCCGATCCTGCGCGCGCTCGCGAGCCTCGTGTGCGGGCACGAGGAGCCGCGGAGCTACGGCGATTTCCTGCGGCAGCGCGTCGAGGCGAACTACCTGGCCGGCGCGGTGCTGCTGCCGGAGGAGGCGGCCGTCGAGCACCTCGCCGCCGCGAAGAAGCAGCGCCAGATCTCGATGGAGGATCTGCGCGATGCGTTCGGGGTGTCCTACGAGATGGCGGCGCACCGCTTCACGAACCTCGCGACCGAGCGGCTCGGCCTGCAGGTGCACTTCATGAAGGCGCACGAGTCCGGCACGTTGATCAAGGCCTACGAGAACGACGGCGTGCGGTTCCCGTCCGACGCGCTCGGCAACTTCGAGGGCGCGATGGTGTGCCGCAACTGGACGGCGCGCACGATCTTCAGCCAGCCGGATCGCTTCAACCCCTGGTACCAGTACACGGATATGGCTGCGGGGGGCACGTACTGGTGCACTTCGCGCGTCGAGAAGGCGAAGGAGGGCCTGTACTCGGTGAGCGTCGGGGTGCGCTTCGAGGACGTGAAGTGGTTCCGTGGCCGCGAGACGCCGCATCGCTCACAGTCGTTCTGCCCGGACGATCGGTGCTGCCGGCAGGCGTCGACCGAGCTCACCGCGAAGTGGGAGGCTGCCGCGTGGCCGGAGGCCGCGACGCCGACGAGCCTGCTCGCCGCGCTCCCGACCGGCACGTTCCCCGGCGTCGATTCGAACGAGGTCTACGCATTCCTTGAGCAGAATGAGCGCAACTCATAGCACGCCTCACGGAACGCTGCCGTGAATTCGCTCGGCGAGGTGCGCCGCGCCCACTCGCTGCGATAGCGTAGAGGGACTGAGCCGCCCGGCTCACCGAAGCCCCGAGCAGTAGGAGTGGGTGAGCACGTGAACACCGAGAATCACGCCCGTCGCGCCGACAACACCGAGGTGCGCGCAACGCAGCAGTTCCGTGAGGATTTGGGGGCGATGATTCGCTCACGGGCGACGGACCTGACCATTGACGAGCGCGAAGCGGTCGAGGCGCTTCCCTCGGGCGCCGCACTGCTCGTGGTGCGTCGCGGGCCGGATCTCGGGGCGCGCTTCCTGCTGGATCAGGAGGTCACGGTTGCCGGCCGTCACCCGGCCGTCGATATCTTCCTCGACGACGTCACGGTCTCGCGCCGTCACGCGGAGTTCCGCCGCTCCGGCACCACGTTCTCGGTTGCCGACAAGGGCTCACTGAACGGGACCTTCTGCGACGGGGATCGCATCACGGGAGAAGTGGTGCTCGAGGACGGCGTCGAGGTGCAGGTGGGCAAGTTCCGCTTCACGTTCTTCGCCTCGCGGTTCGACCTCGCAGAAGGCGCGTGAGATGACGGGCGCGGCAGCACGCCAGCCCGTTTCCGGCCTCCTCAGCATCGGCCAGGTGCTGTCGTACCTGGCCGTCGACTTCGCTGATCTGTCGCCGTCGAAGCTCCGCTTCCTTGAGGAGCAGGGGCTCGTGACGCCCGAGCGAACGAAGTCGGGGTATCGGAAGTTCTCGCAGGCGCACATCGAGCGGCTGCGACTCATCCTCACGCTGCAGCGGGATCACTACCTGCCCCTGAAGGTCATCGCCGAGGTGCTGGACGAGATGGATCAGGGCCGCGACCCGATCATCCCCGGCGCCGCGCGGCGCAGCGCGTCGAGCATCCTCTCGCCGAAGCGTGTCCTGAGCAGCGACGAGCTGTGCCGCTCGACCGGTGCGAGCACGCGGTTTCTTGGCGAGGCGATCGCGGCCGGGCTGCTCCCGGCGGCCGAGGTCTTCCCGCACGACGCAGTGGCGCAGCTGACCGCGCTGCTTCGGCTCGCCGAGCGGGGGATCACCCCGCGCCACCTCCGCTCCGTCCGCGTTGCGGTGGAGCGCGAGGCCGAGCTGATCTCGCGCGCGGCGTCCACCCGGGGCGTGAAGCGTGGCACCCCGGCGGGCGACGAGGAAGCCCTCGAGTTTGCCGGCTATCTCGACACGGTGCGATCCGGCGTGTTGCGGCGGGCAATTTCCGGGGCCTGAGCTGGGCCAGATCCGCGTCGTTTCAACCTTCAAGTTCAGCATGAAGGCGACACGGGGAAAATGACGCTCCACGGTCGTTGCACGGGGCTGTGCGTGTGGGTAGCGTTGGGGGAGTTGGGCGCGCTCGCGTCCCCGAGAAAGGAACTCAATGAAGGACACGCAGCACCCGGTGGGGGAAGACGGTTCTTCGCAGACTCTCGGGGAGTCCATCGCGGACGATCTGCTGTTCGACGACGGCCTGCCGCGGCCCAATCAGGACGGCGGCTTCAAGGGCGCAACCGCGGCCCGCGCGGCCGGCATCAGCTACCGCCAGCTCGACTACTGGGCGCGCACCGGGCTCGTTGAGCCGACCGTGCGCGGTGCGGCTGGCTCGGGTTCGCAGCGCCTCTACGGCTTCCGCGACATCCTCGTGCTCAAGCTCGTGAAGCGCCTCCTCGACACCGGCATCTCGCTGCAGCAGATCCGCACCGCCGTCGCGCAGCTGCACGAGGCCGGTGTTCACGACCTCTCGCAGACCACGCTCATGAGCGACGGCGCCGGCGTCTACCTGTGCACCTCGAGCGACGAGGTCATCGACCTCGTGAGCCGCGGCCAGGGCGTGTTCGGGATCGCGGTCGGCAAGGTGCTCCGCGAGGTCGAGACCTCGCTCGTCGACATGGACGAGCATCGCGAGCAGGCGGCGTCCGTCGACGAGCTCGCTGCGCGCCGCGGCACCCGCAAGATCTCCTAGCGTTCACCGGTCCATCGCCGGGCGGTGGTGCCGAGAAACGCGTGAAGCCCCCTGCCTCGGCAGGGGGCTTCACGCGTGTGCGAGTGTGTGCGCCTAGTCGGTCACGGTGGTGGCCTGTGCCGGCGCCTTGCCCGAGCGGGCGGCGTCCATGCCGGCGCTGCGCAGCACGCGGTCGAGGATCAGGTCGAAGTTGCCCGCCATCTCCTGCGACTGCTCGCCCGGCCACATGTGCACGGGCTTCGCGGCGCCCTGCGCCTGCTGCAGGGAGGGCCGCTCGGGCAGCTGCGGGGTGAGCACGAGCGGGCCGAACATCTCGCGGAGCTCGCGGATGCGGAACTGGTGCTCCATCGACTGCGGCTGCGTGCGGTTGATCAGGATCCCGAGCGGCTGGAGGCGCGGGCTCACGCCGCGGCGGATCTCCTCGATCGCGCGGAGCGCGCGGTCGGTCGCCGCGACGGCGAACAGGCTCGGCTCAGCGACGACGAGCACGCGGTCGCTCGCAGCCCACGCGGTGCGCGTGAGCGCGTTGAGCGAGGGCGCGCAGTCGATGAGCACGAGATCGTACTCGGACTCGACGATGGCGAGCGCCTCCTCGAGCTTCCAGATGTCGCGCGCCGACGGGTGCGGGCCGTCGAAGTTGATGGAGGAGGGGCTGCCGACCATCAGGTCGATCGTGCCGCCCTCGTGGTAGTCGTTCCACCCGCTGTGCGCGATGGCCGCGCGCACGGTCTTCTCCTTCGGGCTCTCGAGCACGTCGGCGACGTTGAGGAACCCCTCGGGGTTCACCGCGAGGCCGGTGGAGACGTCGGACTGGGGGTCGAAATCGACGACGAGGGTGCGCAGACCGCGCGAAAACGCTGCCGACGCAAGACCGAGGGTCACCGTGGTCTTTCCGACGCCACCCTTGAGGGAACTCACACTCAATACATGCACAGGACGAGTTTAGTCGATCTGCCCTGGACGCGAGCTAGTGCGAGTATTTCGTGCTCGCGCAGAGCGGAATTCCGGGGCCCATGCGGACACCCGTGCGGGCCGCGGGATCAGGCAGCACGCCACGATCCCACGGCCCGCCAGTGAGGCGCTAGTTGCGCTCAGCCGCGTCGTCCCGTCGCCGCAGCCGCGTAGCGAGCAACACGCCGCCAGCGAGGAGCAGCACCGCGCCGACCGCCGTGGCCGCGAGCGGCAGCGTGCCACCGGTCGTCGCGAGTCCCGGTTGCTCGATCAGGATCGGCCCCCAGCCGATCACGGTCCCGTCGGCGCGCGCGATGGCGAGGCGGTGCGCGCCGAGCTCGGCGTTCGCCGGGATCGTGAGCCGCAGCTCGCCCTGCGCATCGACGCGGAGCGATCCGAGGTGTGCCGGCGAGGAGAAGAGCCAGCCCTCGACGGTGCTGCCCGCGAGCGACGCGCCGACGCCGACGGTGATCTGCTCGCCGGGGCGCACGGTGCCGGGGAACGTGATCAGGCCCTCCAGCGCGGCGGTGAGCGCGGCCGCGTCCGGCGCGACGGGCGCTGCGGTGCCGGGATCCGTGCCCGGATCCGTGCCCGGATCAGTTCCGGGATCCGTGCCGGGGTCCGGCGCCGCGACGACCTGCGCGGTCGCTTCGCTCACGCGGGTGACCGGGAGGAAGTGCTCCTTCGTGCCGGTGACCGCGACGGTGATGGTCTTGCCGAGCGCCGATGCGTCCACGGCGAACGTCGCGCCGCTCGCATCGGCCACATCCGCGCCGCCGATGGCCCACTGGTAGCTGAACGCCGTGCCCGCTGGCCAGCCAGCGGTCTTCGCGGTGAGGGTCTCGCCGACGCGCGCGGTCCCCGCGATTGTCGGCACGGGTGCCGGGGAGATCTCGTATTCAGCGACCGCGAGTTCGGTGCTGCACTCGGCGCAGGTGCCGCCGAGGGTGGCGACCTCGGCCGTCGCGCCGATGGTGCCGCCCGATGCGGTGTCCGCGACCGTCGCGGCGAACGTGATCGTCGCGTCCGCGCCGGTCGCGGTGGCTGGCACCTGCCAGCTGAGGGTCGTGCCGTCGCGGCTCAGACCAGCGGGGAGATCCGCGAGCGTCGCACGCTCGAGCAGCGAGCCTGCGTCGACGGTCACGACGGACGTCGCGAGGGGCACGAACCCGGTGTTCTTCGCGGTGAGGGTGTACTCGACCTGCTCGCCGCGCGACAGCGCCGCCGAACGCTCCGGCGTGGTGAGGCTCACCGTGAGCTTCTCCGGCCACGCCGGCTTGCCCGGTTTCATCACCCAGTCGTGCCAGAAGGCGTCGAGGTCGCGGCCGGAGCGTTCCTCGGCGAGCGCCAGCAGTTCGGCGCCCGAGACGCTCTGTCCGCCGTAGCGAGCCTGCCACTCGGCGACGACGTCGAAGAACGCCTCGTCGCCGATGCTGATCTTCAGCGCCTCCCAGAACTGCGCGCTGCGCGTGTACGTCTGGTAGCCGTAGAGGAACTTGGAGTCGTTCTGTGCGCCGGGCGGGATCTGCCAGTTCGTGGAGCTCGCTGCGGTCCCATTCCAGGACTCGAAGTAGCTCTGCTCGGTCGACTTGCCCGAGCCGAAGCCGGCTGGGCTGTTGTAGTGCGTCGGACCCCAGGTCGCCATCCCCTCCGCGATCCAGATGTCGGTCCACGTGGTGGGGGAGACGTTGTTGCCGTACCACTGGTGCACGAGCTCGTGGATGAGCGTGTTCCCTGCGACCGATCGCGCGGTGGGGAAGAACGAGCGGTCCTGCGTTTCGAGCGCGTAGTTGATCTCCGGCGGCACGGTGTCGACCACGACGCCGGTGCTGTTGCCAGGGTACGGACCGTAGACCCGCTCGAGATTCTGCGTGATCTCCTGGAGCTGGGCGATCCGCGCGCGCACGGTCGCCTTGTTCGAGTCCGAGAGCGTTGCATCGATGAACGACCAGCTCGGGATCGTCCGGCCGTCGCGCAGCTGCACGTTGCCCTCAACAATCTCGTAGCGCCCGATGCCGATGATCACGAGCTCCGAAGCCATCTGCTTTTGCTGCACCCACTTCCAGGTGGTGCGGGTGCCGTCCGCGGACGGCGTGCGTGAGGCGAGCTCGCCGTTACTCACCGCGGCCGCGGGCATCGGATCGGAGCCGTCGGCCGCAGCGAGCGTCGAGGGGATGTCGAGCGTGAAGGTGTACGTCGCCTTGTCCGCCGGGGTGTTGTTGTGCGGGAAGCCGGCCATCATGCCGATCGGCTGGCCGAGCAGCATCGCGCCGTCGCTCGTCGCGCTCCAGCCCTCAGCCGCGCCGTCCTTGTCGATGTGCGTCACGGGGACGCCGTGGTAGGTGACGGTCGTGGTGAACTCGCCGGACACGGCCACCGCGGGGGTGACGATCAGCTTGAATGTGATCGCGCCGGGGTCGACCTCACGCCGCCACTCGGCCGGCTGGCCGTTGACCGTCACGGAGTCGACCTCCATGCCCTCGAAATCGAGCGAGAACGAGCGCAGCGGTTGCTCGGCGCGGGCGGTCATCGTGGTGGTCGCGGAATCGATGCGGCCGGCAACGAGCGGGCCGGTCTGCACCTCGTCGGGCGTCCAGGCGAGCGAGACGTCGTAGTTCAGCGCGTCGTAGCCGCCGTTGCCGACGTTCGGGACGACGGGGTCGCCCGAGGTGCGCGGGCCGTCGATCGCCGTGTCGGCGAAGGCGGCTGGCGCGGGGAGCGCGAACAGGCCGGCGGCGAGCGCGAGCACTGCGGCGAGTGCAATGGGGCGGCGTGCGCGCACGCCACCTCCCGGTGTGATGAGTGTCATGTGTTCCTTCGACGGTGGAGGGACAGAGAGCAGCTGCGGGATCGGCGATGATCGCGGCGCAGCTCCCGACCCAGCGTAGTTCGGTCGGAACGGCACCGCACCGGGCTGCCTGGGCGGAGCCTCTGCACCCCTCCAGGCTGCATCTGGAGCCCCGTGTGCGCGAACGGAGCTGCCGTCTCGCGGGACGTGCGTCGCAGATCCTGCGGTATTCCGCGCGGGAACCGCTCGAACATGTATCTTGATATCGAACGAATCGCGCGGTCTGGGCAACCGGCGACGAGCCGATAGACAGAGAGGTACATCTGCATGTTTAGGAAAGTTCTGGTTGCCAATCGCGGTGAGATCGCGATCCGCGCGTTTCGCGCAGCGCACGAGCTCGGGGCCTCGACGGTCGCCGTGTTCCCGTACGAGGATCGCAACTCGCTGCACCGGCTAAAGGCCGACGAGGCCTACCTGATCGGCGAGGTGGGGCACCCGGTGCGCGCCTACCTCGACGTCGCCGAGATCGTGCGCGTGGCGCGCGAGTCCGGCGCTGACGCGATCTACCCGGGCTACGGCTTCCTCTCCGAGAACCCCGAGCTTGCGGCCGCCGCGGAGGCCGCGGGCATCCGCTTCATCGGGCCGGGCCGGATCGCGCTCGAGATGGCGGGCAACAAGGTTGCGGCGAAGGAGCACGCCATCGCCGCGGGCGTTCCCGTGCTCCGCTCGACCCCGCCGTCGCAGGATATCGACGCGCTCATCGCCGGCGCGACCGAGATCGGCTTCCCGGTCTTCGCGAAGGCGGTCGCCGGCGGCGGCGGGCGCGGCATGCGCCGCGTCGAGCGCGCCGAGGACCTGCGCGACGCGCTCGAGTCGGCCATGCGCGAGGCGGAGTCCGCCTTCGGCGATGCGACGATGTTCATCGAGCAGGCCGTGCTGCGCCCGCGCCACATCGAGGTGCAGGTGCTCGCCGACGCGACCGGCGAGGCGGTGCACCTGTTCGAGCGCGACTGCTCGGTGCAGCGCCGCCACCAGAAGGTCGTCGAGATCGCGCCGGCTCCGAACCTCTCCGAGGAGAAGCGGGCGGAGCTCACCCGCGACGCCATCGCCTTCGCGAAGTCGATCGGCTACGAGAACGCCGGCACCGTGGAGTTCCTGCTCGACACCGAGGGCGAGCGCGCGGGCGAGCACGTGTTCATCGAGATGAACCCGCGCATCCAGGTGGAGCACACCGTCACCGAAGAGGTGACCGACATCGACCTCGTGCGCGCGCAGATGCGCATCGCGGCCGGCGCAACGCTCGCGGAGCTCGAGCTCACGCAGGATCGCATTCAGCTGCGTGGCGCCGCCCTGCAGTGCCGCATCACCACCGAGGATCCCGCGAACGGCTTCCGCCCCGATCTCGGCCGCATCACCGCGTACCGCTCGCCGGGCGGCGGCGGCGTGCGCCTCGACGGCGGCACGATCAACGCCGGCGCGCAGATCAGCCCCCACTTCGACTCGATGCTCGCGAAGCTCACGTGCCGCGGCCGCACCTTCGAGGACGCCGTGGTGCGCGCACGCCGCGCGCTCGCCGAGTTCCGCATCCGCGGGGTGGCGACGAACATCCCCTTCCTGCAGGCGGTGCTCGCCGATCCCGATTTCCAGGCCGGCGACGTTGCGACCTCGTTCATTGAGGAGCGGCCGGAGCTGCTCGAGATGAACAAGCCGAAGGACCGCGCGACGCGCCTGCTGCAGCACGTCGCGAACGTCACGGTGAACCAGCCGAACGGGCAGCGCCCCGGCCAGCTCGATCCCGCGGCGAAGCTGCCAGCGCTGGACCTGTCCCAGCCGGCCCCGGCCGGCGCGCGCTCGCGCCTCCGTGAGCTCGGACCCGAGCGGTACGCGCGGAGCCTGCGCGAGCAGACCGCGCTCGCGGTCACCGAGACCACGTTCCGCGACGCCCACCAGTCGCTGCTCGCGACGCGCGTGCGCACCAAGGACCTCACGCGCATCGCCCCGTACGTCGCGCGAATGACCCCGCAGCTCTGGTCGGTGGAGGCCTGGGGCGGGGCGACCTACGACGTTGCGCTGCGCTTCCTCGGCGAGGACCCGTGGGAGCGGCTCGCCGCGCTGCGGGAGACGCTCGGCGACGTGCCCATCCAGATGCTGCTCCGCGGCCAGAACACGGTCGGCTACACCCCGTACCCTGCGAGTGTCGCGCGCGCGTTCGTCAGTGAGGCGGCGGCCACCGGCGTCGACGTCTTCCGCATCTTCGACGCGCTCAACGACGTGTCCCAAATGCGGGTCGCCATCGACGCGGTGCGCGAGACCGGCACCGCGGTCGCCGAGGTGGCGATGGCGTACACCGGCAACCTGCTCTCGCCCGCCGAGGACAAGTACACGCTCGACTACTACCTCGGCCTCGCCGAGCAGATCGTGGACGCCGGCGCGCACGTGCTCGCCGTCAAGGACATGGCCGGGCTGCTCCGCCCGGCCGCGGCCGCGAAGCTGGTCACCGCGCTGCGCGACCGCTTCGAGCTCCCCGTGCACCTCCACACGCACGACACCCCGGGCGGCCAGCTCGCGACGCTGCTCGCGGCGGCGCAGGCCGGCGTCGACGCCGTTGACGTCGCCTCGGCGCCCATGTCGGGCACGACGAGCCAGCCCTCGCTGTCCGCGCTCGTCGCCGGCCTCGCGAACACGGAGCGGGACACCGGGCTCGATCCCGACGCGGTGTTCGCGCTCGAGCCCTACTGGGACGCCGTGCGCGCGCTCTACCGGCCGTTCGAGTCGGGCCTGCCGGCACCAACGGGCCGCGTCTACACGCACGAGATCCCCGGCGGGCAGCTCTCGAACCTGCGCCAGCAGGCGATCGCGCTCGGCCTGGCCGACGACTTCGAGAAGATCGAGGACATGTACGCGGCGGCAGACCGGATCCTCGGCAGGATCCCGAAGGTGACGCCCTCCTCGAAGGTGGTGGGCGACCTGGCGCTGCACCTCGCGGCGGTCGACGCCGATCCCGCCGACTTCGAGGCGAACCCCGAGCAGTACGATGTGCCGGACTCGGTGGTGGGCTTCCTCGCCGGCGAGCTGGGGGAGATCCCCGGCGGCTGGCCGGAGCCATTCCGATCCAAGGTGCTCGCAGGCCGCGCGGTCGACACCGCGGTCACGCCGGTGAGCGACGCGGACGCCGCGCTCCTCGCGGAGGCCGGGGCGACCCGCCGCGACACGCTGAACCGCCTGCTCTTCCCGCAGCCGACGCAGCAGTTCGAGCGCGACCGCGCGCAGTTCGGCGACCTCTCGGTGCTCGACACCCCGGACTACCTGTACGGGCTCGTGCCAGGCGCCGAGCACGCGATCGACCTCGCGAAGGGCGTGCGCCTCTACGTCGGACTCGAGGCGATCGGCGAGGCCGACGACAAGGGCGTGCGCACCGTCATGGTGCGCGTCAACGGGCAGCTGCGCCAGGTGTTCGTGAAGGACGAGCGCGTTGCGGTCTCGGCGCCGGTGGCGGAGAAGGCCGACCGCACGGTCGCCGGCCAGGTCGCTGCGCCGTTCTCCGGCACGGTCACGGTGAAGGTGGCCGCGGGCGATCACGTCGAGGTCGGCCAGCCCGTCGCCACGATCGAGGCCATGAAGATGGAGGCGGCGATCACCGCACCGGTCTCCGGTGTCGTTGAGCGCGTGGTGTTCGACGGGACGCGCGCGCTCGAGTCGGGCGACCTCATCGTGGTCATCGCCTAAGATACCGAGCGTGGCAGTTCGAGACATCCGCCTGTTTGGCGACCCGGTCCTCCGTACGGTGTGCGATCCGATCGAGGAGGTGGACGAGGGCGTACGCGCCCTCGTCCAGGACCTCCTCGACACGGTCGCCTTCGACGGGCGGGCCGGGCTCGCCTCGACGCAGATCGGGCACCAGCTGCGTGCCTTCTCGCTGCACATCGACGGTGAGATCAGCTACGTCCTGAACCCGGAGATCGTCGCGCTCGAGGGGGAGCCGGTGCCCACCGGGGAGGGGTGCCTCTCGGTGCCCGATCTCTGGTTCGAGGTCATGCGCTACCCGCGGGCGACGGTGCGCGGCATGGACCTCGACGGCGCTGAGATCGTGATCTCGGGGGAGGGCCTGCTCGCGCAGGCGCTGCAGCACGAGTGCGATCACCTCGACGGCAAGCTGTACATTCAGCGGCTCGACCGAGAGCCGCGCGGCGAGGCGATGCGGCAGATCCGCACCTCAAGCTGGTTCTAGCGCGCCACTCCGGAACGACCGTGGGCCGGGGAGAATCACTCTCCTCGGCCCACAGTCGTGTGTGCAGCAGCGCGCGGTGCTACTGCTTCGTCTCGACCGCGGCCGTCTGCGGGTTGTCGCCGTAGAGCTTCGAGATCTCGCCGGCGAAGTCGCGCAGGATCGCCTCGCGGCGGATGCTCATCTTCGGGGTGAGGTGCCCATTCGCCTCGAGGAACTCCGTCGGGAGGATCACGAACTTGCGGATCGACTCGGCGCGCGACACGTACTTGTTGCCCTCGTCGATGGCGCTCTGCACCTCGGCGAGCACCTTCGGGTGGCGCGCCGCCTCGGTGCGGGTCATCGTCGGATCCTCGCCCTGGTTGTTCAGCCAGGCCGGCAGCATCTCCATGTCGAGTGTGACGAGCGCGGAGATGAAGGGCTTCTGGTCACCCACCACGACCACCTGGCTGATGATCGTGTTCGCGCGGATCGGATCCTCGAGCGCGGCAGGCGAGACGTTCTTGCCGCCAGCGGTGACGATGATCTCCTTCTTTCGCCCGGTGATGGTGAGGTACCCGTCACTGTCGAGCGAGCCGATGTCGCCCGTGCGGAAGAACCCGTCGTCGGTGAAGGCTGCACGTGTGGCCGCCGGGTTGTTCCAGTACTCCTTGAAGACATCGATGCCCTTGATCTCGACCTCGCCGTCGTCGGCGATGCGGATGGTGTGGCCGGGGAGTGCCGGGCCGACCGTGCCGATCTTGAACTTGTCGGGGAGGTTCACCGACACCGGCGCGGTGGACTCGGTGAGGCCGTAGCCCTCGAGGATCTTGACGCCGAGGCTCCGGTAGAAGTGCCCGAGGTAGTGGCTGAGCGGCGCGGACCCCGAGACGGCGTACCTCACGTTGCCGCCGAGCTTCTCGCGCAGCTTCGCGAAGACGAGCTTGTCGAACACCTTGAACTTGAGCCCGAGCATGAAGGGGACGTGCCCGGCGTCGAGCGCCTCCGAGTGCTGCACCCCCACCTTGGCCGCCGCGCGGAAGATCTTGCCCTTCCCCTCGGCCTCGGTGCTCTGCTCGGCCGAGTTGTACACCTTCTCGAAGACGCGCGGGACGGCGAGCAGGAAGGTCGGCTTGAACGAGCCGAGCGCCGGCAGCAGCTGCGAGGTATCCGGCTCGTGGCCGACGCGCACTCCAGCGTGCACGGCGAGCACGGAGATGAAGCGCGCGAACACGTGCGCGAGCGTGACGAACAGCAGGGTCGAAGCGCCCGGCTGCACGACGTCGTCGAGCGCGGCGCCGGCATTGCGGGCCAGGTCGACGAAGTTCGAGTGGGTGAGCACGCAGCCACGGGGGCGCCCGGTGGACCCCGAGGTATAGATCAGCGTCGCCATGTCGCTGCCGACCGCGATGCCCCGCCGGCGCTCGATCTCGTCGTCGCTGATCTCGGCGCCCGCGGCGACGAGCGCATCGAGCGCGCCCTCGTCCATGCGCCAGTCGAGCGTGAGCTCGGGGAGATCGCTGCGCACCTCGGCGACGCGCGACGCGTGCTCGGCGGTCTCGGTGAGGATGGCGCGCGCGCCGGAGTCCTCGAGAATCCAGTGGATCTGGAGGGGGGAGGAGGTCTCGTAGACCGGCACCATGACCGCGCCGGCGTAGTGCAGCGCAAAGTCGATAAGCGACCACGAGTAGCTCGTCTTGCAGATGAGCGCGACGCGATCGCCCGGTTCGACGCCGGAGGCGGCGAACCCCTTCGCGAGCGCGACCACCTGCGCGCGGAATTCGCGCGCGGTGATGTCGCGCCACGAGCCGCCCTCGGGGACGGCAAAAATCACGCGCTCGGGCGTGGCGATCACTCGCTGCTCCAGCAGATCCGAGACATTGTCCTCGGGAACCGGGGGGATCAGGATGGGCGTTTCAGTCTGTTTCACGGCAGCTCCCTTGATACCTCGTACAGGCCTTCACGGTGTGCGGCACGACGCCGCGGCTTCATCACATCAGCCTATACGCATACCGATGAGCGGCCCTGGGGTCAGCTACAGTGGACTCCGTCGAGAGGAAATCACCGACTGTGCTCTACTGGTTCTTTAAACACCTGATCATCGGGCCGTTCTTGAAAACGCTCTACCGCCCGTGGGTGGAGGGTGCCGAGAACATTCCCGAGACTGGGCCTGTAATTATTGTGGGAAATCACCTTTCTGTGATCGATTCCTTCTTCATGCCGCTCATGGTCGATCGGCGTGTCTACTTTCTCGCGAAGAGCGACTACTTCACCGGCAAGGGGCTCAAGGGCTGGCTGGTGAAGACGTTCATGACCGCCGTCGGGCAGCTGCCCATTGACCGCTCGGGCGGGAAGGCTTCTGAGGCCTCGCTGAACACCGGGCTCAGCGTGCTCGATCGCGGGGAGGTGCTCGGTATCTACCCCGAGGGGACCCGCAGCCCGGATGCCCGGCTCTACCGCGGCCGCACCGGCGTCGCGCGGCTCGTCCTCGAGTCCGGCGCGACGGTGGTGCCGATCGTGATGATCGACACCGAGAAGGCGATGCCGATCGGCGCGAAGGTGCCGAAGATCCGGCGCATCGGCACCGTCATCGGCAAGCCGCTCGACTTCTCCCGCTTCGCCGGGATGAGCGCCGACCGCTTCGTGCTGCGCAGCGTGACCGACGAGATCATGCTGGAAATCCAGAAGCTCAGCGGCCAGGAGTACGTCGACGTGTACGCGTCGAGCGTGCGCGCGCGGGCGGCGGCGTAGCCGCACGCTCCACGCTGGCCCCACTGCGCCCGTTCGCCCTGCGCGTGACCGCGCCGTTTCCCCGGCCACTCAGTAGTAGGCTGGGGCAGAGTGGCACCCGCCGCAGCCGGGGCTGAACCCGCCCACCCAACACAAGGGATCACAGATGACACGCCAGACCGTCGAGACTGCAGAATCGCGAGCGTTTGCTGGGCTGGATGCCTATCGCGCGCTCGAGGCGAAGCAGCAGCCGGTGTGGCCCGATCCCGCGGCGGCCGAGCGCGCCTCAGCCAACCTCGCGACGCAGCCGCCGCTCGTGTTCGCCGGCGAGGCCGACCAGCTGAAGACACGCCTCGCCGCAGCCGCGCGCGGCGAAGCCTTCCTGCTGCAGGGCGGCGACTGCGCCGAGACCTTCGCGGCGGCCACCGCCGACAAGATCCGCGACCGTGTGAAGACGCTCCTGCAGATGGCGGTCGTGCTCACCTACGGTGCGTCGATGCCCGTGATCAAGGTGGGCCGCATGGCCGGCCAGTTCGCGAAGCCGCGCTCGAGCGACACGGAGACCCGCGAGGGCGTCACGCTGCCGGCGTACCGCGGCGACATCGTCAACGGCTACGACTTCACGACCGAGTCGCGCACCGCCGATCCCGAGCGGCTCGTGCGCGGGTACCACGTGTCGGCGTCCACGCTGAACCTCATCCGCGCGTTCACGCAGGGCGGCTTCGCCGATCTGCGCCAGGTGCACGAGTGGAACAAGGGCTTCGTGTCGAACCCGGCGAACCAGCGCTACGAGTCGCTCGCCGCGGAGATCGATCGCGCGCTCAAGTTCATGGACGCGTGCGGCGTCGACCACACCGCGCTCACGCAGACCGAGTTCTACGTCAGCCACGAGGCGCTGCTGCTCGACTACGAGCGGCCGCTCACGCGCGTCGACTCGCGCACCGGTGAGCTCTACGACACGTCGAGCCACATGCTCTGGATCGGCGAGCGCACCCGCGACCTCGACGGTGCACACGTCGAGTTCCTCTCGCACGTGCGCAACCCGATCGGCGTGAAGCTCGGCCCCACCGCAACGGTCGACGATGCGCTCCGGCTCATCGACAAGCTCGACCCCGAGCGCGAGCCGGGCCGCCTGACGTTCATCACGCGCATGGGCGCCGGCAAGATCCGCGACGTGCTGCCCGGCCTCCTCGCCGGAGTGCGCGACGCCGGCGCGACCCCGCTCTGGGTCACCGACCCGATGCACGGCAACGGGATCACCACGGCGACCGGGTACAAGACGCGCCGCTTCGACGACGTCATGGACGAGCTGCGCGGCTTCTTCGAGGCGCACCGCGAGGTCGGCACCGTGCCGGGCGGCATCCACATCGAGCTCACCGGCGACGACGTCACCGAGTGCCTCGGCGGCTCGGAGAACATCGACGAGGCGACGCTCGCGACCCGCTACGAGTCGCTCTGCGACCCGCGGCTCAACCACATGCAGTCGCTCGAGCTCGCGTTCCTCGTGGCAGAGGAGCTGAAGCAGACCGTGCGCTAGGGCGCCTCAGCTGTGCGCCGAGGCGCTACAGCGAGATGGTGCTCTTCACGCGGATCTCGGTGCCGGCCTCGACGCGCTCGCCGGCTGCCGGATCGGTCGAGGTCGCCTTCGCGAGGTCTCGGAGCGGTCCGCTCGGCACGAGCGTGGTGGGGGAGAAGCCGGCGTCGGTGAGGAGATCCATCGCCTCCTGCAGCGGCTTGCCGCTCACGTCGGGGATCTCGAACAGCTCCGGGCCGAGCGAGACCTGCAGGCCGACGGCGTCGCCTGGGCGCACGGGATCGGTGTTCGTGATGAGCGCGAGCACGTCGCCGCTCGGCATCTCGGGATCGTGCGCCTCCGAGCCGAGCCCCGCGTCGAGCGTGAGCCCGGCCTGATCGAGCGCGGCGGTCGCGTCCTCGACGCTCATGCCGACCACGCCGGGCAGCTGGCCGGCCGAGACCACGAGGTCGACGGTCGCGCGCTCCGGGTACTGCTCGCCGAGCGCGTCGCCGTCGGCGTTGAGCGCGGCGAGCACCACGTCGGCGTCGGCGTCCGAGAAGCGCGTGTCGACGACTTCGCCGACGGTGAAGCCGGCCTCCTCGATGACGGTGCGCGCGTCCGAGATCGTGAGCCCGACGATCGTGGGGACGGGCTTCAGTTCGGGGCCGGTCGAGGTGCAGAGCCGCACGGTGGCGCCGCGGTCCAGGCGGGAACCGGCCTTCGGCTCGGTTCGCGCCGCTTGGCCAGCGGGAACCTCGAGACTCGAGCACTCGAACGGTTCGACGGTGAGCTGCTGCTCGACGAGCGCCGCTTCTGCAGCTGCGATGTCCGCGCCGGCGACGTCGGGGACGGTGACCTGGGAACCCGGGCCCTGCCCGAACCACCACCCGATCCCGCCGGCGAGCGCGATCACGCCGACGAGGATCGCGGCGAGCACGCGTCCACGCTTCGTGCGGCGCGTGGTGGCCGCTGCGGCGCGATCGAGGGCGCTCGCCGGTGGCAGCTCGCCGGGCTCGCCGGCGTCGCCGCCGGCCGCGGCGAGGATCGACGTGCCGTCGTGCAGCACGGTGGTGCCGTCGGTCGGTGCGCCGGCCTGCTGCAGCACGACCGCCTCGTCGAGCACCGTCGTGGCCGGGGCCCCGGCGCCAGCGCCGAAGTCGAGCACCCGCGTCGCGCCAGGGGGGAGCGGCTGGCCGATCCGCAGCTGCGTGAGCGCGGCGAGCGCCTCGTCGGCGTCCCTCGGGCGATGCTCCGGCTCGCGCTGCGTGGTCCAGCGCACGAAGTCGTCGATCTCCTGGGTCGCTTCCGCGCACTTCGCCGAGGGCGCTGGCACCTCGGAGTGCGCGTGCTGGTAGGCGATCTGCATGGGCTGCTCGCCGGTGAACGGCTGCGTTCCGGTGAGCATCTCGTAGAACATGATCCCGAACGCGTAGAGATCGCTCCGCGCGTCGGCGATGCCGCGCGTGACGAGCTCGGGGGAGAGATACGCGATCGTGCCGAGGAGCGCCTGGCCCGTCGTGGTGTTCGCCGACACCGCACGGGCGAGGCCGAAGTCGCCGAGCTTGATGCGTCCGTCGTCGGCGAGCATCACGTTCTCCGGCTTGATGTCCCGGTGCACGATGCCCGCGCGGTGCGCCGCGGCGAGCCCGGAGAGCACCGCCTCGCCGATCTCCATGGTCTGCTCGGCGGTGAGGCGCTTCTGCTGCTTCAGGAGGTCGCGGAGCGTGATGCTCGGCAGGTACTCCATGACGAGGTACGTGCGGCCGGCGTCCTGGCCCTGATCGAAGACGTTGACGAGGTTCGGGTGCGACAGCCGCGCAGCGCTGCGCGCCTCCTGCTCGAAGCGGCGCGTGAAGTTCTCGTCTTCCGCGAGGTGCTCGTGCATCACCTTGACGGCGACTCGCCGCTCCAGGCGCAGATCGTTCGCGAGGTACACCATCGCCATCCCGCCGCGCGCGATTCGGGAACGAATCGCGTAGCGCTCATCGAGCGTGTGCCCGATCAACGGGTCGGAAGGCGCAGAGGTCACAGCGGAAGTCTACGGAAGATTTGATGCCCGAATCTCGACGCGCGCCGGGTTCGCGCGGATTGCGCTTCGTGGATCGCGCTGGCACAGTTGAGGTGTGGCCGAGAACATCGCACCTGACAGGTCCTACTTCACGATCCCCGAGTTGGTGGAGCGCTTCGCGCTGACCCCGGGCAAGCTGCGTCGCCTGATTGAGGACCACCAGCTCGCCGCCGTGCGCATCGACGGCGTCCTCATGGTGCCCGTCGAGTTCGTGCAGGGGGATCACCCGCTGCCCGCGCTGCGCGGCACGCTGCTCGCGCTGCTCGACGCCGGCTTCTCCGACGACGAGGCGCTCGACTGGCTCTTCGAGGTCAACGATGAGCTCGGCGAGCGCCCGATTGATTCCCTCGTGGCGGGGAAGAAGAGCGCGGTGCGCCGCGCTACCCAGTCGCTCGCGTTCTAGCGCCCGCCAGCACCCCCGCTCGCTGGCCAGGGCCGCTGCCCGCAATTTCGGCATCTTTGTTGGGGTCCGATCCGGGTGGGGCCGCCCATTCCGGATCAGGCTCGCTGCAATTCGTGGGCTCGGGTGGGAGCGCGGCGCGCCGCGCCACCCAGCAGCCCCGCTCGCCGGTGCTCGCGTTCTCGCGCCGACAGCAGCCCCGCTCGCTGGCCAGGGCTCCTGCCCGCAACTTCGGCATCTTTGTTGGGGTCCGATCCGGGTGGGGGAGCTCATTCCGGATCAGCCTCGCTGCAATTTGTGGGCTTGGGTGGGAGCCCGGCGCGCCCGCTCAGCTCGCGCGGCGCGCCGCGCGCTCCGCGAGCACCATGAGCTGCGCCGCGGCGTCCGGGTGCACCGGAGCCGCGCGCAGGGACTCCGTCGCGCGCTCGACGTTGCGCGAAATCATGTCCTCGACGCGATCGACCGCGCCGCTCTCCTGGATCGTGCGCTGCAGCATCATCACCTGCTCAGCGTCGAGCTCGGTGCCGAGCAGCCCGTCGAAGATGTTGCGCTGCGTGGTGGGCAGGTGCTCCCGCGCGAGCGTCACGAGCACCGTGCGCTTGCCCTCGATCAGGTCGTCGCCGATCGGCTTCCCCGTGAGCTCCTCGTCGCCGAATACGCCGAGCTGGTCGTCGCGGAGCTGGAACGCCACGCCGATGGGCAGGCCGAACTCGCTGAGCGCGTCCTCGACCTCGGGCGACGCCCCCGCGAGCGCTGCGCCGATGAGGAGCGGTGCCTCCACGCTGTACTTCGCCGACTTGTACACGAGTACGCGGGTTGAGCGCTCGAGCTGCTCCTCGTGCGGCGCGAAGCCCGGCTGCTGCTCCTCGCGCACGTCGAGGTACTGGCCGACGGCCACCTCGCTGCGCATCCGGTTGAAGTGCTCGCGAGCCTGCCGCGCCGCGGCGCGGTCCGCGGTGGCGTCGCACGCGCGGTGCATGAGCTCGTCGGCCCACGACTGCAGCAGATCGCCGAGCAGGAGCGCGCCGGCGAGGCCGAAGTGATCGGACGCGCCCACCCAGTTCCGCTGCTCGTGCATGGTGGCGAACAGCCGGTGCACGGCCGGCCGGCCGCGCCGCGTGTCGGAGCGATCGATGATGTCGTCGTGGATCAGCGCCGCGGCGTGAAAGAGCTCGAGCGCGCACGCGGCGTCGAGGACGCGATCCAGCTCGGGGGAGAGCTCGCCGATGAGATCGAGCGGCTGCACTGCGCGGAAGCCGAGCACCGCAAACTGCGCGCGAAAGCGCTTGCCGCCGGTGAGGAAGCCGAAGGCCTCGTCGAGCAGCGGATGTGCGTCGGGCCCGAGCGGCGCGAGTGCCGCACGGTGGTGGGACAGCGTATCGTTGATTCGCTCCTGAATAAGCCCTGCGAGTCGCGTCGTTTCTTGCACACGACTAGCCTACTCTCGGCTGAGCGCCGTACACTGTAGGGTACAGATCGTTTGAGTGTCGGGAGGATCGTCATGGCGCTGTCAGAACACGAGCAGCGGCTGCTTGACGAGATGGAACGCGGTTTCTATCAGAGCGAGGCCGACGTAATGCAGACCGGTTCGGTCAGCCAGCGTCGCCTGAACTATCGCTCCCTCGTCTTGGGGATCGTCGTCCTCCTTGTTGGGGTCGGCGCGCTCATCGGCGGGGTCGCCGCACAGCAGCTGTGGTTGGGGCTCATCGGCTTCGCGGTCATGGTCGGAGGCGTGACGCTCATGATGTCGCGCGGTTCCGAAACGGTGACCGTGGAGGATGTGCTGAACGGCGGTGGATCGAGCGCGAAGAGCTCGGCACCGCGAGAGTCGCTCAGCGAGCGGATGGAGCGCCGCTGGGATGAACGGATGGAGGGGGAGCGCTAAGCGCTCGCCTGCAGGCTTCGGGCCGCGGATCGGAAACGATCCGCGGCCCTTTTTTGTGTCTCCGCGCGGCCGGTGAGATCGCGGCGCGCTCACGCTGCGCTGCGCGCCCCCGGCAGCTCCACTTTCCTCCACGAATCCGCAGATTCGGGCGATCGGGCCCGATGACGCGCCAGATCGCGCCTCGCTCGGCCCCGTCGTGCAAGGTGACGGCGCGGCTCGGCGCGCTCACAACCCCCGGGATTCCGCGGGAATCGCGTGTTCCTGGAAGAAAGTGGAGGGGAAAACCCCTGGGGTGGAGGAAAGTGGAGTAGTCTGGGGTCCAAGTCGGCCAGGCGGAGGGAGGAACCCATGTTCTTGGGAACCTTCACGCCCAAACTCGACGACAAGGGGCGGCTGATCCTTCCCGCGAAATTTCGTGCCGAGCTCTCCGATGGGCTCGTCATCACGCGCGGCCAGGAGCACTGCCTCTACGTATTCAGCGAGCAGGAGTTCACCGCAATGCACGAGCGCATCAGCCAAGCGCCGATGACCTCGAAGCACGCGCGCGACTACCTGCGCGTGTTCCTGTCCGGCGCGCACCCTGAGACGCCGGACAAGCAGCACCGCGTCACGATCCCGCCCGGCCTCCGCGACTACGCGGGGCTCGACCGCGATCTGGCCGTGATCGGTGCGGGATCGCGCGCCGAGATCTGGGACGCCACCGCGTGGGAGACCTACCTGCGCGAGCAAGAAGCAGCATTTTCCGAAACTGACGGGGAGGTGATCCCGGGCATGTTCTAGCCCGGACATCATGACGACTGACACCCGCGACCCCAGCGAGCTGCACGTCCCCGTGCTGCTCGACCGCTGCCTCGAGCTGCTCGCCCCCGCGGCGAGCCGCGACGGCGCCGTGGTCGTCGACGCGACCCTCGGCATGGGCGGTCACAGCGCCGCGCTCCTCGCCGCGCACCCCGGCCTCACCCTCATCGGCCTCGACCGCGACACCGAGGCGCTCGCGCTCGCCGGCAAGCGGCTCGCGCCGTTCGGCGACCGCGCGATCCGCGTGCACGCGGTCTACGACGAGATCGCCGACGCCGTGCGCGGCGCGGGCTTCGACCGGATCGACGGCGTGCTCTTCGACCTCGGCGTGTCCTCGCTGCAGCTCGACGAGGCCGACCGCGGCTTCGCGTACGCGCAGGACGCCCCGCTCGACATGCGGATGGACCAGAGCCGCGGCGAGACGGCGGCCGAGGTCCTGCGCACCGCGCCGGAGGGGCGCCTGCGCGCGATCTTCGAGCGCTACGGCGAGGAGCCGCTGGCCGGCCGCTACGCGCGCGCGATCGTCGCGGCGCGGGCGGAGACCCCGATCGAGCGCAGCGGGCAGCTCGTCGACGTGCTCCAGCAGGCGACGCCCGCGGCGGTGCGGGATCAGCGGCACCCGGCGAAGCGCGTCTTCCAGGCACTGCGCATCGAGGTGAACGGCGAGCTCTCCGTCCTGGAGCGCGCGATCCCCGCGGCGCTCGATCTGCTGAACACGGGCGGCCGGGCCGTCATCATGTCCTACCAGTCGCTCGAGGATCGCCTGGTGAAGCGTGAGCTGACGAAGCGCAGCCGCTCGACCGCGCCGGCCGGGCTGCCGGTCGAGCTCCCTGAGCACCGCCCCGAGTTCCGCCTCCTCACCCGCGGCGCCAAACTCGCTGACGATGCCGAGCGCGCCCGCAACCCGCGGGCGATCCCCGTGCGGCTCCGCGCCGCCGAACGAGCGAGGGACGTGCGATGAACAACACGGTGCCGATCGAGTTTGATCGCGACAGCGCGCACGGCTTCGGCGTCGCGCCGACCACCGCGCCCACCGCGCCCACCGCGCCGAGCGAGCGCCACCTCAGGCTCGCCCCGGCGACGGCGCCGCAGGGCCGCCGCCGCGCGGGTCTCAGCCCGCTCGTAGGCTCGCTCGTTGCGGTCGGCGTGATCCTCGTGATCCTCGCGACCCAGCTCGGCCTCAGCGTCGCGATCTCGCAGGGCGCGTACGAGGCGCGGGCGCTCGAGCTCGAGAAGCGCGATCTCGCCCGTGTGGAGCGTGTGCTCTCGCAGAACGTCGACAAGCTGGCCTCGCCGCAGAACCTCGCGGAGAACGCCGCGGCGCTCGGCATGGTGCAGAACTCGCGCCCCGCGACGCTGCGCATGAGCGACGGCGCGGTGCTCGGCGCGCTCGAGTCCGAGACCACCGAAGCGCGCGGCAACCTGATCCCCAACGCGACGCTGGACACGATGCCGGTCGTTGATGCCGCCGGCCTCCTCGTGCCGCGCGACGGTGCCGGCGCGGCCGCTCAGGCTGATCCGAGCGCGCCGGCGGTACGGTGGCAGGGCAAGCTGCCCGCCCCCGAGACCCACTAGCCAGGCAGCCCGGACGGGAGAATCGGAATGCGGAGTCTGCGCGGCGGAGCGGTGCGGCGGCTGATCGCGATCGTGATCGTCGTCATCACCGCGGTCGTGTTTCTCGTTCGGCTCGTCGACGTGCAGGTGATCTCGGCCCCGCAGCTGAACGAGGACGCGAAGGGCAAGCGCGCGGTCTCGCAGGACGTGCTGAGCCTCCGCGGCGACATCGTCGACCGGAACGGCGAGGTGCTCGCCACCACCGACGAGCGCTACGACGTGCAGATGTCGCCGAAGAACGCGGCGCTGAAGGGCGGGCGGTTCTGGCGGCAGGACCCGGAGCGCGGCGGGATCGCGACGGTGCAGGTCACCGCGAAGCAGGCGTTCGGCGAGATCGGCGAGATCACCGGGCAGAGCGCCGCTGAACTGCAGAAGATCGTCGACGACGCGCTCGAGGTCGACGAGAAGTCGGACTTCGCGTACGTGAAGCGCGGCGTCGACCTCGAACAGCTGAACGCGCTGAAGGCGCTGCAGATCCCGTGGGTGACGTTCGAGAGCCACCACACGCGCACGTACCCGAACGGCGCGGTGGCGGGCAACCTCGTTGGCTTCGCCGGCTTCGAGGACGTCCCGCAGGCGGGCATCGAGCTCTCGCAGGACGAGTGCCTCACCGGCGTGTCCGGCGCGGAGGTCTACGAGCGCGGGGCCGACGGCGTGCCGCTGCCCGGCAGCGTCGTGGTGACGCGCAAAGCCGAGAACGGCGGCGAGGTGACGCTCAGCATCGACCGCGATCTCCAGTGGGAGGCGCAGCAGACCATCAACGCCCAGGTGCAGGAGGTCGGCGCCGAATACGGCTACCTCGTGATCATGGACGCGAAGACCGGCGAGCTCGTCGCGGTCGCCGAGGACGGCTCGGTCGACCCGAACGACGTGGACGCCTCGGACCCGCTGAAGCGCGAGGCGCGCTCCTTCGTGTCGCCGTACGAGCCGGGCTCCACCTTCAAACCGCTCACCGCGGCGACGCTCCTCGAGGAGGGTGCGGCGACGCCGCTCACGCAGAACCTCACGCCCGACTACCTGGAGCCCGTGCCTGACGCGCGATTCGGGGACTCCTTCTCCCACGAGCCGATGCCCTGGACGCTCACCGGGATCCTCACGCAGTCGTCGAACGTCGGCATCGCGACGCTGGGCAGCGCGGTGAGCCCGGAGAAGCGGTACGAGTACCTGCAGAAGTTCGGCGTCGGCGTGTCGACCGAGGCCGGGATGCCGCTCGAGGACTCCGGCCAGCTGCCGGACGTCGCGAACTGGGATCCCCAGACCTCGTACAACACGATGTTCGGCCAGGGTCTCTCGACCACGATCGTGCAGACCGCCGGCGTCTACCAGACCTTCGCGAACGGCGGTGTGCGCATTCCGCCGACGCTCGTGACGAGCTGCACGAAACCCGACGGCACGAGCACGAAGCCGGATCACGGCGAGGAGGTGCGCGCCATCTCGGAGGACACCGCAGCCGACGTGATGGCGATGCTCGAGACCGTGGTGACCGAGGGCTGGTACAAGGACCTGATCAAGATTCCCGGCTACCGAATCGCCGGAAAGACCGGCACCGCGGAGCAGTCGGACAACCAGGGCGGGTACCGCGAGGATTACGTTCATTCGTTCGCCGGCATCTTCCCGGCCGACGACCCGCAGTACGTCGCGGTAGCATCGATTGCGTTCCCGTCGGCGGGGGACGGCGGCGTCGCGGCGATTACCAGTTTCCGTGAGGCGGCCGAAGCGACCATCCGCACCTTCCACATCCCGCCCTCCAGCGGGGAGTTCACACCGCTCCCCACGGAGTACTAGACATCGCCCGCAGGAGGCACACACACGTGAGTACCGGAGATGCGCTGAGCATTCGCCCGCAGACCCCCACCCCGTTCCCGCTCGCCGAGCTCGCGGCCCGCTTCGGGCTCGCAGCGGGCGGCGCGCACGACGACGTTTCAGTGACCGGCGTCTCACTCGACTCGCGCGACGTGCGCGCGGGCGACCTCTACATCGGCATGCCGGGAGCGAAGCGCCACGGCGCTGACTTCGCGCCGCAGGCGGCGTCGCTCGGCGCGCATGCGATGCTCACCGACGCGGCCGGCGCCGAGCTGGCCGTCGCCGCCGGCGTCACGCTCCCGATCCTGGTGGCCGACACGCACCCGCGCGCACTGCTCGGCGCGGTCTCGGCCGCGGTGTACCGCACCGACGACTTCGCGCCGAAGATGCTCGGCGTCACCGGCACGAACGGCAAGACCAGCGTCGTGTACCTCCTCGCCGAGCTGATGCACGCCGCCGGCCTCACGCCGGGGCTGAGCTCAACGGCCGAGCGCCGCGTCGGCGACGAGGTGATCCCCGCGAATCTCACGAGCCCGGAAGCCTCCGAGCTGCACGGCCTCCTCGCGCGCATGCGCGAGCGGGACGTCGACGCCGTCGCGATCGAGGTCTCCGCGCAGGCGGTGGTGCGCCACCGGCTCGACGGGGTGCACTTCGACGTGGTCGCCTTCAACAACTTCTCGCAGGACCACCTCGACGAGTTCGGCGACCTCGAGTCGTACTTCCAGGCGAAGCTCGCGCTCTTCACCCCGGAGCGGGCGAGCCGCGGCGTCGTTGTGGTGGACTCCGCGTACGGCCAGCGCATCGCGCGCGAGTCGCAGATCCCGGTCACGCGCCTCGCCACCGAGTACGGGCAGCAGGCGGACTGGCACCTCGCGATCACCGCGCAGACGCTCGACGGCGTGTCGTTCGTGCTGCAGGGCCCCGAGGGTGCGCACTTCCGCGGCAGCGTGCCCGTGTTCGGCCGCTTCATGGCGGAGAACGCCGCGCTCGCGCTCATCATGCTGCACGAGGCAGGCGTACCGCTCGATCAGGTCGCGGCTGGCCTCACCGGCGGCACGATCCCGGTCTACATCCCCGGCCGGCTCGAGGAGATCACCGAGCGGGGCTCGCGCGGCCCGCGCTTCTTCGTCGACTACGGGCACACCCCAGGCGCGTTCGAGGCGATGCTCGACGCGCTCGGCGAGGTCGCGCCAGGAAAGATCATCTTCATGTTCGGCGCCGACGGCGACCGCGACACGACGAAGCGCGAGGAGATGGGCCGCATCGCGGCCGCAGGCGCCGACACGGTGATCATCTGCGACTACCACCCGCGATCGGAGCCGCCCGAGGCGATCCGCGCTCAGCTGCTCGCCGGCGCGCGCTCCGCGCAGCACGCCGAGGTGATCGAGGAGGGCGACCCGCGCCGTGCCGTGCGGCTCGCCATTTCGCTCGCCGAAGCCGGGGACGTTATCCTGTATGCCGGTCCAGGACACGAGGATCATCAGGAAATCGCCGGGCAGTTTCTTCCCTACTCGGCGCGGGATGAAGTACGCGGGGCGCTCCGCGAGGCAGGATTGCTCCAGTGATTGAACTGACGCTCGCTGAGATTGCCGCCGCAACCGGCGGACGCCTGGTGCCCGGCGCATCCGGCGCTGGGCCGGAGACCGTCGTCCGCGGCGAGTCGCAGACCGACTCGCGCGAGGTGGCCCCCGGCCAGATCTTCTTCGCCCGCCGCGGCGAGGAGACCGACGGCCACCGCTTCGTGCCGCAGGCGATCGACGCGGGCGCCGCGCTGATCGTCGGCGAGCACGAGACCGACGACCGGGTGCCGCAGATCCTCGTTGCCGACACGACCGACGCGCTCGGCGCGCTCGCCACGGAGGTGGTGCGCCGCGTGCGCGCCGCAGGCGGCCTCACGATCGTCGGCATCACCGGCTCGAACGGCAAGACCACGACGAAGAACCTCGTCGCGGCCATGGCCGAGCGCGTCGGCACGTTCGTCGCCTCGGAGAAGTCCTTCAACAACGAGGTGGGCGGCCCGCTCACGATGCTGCGCGTCGAGGACGACACGAAGACGCTCGTCGCCGAGATGGGGGCGAGCGCCGAGGGCGAGATCGCGCGGCTCACCGGCATGGCGCCGCCCCACATCGGCGTGGTGCTGACGGTGGGTCTCGCGCACGCCGGCGAGTTCGGCGGCATCGAGACCACGTTCCGCACGAAGAGCGAGATGGTGCGCGAGCTGCCGGAGACCGCGGTCGCCGTGCTGAACCGCGACGACGGCTACGTCGCGCGCATGGGAGAGCTGACCCGGGCACGCGTGCGCTGGTTCGGCCGGCACCCGGAGGCCGACGTGCGCGCGAGCGACGTCGACTCCGACGCGAGCGGCACCCGCTTCACGATCCACGCCGACGGCGCGTCGCACCCGGTGGTGTTCCGGGTGCTCGGCGAGCACCACGTCACCAACGCGCTGGCTGCTGCCGCGGTCGGCCTCGAACTCGGCCTCTCGCTCGCCGACGTGGTGGCCGCGCTGGAGGGCGCGACGCGCGCGGCGCGCTGGCGCATGGAAGTGATGGGCGGCCGCGACGGCGTGACCATCATCAACGACGCGTACAACGCGAGCCCGGACTCCATGAGCGCGGGACTGCGCACGCTCGCCCAGATCGCGAAGCCCGAGGGGCGCACCGTCGCCGTGCTCGGCGCGATGAGCGAGCTCGGCGAGTACTCCATCGAGGAGCACATCCGGATCGGGCTGCAGGCCGTGCGCCTGCGCATCTCCGAGCTCGTCGTGGTCGGCAGCGAAGCGCGCAACCTGCACATCAGCGCCATCAACGAGGGATCCTGGGACGGCGAGAGCGTGTTCTTCGAGGATCAGGACGCGGCCTTCGCGTACCTCGAGCGCACGCTGCAGCCGAACGACACCGTACTCGTGAAGTCATCGAACGCCGCGGGCCTCCGCTTCCTCGGCGACCGCCTGGGGGAGGCCTTCGCATGATCGCCCTGTTGATCGCCGGCGGCTTCTCGCTGCTCTACTCACTGCTGCTCACGCCCGTGTTCGTGCGCATCTTCAACCGCCTGAAATGGGGCCAGCCCATCCGCGTCGACGGGCCGAAGGAACACGAGGTGAAGCGCGGCACGCCGACGATGGGCGGCATCATCTTCCTCTCGGGGTCCGTGCTCGCGTACTTCGTCGGCAAGCTCGTCATGGGGGAGACCCCGACGCCGTCGGCGCTGCTCGTGATCCTCATGGCCGTCGGCGCCGGCCTCGTCGGCTTCATCGACGACTTCATGAAGACGCGGCAGCAGCAGTCGGCCGGGCTGGGCGGCTGGGCGAAGATCGCGGGCCAGGTGATCATCGCCGTCTCGTTCGCCCTGCTCGGCCTGCAGTTCGCGAACGATGCCGGGCTCACGCCCGTGTCGACGCACATCTCGCTCTTCCGAGACCTCCCGTTCGACTTCATGTCGCTCGGCGTGGTGCTCGGCGTCATCCTCGTGATCGTGTGGGTGATGGTCATCGTCACCGCGACCACGAACGCGGTGAACGTCACCGACGGGCTCGACGGGCTCGCCGCCGGCTCCGCGATCTTCGCGTTCGGCGCGTACCTCATCATCGGCTTCTGGCAGTCCTCGCAGAACTGCGCCACCACCGCGTTCGAGGCCGGCTGCTACGAGACCCGCGACCCCATGGACCTCGCGGTCATCGCCGCGGCGTTCCTCGGCGGCGTCGCCGGCTTCCTGTGGTGGAACACGAACCCGGCACAGATCTTCATGGGCGACACCGGCTCGATGGGGATCGGCGGTGCGATCGCCGCACTCGCGATCCTCAGCCGCACGGAACTGCTGCTCGTGCTGATCGGCGGCCTCTTCATCATCGAGACCGGCTCCGTCATCGTGCAGCGGCTGTACTTCAAGGTCACGAAGGGCAAGCGCATCTTCCTGATGAGCCCCATCCACCACCACTTCGAGCTCAAGGGCTGGGCCGAGGTGACCGTGGTCGTGCGGTTCTGGATCATCGCCGGGCTCTTCGTCGTGGCTGGCGTGGGTGCCTTCTACGGCGAATGGCTGCTGCAGCAGTAGTTGGGATCAGAGGGGACAGGACACGAGATGACCGAGGACAACACGCAGGCTGAGTCGGTTGCGACGCGGGTGGCGGCCCTCACGAGCTGGCACCACGACTGGTCGCGGCTGCGCGTCGCCGTGCTCGGGCTCGGCGTGACCGGCTTCTCCGTCGCCGACACGCTCGTGGAACTCGGCGCGCAGGTGCGCGTGGTCTACGGCGCCCCCGATCCCGATCGAGAGCGCCTGCTCGACGTGATCGGCGCGGAGCGATTCGCCGCGAGCGCCGACGACGCGCAGCTCGCGGACCTCGTCGAGTTCGATCCCGAGCTGGTGGTCGTGTCGCCTGGCTACCGGCCCGACCACCCGCTCACCACCTGGGCGAGCGAGCGCGGCGTGACGGTGTGGGGCGACATCGAGCTCGGCTGGCGCCTGCGCGACAAGACCACCCGGATCGCCGACTGGATCTGCATCACCGGAACGAACGGCAAGACCACCACCACGCAGCTCACCGCGCACATGCTCGCGGCTGGCGGCCTGCGCGTCACCCCGGCTGGCAACATCGGCACGCCGATCCTCGACGCGCTCCGCGATCCGCAGGGCTACGACGCGCTCGTGGTGGAGCTCTCCAGCTTCCAGCTCGAGCGCCTGGGCGAGATCTCGCCGTACGCGAGCGCGTGCCTGAACTTCGCCGACGACCACCTCGACTGGCACGGCAGCGCGGACGCGTACTGGGCGGCAAAGGCGAAGGTGTACACGGGATCGCAGGTGGCGTGCGTGTACAACCGCGCCGACCTGGCGACCGAGCGCATGGTCGAGGACGCCGACGTCGTCGAGGGTGCGCGCGCGATCAGCTTCGGGCTCGACACGCCGCCGCCGAGCGGTTTCGGCATCGTCGAGGGCATCCTCGTTGACCGTGGCTTCCACGCCGAGCGCCGCGACGAGGCGTTCGAGCTCGTCACGGTTGCAGAGCTCGCCGAGCGCGACCTCGCAGCGCCGCACATGGTGCAGAACGTGCTCGCCGCGGCAGCGCTCGCGCGCTCACGCGGGGTCGAGCCGGCGGAGATCGCGAGCGCGATCCTGAGCTTCGTGCCCGATCCGCACCGCACCCAGCGGCTCGGCGAGCACGCCGGCGCGCACTGGATCGACGACTCGAAGGCCACCAACGCGCACGCCGCGGACGCGTCCCTCCGCGCGCTCACGGACGTCGTGTGGATCGTCGGCGGGCTCCTCAAGGGCGTCGACATCGCGCAGCTCGTCGCGACGCACGCGCACCGCCTCCGCGGCGCCGTGGTGATCGGCGTCGACCGCGCGCCCGTGCTCGCCGCCCTCCGCGCGCACCTCGGGGACCGGCCCATCGCCGAGATCGACGCGAGCGAGGCGGTCATGTCCGCAGCGGTTGCCGCAGCGGCCGACATCGCCCAGCCGGGGGACACCGTGCTGCTGTCGCCGGCCGCCGCCTCCATGGACCAGTTTGCGAGCTACTCGGATCGCGGCAGGCAGTTCCAGGCCGCCGTGTCCGAGCTCGGGTGAGCCGCATGAGCACGGGGCAGACGGACGGCACGCGACGCGGCTCGGGCGTCGCCCGTATCAGCTTGGGATCCGCGCTGCGCACGGGTACCGACCGCACCGTCATTGCCCTCTACGCGATCACGCTGCTGCTCGTCGGCTTCGGGCTCATCATGGTGCTGTCGTCGTCGTCCATCACCTCGTACTTGAATGATCAGGGGTTCTTCGGGGGGTTCTGGAAGCAGGCCACGTTCGCCCTGATCGGGCTGCCGCTCATGCTCATCGCGGCCGCCATGCCGATCGACGTCTGGAAGAAGTGGGCGTGGTGGCTGCTCGGCCTCGGCCTGCTCCTGCAGCTGCTCGTGTTCACGCCGCTCGGCGTCGAAGTGTACGGCAACCGCAACTGGATCCAGATCGGCAGTTTCGGTGCCCAGCCGTCTGAGGCGCTGAAACTCGCGCTCGTCGTCTGGGTCGGCACCGTGCTGCTGCGCAAGGAACCGCTGCTCGGCGAGATGAAGCACGAGCTGATCCCCGTCGTCATTCCCGGCGCGCTGCTCGCGCTCGGCGTCGTGCTGCTCGGCAAGGACCTCGGCACCGTGCTCATCATGGCCGGCATGGTGTTCGGTGCGATGTACTTCGGCGGGGTGAGCTGGAAGAGCCTCACCGTGACCGCGGTGGGCGGCCTGCTCGCCGTCGTGTTCTTCGTCGTCACGAGCCAGAACCGACTTGACCGCCTGTTCGGCCACGCCGAAGGCAACACTGACTACTCCGGCCTCGGCTGGCAGCCGCTTCACGGGCGCTGGGCGCTCGCCGGCGGCGGCCTCTTCGGCGTCGGGCTCGGCGGCTCGAAGGCGAAGTGGTCCTGGCTGCCCGCGGCAGACAACGACTACATCTTCGCGATCATCGGCGAGGAGTTGGGACTCATCGGCGCGCTGCTCGTGATCGCCATGTTCGTCGCCCTCGCGGTCGTGATGCTCCGCGTCATCACCCGCGCGCGCGACCGCTTCGGCAAGGCAGTGGTCGGCGGGATCCTCGTCTGGATCGTCGGCCAGGCCCTCGTGAACATCGGCGTGGTGCTTGAGGTGCTGCCCGTGCTCGGCGTACCGCTGCCGCTCATCAGCTCGGGCGGCACCGCCCTCATTGCGTGTCTCGCGGCGATGGGCGTGGTGATATCGATCGCGCGCGACGGCGCGCTGTACCAGGAAGAATTGGCCGCGGCAGGCGCCTCGCGGCCGCAGGAAAGGACCCGGAACCCACGATGACTCGCTACCTGCTCGCCGGCGGCGGAACGGCCGGCCACGTGAACCCGCTGCTCGCGCTCGCCGACCTCATCCGCGGCACCGAACCCGACGCGGAGATCGTCGTGCTCGGCACCCGCGAGGGGCTCGAAGCGCGCCTCGTCCCCGAGCGGGGCTACGAGCTCGCGACGATCGCGCGCCTGCCGTTTCCGCGCCGCCCGAACCTCGCCGCGCTGCAGTTCCCCGCGCGCTTCGCGCGCGCCGTGCGCGAGGTGCGCGAGCTCATTCGCGCGCGCAACATCGACGTGATCGTCGGCTTCGGCGGGTACGCTGCCGCCCCCGCCTACCGCGCAGGGGCGAAGGAAGGCGTGCCCGTCGTGATCCATGAGGCGAACGCCAGGCCAGGCATGGCCAACAAGATGGGGGCGCGCCGCACCCCGTACGTCGGCGTCACCTTCGCCGGCACCCCGATCCCGAACGCACGGGTCACCGGGATGCCGCTGCGGCCCGAGATCGCCGGGCTCGACCGTGCCGCGCTCCGCGCCTCGGCGCGCGAGCACTTCGGCCTCGAGCCCGAGCGACGCACCCTGCTCGTGACGGGCGGCTCGCTCGGCGCGCGCGCCATCAACCGCGGCATCTCGGGCTCGGCCGCGGAAATCGTCGCGGCCGGCGTGCAGGTGCTCCACGTGTGGGGCGGACTCACCGAGGTCGAGGATCCTGGGGTGCCCGGCTACCACGTCATCGAATACTGCGACCGCATGGACCTCGCGTTCGCGGCGTGCGACCTCGCCGTGTCCCGCGCGGGCTCCACGACCGTGAGCGAGCTCGCTGGGCTCGGGATCCCGGCCGTGTTCGTGCCGTACGCCGTCGGCAACGGCGAGCAGCGCTTCAACGCGGCGGGCGTCGTCGAGGCCGGTGGGGCGCTCCTCGTCGAGGACGCGGAACTCACGCCGGCGTGGGTGACCGGCACGCTCCTGCCGCTCCTCACCGACGACGAACGGCTCACCGCGATGGCTGAGCGCTCGCGCAGCGCCGGCAGCCTCGACGGCACCGATCGGCTGCTCGCGCTCGTGCACGAGGCGAGCGGCGCTAGCGGTGCCGGTGGGAGCCGGTAGGATCATCCCTATGCACGTGCGGCTGCTCCTTCGGAGCCGCGGCGGGGCCTGAGCCGACCGGCTCCCCGTCCGCGGCGGCTTCGTCGTGCCGGTCTCCGCTCATTCTTTGGAGTTTCCGCATGCACGTTCCCGTCCGACTCTGGGCGATGCTCGCCGTCATGGTGCTGGCGCAGGCCGCCACCACGATCGTCGCTGCCGCGCCGGCATTCCTCATCCCGCACCTCCACGCCGGGGGCCTCAGCCTCGCGGAGGCCGGGCTGCTCGCCGGTGCCCCGAACCTCGGGCTCGTCGCGGCGCTCGTGCTGTGGGGCGCCGCGACCGACCGCTTCGGTGAGCGCCGGGTGCTCATCGTTGGCCTCGCGGCGACCGCGCTGACGGTCGCGCTGGCGATGATCGCCGCGGCGCCGATCGGGGAAGGCGCGGGATCCGGCTCCGGCGCCGGCTCCGGCATCGGCGGGCTCCTGCCGCTCGCGGTCGCGCTGGTGGCCTGCGGCGCGGCCTCCGCGTGCACGAACAGCGCGAGCGGGCGGCTGATCACCGGCTGGTTCCCCGCCGAGCGGCGCGGGTTCGCGATGGGCATCAGGCAGACCTGCCAGCCGCTCGGCATGGCGATCGCAGCCCTCGGTGTGCCGCCGCTCGCCGCTGGGCTGGGCGTTGCCGCGGCGCTCGCGCTCGGCGGCGTCCTCGTGCTCGTGAGCCTAGCCGCGGTGTTCGCGGTCGTGCACGATCCCGAACGGGCGCCGCGCCGGGGGAGCGCCACCGCGCAGCTGCCGGCCGCCGCGGCGAACCCGTACCGCTCGGGGTGGACGCTCACGCGCATCCACGCGGCCTCCGTGCTGCTCGTGGTCCCGCAGTTCGCGCTGTCCACGTTCGGGCTCGTGTGGTTCACGGTCGGCTTCGGGTGGAGCGCACTCGCGGCTGGCGCGCTCGTCGCCGGTGCGCAGTTCGCCGGGGCGGCGGGGCGGATCCTGGTGGGCGTGTGGAGCGACCGGGCCGGCTCGCGCCTGCGGCCGCTCCGTCTCGTTGCGTTCGCCGGAATCGCGACGCTGCTCCTCGCCGCCGCGTGCGGCTGGTTCGAGTGGGGCGTGCCCGCGGCGGTGGCGTACGTGATCGCGTGCTGCGTGAGCGTCGCCGACAACGGCCTCGCGTTCACCGCGGTCGCCGAGCTCGCAGGCCCGTCCTGGGCGGGCCGCGCGCTCGGCATCCAGAACACCGGCCAGTTCCTCGCGGCGGCGGCGGTCGGGCCCGTGGTGGGCGGCGTGATCGGCCTCTTCGGTGTCCCCGCGACCCTCGCGCTGATCGCGCTGACCCCGGCGCTCGCCGTCCCGCTGGTCCCGCCGCCCGCGGCGGAGCGCCCGGCATAGCGTCCGCCCAGCCCCGCTCACCCCACCCCCCACTCCACCCCGCCCCCGAATCCAGGCGGAGAAATCTGATATCTCGGAGCCTTTCGCGCTCACGCGCCCGAGATTTCAGATTTCTCAGTGGGAATTGGTGTGTCCCGTGGGAATCGCGCGGTTTCCCAGGGAATCGCGCGTTCTCCGGGAAATGCTCGGGCCGCGCCGCGCGCGACCGCGCGCCACGCAGGCGCCACACGGTACGCTTGACTGTCGACCTGCTAGGAGGATCCATGATCTACCCCGATCTCGAACTGACCATCCCCGACGAGCTGGGGAAGGTGCACTTCGTTGGCATCGGTGGTTCCGGGATGAGCGGGATCGCGCGCATGATGCACCAGGCCGGCGTGACCGTAACCGGGTCCGACCGCAGTGCGAACTACTCGACGGCCGCGCTCGAAGAGATCGGGATCCCCGTCGCCATCGGCCACGACGCCGCGAACGTCGGCGAGGCGGACACGCTCGTCGTCACCGGCGCGCTGTGGCAGGACAACCCCGAGTACCAGCGCGCGCTCGCCACGGGGATGCCCGTGCTGCACCGCTCGCAGGCCCTCGCCTGGCTGGCGCGCGGCAAGCGCGTCGTCTCGGTCGCCGGCGCGCACGGCAAGACGACCTCCACCGGGATGATCGTCACCGGCCTGCTCGGCGCCGGCGCCGACCCGTCGTTCGTGAACGGCGGCATCATCGAGTCGCTCGGCGTGAGCTCCGGTCCCGGCAGCGACGACCTCTTCGTGATCGAGGCCGACGAGTCCGACAAGTCGTTCCTGCTGTACGACACGGCGATCGCGCTCATCACGAACGTCGATCCCGAGCACCTGGACTTCTACGGTTCGCGCGAGGCGTTCATGCAGGCGTTCGTTGACTTCGCCCGCGGCGCGCGCGAGCAGATTGTCATCTCGGCCGACGATCCCGGTGCGCTCGAGGTGCTCGCCGCGCTCCGCGCCGACGGCGCCCAGGCGCACGCCCCGATCCGCACCTTCGGCGAGGCCGAGGACGCCGATGTGCGCATCCTCTCGGTTGATGACTCCGGCCCGGTACGCTTCACCGTCGCACTCGACGGCGCCGAGTACAGTGCGCAGCTCGCGGTGTACGGGCGCCACAACGCGGTCAACGCGGTGGGCGCGCTCGCCGTGCTGACGGGGCTCGGCTTCGAGCCGGCGGCGGCGCTCGCGGCGATTGCGGAGTTCGGCGGCACGAAGCGCCGCTTCGAGTTCCATGCCGAGGTCGGCGGCGTCCGCGTCTACGACGACTACGCGCATCACCCCACCGAGGTTGCGGCGCTGCTCGACTCGGCGCGCGCGGTGGTTGGGGACGGTCGCCTCGTCGCGATCCACCAGCCGCACCTGTTCAGCCGCACGAGCCTGTTCCACCGCGAGTTCGCAGAGGTGCTCGAGGCCGGCGCGGATCACACGGTTGTGCTCGCGGTCGACGGAGCACGCGAGGATCCCGTCGACGGGGTGACCGGCGCGCTCGTGTCGGGCGACTTCAGTGACGCGAGCAAGGTCTCCTACATTGACGATTGGGCGCGCGCGGCCGAGTACCTCGCCGAGTTCGCGCAGCCTGGCGACGTCATGGTCACCATGAGTTGCGGCACGGTCTACCAGATCATCCCGCAGGTCGTCGCCGCCCTGCGCGGGCGGTTTGAGGTCGCCGAGTAGTGAAGCGGCCGGGCGGATTCGATCGGGCGCCTGAGCGCCCGGAGTCGAGCGAGCCCGCGCCCCAGGACGGTGACGTTTCTGAGACCGCTGCGTGGGATCCGGAGCCCCCGGCTGCGGATCCGGCGACGCAGCGTCGGAGCGTGCTCGACCGGTTGCGCTCGGGGGTCGCGCCGCGGACGGCCCGCGAGTCGGGGGACCCCGCGCCAGCTGACCCCGCGCCAGCCGAGGCGCTGACCGTCGATCTCTCCGCGGAGCTCGATCACTCCGCGGAGCTCGATGTCCCCCCGCGCGCGGGATCCGCGCTGACGCGGTGGCGCGCGGCGCGTGCCGAGGACCCGGTGCGTGCCGCGGAGCGCCGCGTGCGCGCGGCTGAGCGGCAGCGCAAGTCGCAGCTGCGCCGCGAGCAGCAGCGCTTCACGGTCGCCGCGCGGCGCCGTCGACGCGTCTGGCTGATCGTGCTCGGCGCGGTCGTCGGCCTCATACTGTTCGTCGCCGCCGGGGTGTTCACGCCGCTGATGGGGGTGCGCTCGATCGAGATCGTCGGCGCGTCGAACGTGCCGGAGGATGAGGTGCGCGAGGCGCTCGCCGAGTTCACCGGGGTGCCGCTCGCGCTCGTTGACGACGGTGACGTGCACCGAGCGCTCGAACCGTTCCCCCTGATCCAGCGCTACGCCGTTGAGCGGATTCCGCCGCACACGCTGACCGTGCGGATCGAGGAGCGCGTCGCGGTGGTGTCGCTCGCCGAGGACGGCGGGGTCGGGCTCTACGACGCGGCTGGCGTGAAGCTCGGCACCGCGGAGGCCGCACCGGCTGGCGTGCCGCTCGGCGGCGGGGCGATAAAGGATCGCGCCTCGCAGGCGTTTGGCTCGGCCACCCGCGCGCTCCGCGACATGCCGGAGTCGCTGCGCACCAGGATTACCGAGGTGTCGGCGTCGAGCGGGCAGGACGTGACGTTCACGCTGGACAACGGCATCGAGGTGATGTGGGGGGACAGCGAGTCGTCGCGGCGCAAGTCGGCGGTGCTCGCGACGATGCTGAAGTCGCTCGAGGGGCGCGAGGTGAGCTACATCGACGTGTCGTCCTCGGAGGCCCCGGTCTTCCGGTAGGCGGCGTCGCCGAAGTTTCGCGATTCTGCGTGCGGTCGCGGCGTGTCTGCCGCGGCGGGCTGGGCCGTGGCCCTAGCGTGGACGCAGAAACGTATTCAGCAATACTAACTCTAAACTTCAAGTAGAAGTTGAAGGTTAGGGGCGGAGGATCCAGGTGTCAGGGAACCAGAACTACCTCGCGGTAATCAAGGTCGTCGGTGTCGGCGGTGGCGGCGTCAACGCGGTCAACCGCATGATCGAACTCGGCCTGCGCGGCGTCGAGTTCATCGCCGTGAACACCGACGCGCAGGCGCTGCTGCTCAGCGACGCCGACGTGAAGCTCGACGTGGGTCGCGAGCTCACCCGCGGGCTCGGCGCCGGCGCCGATCCCGAGGTGGGTCGCCGCGCCGCTGAGGATCACGCCGAGGAGATCGAGGAGGCGCTCACGGGCGCGGACATGGTCTTCGTCACCGCGGGCGAGGGCGGCGGCACCGGAACCGGCGCGGCTCCCGTCGTCGCGCGCATCGCGAAGTCGATCGGCGCGCTCACGATCGGCGTGGTCACCCGTCCCTTCAGCTTCGAGGGGAAGCGCCGCGCGGCGCAGGCCGACGCCGGCGTGAACACGCTGCGCGAGGCGGTCGATACCCTCATCGTGGTCCCGAACGACCGTCTGCTCGACATCAGCGAGCCCGGCATCAGCATGATCGAGGCGTTCGCCGCAGCTGACCAGGTGCTGCTCGCCGGGGTCTCCGGGATCACGGACCTCATCACCACGCCCGGCCTCATCAACCTGGACTTCGCCGACGTGAAGTCCGTGATGCAGGGCGCGGGCGCTGCGCTCATGGGGATCGGCTCGGCGCGCGGCGCCGACCGTGCCATCAAGGCCGCCGAGCTGGCTGTCGCATCGCCGCTGCTCGAGGCGTCGGTCGAGGGCGCGCACGGCGTGCTGCTCTCGATCCAGGGCTCCTCGAACCTCGCGCTGAGCGAGATCTACGAGGCGTCCACGCTCGTGCAGGACGTGGTGCACCCCGAGGCGAACATCATCTTCGGTACCGTCATCGACGACACGCTCGGCGACGAGGTGCGCGTCACCGTGATCGCGGCTGGCTTCGACGCCGACCAGGCAGCAGCCCAGGTGGCATCGCCCGAGCGCGGACGCCGCGGCAGCCACGTCGAGAGCCTCGACGAGGTGCCCGGCGCGCGCGTCACCGCGAGCGGTGCGGCCGGCGAGGCCACCGGGCTCGGCTTCCCGGGTTTCAACGCCAACGGTGACCGCGGCGTCGAGGCGCCCGTGACGGGCCAGTTCGGCGAGGTGCTCTCGAACCCGCCGGTCGAGGCGCAGATGAAGGATCCGGCCTTCGACGGAGACGACGACGGCGATCTCGACATCCCCGAGTTTCTGAAGTAGGACGCATGAGCGAGCTCGCTACCCCTGAGTACCCCGGCCTTGCGGATCGCCTCGCGGCGGTGCAGGCCGGGGTCACTGAGGCCTGCCGGGCGGCGGGCCGCGACGCCGCGGACGTGACCACAATCGTGGTCACGAAGTTCCACCCGGCCTCGCTCGTGCGCGCGCTCGCCGCGCTCGGCGTTCGCGACGTGGGGGAGAACCGGCACCAGGAGGCGCAGGAGAAGGCCGCGGAGCTCGCGGAGTTGGATCTCCGCTGGCACTTCGTTGGTCAGCTGCAGACGAAGAAGGCGCGGCAGGCCGCGCGGTACGCGCAGGCGATCCACTCCGTTGACCGCGCGCGCCTCATCGACGCGCTGACCGAGCTGGAGCGCCCGCTTGACGCGTTCCTCCAGATCAATCTCACCGACGACCCGGGTCGTGGTGGCGCAGCGCCGGCAGAGCTCGAACAGCTCGCCGAACACGCGCTGCAGAATCCGTCGCTGCGCCTGCGCGGCGTGATGGCCGTCGCCCCGCTCGACGAGGAGCCCGCGCGTGCGTTCGCGCGTCTCGCTGAGTACTCCGAGCGCGTGCGCGCCGTCGCACCAGCGGCGAGCGCCATCTCCGCTGGGATGACGCACGACTACGCCGAGGCGATCGCTGCCGGGGCGACACACCTGCGAATCGGCAGCGCAATCACCGGGAATCGACCAGAGCCCCGATAGTCTCGGAGCACCGCACCGTTGGGAGAGAATATGAGCAACCCGCTGAAGAAGACGATGGTGTTCCTCGGCCTCGCCGAGGAAGAGCTCGAGGATCAGTCGGCAGCCGAGGAGACCGCCGCGGCTCCGCGCGCATCGCAGACGCAGGCCGCAAAGCCTGAGCCCGTGCGCGCCGCGCCGGCGCCGCGCGCCGCCGTGACCCCGCTGCGCCGCGTCACCCCCACGTCGCAGCCGGCCGCGCAGCCGCTGAACGAGATCCTCACGGTCCACCCGACCGAGTACCGCGACGCGAAGGTCGTGGCCGAGAGCTTCCGTGCCGGCGTGCCGGTGATCATCAACCTCTCGCGCATGAACGAGGGCGACGCGAAGCGACTCATCGACTTTGCGAGCGGCCTCACGATGGGGCTCAACGGTCGCATCGAGCGCGTCACGAGCAAGGTGTTCCTCCTCTCGCCCGAGCACATCGAGATCGCAGGCGAGGAGTCGCGGCAGAACGACAGCGGTTCGTTCTTCGTTTCGCCCGCGGAATAACCAGTGGGAGTATTTGTCGTCCTGTTCCTGGTGCTGCGTATCGCGCTGCGGATCTACACGCTCGTGCTCTGGGCGCGATTCATCCTTGACTGGGTGACCGTGCTCAACCGAAACTTCCGCCCGCGCGGGATCTGGGCGGTGCTCGTCGAGTTCGTGTACACCATCACCGACCCGCCGATTCGGATGTTCCGACGGTTGCTTCCCCCGATCCGGCTCGGGCAGGTGTCGATCGATCTCGGCTGGATGCTCACCATGCTCGTCTGCATCATTCTCCTCGCGATCCTGCCCGTCCGCCTATAAACGGATTCTGCGCGAACGAAGCTTTCTTTGCTAGCGTGGTCACAGACCGCGTGTATTCGAGCGTTGTCACAGACCACGTCAGTGGTCCCGAATCGAAAGAGACGAAACGATGGCCCTGACTCCCGAAGATGTCGTGAACCAGAAGTTCACGATCACCAAGTTCCGCGATGGCTACGACCTGGACCAGGTCGACGACTTCCTCGACACCATCGTCGAGGAGCTGCGCCAGCACGAGCAGGAGAAGGACGAGCTGCGCTCGAAGATCGACGAGCTCACCGCGAAGCTTGCTGAGTGCGAGGCAGGGGCGGGCCACGACGGCTCGGCCGATTCGGCACCGTCTGAGCAGACCATCGTCGTCGACGCTCCGGCCCCCACCCCGGCTCCGGTCGCCGCGCCGGCCCCCGTCGCCGCAGCGGCGGAAGGCGCCGCGCCCGACGCCGTGAAGTCGAGCGCGATGCTGCAGCTCGCACTCGAGCTGCACGACAAGCACGTGCGCGAGGGCGAGTCCACCCGCGACGAGCTCATCTCGCAGGCCGAGGCGAAGCGCGATCAGATGATCCTCGACGCTGAGCGCACCGCGAAGCAGCTCGTTGAGGACGCGCAGCAGCAGCGCGCTGAGGAGCTCCGCCTCCTCGGTGATGAGCGCGGCGACCTCCAGTTCAAGATCAAGGACCTGCGTCAGTTCGAGAGCGAGTACCGCTCGACGCTGCGCTCCTACATCCAGTCGCAGCTGCGCGGCCTCGACGGCTCGCCCGAGCCCGCTGGCGCTCCCGACGGCCTCCAGTAGTCGTCACGCGTGAACATCGTCGCTGATGCGGCACCCGGCGCCACGGCCTCTCGGCCGTGGCGCCGCTTGGTGCCGGTGGTGTTGTGTGTGGTCGCGCTCGCGGTGTTCACCGCCGACCAGCTCGTCAAGAACTGGGTTGTCGCGACGCTGCCGGAGGGCGTGACCGTTCCCGTGCTCGGGGATGTGCTGCGCTGGCACTTCGTTCGGAACCCCGGCGCGGCGTTCTCGCTCGCGACGGGGCAGACCTGGATCTTCACGATCCTCGCCGCCGCCGTGGTGATCGTCATCCTGTGGCAGATCCGCCGCCTCCGGTCGCTGCCCTGGGCGATCTTCCTCGGCCTCCTGCTCGGCGGCGTGCTCGGCAATCTCACCGATCGCCTCACGCGCGAGCCCGGGTTCCCCGAGGGCCACGTGATCGACTTCATTTCTACGCCGTGGATGTGGCTGGGCTTCAACGAAGCGATCTACAACATCGCGGACATCGGGATTGTGTCTGGCATGATCCTGTTCATCGTGATCACGCTGCTCGGCCTGCCGATCGACGGGCGCACGCGCGCCCAGGCGCGCGCGGACGACGCGGCGGCCGATGCCGCGAAGCGCGCCGAAGCCACGCCTGATGACGAAGCCACGCCTGACGAGTCCCCGGAAGGTCGCGGCGATGCAGCACCGTAGTCTCCCTGTCCCTGACGGCCTCGCCGGCGAGCGCGTCGACGCTGCGCTCGCGAAGATGCTCGGCTTCTCGCGGAGTTTCGCGGCGGAGATCGCGCAGGGCGGAGGCGTCTCGCTGGACGGCCAGACGCTCGGCAAATCGGATCGGCTCGCCGCTGGCGGCTGGCTCGAGGTCGCCTGGGAGGAGAAGCGCGGCCCGGAGGTCATTCCCGTGCACCTGCCCGAGCTCGGCATCGTCCACGACGACGACGACATCGTGGTGATTGACAAGCCGGCTGGCGTCGCGGCGCACCCCTCGCTCGGCTGGGAGGGGCCCACCGTGCTCGGCGCCCTCGCCGGTGCCGGCTACCGGATCGCGACCTCCGGTCCGCCCGAGCGGCAGGGCATCGTGCACCGCCTCGACGCTGGCACGAGCGGCCTCATGGTGGTCGCGAAGAGCGAGCGCGCCTACAGCGAGCTGAAGCGGGCGTTCAAGGAGCGCGAGGTCGCGAAGATCTATCACGCGGTCGTCCAGGGACACCCCGACCCGTTCTCCGGCACGATCGAGGGGCCCATCGGGCGCCACCCCGGCCACGAGTGGAAGTTCGCGGTGACCCGCGACGGCAAGCCCTCGGTGACCCACTACGAGACGCTCGAGGCGTTCCCGTACGCGACGCTGCTCGAGATCGAACTCGAGACCGGCCGCACACACCAGATTCGCGTGCACATGTCCGCGCAGCGGCACCCGTGCGTCGGCGACGGCATGTACGGTGCTGACCCGACCCTGTCAGCGCGGCTCGGGCTCGGCCGGCAGTGGCTGCACGCGATGCGCCTCGGCTTCCGCCACCCGGGCACCGGCGAGCCGGTCGAGTACAGCTCGCGCTACCCGGCCGATCTGCAGCACGCGCTCGACGTGCTGTCCGGGGCCACGCCGGAGGGCTGATCCCGCACACCCGTTCGCCGCTGTTCCGATTCGATCGAATACGCGCCGCCGCCGCGCAATCCAGGCGGAAAGCTGCTTCACTCTATCCCACGGCGGGCCCGCATCTCGTGCGCCCGCACCGGGGTCAGAGGAGGGATGCGCGGTGAAAACTCAGGCATCGAAGGTAGCGGTCGGCCGGTGGAACCTGCGTGCCATGTGCGAGCGCTGGCACACCTCGTTCAAGCGCGTGAGCAGCCCGGACGCCGAGTACGCGTGCCCGTGGTGCGCCGCTGACGTGCGGTAGGGGGAGCGCCGCGGTACCCTGGATGGGTCGGCGAAAGGGGCCCATTCGGTGTCAGAAAAAGACGGTTTCGTTCACCTCCACGTGCACAGCGAGTACTCGATGCTCGACGGCGCGGCCCGGGTGAAACCGCTCATTCAAGCAACCGCTGAGCAGGGGATGCCCGCGATCGCGGTCACTGACCACGGCAACACCTTCGGCGCGTTCGACTTCTGGAAGACCGCGCGCGACAACGGCGTGAACCCCATCATCGGCATCGAGGCGTACGTGACGCCCGGCACGCACCGGAGCGATCGCACCCGTGTGCGCTGGGGCGACGGCGGCGGCGACGACGTGTCCGGTGCCGGCGCGTACACGCACATGACGCTGCTCTCGGAGACGACCGAGGGCATGCACAACCTCTTCCGGCTGTCGAGCTACGCCTCCATCGAGGGGTACTACTTCAAGCCGCGCATGGACCGGGAGCTGCTGCAGCAGTACTCGAAGGGGCTCATCGCCACGACCGGCTGCCCCTCGGGGGAGATCCAGACGAGGCTGCGCCTCGGCCAGTACAAGGAGGCGCGCGAGGCGGCCGCGGAGTTCCAGGCCATCTTCGGCAAGGAGAACTACTTCTGCGAGATCATGGATCACGGCCTCGACATCGAGCGCCGGGTGCAGAAGGACCTCGTCGCGATCTCGAAGGATCTCGGCATTCCGCTCGTCGCGACGAACGACCTGCACTACGTTCACGAGGCGGACGCCGAGTCGCACTCGGCGCTGCTCTGCGTGCAGTCGGGATCGCGACTCGATGATCCCAATCGATTCCAGTTCAGCGGATCGGGCTACTACCTGAAGTCAGCCGCGGAGATGCGGCACATCTTCCGCGAGATGCCCGAGGCCTGCGACACCACGCTGCTCATCGCCGAGCGGTGTAAGTCGGAGTTCAACACCTCGGCGAACTACATGCCGCGCTACCCGGTGCCCGAGGGCGAGAACGAGGAGAGCTGGTTCATCAAGGAGGTCGAGAAGGGCCTCCACTACCGCTACCCGAACGGGATCCCGGACGCCGTGCGCAAGCAGGCGGAGTACGAGACCGGCGTCATCACGCAGATGGGCTTCCCCGGCTACTTCCTCGTCGTCGCCGACTTCATCAACTGGTCGAAGGACAACGGGATCCGCGTCGGCCCCGGCCGTGGCTCGGGCGCCGGTTCCATGGCCGCGTACGCGATGCGTATCACCGACCTCGACCCGCTGCAGCACGGGCTCATCTTCGAGCGTTTCCTCAACCCCGACCGCGTCTCCATGCCCGACTTCGATGTCGACTTCGATGATCGTCGCCGCGGCGAGGTCATCAAGTACGTCACCGAGAAGTACGGCGACGAGCGCGTGGCGCAGATCGTCACCTACGGCACGATCAAGTCGAAGCAGGCGCTCAAGGACTCCTCGCGCGTGCTCGGCTTCCCGTTCGGCATGGGGGAGAAGCTCACGAAGGCGATGCCGCCCGCCGTCATGGCGAAGGACATCCCGCTCTCGGGCATCACCGATCCCAATCACCCTCGCTACAAGGAGGCCGCCGAGTTCCGCACGGTGCTCCAGGAGGATCCCGACGCGAAGCGGGTGTACGAGACCGCGCTCGGCCTCGAGGGTCTGAAGCGGCAGTGGGGCGTGCACGCGGCCGGCGTGATCATGTCGAGCGATCCGCTGATCGACATCATCCCGATCATGAAGCGCGAGCAGGACGGCCAGATCGTCACGCAGTTCGACTATCCAACGTGTGAGGGCCTCGGCCTGATCAAGATGGACTTCCTCGGGCTCCGCAACCTGACCATCATCTCCGACGCGCTCGAGAACATCCGGCTGAACCGCGGGGTCGAGCTCGACCTTGAGCGGCTCGAGCTCGACGACACGGCGTCGTACGAGCTGCTCGCGCGCGGCGACACGCTCGGCGTGTTCCAGCTCGACGGCGGCCCCATGCGTGGCCTGCTGCGGCTCATGAAGCCGGACAACTTCGAGGACATCTCGGCGGTGCTCGCGCTGTACCGGCCCGGGCCCATGGGTGCGGACTCGCACACGAACTACGCGCTGCGCAAGAACGGCCTGCAGCCGATCACGCCGATCCACCCGGAGCTTGAGGAGCCGCTCAAGGAGATCCTCGACACGACCTTCGGCCTCATCATCTACCAGGAGCAGGTGATGTCGATCGCGCAGAAGGTGGCGGGCTTCTCGCTCGGTGAGGCAGATATTCTGCGCCGCGCGATGGGCAAGAAGAAGAAGGAAGAGCTCGACAAGCAGTACGCGGGCTTCTCCGGCGGCATGAAGGAGCGAGGGTTCTCGGAGGCCGCGATCAAGGCGCTGTGGGACATCCTGCTCCCATTCTCGGACTACGCGTTCAACAAGGCGCACTCCGCGGCATATGGCGTGGTCTCGTACTGGACCGCGTATCTCAAGGCGCACTACCCCGGCGAGTACATGGCGGCGCTGCTCACGAGCGTCGGCGACTCGAAGGACAAGCTCGCGATCTACCTGAACGAGTGCCGGCGGATGGGGATCAAGGTACTCCCGCCCGCCGTCAACGACTCGTTCGCGAACTTCTCCGCGGTGGGTGACGACATCCGCTTCGGCCTCGGGGCGATCCGCAACGTCGGTACGAACGTGGTCGAGGCGATCCGCGAGGCCCGCGAGGCGAAAGGCTCCTTCGAGACCTACCACGACTTCCTCAAGAAGGTGCCGCTCGTCGTGCTGAACAAGCGCACCATCGAGTCGCTCATCAAGGCCGGCGCGTTCGACGGGCTCGGCGGCACGCGCCGCGCGCTCGTGGAGCTCCACGAGCAGACCATCGAGAGCGCGGTGAAGGAGAAGCGCGACGCGGAGAACGGCAACGTCGGCTTCGACTTCGACAGCCTGTTCGCCGAGGCGGCTGAGGCGGCGGGCGAGCACTCCGAGACAGCCTCGCAGGTGCCGGATCGACCGGAGTGGACGAAGAAGGACAAGCTCTCGTTCGAGCGGGAGATGCTCGGCCTGTACGTGTCGGATCATCCGCTCCGCGGGCTGGACTCGGCGCTGGCGAAGGAGGCGAGCGCGACGGTGCAGCAGGTGACGAACCCCGACGCCTCGCCAGGCTTTGACGGCGAGATCGTCACGATTGCCGGGCTGCTCACGAGCGTGCAGCACCGCACGGCGAAGTCGGGCAACCTCTACGGCATGGTGTCCATCGAGGACTTCACCGGTGAGATCCAGGCGCTGTTCATGGGGAAGTCGTATCAGGAGTTCGGAGCGCTCCTGCAGCCGGACTCGATTGTCGCGATCCGCGGCAAGATGAACGCGCGCGACGATGGGATGTCGATGCACGCGTACGGGGTGCGACCGATTGACGCGGCGGTGCAGGAGGACGCGGAAACGCTGATGCTGACGATCTCGGACACGCGAGCGACCGAGGACCTCATGGATGAGCTGAAGCGCACACTGCTGCGCCATCGCGGTGAGAGCGAGGTGCGGCTGAACCTCATGACGTCGACCGCGATCCGCGTGTTCGAGCTGCCGCTGCAGGTTCGAGTCTCCGCCGACCTCTTCGGCGAGCTGAAGGGGCTTCTCGGCCCGCGCTGCCTGATGCCGCTCGATGAGGCGGTCGCGTAGCCGTCCGCGGCCCCCGAGAGTAGAGTGTGGAGGGTGAGCGATATGCAGCAGGAGATCATTCGCCGGCTCGGTTCGGTGCCCGATATTGACCCGGCGGCCGAGGTCGCGCGCCGCGTGGACTTCCTCGTGGAGTACGTCCGCTCGATCCCCGGGGTGCGCGGCTTTGTGCTGGGGATCTCGGGTGGTCAGGACTCGTCCCTCGCCGGGCGCCTCGCGCAGCTCGCGGTGGAGCGGCTGCGCGCCGAGGGCGCCGAGGCCGAGTTTGTGGCGGTTCGCCTGCCCTATGCGGTTCAGCGAGACGAGGACGATGCGCAGCTCGCGCTCTCCTTCATTCAGCCGGACCGCGCGGTGACCGTCGACATCGCGGCGGGGACTGATGGCCTGGTCGCCCAGGTGGCGGACGCGATGGGGGAGCCGGTCAGCGACTTCAACCGCGGCAACGTGAAGGCGCGCATGCGGATGGTGGCGCAGTACGCCATCGCCGGCGACCGCGGGCTGCTCGTCATCGGCACGGACCACGCCGCGGAGGCGATCACCGGGTTCTTCACGAAGTTCGGTGACGGCGCCGCCGACGTCCTGCCGCTCTCCGGGCTCACGAAGGGCCAGGGCGCCGCCATGCTGCGCGAGCTCGGCGCTCCGTCCCGCCTCTGGGAGAAGACGCCCACCGCCGATCTGCTCGATGATCAGCCCGGGCAGTCCGACGAGTCGAGCCTTGGCGTCAGCTACCAGGAGATCGACGCGTACCTCCGCGGAGAGTCGGTCTCGGCTGCGGCAGCGGAGAATCTGGAGCGTCGCTACCGCGGCACCGAGCACAAGCGGCAGCTGCCCGTTGGCCCGGCCGACACCTGGTGGCGCGGCGGCGAGTCGCAGGCCGAGTCAGCATCCGAGTCGACGGGAGCATAGCCCATGACCACCACCACCTTCGTGCTCGCGGGCGGCTGCTTCTGGTGCCTCGACGCGGCCTACCGTCAGCTCCGCGGGGTCTCCGAGGTGCTGTCCTGCTACACCGGCGGACACACCTCGAACCCGAGCTATGAGCAGGTCTGCACCGGTGCAACCGGGCACGCTGAGGCCGTCGCTGTGACGTTCGACCCCGACGAGATCCCCGCCGACGTGATTCTCGATGCGTTCTTCACGATGCACGACCCCACTCAGCTGAACCGACAGGGCGCCGATGTCGGAACCCAGTACCGCTCGGCGATGTTCCCCGCGGACGATGCCCAGGCCGAGCTGTTCGCGGCCGCACGCGAGCGCGCAGTCGAGTGGTGGCCGGGGGAGATCGTGACGACGCTCGAGCCGCTCGGCCAGGTGTTCGCTGCGGAAGACTCCCACCAGAACTTCTTCGCGAAGAACCCCACACAGGGCTACTGCCTCGCGGTCGCAGTGCCGAAGGTGAACAAGGTGCGCGCGGCCTTCTCGGCCTACCTGCGCTGAGCGCCGGCGCCTCGGTCACGCCGCGGCCTCGGCGTCGGCCGCAGCCGGGACTCCGAGCCGCGACGCTCCCGGTGCACCATCGCCGAGCGGCGAGACGGGCGCTGTCGCACTCGGCGGCGCGCTGCGTGGCTCTGGCTGCTCGGCCGGGGTGAAGCGCGTGGTGCCCCACCGGAGGTCTGGGCCGACGGCGTCCGCTTCGATCTCCGCGGTGATCCCGCTCCGCTCCTCGCTCTGCCAGGACCGCATGCGGAGCCGGCCGGCAACGAGCACGCGGTGCCCCTTCGTGAGCGACGCCGCGGCGTGCTCGCCGAGGCTGCGAAACGCGTGCACGGTGTACCAACTCGTCTCGCCGTCGGTCCAGACGTTCTTTTCGCGGTCGTAGCGCCGGACGGTGTGCGCGAGGCGAAACGTGCAGAGCGGGATGTCCGCCGCGGTGCGGATGAGCCGCGGGTCGGTGCCGATCGTGCCGACGATGCTGACGTGTGTGGTCATGGGGGAGCTCGCTTTCGTCGTGGCGCCTGAGCGCGAATGGGGGTGTGCGGCGGACGGCCCGTGCCGTGCGGGTGCCGGACCGTCCACCCACATCCAGCATCGCCGCTGACGGCGTCCCGGTGTCGAGTGGGGGTCGAACTGTGGAGAATGGGCCGGCCGAACCGCGCGGCCGCGTGCCTGTGAGCGAACCACCAGCGTGCTGCCGGGGTGAAGTGCGTAGACTGTCCACGTGAATCCCCGAGCCCAGCACCGTCGTCGCGTCACTGCCATCGCCGCGCTCGCGGTCGTGCTGCCCCTCCTTGCGGGCTGCTCGCTGCTCGAGGGCCCCACGCCCGAGACCCCGCCGCGGGAGACCGTGGCGGCGCCCGAGGTGCCCCCGGAGTTCGTGCCGGGCGGCACCGCAGAGGAGAACCTGCCGTACTTCACCGAGGTGCTCCGCAGCTACGCGGCTGGCGAGAGCCCCATCCAGGGAGCGCCGATCGTGCAGGCGGTGACCGAGGCCGGCTTTGATCCCGCGCTGATGCAGGTGAGCTTCGACCAGACGAAGACGAACCTCGTCGCCGACAACATCTTCGTGTCCGTGCGTGCGGGCGCGGAGTGCTTGATCGGCCAGCTCGTCACCGACGATCGGAGCTTCGTCGCCCGCGTCGAGCCGGCGCTCGGCCCCGAGCAGACGATCTGCCTCATCGGGCAGACCGCGCCGATCGCCGGCCAGTAGCCAGCGCCCGGAGACTGCGCGGCGCAGCCGCGAGTTTGTGTCGCTGACACCCGCGCGGCTGTGCGAACCGGCCCAGCGTCCCGGTTCCTGCCGGTAGAGTAGTTGCATTCATCACATCGACCACGAGCAGGGAGTTCGGGGCGCTCTTCGCGCCTGGAAAGCATATGGCTGAGTACATTTACCAGATGGTTCGCGCGCGCAAGGCGCACGGCGACAAGGTCATCCTCGATGACGTGACGATGGCGTTCCTGCCGGGCGCGAAGATCGGTGTTGTCGGCCCGAACGGTGCGGGCAAGTCGACGATCCTGAAGATCATGGCCGGGATCGACACGCCATCGAACGGTGAGGCGATACTCACCCCGGGCTACACGGTCGGCATCCTCATGCAGGAGCCCGAGCTCGACGAGGACAAGACGGTTCTCGAGAACGTGCAGCAGGGTGTCGCCGGCATCAAGGGGAAGCTCGACCGCTTCAACGAAATCTCCGCGGAGATGGCGAATCCCGACGCTGACTACGACAAGCTGCTCCCAGAGATGGGCGAGCTCCAGGAAGCCATCGACGCGGTCGACGGCTGGGACCTTGACAACCAGCTCGAGCAGGCCATGGACGCGCTGCGCTGCCCGCCGTCCGATGCGATCATCTCGAACCTCTCGGGCGGCGAGAAGCGCCGCGTCGCGCTCTGCAAGCTGCTCCTCGAGAAGCCCGACCTGCTGCTCCTCGACGAGCCGACCAACCACCTCGACGCCGAGAGCGTGCTGTGGCTTGAGCAGCACCTCGCGAAGTACCCCGGCGCCGTCATGGCCGTTACCCACGACCGGTACTTCCTTGACCACGTCGCGACCTGGATCTGCGAGGTCGACCGCGGCCGCCTCTACCCGTACGAGGGCAACTACTCCACCTACCTGGAGCAGAAGGCCGCGCGCCTCGAGGTGCAGGGCAAGAAGGATCAGAAGCTCCAGAAGCGTCTGAAGGAAGAGCTCGAATGGGTGCGCTCGAACACCAAGGGTCGCCAGGCGAAGTCGAAGGCGCGCCTCGCGCGCTACGAGGAGATGGCAGCCGAGGCCGAGCGCACGCGGAAGCTCGACTTCGAGGAGATCCAGATCCCCGCAGGCCCGCGCCTCGGAAACCTCGTGCTCGAGGCGAAGGATCTCACCAAGGGCTTCGACGGTCGCACACTCATCGACGGTCTGTCGTTCTCGCTGCCCCGCAACGGCATCGTCGGCATCATCGGCCCGAACGGCGTGGGCAAGACCACCCTCTTCAAGACGATCGTTGGGCTCGAGGAGCTCGACGGTGGCGAGCTGAAGATCGGCGAGACCGTGAAGCTCAGCTACGTCGACCAGACCCGCGGTGGCATCGACCCGAAGAAGACCGTCTGGGAGGTCGTCTCCGACGGGCTCGACTACATCCAGGTGGGCAACACCGAGATCCCGTCGCGCGCCTACGTGTCGACCTTCGGGTTCAAGGGGCCGGATCAGCAGAAGCCCTCAGGGGTGCTCTCCGGTGGTGAGCGCAACCGACTGAACCTCGCGCTCACGCTCAAGCAGGGCGGCAACCTGCTGCTGCTCGACGAGCCGACCAACGACCTCGACGTCGAGACCCTCACAAGCCTCGAGAACGCGCTGCTCGAGTTCCCCGGCTGCGCCGTGGTGATCACGCACGATCGGTGGTTCCTCGACCGCATCGCAACGCACATCCTCGCCTACGAGGGCACCGAGGAGAACCCGGCGAACTGGTACTGGTTCGAGGGCAACTTCGAGGCGTACGAGGCGAACAAGATCGAGCGGCTCGGTGCCGACGCGGCGAAGCCGTCGCGGGTCACCTACCGCAAGCTCACGCGCGACTAGCGTGATCGGGGCCCGGTTCCAGGTGGAGCCGGGCCCCGCTGTTTTTCGGACTGGGAGGAGCGCATATGGCGCGCACACACATCGACCTTGAACTGCGCTGGGGCGACCAGGACGCGTACGGCCACGTGAACAACGTTGCCTACGCCCGTTTCCTTGAGGAGGCCCGCGTTCGCACGTTCTGGCTCGGCTCGGGGCGCGAGCGTACCGGCATGGAACGACACTTCCGTGGGGATGACCCAGCTGGCCCGAAAATGCTCGTCGCGAACCAGCAGATCGAGTTCCTCAGCGTGCTCGAGTACAGCGATCGGCCCATCACCATCGAGCTCTGGATCGGCAAGCTCGGCGGGTCAAGCCTCGAGGTGCACTACGAGATCGTCGACGGTGCTGCGGCGGAGCGCACGGTCGTTGCGCGAGCGATCTCCCACATCGTGATCGTGGACGGCGTGACCATGCGCCCGATTCGGCTCTCCGACGAGGGCCGCGAATCCGTGTCGGCATGGATGGATGAGCCGGTGCGTCTGCGGCGGGCGTGAGCCCCGTTCAGAACGGGTGGGGCGGATCCGAATCCGCGCGCGGTTCGGCTGTCGTCTGAGGCGTCTGGGGTGCGGCGCGAAACCTGACCCGGCTGGGCGGCCGGTCGAGCCGCACCCGACCGGTCGGGCTGACCCACCGGAGGACCCCGCCCGGCAGCTGGGTGAGGCGCCAGTCCGTATGGTGCTTCAGTGAGTGGTGGGCGCGGCACAGGAGCGCGAGGTTCGCCGTTGAGGTGGGCCCGCCGTCCGCGGATGCGATCGTGTGATCGACATCGCAGCGGGTGCTCGGGGCCCGACACCCTGGTGCACGACAGTGCAGGTCGCGCGCAGCGATCCGGCGGTGCATTTCGGGGGTCGGGACGTAGCGGTCGACGGTGAGCACATCACCGCTCGGGGCGGTGGTCACTCCCTCCCAGACCGGCGCTGCCGCGGCGAGGGCGCTCGCGGCCGCCGCGGGAATCGGGCCGTAGCCGATCAGCTCGGCCACCCAGCCAGACGCGCCGGTCGAGGGACGCCGTCCGAGCGCCGCGAACACCGGAGCAGCGCCAGCATCGGAGGGCTCTGGCGGAATCAGCATCTCCACCGGGACCACCACCTGAACCTTCGCGCGGATCGCCGGCCCTGGAGCGGAACTCGTGTCTGTGTCACCGCTCAGGAGCAGGTCACGGAGCACGTCTGCGCGCGTCGCATCTCTCGTGCGGTGTGGGAGACCGGACGCTTCGACGGTGTCCTCGGAACCCCGCGGCTCGTCCGCCTCAGGATGACGCGCTGCGGCCTCCTCCTGCACCGTGTTGCGTGCGATCCGCCCGAGCCGATCCATGATCGCGTACGCCTCCACCGCGGGCAGGAAGGCCACGAGCTCCGCCATCCCGTCCTCGAAGTCGCGCACCCGCACGGAACGCCGTGCAACCGCTTCCCGGTGCCGCTCCTCGACGGTGCGCTCGGCGTACTTCGCGGCGATCGCCCGCGCGATCGGCCGCAATCGCGCCGGGGTCTCCTGCCTGGCCTGCGCGATGACCTCGCTCTCGTACCCGCCGCGGCGCACGGCGTCCGCGCGCACGTCCCCGGTCACAAATACGGCACCCGCAGCGGTGATCACCCTCGCGTGCGCGAAACTGATCTCACCCGCACGGAGCGCACCGAGCGTGTCGGTGAAGTGCTCAGTCAGTGTTGCCGCGTGGCTCAGCAATCGCTCCACTCGCGTCTCGCTACTCGCGCACGCGGTCGCGAATTCAAGCCGCAGCGACCGGTAGGCGAGTTCGCGCTCACCCACCGTGGCCCCGCCCAGAACCGCGCTGAGCGCGTCAGCGAACACCGTGACGCGCTCCGCGTCCAACGCCCGCCGCGCCCGCTCGATGCGATCGATCTGGCGCACCGCGTCGGTGACGCGCGCGAGCTGCGTGGGGGTGAAATTTCCGGTGGCGGTCATGGGACTATTGACCCACACACCACCGACACTCACGGCCTAGAAAACCGCAGAATCATGCGGATCTCCTGCTGGTTTCGGCAGAGTCCCTGCTCGCCAAAGCGGAAAGAGGTTTCGGGCAATCTCGCGAGCTGCCCCGCCGCCCCGCCGCGATGAAGCAGCCGAAGCCGCCTGCGCGCTACTCGCCGCCCGGCGTGCGGATCATGCCCTCCTGCGACACGCTCGCGACGAGCACGCCATCCCGATCGTAGAACTTCCCGTGCGTCAGCCCGCGGCCGCTCTGCGCGGTGGGTGACTCCAGCTCGTAGAGCAGCCACTCGTCCACGCGGAACGGGCGGTGGAACCACATCGCGTGATCCAGGCTCGCGAAGCGCATCCCCGGCGTCGCCCACGGGATGCCGTGCATCCGCGCGATCGGCTCAAGCAGGAGATAGTCGCTCGCGAACGCCAGCGCGGCAGCGTGCAGCATCTGGGGCGCGTCAAACGTGTCGCGGCTGCGCATCCAGACTCGCTGCCGGTTCGTGCGCTCGGTCACCTCGAGCGTGATGTCCGACTCGACGTGGCGGAAGTCGAATGGGCGATTCAGCATCCACGACGCCTGGCCGTTCGAGGCCAGGTGTCCGTACTTCTCCCACACGGTCGGAAGCGAATCGGGATCGGGGAGCGCCGACATGTCGATCGTGTCCTGGTGCTCGAGTCCCGTATCCGGCTCCTGGAAGGAGGAGATCAGCGACATGAGCACCTGTCCCTCCTGGTACGCCTGCACGCGGCGCGTCGAGAACGAGCGCCCGTCGTAGAGACGATCCACCTCGAAGGTCATGCGCTCGGAGCTGTTGCCCGGGCGGAGGAAGTAGCCGTGCATCGAATGGATGCTGCGTCCCTCGGGCGCCGTGGTGCCGGCCGCCGCGAGCGCCTGCCCCAGCACCTGGCCGCCGAACGAGCGGCCGTGCGGCGTTGGCAGTGCGGGGCCGGTGAGGATGTCCTCGCGGGTGCGCGCGCCCGAATCGAGGACGGCGAGCATCATGAGCAGATCAGCGGCGGTCATGGGTCCTCCTGGCGGTCGCTCGGATCGGGTGATCAGGAGTAAGTCTAGGCCCGCGCTGGTGCTCAGTGCGGGATGCTCGCGCTCACTACACTGAATGGAATGGGTGCAACACTGCAGCTCGCGGACCACGCGACGCGAGACGATCTCCGCATTTTCCTTGAGCGCGTGCAGAAGGTCGGGCAGGACGAGGTGCGCCTCGTCACTCGCGGCAGCGTGCTCGCGGTCTACGGCTGCACGCAGGCGTCGCGCGGGATCACCGACACGGTGCCCGTTGTCCTGGTGATGCGGGGGTTCGAGCTGGCGGCCGCGCCAGAAGCCGAGATTGATGAGACGGTGCAGGCGCGCGCGCTACTCGACCGCATCGCGCGGCTCGGGATCATTGGCCTCGCGCTCGAGGTGCCCGATGTCACTGCAATGGCCGCCTGGGCCGGCGTGCTGCCACCGGTGTCGGGTTGGGAGCCTGCTGGCGCGCTCGACACCGCGTCGCTGAGCGCGGTGGCGCGTGATGGGATCGCTCGGGTCGCTGACGCGCTGCCGGATGACCCCGGCGAGGCGCTCGTGCACAAGGTGCGCGCGTCGGTCTGGGGCACGGAGATTGCGCCCGGGATCCCCGCTGCGGCGGCGTTCGCGGGGGAGACGCTGGGCTTCCTCGGTGTGCCGGAGCCCGTGCGTGTGTCGCGCTCGCTGACGTGGACGAGGCTGTCGACCCCACGCGGGCACGTGCTCGTGCGCTCCTTGCTGGGCTGATGCACGGGAAGCGGAGCCCGGAGCCTTCTCGCATTTAGTGAAGGTTGGGTCCGGTACTGCTCGGTCCTAGCGGATCACACTCACTCCGAGTTCGGGATCGGCTCCGCGCTCGGGATCGGCTCCGCGTTCGTGCCCTCCTGGCTCGCAGGAGCCGCCCCCTCGCCGGATTGGTGCGAGATTGAACCGGTATCGACCGCCTCAGCGGATCGGACCCTCACTAAATGAGAGAAAAGAAGGGCGGAGCTGCCGGTGCCGAGGCCCCGGATCGCGGACCGCCACTGCCCGCCGAGTGTCGGGTGCAGCACGAAAACGAAACCTCGGCTAAGATGGTGAGGTCAACCGGAGGAGTGTTTACATGGCAAATGTCAACGGCATCATCGACCCGCCCATCGACGATCTGCTCGAAAAGGTGGATTCGAAGTATGCGCTGGTGATCTTCGCCTCGCAGCGTGCTCGTCAGATCAACGATTACTACACGGATCTGCACGACGGCAACCTCTTCGACAACGTCGGGCCGCTCGTCGACTCGTCCGTCGACGACAAGCCGCTGTCGATCGCGCTGCACGAGGTCGTCGAGGGCAAGCTCACGATGACGAAGCGCGCGCCGGAGGCCGCCGAGTAATCTTTTGTTGCACTCGCAGCAGTGTCTGTGGCGTCGGATACCCTGAATGGGTGCCGACGCCACCGGCGTTTTCGGGCCCCGTCCGCACCCACCCCGTTTCATCTCTCACGCTCAAGGAGCCATTGTGTCGCTGCGTCAGTTCACCTCGGAATCTGTGACCGAGGGGCACCCAGACAAGGTCTGCGACCGGATCTCGGACTCCATCCTCGACGCGATGCTCGAGCAGGATCCCGGCGCGCGCGTCGCCGTCGAGACGCTCGTGACCACGGGGCTCGTGCACGTTGCCGGCGAGGTGTCGACCACGGGCTACGTCGAGATCCCGCAGATCGTGCGCGACGCGGTGCGCGAGATCGGGTACACGAGCTCGGACATGGGCTTCGACGGCTCGTCGTGCGGCGTGTCCGTGTCGATCGGCCAGCAGTCGCCAGACATCGCCGGCGGGGTCGACACCTCGCTTGAGTTGCGCAGCGGCGCCCTCGACGACGACCTCAGTCGGCAGGGCGCCGGCGATCAAGGCATCATGTTCGGCTACGCAACCGATGAGACGCCCGAGCTGCACCCGCTGCCGAGCTGGATCGCGCACCGCCTCGCCGAGCGCCTCTCGGCCGTGCGCCGCGCCGGGGTGATCCCCGAGCTCCGTCCAGACGGGAAGACCCAGGTCACCATCGGATACGACGGGGATCGCGCGGCCAGCATCGAGGCGGTCGTCGTGTCGACGCAGCACCAGGCGAGCATCACGCAGCCGGCGCTGCGCGAGGCGATCGAGCGCGAGGTGATCCGCCCCGTGCTGGATCGCGTTGAGCTCGCAAGCGACGGAGCGGAGTTCTTCATCAACCCGGCTGGCCCGTTCGTGGTGGGCGGGCCCATGGGCGACGCGGGGCTCACCGGCCGCAAGATCATCATCGACACCTACGGCGGTGCGAGTCGGCACGGCGGCGGCGCGTTCAGCGGCAAGGACCCCTCGAAGGTCGACCGCTCGGCAGCGTACGCAATGCGCTGGGTCGCGAAGCACGTGGTGCGCGCTGGACTCGCGAAGCGCGCGGAACTGCAGGTCGCGTACGCGATCGGCCGCGCGCACCCGGTTGGCCTCTACGTCGAGACGTTCGGCACGGAGACGGTGCCGCGTGAGCGCATCGAGGAGGCCGTGCGTCAGGTCTTCGACCTGCGCCCGCTCGCGATCATTCGCGACCTCTCGCTGCTGCGTCCCATCTACGCGCAGACGAGCGCGTTCGGCCACTTCGGCCGTGAGCTGCCCGACTTCACCTGGGAGGCTACGCCCCGCGTTGCGGAGCTGCAGGCCGCCGCGGGCCTGTAGCGGAGCGCCGTGGGATCCGCGTTCGAGCGCGCTGAGGGTGCGGCTGGCCGCGCCGTCGCACGGGTGCTGCTCGATTCCGCGCTCCCGCAGCTCGACCACCTCTTCGACTACGCGATACCGGCCGAGCTGGCCGACGAGATCCGTGTCGGTCAGCGCGTGCGCGTGCCGTTCCGTTCACGTGAGCGGAAGAGCTTCGGCTACGTCATCGAGTTCGTCGCGCGCAGCGAGTTCGGGGGTGAGCTCGCGCCCATCGCCGATATCGTCACGCGCGTGCCGCAGCTCACGCCGGAGATCTGGCGGCTCGCCCGCGCCGTCGCGGATCGGGCGGGCGGCTCGGCCGGCGACATTCTGCGTCTCGCCATCCCCACGCGCCAGGTGCGCGTCGAGAAGCAGCACCTCGCGGCTGCCGAGGCGGCGGCCACTGATGCGGCGGAGCCAACGGCGCAGGCAACCGACGCAGCGCCACCGGCGACCCCAACGCCCGAGGCGCCCATCGCGGCGGAGCTGATCGCCGGCGCGCGCCTCGCGCTCACCCCATCGCACGGCCCCGAGCGGCTGCACACCGGCGAGTGGGTGGGCGGCTGGGCCGCGCAACTCGCGCGCCTCGCGCTCGAAGTGCACGCGCTGGAACGCAGCGTGATCCTCGTCGTCCCCGACTACCGTGACCTCGATCAGCTCCGCGATGCGCTCGCGGCGCTCGGACACGACGGCGCGGTGCGCGTCGACTCGCGGCAGTCGAACGGGGAACGATACGCCGGCTTCCTGCGCGCGCTCGACGGTGAGCCGCGGATCATCCTCGGCAACCGCTCTGCGGTGTATGCGCCGGCGCACGCGCTCGGCGCGATCCTGCTCTGGGATGATGGGGATCCGGTGCTCGCCGAACCGCTCGCGCCATACGTGCACGCGCGGGACGCGGCACTCGTGCGCGCCGAGCAGAGCGGCGCCGGGCTCTTCTTCGCGGGGCACGCGCGCAGCGCCGAGGTGCAGCGCCTCGTCGAGATCGGCTACGTGCGCGCGCAGGAGCACCCGCCGCGCCGCACCCGCGTGGTGCACGCCGACGCCTCGCTCACACCCGACGCCTTCGCCGGCCGGGTGCCCGAGTTCGCCGCGCGCACGATCCGCGAGGGCTTGAAATCGGGCCCCGTGCTCGTGCAGGTGGCCACCCCCGGGTACGCTCCCGTCGCCGTGTGCGGCGACTGCGGCGACCTCGCACGGTGCCGCGCCTGCGCCGGCCCCATCGGGTTTCGCGTGGTGGGTCGCGCCTCGTGCCGGTGGTGCGGCGAATACGCGAGCGACTGGCGGTGCGGATCCTGCGCGAGCACACGCCTCGAAGAGCGCGGCATGGGATCCGGGCGCACCGTCGAGCAGTTCGAACGCCAGTTCCAGGGCACGCGCGTGATCCTGAGCGATGGCGAGCATCCGCGCGAGCGCGTCGACGCCCGGCCGGCGCTCGTGGTCGCGACGCGCGGCGCCGAGCCGCTCGCGGCAGGCGGGTACCGCGCCGTCGTGCTGCTCGACGCGGAGCGCCTGCTCAGCATCGAGACGCTGCGCGCCGGCGAGGACTGCCTGCGCTGGTGGGAGAACGCGGCCGCGCTCGCGGCTCCCGATGGGCTCTGCCTGATGGCGTCCGGCGGCGGCCCGGTGGTGCGCGCTTTCGTCACCGGCCGCACCGAGGAGTGGCTGCGCGCGGAGCTGGGGGATCGCCAGGCGCTCCGTTATCCGCCCGTGGTGCGCGTGGCGAGCGTGAGCGGCGGCGTCGACGAGGTGGAGCGCGCGCTGCAGCCGCTGCGCGACCTCCCCGGCGTTGACTTCCTCGGACCGACCCAGCTGCCGGCCGGTGGCGTCGCGCGCCGGCCGGCCGGTCTCGTGCGCGCGATCGTCCGCTTCGACTACGGGCAGGGCGCCGAGGTGGCGAGCCGACTCCGCGGTGCCCTCGTCGCCGACGCCGCTGGTTCGGCCTCCCGCACCCGGGCGAAGAGCGCGCCGGGCCGGGCGCGGCCCGAGGCCTTGCGGCTGCGCTTTGACGATCGGGGCGTGTTCGACGCGTAGGGCTGCGGTGCGACGCGGAGCCCCGCCGGCCTCGCCACGCAGGCGCCGACGCCCACTACGAAACTTTGCGCGGCGTCCGCGATCCTGAGCGAAGTGTGAAATACCCTGAACACATGGACTTTCTCAACGACGTCGTTCTCGCCGCTGGCGATCGGCTGTGGACCTGGGCAGTGCTGCCAGTGCTCGTGGCGCTCGGCCTGTACTTCACGATCCGCTCGGGCGTCGTGCAGTTCCGCTGGCTGCCCGAAATGTTCCGCACCCTCACCGACAAGACCCCCGTGAAGAGCGACGGTACGCCGCAGTCGGTGTCGGCCTTCCAAGCTTTCACGATCTCGGCAGCCTCGCGCGTCGGTGTCGGCAACATCGCCGGCGTCGGCACCGCGATCGCGATCGGCGGGCCAGGTGCCGTGTTCTGGATGTGGACCATGGCGTTCATCGGCGGGGCGTCGAGCTTCGTCGAGTCCACGCTCGGACAGCTCTTCAAGGTGCGCGACGCCGACGGCTTCCGCGGCGGCCCCGCCTACTACATGCTGCACGGGCTCCGATCCCGCTGGATGGGTACCCTGTTCGCTGGGATCCTGATCGTCTGCTTCCCGTTCGCGTTCTCCTCGCTGCAGGCAAACACGATCAGCGCGACGCTCACCACCACCGCTGGGTTGCCCCAGGAGGGCGCCGGCTGGGCGACGATCCTGATCGGGATCGTGCTCGCCGTGCTCACCGGGCTCGTCGTGTTCGGCGGCGTCCGCCGGATCGCGAGCGTGACGCAGGCGGTCGTGCCGGCCATGGCGCTCGCGTACCTGCTGCTCGGGCTGGTGATCGTGTTCCTGAACATCGAGGAACTCCCCGGCGTCTTCGCCTCAATCTACACGCAGGCGTTCGGCTTCAACGAGGTCGTTGGCGCCGCGTTCGGCATGATCCTCATGACCGGGATCAAGCGCGGCATGTTCTCGAATGAGGCCGGCCTCGGCTCGGCGCCCAACGCCGGCGCCTCGGCCGCGGTGACCCACCCGGTGAAACAGGGACTCGTGCAGACGCTCGGCGTGTACTTCGACACGTTCCTGATCTGCTCGATCACCGCCTTCATCATCCTCGTGACCGGACCCGACCTGTCGTCGGCGACCCGGGGCATCGCGCTCACGCAGAACGCGATCGAGGGCACGCTCGGGCCGTGGGCGAGCGTGCTGCTCAGCATCATCATCTTCCTGCTGGCGTTCAGCTCGATCCTCGGCAACTACTACTACGGCGAATCAAACATCGAGTTCATCTCCATGCGGCCGCGGGTGCTCTTCGGGTACCGCGTGCTCGCGGTCCTCGCGATCTTTGTTGGAGCTGTGGCCTCGGCCGACCTCATTTGGAATACCGCCGACGCGATCATGGGGCTCATGGCGCTCGTCAACCTGATCGCGATCGCGCTGCTGTCCGGGCTCGTGTTCCGCCTCATGCGGGACTACTCAGCGCAGCGGCGCGCCGGGCTGGACCCCGTGTTCACGCGCGACCGCCTGCCGGACGTTTCCGGTATCAGCTGCTGGGAGGACGAGCTGAGCGTCACCGGCGCGATTCCGGTGACGCGCGCGGAGCGCTGAGCGCGCCCGCGCCCCCACCCCCCAATCCCTCGGAGAAATCCAGAATCTCGGAGCCTTTCTCGCGAAAGCCCCCGAGATTCTGGATTTCTCCGTGCGAGAGGGGGAGGGGGGGGAGGAGTGGGAGGGGGAGGAGGATGCGGGTGCGGGATCACGCCCCGCGCAGGCGCTCCGCGACGAAGTCCACGTCCTTGTCGCCGCGCCCCGACAGGTTCGCGATGATCACCGCGTCGGCGGGCAGCGTCGGCGCCAGCTTGATCGCGTGCGCGATGGCGTGCGCCGACTCGAGCGCAGGGATGATCCCCTCGGTGCGGGTGAGTAGCTGGAACGCGGCGAGCGTCTCCGCGTCCGTCGCGGTCACGTACTCCGCGCGGCCGAGCTTCTCGAGGTGTGCGTGCTGCGGGCCCACGCCCGGGTAGTCGATCCCGGATGCGATCGAGTGCACGGGGGAGGGCTCACCGTTCGCGTCCTGCAGCACCTTCGTGTGCATGCCGTGCAGCATGCCGGGCGTGCCGAGCGTCATGGTCGCCGCGTGGCGATCCCCATCGAGGCCCTCGCCGGCCGGCTCCACCCCGATGATGCGCACGGACTCGTCCTCCAGGAAAGCATCGAACAGTCCCATCGCGTTGGATCCGCCACCCACCGCGGCGACGAGCACGTCGGGGAGCTTGCCCTCCGCGTCGAGCACCTGGGCCCGAGCTTCGCGCCCAACGACCGACTGGAAGTCGCGCACCATCGACGGGTACGGGTGCGGCCCGACCACCGAGCCGATGGCGAAGAAGTAGTCCTCTGGCTGCGCCGCGTAGACGGCGAACGCCGAGTCGACGGCCTCCTTGAGGGTCTTTCCGCCCGCCTCGACCGACACGACCTTCGCGCCGAGCAGCTCCATGCGCACCACATTGGGGTGCTGCTTCGCAACGTCGATGGCGCCCATGTGGATCTCGCACTCGAGCCCAACGAGCGCGGCGGCGGTGGCGAGCGCCACGCCGTGCTGGCCGGCCCCCGTCTCCGCGATCAGCTTCGTCTTGCCCATGCGCTTCGCGAGCAGCGCTTCGCCGAGGCAGTGGTTGATCTTGTGCGCGCCCGTGTGGTTCAGGTCCTCGCGTTTCAGGTACACCTTCGCGCCCCCGAGCTCGCGGGTGAGGTTCTCGGCGAAGTACAGCAGCGACGGGCGGCCAACATACTTCGAGAGCAACGCCTGGTACTCCTGCTGGAACGCGGGATCCGCGCTCGCTTCGGCGTACGCGCGCGCCACCTCGGCGATGGGCTCCACCAGGAACGGGGGCAGCGGGGCGCCGCCGAACTCACCGAAGAAGCCGGCCTCGTCGGCGCGGTAGGGGGAAGACGTGGTCTGTGTCATGGGAGGGATCCTTTGCGTCGTTGCGCCGCTCGTGAGACAAAAAAACACCGCCTCCGAGAGGCGGTGTCGTGTGCATGCAGATGCGTGAAGAGTGACCGCCCTAGGCGGCCCACCACTGAATCACGATGTGCATGGGGCGAGTGTAGCACCATCTGAACGCCGCGAGCCGGCGCGGGCGTTCGGCTGATGCTCGCCCCGCGAAGGTGCGAGAATAGGCGGATGCGCATTGTCTTCGCCGGAACCCCCGAGTTCGCCGTCCCCAGCCTCCTGGCGCTGGTCGAAGCTGGCCACGAGGTCGCTGGTGTCATCACCCGCGAGGACGCGCCGCTCGGCCGCAAGCGCGTGCTCACGCCCTCGCCGGTTGCGGTCGCCGCAGAGGAGCTCGGGATCCCGGTGCTCCGCGCAAACCGGCTGGACGACGTCGCGACCGCCTGGGTCGCGGAACTCGACCCCGAGCTGGGCGTGATCGTGGCCTACGGCGGCCTGGTGCGCGAGCCGCTGCTCAGCCTGCCGACGCACGGCTGGATCAACCTGCACTTCTCCGAGCTGCCACGCTGGCGCGGAGCTGCGCCCGTGCAGCGCGCCCTCGAGGCGGGGGAGCAGACCCTCGGGGTCACGGTGTTCCGCCTGGTCGCTGCGCTCGATGCCGGCGACGTGCTTGCACGCGACGCGCGCGAGTTCCCGCCGGGCACCTCTGCTGGCGCCGCGCTCACCGAGCTGGCCGACTTCGGCACATCAGCGGTCCGCGACGCGGTGGATCTCCTTGCCGCGCAGCCCGCAGCCGGCGAGCCGCAGACCGGGGAGGCGACGTACGCGCACAAGCTCACGCGTGAGGACGGGAGGCTCGACCTCACCCGGCCGGCCGCCGAGGTGCTTGCGCACTGGGCGGGTGTCACGCCGGAGCCCGGCGCGTTCGCGCTGCACGATGGTCAGTCAATCAAACTGCTCGAGCTCGCGGCCGCCGCCGGCCTCGCACCCGGCGCGGCGCCGGGCGCCGTCGATTTCGTCGCGGGCACCGTCGTGCTCACCACCGGTGCCGGCGCGGACGGCGCGCTCGGCGCGCTCGAGGTGCGTCGCGTCCAGCCCGCTGGGAAGCCAGCGATGGACGCCGCGGCCTGGTTGCGTGGCCGCGAGGGATCGGCGGTGCTCGCGTGAGCCGGGCGGGGGGCGGCCAGAACTCGCGCGGCCAGGGCGGTCAGCGCGGCCAGAACTCCCGCGGCCAGCGCGGACCGCGGGATCGGGATCAGCGCCAGCCGCGCGCGCACATCTCTGCCGCGCGCCTCGTGGCGTACGACGTGCTCCGCGACGTCGATGAACGCGAGGCGTACGCGAACCTCGCCCTGCCCGCGCGCGTGCGCGAAGCCGGGCTCGACTCCCGCGACGCTGGCCTCGCGACCGAGCTTGTCGCCGGGGCGCTCCGCTGGCGCGGCCGCTACGACCGCATCATCGAGATCGCGTCGGGGCGTGCGATCGACGACGTCGATTCGCGCACGCGCAACGTGCTGCGCCTCGGTGTGCACCAGCTGCTCGGGATGCGCACGGCGGCGCACGCCGCGGTCAACGAGAGCGTGGAGCTGCAGCGCCGCGTGGCGAACGCGAACGCGGCCGGATTCGTGAACGGCGTGCTTCGCGCCGTCGGCCGCGGGTCGAACGAGGAGTGGGACGCCGAGATCGAGGCGAGCGCCCCGTCCGCCGACGACGCGCTCGCCGTGACCCACTCGCACCCGGCCTGGGTGCTGCGCGCGCTCCGCGATGCGCTTCGCGCCGAGGGTCGCGAGGACGAACTCGGCGCGCTGCTCGCGGCGGACAACGACGCCCCGCGCGTCAGCCTCGCACTGCTGCCGGGCGCCGGCATTGATCCCGATCAGCTGGTCGCTGACGAGCACGCGTCCGAGCCGCACCCCGTGCTCGCGGTCGCTGGGCCGTCGCCGCTCGGCATCGAGCTCGCTGGCGGGGATCCCGGGCGCGCGATCGCTGACGCCGGCTTGCCTGAGGGCGAGCTGCGGGTGCAGGATCAGGGGTCTCAGCTCGCCGCACTCGCGCTGACGCGCGTCGCGCCGGTGCGTGCGGGGGAGCGCTGGCTCGACCTGTGCGCCGGCCCGGGCGGCAAGACTGCGGTGCTCGGTGCCGAGGCCCGCGTCGGTGGCGCGAGTGTGCGCGCGAACGAGGTGTCGGAGCACCGCGCCGAGCTGGTGCGGCGCTCCGTTGCGGCGGTGTCGGAGACGGTGGAGGTCGTGTCGCACGACGGGCGCGACGACGACGCGTACGGGGGCGAGACGTTCGACCGGATCCTGGTCGATGCGCCGTGCACCGGGCTCGGCGCGCTGCGTCGGCGGCCCGAGGCGCGCTGGCGGAAGCAGCCCTCCGACCTGCCCGTGCTCACCGCGCTGCAGTCCGAACTGCTCGACGCCGCGGTCGCGCACCTCGCACCGGGCGGGCTGCTCGCGTACGTGACGTGCTCGCCGCACCTCGCCGAGACGCGCATCGCTGTCTCGCGGCTGCTGCGCCGCACGCCAGGCCTCACGCAGCTCGACGCGCGCGCCGTGCTGCGTGAGGTGGCGCGCGGCGAACTCGACATCGCGGGCGACGAGCTGAGCGCGCAGCTGTGGCCGCACCGGCACGGCACCGACGCGATGTTCGTCGCGCTGTTCCGCCGCGAGGCGTAGGCGGCGCGCTGAGATCGCGCGCTGAGATCGCGCGCATCTTTCGAGAACGCGCGGATCTCAACGGTAATCGCTTCGGCTTCGAAAGATGCGCGCGATTTCAGCGCGGGCGGACGGGCGGACCGGCCGCCGCCCGCGTCGACACGCGTAGACTGGTGTCGTGACCGCGCAGCGCATTAACCCCAGCATTCTGTCCGCCGACTTCGTCAATCTGCAGGCTGAGCTCGAGGCCATCGGCTCGGCTGACCTCGTGCACGTCGACGTGATGGACAACCACTTCGTGCCCAACCTCACGATGGGCCCGCCGATCGTCGAACGCATCCAAGCCGTGTCGCCCGTGCCGCTCGACGTGCACCTCATGATCGCCGACGCCGACCGCTGGGCCCCCGGCTACGCCGAGCTCGGCGCATACTCGGTCACCTTCCACGCCGAGGCCGCGGCGGACCCCGTCGCGCTCGCGCGCCGCATCCGAGAGATCGGCGCGCGCGCCGGCATTGCGCTGAAGCCCGGCACCGATCCCGAGCCGTACCTCGAGCTGCTGCCCGAGTTTGACCAGGTGCTCGTGATGACGGTGGAGCCCGGCTTCGGCGGCCAGTCGTTCATGCCCGACATGATGCCGAAGCTGCGCCGCTTCGCCGAGGCGAAGGCGAAGCTGGGGCTCGACCTCTGGCTGCAGGTCGACGGTGGCATCACGGTGGACACGATCGGGATCGCTGCCGAGGCCGGCGCCGACACCTTCGTCGCGGGCTCGGCGGTCTACGGCGGCGTGCCGGAGGACCGGATCGCAGCGCTCCGCGCCGCGGCGGCTGCCCACACGCACTAGCCGCCAGCTGGGCCACCCCACCTATGTCAAGTCACCTTGACATTCGACCCGCGCCGTGATTCCCTCGATGTCAAGGAAACTTGACGTCTGGAGGAGTGATGCAGCCACGCACCCGCGCCGGCGCGTTCCGTGCGCTCGTCCGCGCCGACGCGCGCGATCTGCGCCGGGACCGCCTGGTCAGCCTGTCGATGCTCACGATGGCGCTCGTGCTCGTCATCCTGCACAGCTGCATGTGGCTGGCCTTCTCCGTCGCGGGAGCCGCGCCGCGGGTCGACACGACCGGGCTCGGCGGCCCAGCCGCCGCCCGCATCGACGCCGCGCTCGACGCTGCCGAGCTGCGGGTCAATCAGGCGGACGCCGCCCCCAACACGCGCGTCTCTGGCGGCGCAGCCGGCGAGCACATCCTCGTTGCCGTGACCGAGCCGCGCGTCGGCTGGGACCCCGTGTGGCGTGCCCTCCGCACGGCCGGGGTTCCCGCGGGCGAGATCGACGTGGTCGGGCGCGATGACCTCCCGATGCCCGACTTCCTGCGCCTCAACCTCGGCACGATCCTGGTCGCAGCGCTCGCCTCGATCGCGCTGCTCGGCACCACCGTGCCGCTCGTCGCCGCGCGCGGCCGGGGGACACTGCAGCTGCTCGGCACGACGCCGCTGCCGCGCGGCCTCTTCCTGCTGTCCCGTGTGCCGAATCGGCTGGGACTCGTGCTCGTCAGCGTGTGCGGCGTGATCGCGATCGCCTTCGCGCGCCAGACCATCGAGGCTGCGGCGCTGCCGCGACTGCTCATCACCGTGCTGTGCGCGCTCGTGCTGCTGTTCGGCCTCGCCGCACTCTTCGCGTCCCGCGCCGCCCAGCCGGAGGCGAGCCAGGCCCTCATGACCGGGGTGTGCTTCGCGCTCGTCATGAGCGCCGGCTCCGTGCTCCCCGTCGCGCTGCTGCCGGAGCCGGTCCGCATCGCGAGCGGGATCCTCCCTGGCGGCTGGCTCGTTGAGTCGCTCGCCGCGGACCTCGCCGGCATGCCGCCGCTCCTGCCCGTCCCCGTGTACTGGGCGCTCATGCTGCTCGCTGGCCTCGGCTGCGGCGTCGCCGCCGCCCGCCGCTTCAGCTGGGCGGCGAGCCACACCCACCCCCGAGCCGAGGAGGCACACACATGAGCGAAATGACCACGCGCGAGCGGAACAACGTGCGGCGCTTCGCCTGGCAGATCGGGATCGCGGCCGTGCTGTACCTCGCGCTCTTCCTCGGTGGTGGCGGCATCGCCGACCCCGGCACCCCGCTCGGCGTCGTGCTGGGCCTCCTGCCGATCCTGCCCGTGCTGTGGATGCTGCTCGCCACGCTCGGCTTCGTGCGCGGCCTTGACGAGTTCATGAAGCCCCGAATGATGTCCGCTGCCGCGGTGGGCTTTGTCGCGGCGATGCTCGCGGCGGTGGTGCTCGGCATGGTCGAGACCGTGATCGGCCCGATCCCGTTCGCGCTCTGGGGGGTCTTCGTGATCGGTATGACGAGTTGGGGCGGCGCGGCCATGGTGATCTCGTACCGGGCAGCCACATGAGAAACGACGTGCGCGCACTCCGCACCGCGGCCGGGTGGTCGCAGGTGCAGCTCGCCGAGGCGCTCGGCGTCTCCCGCCAGACCATCAACGCGCTCGAGACCGGGAAATACGATCCTTCGCTGCCGCTCGCGTTTGGGATCTCGCGGGTGTTCGGCCGGACGATCGAGGAGATATTCACCCCCGACGCCGCAGACGCCCCGCCATCCGGGGGCCGAAAGTGAGCGCGCAGGCGGCACCGATCATCGAGGCCGTCGACGTGCATCAGCGCTTCGCGGACACCGAGATCCTGCGCGGGATCTCCCTCAGCGTGCACCCCGGGGAGATCGTTGGGCTCCTCGGCCCGAACGGGGCGGGGAAGAGCACCACCGTCGACCTGCTCGCCGGGCTCACCGCGCCGAGCAGCGGGAGCGTGCGGGTGCTCGGCGTCGACCCGGCGCGCGAGCGCGCCACCATCACCGCGGCGGTCGGTGTGCAGCCGCAGCAGGCGGCGCTGTTCCCGATCCTCACCGTCGATGAGACGCTCGCGCTCTTCGCGTCGTTCCACGAGCGGCCGGCGGAACTCGCCGAGCTTCGCGCGCGCGTGCAGCTCGACGAGTGCCGCGGCACCCAGGTGCGCCGGCTCTCCGGGGGCGAGACGCGGCGGCTCCTCATCGCGATCGCGCTGATCGGCCGGCCGCGCGTCGTGATCCTCGACGAGCCAGCCGCCGGCCTCGACCCAGCGAGCCGGCTCAGGATCGCCGAGCTGATCCGCGACATCCGCGCGGGAGGCACCACCGTGCTGCTCACCACCCACCACCTCGACGACGCGCAGTCGCTGTGCGACCAGGTGCTGATCCTCGTCGACGGCAGCATCATCGCGCAGGGGGCGCCAGCCGAGCTGGCACGCACGAACACGGAGGGCGCCGAACTGTCGTTCTCGATCCCCGCGGACACGCCCCGCGAGCTCCTCACCACGGCCGTGGGGGATCGCTATCAGGAGGCGCCGCCACTCGCGGGCAGCGTACGGGTCAGCGTGCGCAGCGCCGATCCCGATCAGCTGCTGCGGCGCATCACCTTCACCCGCGGGCTCCACGCCTCGGGGATCGCTGTGCGGGAGGCGACGCTCGAGGACGTGTACCTGCGCGCGGTGAACGGGGAACCGTGAATCTCCGCGAGGCCGTGCGCGCCGAACGGCGGCGCGCCCCGCTGCGCGCGCTCGCCGCAGGTGGGATCCCCATCGCCAGCATTGTGCTGCTCGCGCTCTCGGACGTGCTGCTCGGGGCGGCGGGGCTCGTCATGCGCGCCGGGCTCCCGCTCACCCTTGCCGTCGTGCTCATCATGCTCCCGTTCGGCGCCGTCGCGGTGCCCGTGGTCGACGCGCGCGAGCGCGGGGTGCTGCGCCTCCTCGCCACCACGCCGGTGGGGCCCGGCGCCCTGCTGCGCGCGCAGCTGCACGACGCGATCCGGCCACTCGCCGTGGTGATCGGCGTCGCGCTCGCCGCAGCCGCCGCCGTGCCAGGCGCGGTCGCGATCCCGCGCAGCGTCGCGCACCACCAGCTCGGGATCGATCCGCGCCTCACGGCGCTCGCCGTCGCCCTCGGGATGCTGCTCACCGCCGCGGTGGCCTGCGCCGCCCTCGGGGCGCTGCTCGCCGCCATCGTCGCCGCCCGCGTGACGCGCACCGCGCGGGCCATGGCGCTCGGCATCGTGGTCCCCGCGGTGGTGCTGCTCACCGGCGGCGTTCTCCCGCTCGACATCCTCGCCCCGTGGCTCGCGCGCGTGTTCGAGTGGGTGCCAACCTCGGTGCTGAGTCGCGCGGCGGCGTCGGCGCTCGCGGGGGAGACCGCCTGGCTCCTCCCCGGCGTGCTCATCGCCTGCGGTGCGGTGGCCTGCGCGGCGCTGCTCACCCGGCGCAGCATTCGCGCGTGCGCGCCGTGATCCGGGTGCCCACCGCGCCAGGATCCCGAGCTGCTGTTGGCCCCGTGGCCGTCGTCGCCCGCGAAACCCGGTAGTGTAGAACCGTGAAATCCTTCGACTCGCTCTTCGCTGAGCTCTCCGAGAAGGCCGCGGCCCGGCCTGAGGGGAGCGACACGGTCGCGCGCCTCGATGCCGGCATCCACTCGATCGGGAAGAAGATCGTTGAGGAGGCCGCCGAGGTCTGGATGGCCGCCGAGCACGAGTCCGACGAGGCGTGCGCTGAGGAGATCAGCCAGCTGCTCTACCACCTGCAGGTGCTCATGCTCGCCAAGGGACTGAGCCTTGAGGACGTGTACACGCATCTCTAGCGTCGGTGCCCTTCCCGGCGCCGACGCTTGCCGCTGACCTCACCCTCACCCGGCACGCTGCAGATTCGGCTGCCACCACGGAAGGAACCCCTCCACCATGCTTCGCATCGCCGTCCCGAACAAGGGATCGCTCTCCGAGATCGCCGCCGAAATGCTCGCCGAGGCCGGCTACTCCGGGCGTCGTGACAGCCGCAAGCTCGTCCACGCGGACACCCGCAACGACGTCGAGTTCTTCTACCTCCGCCCGCGCGACATCGCCACCTATGTGGGATCCGGGGCGCTCGACGTCGGCATCACCGGGCGCGACCTGCTGCTCGACTCGGGCTCGACGGCCACCGAGGTGGAGACGCTCGAGTTCGCCGACTCGACGTTCCGCTTCGCGGCCCCGGCTGGTGGCGGTTTCGCAGAACTCTCGCACCTCGCTGGCAAGCGGATCGCCACCAGCTACCCGAAGCTCGTCGACGACTTCCTGCGCGCGCGCGGCGTCGAGTCGGTGCTCGTGAAGCTCGACGGCGCCGTCGAATCGGCGGTGCAGCTCGGCGTTGCCGACGCGGTCGCCGACGTCGTGTCGACCGGTGCGACGCTTCGCGCCGCCGGGCTCGAGATCTTCGGCCCCGTGATTCTCGAGTCGACCGCCGTGCTCATCGGTGGGCCGAACGAGCACCCAGGCATCGAGCGGCTGCTGCGCCGCCTGCGCGGCGTGCTCGTCGCGCGCAAGTACGTGCTCATGGACTACGACCTGCCGGCCGCGCAGCTCGAGGCCGCCTCGCAGGTGGCCGGTGGCATGGAGTCGCCGACGGTGTCGCCGCTGAAGGACGAGGCGTGGGTGGCCGTGCGCGTCATGGTGCGCGCCGACGAGGCGAACACGATCATGGACGAGCTCTACGACCTCGGCGCGCGCGCGATCCTGGTCACGCCGATCCACGCCGCGCGCCTCTAACGAGAGGGCTGCTGATGACTGTTGCAACGCGCGTGATCCCGTGCCTCGACGTCGCCGCCGGCCGCGTCGTGAAGGGCGTGAACTTTCTGAATCTCCGCGACGCTGGGGACCCCGTCGAGCTCGCCGCGAAGTACGCCGAGCAGGGGGCCGACGAGCTGACCTTCCTCGACGTCACGGCGACCGTCGACGACCGCTCCACCACCTACGACGTGGTGCAGCGCACCGCCGAGCAGGTGTTCATCCCGCTGACGGTGGGCGGCGGCGTGCGCAGCGCCGAGGATGTCGCGCGGCTGCTTGGCGTCGGCGCGGACAAGGTGGGCATCAACAGCGGGGCGATCGCGCGGCCCGAGGTGATCGGCGAGATCGCCGACCGCTTCGGCGCGCAGGTGCTCGTGCTCTCGCTCGACGTGCGGCGCAGCGATCGCACCCCGTCCGGGTTCGTGGTGACCACGCACGGCGGCAAGCGCGAGACCGATCTCGACGCGCTGGCGTGGTGCCGCGAGGCGGTGGAGCGAGGCGCAGGCGAGCTGCTCGTCAACTCCATGGACGCCGACGGCACGCAGGACGGTTTCGACCTGGAGCTCACGCGACTGGTGCGCGAGATCGCGGATGTGCCCGTGATCGCGTCCGGCGGGGCCGGGGAGCTTGCGCACTTCGCGCCGGCGGTGGAGGCTGGAGCGGACGCGGTGCTCGCCGCGTCGGTGTTCCACTACAACAAGTTCACGATCGGCGAGGTGAAGGGCGCGCTGGCCGAGGCCGGCCACACGGTGCGTCTGCCCGGCGCCGGCGCACGTGCGAGGAGCGGCGAGTGACCCCCACCGATGCAGTGCCCGACAGCGTGACGTTCGGGGCCGACGGGCTCCTGCCCGCCATCATCCAGGACGACGCCTCCGGCGAGGTGCTCATGCTCGCGTGGATGGACCACGAGGCGCTGCGCCGCACGCTCACGACGGGCCGGGTGACGTTCTGGTCGCGGTCGCGCCAGGAGTACTGGCGGAAGGGCGACACGTCCGGGCACCGCCAGTACGTGCGGAGCGTCGCGCTCGACTGCGACGGCGACACCCTGCTGGTGCGCGTCGAGCAGATCGGCGCGGCCTGCCACACGGGGACCCGCAGCTGCTTCACGGGCCGCGAGATCCCGGCGCTCGTCGGTGAGGCGGCTGCGGGGGAGTAGCTGGCGGGGCGGGGTGCGGTGCGGCTTGCGGTGCGGGTCGGCTTGCGGTGCGGGTCGGCTTGCGGTGCGGGTCGGCTTGCGGTGCGGGTCGGCTTGCGGTGCGGGTCGGCTTGCGGTGCACACTCTCATTTAGTTGGGGTTTGGACCGGATACCTTCCCAGATTCCGGATCACACTCGCACCAAAGCTGCGGCGGGCGCGGTTCCTGTGTCCCCGGGGTGCGACCTCTGTGTGGTTCCGGTGCTGGCGGGGAGCGGTGGGGTCGCTGACCGGTGCACACTCTCACTAAGTGAGGGGTATGGGCAGAACGGCCCCCGGATTGTGGTGCAGAGTTCAACTTAGTGCCCGGGCTGGTGGCCCGGGGCTGGTGGGCGCGGGGGCTTGGTGGCGCGGGGGCTGGTGGGGGCGGGTGCTGGTGCGCCCGGGCGCGGGCGTACAGCGCCGCGCGATAGGCTGGGCGGGTGACCCTGACGACCACGCGCGCAGCGTTCGACGCCGCGCGATCCACCCACGCCGTGATCCCCGTCTGCCGGGAGGTGTTCGCGGACGCCGACACCCCGGTGAGCATCTACCGCAAGGTGGCTGACTCGCGGCCCGGCACGTTCCTCCTCGAATCCGCCGAGCAGGGCGGGGTGTGGACCCGGTTCAGCTTCGTCGGTGCCGGCAGCTTCGGCGTGCTCGGCGAGCGCGACGGCAAAGCGCACTGGGCGCCAGCACCGGGCGGATCCGTCACGCAGGAGCGGCTGCTCCCTGGCGGCGTCGCCGGGCTCGCCCCGGTCGAAGCGCTCCGCGCGACGTACGAGCGCTGGCGCGCCCCTCAAGTGCCCGGCCTCCCACCGCTCGCGAGCGGCTTCGTCGGCTACCTCGGCTGGGAGACCGTCCGCCAGTTTGAGAAGCTCGAGCACGGCCCGAGCGAGGGTCCCGGGCTACCGACGCAGGGGCTGAGCTTCGTCTCCGAGCTCGTGGTGATCGATCACCGCGAGGGGAGCGTCGTGCTCCTCGCCAACGTGCTGAACGACGGAGCGCTTGAGCCAGAATCCGCAGCGCCAGGATCCCCAGCAGCTGATGCCGACGCCCAGTGGGCCGACGCGCAGGCGCGCCTCGACGCGCTGCAGGCGGCGCTCGCGCGCCCCGTCGGATCGCCGCTCGGCACCTTCGATCGCGACGCGCAGCCGGCCCCGCGCCGTCTGACGAGCACGCCCGAGTTCCTCCGCGCCGTTGAGGTCGCACAGCGCCACATCGTGGACGGCGACATCTTCCAGGTGGTGCCGTCGCAGCGCTTCGATCAGGAGTGCACCGCGGATCCGCTCGATGTGTACCGCGTGCTCCGCCACCTGAACCCGAGCCCGTACCTCTACCTGCTGCAGCTCGAGGACACTGAGGGTACGCCGTTCGCCGTCGTGGGCTCGAGCCCCGAGGCGCTCGTCACCGTGCAGGAGAGCGGTCACGTGATGACCCACCCGATCGCGGGATCGCGGCCGCGCGGCGCCTCCGTCGAGGAGGATCAGCAGCACGAGCGCGATCTCCTCGCCGACGAGAAGGAGCGCGCCGAGCACCTCATGCTCGTCGACCTCGCGCGGAACGATCTGCTGCGCGCCTGTGAGCCGGCCTCGGTCGAGGTGACCGAGTTCATGCGCATTGAGCGCTTCAGCCACATCATGCACATCGTCTCGACGGTGGAGGGCAAGGTGCGCGAGGGGCAGAGCCCCATCGACGTGTTCCAGGCGACGTTCCCAGCAGGCACGCTCTCCGGCGCGCCGAAGCCGCGCGCGCTCGAGATTATCGACGCGCTGGAACCCGTGCAGCGCGGCGTGTACGGCGGCGTGGTCGGCTACTTCGGCCTCGGCGGCGCGGCGGACCTCGCGATCGCGATCCGCACCGCAACGATCAAGGACGGCATCGCGATGGTGCAGGCCGGCGCCGGGATCGTCGCGGACTCGGTGCCCGAGTCCGAAGACGCCGAGTGCCGCAGCAAGGCCGCGGCGCCCCTGCGCGCGATCGCGATCGCCAACACGCTGCACGAACTGAAGGAGTCCGCACGATGAGCCCGAAGCTGCTGTCACTGAGCGGGATCGCGATCGTGGGTGGCGCCGGCCTCCTCGCCGGCGCCCAGACCTGGGTGTCGTTCATGCTCGACGGCACGCACGACATCGAGAAGGTCACGGGCCACGCGCTGAACCCCGCGCTCTCGCCGGTCGCGATCGCGATCGTGGCCGCGGCGCTCGCGCTCACGATCGCCGGCCCCGTGTTCCGCCGCGTGCTCGGGGTGCTCGTCGCGCTGCTCGGCGCAGGGCTCGCGGCGCTCACGGTCGGCGTCACGCAGGCGCCGCTCGCCGCGATCTCCGGTCGTATCACCGAGATCACCGGCATCGCCGGCGGCGCCAGCACCACCATGGTGGTGTGGAGCCAGGTCTCGGTGTGGGCGTGGGTGAGCCTCGCGGCCGGCATCCTCGCCGTGCTGCTCGGGCTGCTCGTCGCGATCACGGGCGGGCGCTGGGTCACCGGTGGGCGGAAATATGACTCCGGACCGGCGACAAAGCGCCAGGGCGGCGCCCCTGATCGCATTTCGGACTGGGACGCGCTGAGCGACGGCGACGACCCCACCGCGGATATCCGCTAGGCTTAAACTGTTCACACCCGTTCAGAGGAGATTCATGAGTACCCAGCACGGAGACCCCGGTCACGGTGATTCGCCCGCCGCATGGACGGCGGTCGTGGTGATGCTGCTTGGCATCGCAGCCGGCACCGTCTTCTTCTTCCTGCACATGTCGACCATGGTGTGGGTGTGCGCGGGCGTTGTCCTCCTCGGCGCGATCCTCGGTTGGGTCATGTCGAAGGCTGGCTACGGCGTCAACGGCCCGAAGTTCGCCCCCAAGACGCACGACTAGCGTGCTCGACCAACTGCTCGCGGGGTCCCTCGAGGACGCGCGGGCGCGCAGAGAGCTTCGGTCTTCCGCACAGGTGGAGGCCGAAGCTCTTAGTCGTGCCCCCGCGCTCGACGCGCTCGCCGCGCTCGCGCCGGCCGACCACATCAAGGTGATCGCGGAGGTGAAGCGCGCGAGCCCATCGCGCGGGGACCTCGCGGAGATCGCCGAGCCGCAGACGCTCGCCGCCCAGTACGAGTCGGGCGGCGCGAGCGCCGTGAGCGTGCTGACCGAGGAGCGCAAGTTCAAGGGCTCGCTCGCCGACCTCGAGGCCGTGCGCAAGGCCGTGAGCATCCCGGTGCTCCGCAAAGACTTCATCGGCGACGAGTACCAGGTGCTTGAGGCGCGCGCCGCCGGCGCCGACCTCGTGCTGCTCATCGTCGCTGCGCTGCCGCAGGACCGCCTCGTCTCGCTGCACGCGATGATCCGCGAGCTGGGGATGACCCCGCTCGTTGAGGCGCACTCGGCCGACGAGGTGGCGCGCGCGGTTGACCTCGGCGCCCAGCTGATCGGCGTGAACGCGCGTGACCTGCGGACCTTCGAACTCGACCGCGAGCTCTTCGGCCGCGTGGCCGATCAGATCCCCGCCGGCGTGATTCGCGTTGCCGAGTCCGCCGTGCTCAACGTCGCCGACGTTGCGCACTACCGCGAGGCCGGCGCCGACGTCGTGCTCGTCGGCGAGGCGCTTGTGACCAACGATCCCGTCGCGACGCTGCAGTCCTACCTCAGCGTCTGACACCGAGGAAAACCATGACAGATCACCCCGCAGCCGCGACGACGCCAGCCGGGGCCGAGCCGGACTCCGTGACGAGCCTGCGCGAGCAGCACGGCCCGTTCTTCGGCAAGTTCGGCGGACGCTTCATGCCCGAGTCGCTCATCGCGGCGATCGACGAGCTGACGGAGGCGTACGTCGACGCGCAGGCTGATCCGGCCTTCCGCGCCGAGCTTGTCGAGCTGCTCCAGAGCTACGCCGGTCGGCCCTCGCCGATCACCGAGGTGCCGCGGTTCGCCGCGCACGCCGGGGGCGCGCGGATCTTTCTGAAGCGCGAGGACCTGAACCACACGGGCTCGCACAAGATCAACAACGTGCTCGGTCAGGCGCTGCTCACGAAGCGCCTCGGCAAGCAGCGCGTGATCGCGGAGACCGGCGCTGGCCAGCACGGCGTCGCGACCGCGACCGCCGCCGCGCTCTTCGGCCTGGAGTGCACGGTCTACATGGGCGAGGTCGACACGGAGCGGCAGGCGCTCAACGTGGCACGCATGCGGCTGCTCGGCGCCGAGGTGATCCCGGTCACGACCGGATCCCGCACGCTGAAGGACGCGATCAACGAGGCGTACCGCGACTGGGTGGCAACGGTGGATCGCACGAACTACATCTTCGGAACGGCCGCGGGCCCGCACCCGTTCCCCGCGATGGTGCGCGACTTCCAGAAGATCATCTCGGAGGAGGCGCGCGCCCAGCTCCTGGAGCGCGAGGGGCGCCTGCCCGACGCGGTCGTCGCCTGCGTGGGCGGCGGCTCGAACGCGATCGGCATGTTCGACGCGTACCTCGATGACGCCGACGTTGCGATCTACGGCGTCGAGGCCGCAGGCGACGGCGTGGACACCGAGCGTCACGCCGCGTCGATCGAGCGCGGCCGCCCGGGGATCCTGCACGGCGCGAAGACCTACGTGCTGCAGGACACGGACGGGCAGACTATCGAGTCGCACTCCATCTCGGCCGGCCTCGACTACCCGGGGGTCGGACCGGAACACGCCTGGCTGTCCGACATCGGCCGCGTGAGCTACATTCCCGCGACCGACGACGAGGCGATGCAGGCACTCCGCCTGCTCAGCCAGACCGAGGGCATCATCCCGGCGATCGAGTCGGCGCACGCGCTCGCTGGGGCGCTGCGCATCGCGCGGGATCTCGGCCCAGAGCAGATCGTGATGGTGAGCCTCTCCGGTCGCGGCGACAAGGACATGGCAACGGCTGGCCGGTACTTCGGCCTGCTCGACGGCGCAGCGGGAGCAGAGGGATGAGCGGGACCGAGTCTCAGGTCGAGCGCGCGATTCGCGCGGCGAAGGCGGAGCGAGCAGGCGCGCTGATCGGCTACCTGCCGGTCGGCTTCCCCGACCTCGACACGAGCGTCGCCGCAGCGATCGAGATGGCGAACTCAGGCGCCGACGTGCTCGAGCTCGGCCTCCCGTACTCGGACCCCGTGATGGACGGCCTCGTCATCCAGGAGGCCACCCAGACCGCGCTCGCCGGCGGGTTCCGCGTCGCGCACGTCTTCGAGGCGGTGCGCCGGGTGCGCGAAGCGGTCGACGTTCCCGTGCTCGTGATGACGTACTGGAACCCCGTGCTGCAGTACGGGGTCGAGCGCTTCGCCACCGACCTCGCGGCTGCCGGCGGCGCCGGCCTCATCACCCCGGACATCACGCCGGACGCGGCGGCCGAGTGGATCGCGATCTCGGAGCGTGTCGGCCTCGATCGCGTATTCCTCGCCGCGCCCAGTTCGAGCGACGCGCGCCTCACGCTCGTCGCCGAGTCGAGCACCGGCTTCGTCTACACCGTCTCCACGATGGGGATCACGGGCGAGCGCGCCGAACTCGACGCGGCCGCACGCGGCCTCACCGCGCGCCTTCGCGCGCAGGGCGCTGAGCTCGCCTGCGTGGGGATCGGGATCTCGACCGCCGCGCAGGTGGCCGGCGCGCTCGAGTACGCGGACGGCGCGATCGTCGGCACCGCGTTCGTGCGTGCGCTGCGCGACGGCGGCGTGCCGCAGCTCGGCGAAACCGTGCGAGCAATCGCTGCGGGAACCGCGCCGCGCTAGGATGAATTCCGACCGCTGTGCCGATCCGGCTCAGCACCACCAGCACTATCAGCAGCTTCCGGCGGCCTAGCCCGCGGGCGAAAGAGGAGTGAATGATTCTCCCACTCAGCATCCCGAGCCCTGACCTGCAGTTTCTGCAGATCGGCCCCCTGCGGGTCTACTTCTACGCGCTCTGCATCATCGCGGGGATCGTCATCGCGGGGATCTGGACGGCTCGCCGTCTGAGCGCCCGCGGGGGAGAGAAGGGTGCGACGCTCGACTTCCTGGTGTGGTCGCTCGTGCTCGGTATCATCGGCGCGCGCCTCTACCACGTCGTCACGCACTGGGGCGACTACATCGGTGCGGGGAAGAACCCGCTCGAGATCTTCGCGTTCTGGAACGGCGGCATCGCGATCTTCGGCGCGCTGCTCGGCGGCGGCATCGGTGTGCTCATCGCCTCGCGCATCACGGGGATCCGCTTCGCCTCGTTCGCCGATGCGCTCGTTCCCGGTCTCCTCATCGCGCAGGCGGTGGGCCGCCTCGGCAACTGGTTCAACCACGAGCTCTTCGGTGGTCCGACCACCCTGCCGTGGGGCCTTGAGATCGAGTCCTCCAACCCCACATTCCCGATCGGCCTGCCCGAGGGCACGCTCTTCCACCCGACGTTCCTCTACGAGGCGCTCTGGAACATCCTCGGCATCATCGTGCTGCTCGCGATCGAGCGCAAGTGGCGCCCGCGCTGGGGCACCTTCTTCGGCATGTACCTCGTGTGGTACGGCATCGGCCGCGCCTTCACGGAGTCGCTGCGCGTCGATCCCAGTCTGCTCTTCCTCGGGATCCGCACCAACGTGCTCGCCGCGCTGCTCGCGATCGTGGTCGGCCTGATCGTGATCATCGTGCAGCGTCGCCGCCACGTCGGCCTCGAGTCGTCCGTGTACCTCCCGGGCCGCAGCAACCCGCTCGACTCGGTGCTGCGCGACACCGCAGATCCCGAAGCGTATTTCCACGTGATCGACCGCGGCGACGCAGCAGCGACGCCCGTCGAATCCGCACCGTCGTCCCGCTAAGCAAGGAGAGTTGATGCGCCACGCCAAGATCGTTGCGACCTGGGGGCCTGCGGTCTCTAGCTACGACCACACGTTGGAACTGATCCGGGCCGGCGTCAACGTTGCCCGGCTCAACATGTCGCACGGCACGTACAACGTGCACGAGGGCATCTACCGCAACATCCGCCGCGCCGAGATCGAGGTGGGACGTCCCATCGCGGTGCTCGCCGACCTGCAGGGCCCGAAGATCCGCCTCGGCAAGTTCGAGGGTGGGCCGTACGAACTCGAGGTGGGCGACGAGTTCGCGATCACCACGCGCGAGATCGTCGGCGACCGCACGATCTCGGGGACCACGCACAAGGGCCTCCCCGGCGACGTGAAGGTGGGCGATCCGCTGCTCGTCGACGACGGCAAGGTGGGACTCCGCGCGATCCGCGTCACCGAGGACACCGTGTACACCACGGTGGAGATCCCCGGCGCGGTGTCGAACAACAAGGGCATCAACCTCCCAGGCGTCGCGGTGAACGTGCCAGCGCTGTCGGAGAAGGACGAGCAGGATCTCCGCTGGGCGATCGCGCTCGGCGCCGACTACATCGCGCTCTCGTTCGTGCGCGACGCGGCGGACATCACCCGCGTGCACGAGATCATGGACGAGGAGGGCGTGCGCCTCCCCGTGATCGCGAAGATCGAGAAGCCGCAGGCGGTCGAGCACCTCGAGGAGATCGTCGAGGCGTTCGACGGCATCATGGTCGCCCGTGGCGACCTGGGCGTCGAGCTGCCGCTCGAGCAGGTGCCCCTCGTGCAGACCGAGGCGATCGCGCTGGCACGCCGCAACGCGAAGCCCGTCATCGTGGCGACGCAGGTGCTCGAATCGATGATCGAGAACCCCCGCCCCACCCGCGCCGAAGCGTCGGACTGCGCGAACGCGGTGCTCGACGGCGCCGACGCGGTGATGCTGTCCGGCGAGACGAGCGTCGGCGCGTACCCCGTCGAGGCGGTCGCCACAATGGCCCGCATCATCGAGGCCACCGAGGATCACGCGCTCGACCGGATCGAGCCGCTCGGCGTCGAGCCGCGCAGCCAGGGCGGCGCGCTCACGCTCGCAGCGTCAGAGGTCGCCGAGTTCATCGGCGCGCGCTACATCTGCGTGTTCACGGAGTCCGGCGACACGGTGCGGCGCATGTCGCGCCTGCGCAAGCCGATCCCGATCATCGGGTTCACGCCCGACGCCGGCACGCGCCGCCGCATGGAGCTCACGTGGGGCGCCCGCAGCTACGAGGTGCCGCGCGTCGACAGCACCGACGCCATGTTCACGCAGGCCGACGAGCTGCTGCTTGAGCGCTCGCGTGCCGAGGTGGGCGACAAGGTCGTCATCATCGCGGGATCTCCTCCCGGGATCGTCGGCACCACCAACACGCTGCGCATCCACCGGATGGGCGAGACGACGGGCAAGCTGCCCGAGGCCGGGCCGCGCAAGCACACGCTCGGCCAGGGCGAGGCGTAGCGCCGGGGCCGCGGCTCCGGGGCCGCGGCTGCGGCGTTGCGCTCATGGTTATGATGGAGCTATGAGCGCACCGCAGGCGACCGCCCGACCTCGTCCGGCCCGCTGGGGCATCCGTTCCGCGGGGCTCGCGCTCGCGCTCGGCTGCGCCTTCGGGCTCGCAGCGTGCGCGCCCGAGCCGGGGGAGGAGCCCGCGCCGTCGGCCTCCGCGACGTCGACTCCGAGTTCGCCTGTCGAGGAGACCGAGTCGCCCGAGCCGACGCCCGAGCCGACGAAGGCGCCGCTCGCCGCCCCGGTGACGATCCCGGCGTGCGGCGCGCTCATCACCGCGCAGCAGGCCACCGAGCTCGGCGAACCGCGCTACGTCGAGCTCGACGCAGACACCACCGCGCAGCTCGCCCGCGTGGTGCGAGAGGGGGCGCTGGGGCCCGCGGCGAACGCGGCGCTCGACGCGGCGACCGAGCTGCGCGCCTGCTCGTGGGGCGTGCCGGGGAGCGACTCGCTGACGCACCTGTTTGTCGCGGTGCTCGAACCCGGCGTACAGCAGGAGCTGCGCGCCGCGCTCGACGCGTCAGACTTCACCAAGGGCAGGGAGGGGGAGGCGACGAGCTACGGCCTGAGCGTGGACAGCCCGATCCAGCGCACCACGCAGTGGTACCTGTTCGCCGGCGACGTGTGGGTCGCCGAAGTGGGCCGCCCCGAGCACCGCTTCGCCGGCGCGGCGCTGACCGCGCTCGAGGCGGCGAACACCGCGGCGCCGGCAGGCGGGTAGCTGCGCGGGTGCGGCTAACGTGCCCGGCCGTACTGGGCTGAGACCGGGCACTCGAACGGGTCGCGCGCGCTCAGGCCGACACGGTTCAGGTACTCGATCACGATCGCGTACGAGCGCAGCAGCGAGGTCTCCGTGTACGGAACCCGATGCTCCGCGCAGAACTCGCGCACGATCTTGCTGGCCCGTGCGAGGTGCGGGCGGGCCATGCTGGGGAACAGGTGGTGCTCGACCTGATAGTTGAGCCCGCCCATGAGCGACGTCGCCCACCAGCCGCCGCGGATGTTGCGCGACGTGCGCACCTGCTTCGAGAAGAAGTCGAGCCTTGCGGAGCTGGCGATCACCGGCATGCCCTTGTGATTCGGCGCGAACGAGGCGCCCATGTACACGCCGAAGACCGCGAACTGCACGCCGAGGAACGCGCAGGCCATGCCGAACGGCAGCAGCGCGAACACCGGAACGAGGAGCGCGACGAAGCGCGCGGCGATGATGCTCAGCTCGATCCACCGGCCGGGCAGCGGGCCGCGCGCGAACAGGTGCCGGAAGCTGTGCAGGTGGAGGTTGAGCCCCTCAAGCGTGAGTAGCGGAAAGAAGAGCCACCCCTGCCTGCGCGTGATCGCGCGGCGCAGCCCGCGTGCCTCGACCGCGTCCTCCTCGAGGAACGAGATCGTGTCGACCTCGATGTCGGGATCCTTGCCGACGCGGTTCGGGTTCGCGTGGTGGCGCGAGTGCTTCGAGTCCCACCAGGAGTAGCTCATGCCGATCACGCCGGCGAGCACGCGGGCGAGCCGGTCGTTCGCCGGGCCGGTGGACAGGATCTGGCGGTGCGCTGCCTCGTGCGCGAGGAAGGCGATCTGCGTGAAGATGATACCGAGCGCGGCGGCGATGAGGAGCTGGAACCAGCTGGGCCCGAGCTGGATCGAGCCCGCGATTGCGCCGGCGAGGGCCACCAGGAGCGCGGCGCCAACCGAGGCGTAAAAGACCGGAGTGCGCCTGAGTAGGCCCTGCTCCTTCGCAGTGCGGGAGATCTCGATGTACGCGCGAGCGATCGGCGGAAAGTCAGCCTGCGAGGAGCGTGTTGGCCGAAGCGGACCGAGCGCGCTGAGCGGTTGAGCGAGGAGTGTGGACGGGGTCGTCATGAGGCGGCCACCAATCGGATCGGAGAACACCTCTCGGAGTTCCGCGCAGAGCGCAGGGCGGGTGCCGTTCGCTGCCTTCAGCGTAGTCACACGCACATGTGTGCCCGGGCATGTTGGGGGTGTACGGGCCGCTCGCCCGCCGGGGATTCGGTCTCAGCGTCACACCGGCGTACCCTCGAAGTATGAGCGAGAACCGATCACCCTCCCGTGCCGCCTCGATCGCCTGGATGACGGGCGGCTTGGTCGTCGGCGGTGGGCTCGGGCTCGTCGCCGGCATCGCGATGGGCTGGGTCGGAATGGGGATCGGGGTCGGTCTCGCGCTTGGCGCGATCGTTGGCTTCATCGGGGGCGCCCCGGGGAGCGGCGACAGCACGGACGAGGCGCGCTAGCGCGGCCGGTGCCCCCGGATCCCGGTTCCGATCCCGACCCCCAAGCCACTTAGTGTGGGTTCGGTGCGCGTTCGCTCGCTAATCCGGATCAGACTCGCTGCAATAGCGGGGTTGGTGGGGAAGCGGGCCTGGCTGGGTCGGGCACTGCTACGGTTGGGGCGTGATGATTCTCGGAGCTGTGATCTCCTGGGCCGTGTTCGTTGGCGCCGGGGTCGTGGTCGGCGTGACCCTGTGGCGCAACGCGAAGCGGAAGCGCGAGGGGCGCGACTCCGAGTAGCGGGACGCGGTGCGCGCTAGGGTGCTCCTATGAAAGACGTCGTCCCCATGGGGCTGTTCTGGATCACGCTAGCCCTCATCAATGCCGGGCTCGCGGAGCAGAAGGACCGATCCCGATGGAACTGGTTTCTCTTGAGCCTGCTGCTCGGTCCCATCGCCACCTGGTACATCGTGGCCACGCCGAAACCTGCCCCTCGCGTCCCGGACAGCGTGCCGGCCGCGCCGGCGCCGGGCTCGTCCGCAGAGTGATGGGAGCGCCGCGCACCCGCCAGTGAGCAGGGTGCGTGAAGTGCAGGGTGCCGGATGCGGGACTCGAACCCGCACGTCTTTCGACAACGCATTTTGAGTGCGCCGCGTCTGCCAATTCCGCCAATCCGGCTGGATGGAACTCGCCGCACCCGAGGGAGCGGTGGAACAACAGAACTACCCTAGCGCAGTGACGTGTCGCTCTGCGCGCCAGCACGCCCCTGGACCCGCGACCCGCCGTGCGACTCCCTCCGGTTTCAGGGAATCCGGGCGGCGAATGTCGTAAGCTGGAACCGTGAATGACCAGAGCACTGCCCCGAACACTCCGCGTCGCGTTGTCGTCGCTGAGGATGAGTCCCTGATTCGTCTCGACATCGTTGAGACGCTGCGCGACAACGGATTTGATGTGGTCGGCGAGGCCGGCGATGGCGAGACCGCTGTGAAGCTGGTTGAGGAGCTCCGCCCTGACCTCGTGGTCATGGACGTGAAGATGCCCCAGCTCGACGGCATCTCCGCGGCAGAGCGCATCAACAAGACGCACCTCGCGCCGGTCGTGCTGCTGACGGCGTTCAGCCAGCGTGAGCTGGTGGAGCGCGCGAGCGAGGCTGGCGCGCTCGCCTACGTGGTGAAGCCCTTTACTCCCGCTGACCTGCTGCCCGCGATCGAGATCGCCCTCTCCCGCTTCCAGCAGATCGTCACGCTCGAGAACGAGGTTGCCGACCTCGCTGAGCGCTTCGAGACGCGGAAGCTCGTCGACCGCGCGAAGGGGATCCTCAACGACAAGATGGGGCTCAGCGAGCCGGAGGCGTTCCGCTGGATCCAGAAGGCATCGATGGATCGACGCCTCACCATGCAGGACGTCGCGAAGACGATTATCGACCAGCTCGGGCCGAAGAAGGACTAGTCCACTTCCCGCCCGAACGACGAGCGCCCCGGATCCGATTGGGATCCGGGGCGCTGGTGTATTTCTGGGCCTGCGGTCGCTGCTACTTCGAGACCTGCTTGTAGAAATTCGTGATGCGCACGGTGGAGCAGCGCTGCCCATCCTCGTTTTCGATGGTGATCTCGTGCACCGTGATCGACCGCCCGAGCTTGATCGGTACGCAGGTGCCCGTGACGAGTCCCGTGCGGGCGGAGCCCGTGTGCGTCGCGTTGATGTCGACGCCGACCGCGACGGTGCCCTCGGGCGCGACCAGGTTCGCGTGCATGGAACCCAGCGTTTCGCCGAGCACGACGTATGCGCCGCCGTGCATCAGCATGATCGGCTGAGTGTTGCCCTCGACGGGCATAGTTGCCACCGCGCGTTCGCGGGTGAACTCGGTGAACTCGATCCCCATCCGATCTGCGAGCGCTCCAACGCCGCGCTCGCGGATGTAGGCGAGGGCGTCGTCCGGGTGGACATCGCTCGGCAGAGTGGACGCAGCTTCCTTCGCGGTCATCGGGTCGAACGGGCCTTTCTGTGTGGGCGGCGCTGCTGGAGCGCCTCGCCCGCGCACAATTCCACGGTGTGGATGTCGGTGGTGACTTGTAGGCTGGGCATGTGTCGAATACGCCTCAGCCTACCCTTATGATCATCGACGGCCACTCGTTGGCCTTCCGCGCGTTCTACGCGCTGCCTGTCGATAGTTTCCAGACGCAGACCGGTCAGCACACGAACGCGATCCATGGCTTCATTGCCATGCTGATCAACCTGTTGAGCAATGAGAATCCCGATTCGCTCGCGGTGGCCTTCGATATTTCGCGGCATTCGTTCCGCACGGAGGAGTACCCCGAGTACAAGGGAACGCGCGGTGAGACGCCGCCGGAATTCAAGGGGCAGATCCCGCTGCTGCAAGAGGCCCTCCACGCGATGGGGATCGCCACGCTAGAGAAGGAGAACTTCGAGGCCGACGACATCCTCGCTACTCTCGCGACACGCGGCGCGGACGCCGGTTATCGCGTCCTCGTGGTGAGCGGCGACCGCGACACGATCCAGCTGGTTGACGACCGGATTACGCTGCTGTATCCGTCGAAGCAGGGCGTGAGCGAGCTCACCCGCTACGACGCCGAGAAGGTCATGGAGCGTTACGGCGTGCGCCCCGAGCAGTACCCGGAGATCGCGGCACTCGTCGGTGAGACGAGTGACAACCTGCCCGGTATCCCCCGGGTGGGCGAGAAGACGGCCGTCAAGTGGATCAACCAGTTTGGCTCGCTCGAGGAGATTCTGCGCCGCCAGGACGAGGTAGGCGGCAAAGTGGGGGAGAGCCTGCGCGAGCACGCGCACCTCGCCGAGCGCAATCGTCGCCTCAATCGGCTCGTTCGCGACGTGGAGCTTGATGTCACCCTCGACGAGCTGAAGCGCGGTGAGGTGGACATGGCCGCCGTTGGCGACGTGTTCGCGAAGCTCGAGTTCCGCACGCTCCTGCAGCGCGTCGGGAAGTTGGCTGGCGCGGAGGTGCCCACCGGGGGGTCGACCGCGTCGGCGACACCGCTCGCCCCCGAGCGGCCTACCGCGAAGCTTCTCATCGACGAGGAGCTTGGAGACTGGTTGGCGAAGGCCGATACTCCCGCGGTCGTGATTCAATCGAGCGAGGCGAGCATCACGGTCGGTCTCGCCACTGCCGAGTCTTCGGTACTGTTCCACTGGCAGCCTGGTGGGCGTGACTACGCGCAGTTCGAGGAGTGGCTGGGGAGCGACGCGCCCAAGGTGTTCTTCGATGCGAAGCATCAACTGCGGCTCGCCGACGAGGCCGGCGTGCGAATTGGCGGAATTGCTGGTGATTTGCTCATTGCCGCGTGGCTGCTCCGGCCCGCAACCGCTGAGAAGAGCATCGCTGAGGCGGTGTTCCGTTTTCTCGGCGAGCAGGTGCCAGAGGGGGATCCCAATCAGCTCGTCCCCGACGAGGGAAGCGTGGCGGACCCGGCGGCGCTCGCATGGTACGTGGTTCGCGCGCACGCTGCAGTCCTCGAGCGATTCCCTGATCGCACCGGCGAGATCTACGCAGGAATTGAGCTGCCGCTCGTTTCGGTGCTCACGGACCTCGAAGAGCGTGGCGTTGAGATCGACCTGCCGCTCTTTGAAGCGCACCACGCCGAGCTGACGGAGCGGGTTGCCGGGCTGGAGCAGGAGGCCTTCGCCGCCATCGGGCACGAGGTCAATCTTTCGTCGCCGAAGCAGCTGCAGGTCGTGCTGTTTGAAGAGCTCGATATGCCGAAGACCCGCAAGACGAAGAGCGGCTACACCACAGATGCCGCGGCGCTTGCTGATCTGCAGCAGAAGAACCCGCACCCGTTCCTGGGAGCGCTCCTCTCGCACCGCGACGCGAACAAGCTGCGGCAGATGGTGGAGACGCTCATCAAGGCGGTGCAGCCCGACGGCCGTATCCACACGACGCTTGTGCAGACCGGTGCGAGTACCGGACGCTTGGCCTCCACCGACCCGAACCTGCAGAACATCCCGGTGCGCTCGGAAGAGGGGCGTCGCATCCGCGAGGGCTTCATCCACTCGGGTGACTTCGAGACGCTGATGACCGCGGACTACTCTCAGATCGAGATGCGCATCATGGCCCACCTCTCCGGGGATGCCGGGCTCATCGAAGCGTTCAATGCCGGGGAAGATCTGCACCGCTTCGTTGGCGCGCGTATCTTCGGGGTGCCGCCCGAGGAAGTGAGCAACGAGATGCGATCGAAGGTGAAGGCGATGTCCTACGGGCTCGCGTACGGGCTCTCCGCCTTTGGCTTGTCCAAGCAGCTCGGGATATCCGCGGCCGAGGCAAAGCAGCTGATGACTGACTACTTCGAGCGATTCGGTGGCGTCCGCGACTACCTCCGCTCGGTGGTGGATCAGGCGAAGCGTGACACCTTCACCGAGACCATCTTCGGCCGTCGTCGGCCGTTCCCCGATCTCGCGAGCCCGAACCGCATCCTGCGTGAGAACGCCGAGCGCGCGGCGCTGAACGCGCCCATCCAGGGCTCCGCCGCGGACATCATCAAGGTCGCGATGATCGGAGTGGAGCGCCGGATGCGCGAGGCGGAGCTCTCTTCTCGGATGCTGCTCCAGATCCATGACGAACTGATGTTTGAGGTCGCCGCCGGCGAGTGGGACGTGCTCGAGACGATCGTGCGCGAGGAGATGGCGGGCGCCGCCGAGCTGTCGGTGCCGCTTGAGGTCCAGGTGGGTCGCGGCGCGAACTGGAACGCGGCGGCGCACTAGTCCGAAGGGCACCGGGCCAGGCTGGCGGGCCAGCGGCTGGCTAGGGCCCTGGTCTCGGCCGTGCCGCTGCTGGGCGGGGCCCGGCCGTGCTCGGGTCCCGCCCGCCGGCCCGGAGCCGCTGGTTCCGGGCTCTCCCGCGATCTCACTCTGGCTTCGTCCGCACCCGGTTGCACTTTGTCCCGCTTTGTCTCGCGCAGAGCGGCGCAAAGTCTCAGCAGTGTTGAGTGGGCGGAGGGTGCGGACGCGTTGAATCGTAGTTGCCGCGAGCTTGACCCAGTCTGCAGCCCAGATTGCGGAGCAGAGTCGTTCCACGTGTGTGCCGCGCCGCGGAGCCGGGGCGGTGGTGCCTCCTCGGCCAGCGAGGCGGTGAGCGGAACTGCGCATCAGCCCATGCCCTGCGTGAGAGCCGTGCCGATCCGTTGCCGGAGCGTCTCGGGGCGGCGGTACAGGAGCTCTGCGGTGACGCGGAGGATGGTCCACCCGTGTTCGGCATACAGCTGAGCCTTCTCGATGTCGCGCGCATACTGCTTCGCCAGACTGAAGTGGTGCGCGCCCTCATACTCGAGCGCGAGGCGTTGATCGGGAAATGCGATCTCGCTGTTGCCGAGGAGGTGCCCGTGAGGATCCCACACGTCATGATCGAGACTCGGCGCGGGGAAATCCCACTGGCGGAGGAGGAGTCGCAGATGGCTCTCTGGGGGAGATGCGGCGTGCCGCGAGAGCTCAGCGAAGAGCGCGCGCAGCCTCGGCCGATAGCGTCGGTAGGGCACTGCAAGGGCCGCCCACAGCTGATCCGGCGTCGCGAGCGGTGGAGAGCGCAGTTCATTCGTGCCCGGTCGCCTGCTCTCATGCAGGATGGCGTCGCCGAGCGCGATCGCCTCGAGCCTGCTGAGCCCAGGGGCGAGCAGCGCCCAGGTGCTAGCGGGATCGGTGAGCCGAGTTCCGTGCCGTGTGACGACGTTGGCTAGTCGTGGCGAAAGTGAACGCGAAGCGATTCCGGCTCGCGGTATCCCTGGCCGCTGCCCGAACGCGGCGAGATCGAGTCGATCGGGGTGCACTTCCGGCGGCGAGACTGGCAGCCGCCAGAGCGTTGCGGCGGTGCGGTGCGTGAAGAACGCGCCGGGCGGAATGTGCGCCGAGAGGGCCATCGCGCGGCCCCTGCTCTCGCGGCGCCAGCGTTCGTGCACGTGTGGCGCGAGGCCGTCCAGGCCCGGTTGGCTGTCCCACGAATGGGTAGATCGCCTGGCATAGCTGCCGCGCGCAAGTCGCGCAACATCACGCTGTGCGAGTCGTCTTGAGTGCACTCCGAGCGCGCGAGCCTGGGCTGCCGTGAAGGTGTCGCCAAGTGCGTCCGGTAGGGGAGTTGGTGTTCTGCTCATGCAAGGAGTCTGAGCGTCTCGGAGCGGTGAGCGACGAGAACATTGAGATTGTGGATGATCTGGCTGAGGTTCGCGTGCGCCCTGCGCCTGTGAGCGAGTCGTGTCCCCTCCCGGGCAGGGGCGTCAGCCTGGAACTGCGCGGACGGGTCTGCCGGATCCCGCACTGCTCCTGCCCGCTCCCCGCTGAGATCGGTGCGCCGCAGATCTCACCAGCCTGCCAGCAACTCGCAGCGGGTATGGTCCGGTGCCTGCGAGCCATTCCGGCCCGAACCGCAACTAAATGCGAGAGTGGGCCCTCCCACTCCGCCCGGCCCACCCACGCCGGACCGCCCAGGCGCCCACCCTGCCCCCAACCCCTACCCACCACCCCCGCAATCCCAACCCACTTTGATCCAGTACCCCACCAGGATTCCGGATCAAACCCTCACTAAATGAGAGAAAGGACCTCACTGGCCAATCGGTCGAGTCGCCGAATCTCGCCAGTTTTGGCCCCAGGCGGCACACCGCTACCGGTGCCCGTGATGGGATGGAGTCATGCACACTGACATCACCAAGCGCGACCTCGGGCGCTTCGTCACCGAGCGCCGCCGCGCGCTCGGACTCACCCAGAAGGAGCTCGCCGCGCGGCTGCACGTCACCGAGTCGGCGGTCTCCAAGTGGGAGCGCGGCCTCTCCTACCCCGACATCACCATGGTGCAGGCCCTCGCCGCGGAACTCGGCGTGACCGGGCAAGAACTCATCAGCGCGAGCGAGGACCACGAGGCACGCGCCGACACCCGCGACGCCAAGATGTACCGCGGCTGGCGCTCCGCGCTGCTCTGGAGCACCGGCATCGCCTACGCCGCGACGATCCTCACCTGCCTCATCGTGAACCTCTCCGTGTCGCACACGCTGTCCTGGTTCTGGATCGTGCTCGCGGCGGTCGGCATCGCCTTCAGCCTCACCACGCTGCCCATGCTCGGCCTCCCGCACCCGGGCTGGTGGGCGCTCGGGGGAGCCACGGCGAGCCTCGTCGCGCTGCTCCTCCTCGTCTGGGCGCAGGCGGCGCCCGGCATGTGGCTGTGGATCGCGGTCGCGGCCGTGCTGCTCGGCCTGCTCGTGGTGTTCACCCCGATCCTGCTCGCGCTCCTCCCGCTCCCCGAACCGCTGCGCCGCCACCGCACCGTCCTCACGCTGGCCATCGACACGGTCGCACTCGCGCTGTTCCTCGGCGTCATCGCGCTCGCGATCGGGCAGCCGGGACTGTGGCTCACCCGGATGCTGCCGCTCGCGGCCGTCGGCGTCGCGCTGGTGTGGGCGCTTGCGCTCGTGATCCGTTACGTGCCGGGTCCCGCGGCGCTGCGCATCTCGATGGTCGCTGCGCTGCTCGGCGCAGGGGGCGTCGTCGTCGACTGGGCGGTGGCGCGCATCCTCGGGCAGCCGTGGCAGTGGGCGCCGAACCTGCTCGTGTGGAATGACGACACGATCGACGTGAACATCAAGCTTCTCGTGGTGATCGGGGCCTTCGCCGTCGTGGTCGTGGGCGCCGTCGGCGGCATCGTGCTGCACCTGGCGAATCGGCCCGCCGCTGCGCTTGCAACTCCCGAGAATCCCGAGGTAGACTGAGTTGTCACATTTGTGGCGACTCAACCATGTCCACATGCGATGGGTGCGCGTTCATTTCGGACTTCGACGTGAACACCATTGTGCACGCATCGCCTGAATATCCTGTCCATTCTGGAGACCATTTACATGACGAACGCAACGACCACCAGCAAGCAGGTCGCGATCAACGACATCGGCTCGGCCGACGACTTCCTTGCTGCGGTCGAAGAGACCATTAAGTCCTTCAACGACGGAGACCTCATCGAGGGCACCGTCGTGAAGATTGACCGCGACGAGGTGCTCCTCGACGTCGGGTTCAAGACCGAGGGTGTGATCCCCTCACGCGAGCTGTCCATCAAGCACGACGTCGACCCCGATGAGGTCGTCGAGGTCGGCGACTCTGTTGAGGCACTCGTGCTCCAGAAGGAGGACAAGGAAGGTCGCCTGATCCTGTCCAAGAAGCGCGCGCAGTACGAGCGTGCGTGGGGCGACGTGGAGAAGATCAAGGAGAACGAGGGCGTCGTCACCGGCACCGTCATCGAGGTTGTCAAGGGCGGCCTCATCGTTGACATCGGGCTCCGTGGCTTCCTCCCGGCTTCGCTCATCGAGCTGCGCCGCGTGCGCGACCTGACCCCGTACCTGGGCCAGGAGATCGAGGCGAAGATCCTCGAGCTCGACAAGAACCGCAACAACGTGGTGCTCTCGCGCCGTGCGCTCCTCGAGGAGACGCAGTCGGCGACCCGCTCCTCGTTCCTCGCCGAGCTCAAGCCCGGCCAGGTGCGCAAGGGTGTCATCTCGTCGATCGTCAACTTCGGTGCGTTCGTCGACCTGGGCGGCGTGGACGGCCTCGTGCACGTCTCCGAGCTGTCCTGGAAGCACATCGAGCACGCCTCCGACGTCGTCGAGGTGGGCCAGGAGGTCACCGTCGAGGTGCTCTCCGTCGAGCTCGACCGCGAGCGCGTCTCGCTGTCGCTCAAGGCGACGCAGGAGGATCCGTGGCAGGTCTTCGCACGCACCCACGCGATCGGCCAGATCGCCCCGGGTGTCGTCACGAAGCTCGTTCCCTTCGGCGCGTTCGTTCGCGTTGCCGACGGCATCGAGGGCCTCGTCCACATCTCTGAGCTGTCGGGTCAGCACGTTGAGCTCGCTGAGCAGGTCGTTTCGGCCGGCCAGGAGGTCTTCGTCAAGATCATCGACATCGATCTCGATCGCCGCCGCATCTCGCTCAGCCTCAAGCAGGCGAACGACGGCGTCGACCCCGAGGGCACCGAGTTCGATCCCGCGCTCTACGGCATGACCACGGAGTACGACGAGAACGGCGAGTACAAGTACCCCGAGGGCTTCGATCCCGAGACGCAGGAGTGGAAGGAAGGCTTCGAGTCGCAGCGCGAGAAGTGGGAGCAGGAGTACGCTGCTGCCCAGGAGCGCTGGGAGGCTCACAAGAAGCAGGTCGCCGCGGCGCTCACCGAGGTCATCGCGGCTCCGGCTGCGGCCGAGGCCAGCGGCTCGAGCTTCTCGAGCGACTCGGCTTCGACCGGCGCGCTCGCTGACGACGCGGCACTCGCCGCGCTGAAGGCGCAGCTCGAGGGCAACTAACCCTCTGCTCCGAAGGCCCGGTCACCCGCGTGGGTGGCCGGGCCTTCGGCGTTCCCGGCGAGTTGCTCAGCGCGTTGCCGCCGCACACGCGTGAGCCGGCGCGCCATGAGCACGACACCGAGCACGAGCGCGCCGAGCGCGATGACGGGCACAAGCACGGCCAGGATCGTGAGCAGCGCGGCACCGATGTCCTCGAGCGTGCTCGAGATCGCGGCCCCTGCGCCGGCGGTGAGCACGTTCAGGATGGGGCGGACGACCGACTTCAGGATGTGCGGGATCAGGGCGACCGCCACGCCGATGAGGAACGGCCAGAACTGCGGCGACTCCGCGAACGCCGCGGGATCGGTGACCGCCACCGTGTCGCTCGCGGAGCCAGCGGCAAACACCATGCCGCCCGAGGCTGGACGCACGATCGTCTGCAGGAGGTCGTTGATGCTGTCGAGCGCGGGCACTTTGTCGACGATCACCTCGAGCAGCAGCAGGACGCCCAGGATGCCGAGCGCCCAGCCGTTCTCCAGCCACGCCCAGCCGGCCGGCAGCTCCACCCAGCTCGTGAACCGCGAGAGCAGCCCGAGACCGAGCAGCGGAATGTAGGCGTTGAGGCCCGCCGAGGCCGCGAGTGTGATTCCGGTGATGACCTCGAGCATGCGCGCCTCCCTCTGGCGCCAGCATAGCCGCCAGCCGCGGCCGGCGCGCTACGCTGGGGGAATGACGCTCATCGGACTCACGGGCGGGATCGCCGCGGGAAAATCGACGATCGGCCGTCGGCTCGCCGAGCTGGGCGCGACCCGAATCGATGCGGATCAGCTTGCTCGCGACGCTGTGGCGCCCGGCACCCCGGGGCTCGCCAGGGTGGCCGAGCGTTTCGGCGCGGACCGCGTGATCCTCCCGGACGGTTCGCTCGACCGCCAGGCGCTCGGCGCGCTGGTGTTCGCCGACTCCACCGCGCTCGCCGCGCTGAACGGGATCGTGCATCCCGAGGTGCAGCGGCTCTTCGACGGTGCGGTGCGTGCGGCGCGCTCCGCCGATCCGGATCGGGTGGTGGTGTACGAGATCCCCCTGCTCGTCGAGGCGGCCAGGGAACTCCCGTTCGACCTCGTCGTGGTCGCCGAAGCGCCACCGGAGGTGCGGATCGCGCGCATGGTCGAGCTGCGCGGCATGAGCGAGGAGGACGCCCGCAACCGGATCGCGAATCAGGCGAGCAACGCGGAGCGGCGCGCGATCGCCGACGTGGTCATCGACACGGGGGGCACCGAGGCGGACACGATCCGCCAGGTCGACGAGCTGTGGCGGCGGCTCGTCCCAGTCAGCTGACTAGACGCTCCGCGCGATCTCGGCGAACCAGTCGAGCTCGAGCTGCGCGAGGAACGCGATGATGAGCACCGTGACGAGCACCAGCACCCAGGCCCACGACTGGGCTTGCTGGAAGCCGCGCCGCCGCGCGTCAGAACCCGGGATGAGGCCCTGCGCGTCCGGTGCGAACGCGCTGAACCACCAGAGCGGGATCGTGGCCGACCACACCACCATGCACCAGGGGCACAGGGTGCCGATCGAGTAGACGCTCTGCGAGAAGAGCCAGCACACGAACACGAAGCCGGCGAGGAGGCCGAGCTGGTAGAGCCGCCAGAACCACGGCGCGAAGCGCGCGCCCGCGAGGAGTGCGACGCCCACGATGATGGGAGCCATGAACGCGGACACCCCGATGATGGTGTTGCTGAAGCCGAGCACCGAGCCCTGCCAGGAGCCCATGTTCGGTCCGCAGGTGACGAGCAGGCTGACCGCACAGTTCGGCACGTAGCCGGGCTGCGCGAGCGTCTTGATGTACTCGGTGAGGAGCTCCCACGAGGCGAACCAGCCCACCGCGCCGGCGATGATCGTGAACACGGCGAAACCCACGGGGCGCCGGGCGGTGTCAAGTGCAGAGCTCATGTCGCCGATCATAATGCGCCAGCCTGCGTGCCGCCCGACTGAGACGCCTCCCACGCCCGGAACGTGACGCCGCATTGCCCGGATCCTGCGGAATTCAGGGACCGCGTGACATAATGAGTATCGCAGTGCATGTCACCCCGGTATTGGGAACAGCACGCACAGTCTTTTGGTGGCCGCCAGGTCGTCACCGGTCGAAGAACGACCGAGCGCGGGTGCAGGCATCCGCGGGGAACAGGATGAGCGGGACGTCCCGCCGAACAAAGAATTGCCGGAGCGAGCAATGCTTTCTCCGGATCGAAGGAGACACCAGGAATGGTGAAGCAGACGACAGAAGAACAGCACGACACGGAGCCGCAGCTGCCGGAGGCGGTGGACACCGCGGTGGAGGCGCCAGCGGACACGAGCGCGACTGCGGAGCCCGCTGGGGCGGACGCCCCGGCTGAGCCGGCAGCGCCGCTCGTGCTCCCGCTTTCGGAGATGACGCCTGAGGAGCGCTTCCGCGCGACGACGCGCCTCATCTTCCTCGCGCCCGACGTGCCCCCGATCGCGCCGCGCCCGCGCCGCAGCGAGCTGCGCCCGAGCGAGCTGCGCCAGCTGGATGACATCCTCGACCAGCGCTTCCAGCCCGAGGACGAGGCCGAGGAGCGCGAGAGCACCACGTCGTCGTCGCGCACGCGCCGGCGGCGCGGGAGCAGCTTCGAATCGCCGCAGGACGATGAGGGATCGCGCCGACCGCAGCGGCAGGCGCCCGTCATCACCGAGCCGCAGAAGGTGAAGGGCTCGACGCGCCTCGAGGCGAAGAAGCAGCGCCGCCGTGATGGCCGCGATGCGGGGCGCCGCCGCGTCGTCATCACCGAGTCCGAGTTCCTCGCGCGCCGCGAGTCGGTCGACCGTGAAATGATCGTCCGCACGACCGCAGACCGCGTGCAGATCGGCGTCATGGAGGACAAGGTGCTGGTTGAGCACTACGTCGCCCGCTCCAGCGAGTCCTCGCTCATCGGGAACGTGTACCTCGGTCGCGTGCAGAACGTGCTGCCCAGCATGGAGGCGGCGTTCGTCGACATCGGGCGCGGCCGCAACGCCGTGCTCTACTCCGGCGAGGTGGACTGGTCGGAGTTCGAGGGCGGCAACACGGCCCGGAAGATCGAGAACGCGCTGAAGCCGGGCGACCAGGTGCTCGTCCAAGTGACGAAGGATCCGGTCGGCCACAAGGGCGCGCGCCTCACGAGCCAGATCTCGCTGCCCGGCCGCTTCCTCGTGTACGTGCCAGGCGGTGCGATGAACGGCATCTCGCGCAAGCTCCCCGACACCGAGCGCGCGCGCCTGAAGAAGATCCTGAAGGAGGTGCTCCCCACCGGCGCAGGCGTGATCGTGCGCACCGCGGCGGAGGGCGCGAGCGAGGATCAGCTCACGCACGACGTGCAGCGCCTCACCCGCCAGTGGGAGTCGATTCAGAAGCGCGTCGCCAAGGGCGGCGGCCCGGTGCTCTTGCACTCCGAGCCGGACATGCTCATCAAGATCGTGCGCGACGTCTTCAACGAGGACTTCCAGAAGCTCAAGATCGCTGGCGAGGACACCTACACGGTCATTGAGAACTACCTCTCGCAGGTGGCGCCGGATCTGCTGGAGCGCGTCGAGCGCTACACCGGTGAGCGCGACATCTTCGACGAGTACCGCGTGACCGAGCAGATCGCGAAGGCGCTCGATCGCAAGGTCTGGCTGCCCTCCGGCGGCTCGCTCGTGATCGACCGAACCGAGGCGATGACCGTCGTCGACGTGAACACCGGGAAGTTCGTCGGCTCCGGGGGCAACCTCGAGGAGACCGTCACGAAGAACAACCTCGAAGCCGCCGAGGAGATCGTGCGCCAGCTGCGGCTCCGCGACATCGGCGGCATCATCGTGGTCGACTTCATCGACATGGTGCTCGAGTCGAACCGCGACCTCGTGCTCCGCCGCATGGTCGAGTGCCTGAGCCGTGACCGCACGAAGCACCAGGTCGCCGAGGTGACGTCGCTTGGCCTCGTGCAGATGACGCGCAAGAAGCTCGGGCTCGGGCTGCTCGAGTCGTTCAGCGAGCCGTGCGAGGTGTGCGCTGGGCGCGGCGTGATCGTGCACCACGAGCCCGTGTCGAAGCACCGCAGCGAGGCGCCGTCGCGCGGCTCGAAGCGCGGGGGTCGCGGCGGCAATGGCGGCAACGGCGGCGGCAACTCCGCCGGCGGGCAGCAGGCACCGCACCACACGGACGCGAAGGCGCACTCCATCACGGACGGCGCGAAGAACATGCTCGCGCAGGTCGCAGCCTCGACGATTCCCGTCGCGAAGGCGACGGAACAGAGCGCGGAAGGCCGCGGCGAGGATGAGCGCACCGGCGCGGCGCAGCCGCGCCAGACGGGCCGGGTCACCTCGCGTGGCTCGCGCCAGGCCGGTGACGGCGCCGCGTTCGAGCGCCAGGAGCCGCAGGCCCCGCGCGTGGAGGCCTCGGCCCCCGGCAATCTCCTCGACTCCGTGCTCGACGCGCTGCCCGACGCCCCCAGCGCTGGGGCCGGGCGTGCGCGGAGCCGCCGCGTCACGACCGCGCCGCTGCGTCCGAACGGCGAGCCGCAGCCGAAGGACGACGCCCAGGCGGCGCAGCTCGCGCTTGCCGAAGCGCTCGAGGCAACGGTGCGCCGCAAGGAGGGCGAGCGGCAGTGACACGCGGTCGCGCCTATTTGACCAGGTGCGGGTGTCCGAGATATTATTGAGCGTTGGTGCCGCCCCGGCGGCATACCTCAAGACTTCGAAGTCGGCACGGCCGCGCTTCGACACAAAAACAATCCTCTAAGAAAAAGGGTGAGAAGTGGTTTACGCAGTTGTGCGCACAAGCGGCCGTCAGGAGAAGGTCGAGGTCGGCTCGATCATCACCGTCAACCGTGTTTCGGGTGACGCCAAGGGCAAGCTGGAGCTTCCCGCGGTGCTGCTCGTTGATGGCGACAAGGTGACCACCGACGCCGCGGCGCTCGCGAAGGTCAAGGTCACGGCTGAGGTCCTCAACGACCTCCGTGGCCCGAAGATCGTGATCCAGCGCTACAAGAACAAGACCGGTTACAAGAGCCGCCAGGGGCACCGTCAGGATCTGACGCGCCTCAAGGTCACCGGCATCAAGTAACACTTTCCAGGCACTACCGAAGGAGTAGAGACTCATGGCATCCAAAAAGGGCGTGGGCTCCAGCAAGAACGGTCGCGACTCGAACGCGCAGCGCCTCGGCGTGAAGCGCTTCGGCGGCCAGCAGGTGAACGCCGGCGAGATCATCGTTCGCCAGCGCGGCACCCGTTTCCACCCCGGCGCGAACGTCGGTCGTGGCAAGGACGACACCCTGTTCGCTCTCGCAGCGGGCTCGGTTGAGTTCGGTGCGAAGGGCGGCCGCAAGGTCGTCAACATCGTTTCCGCAGCCTAACTTAGGCGATCAACGGCGAGGCGGGCTTCGGCTCGCCTTTTGCCGTATCTAGCGAAGGATTTCTCAGCATGGTGACATTCGTTGACCAGGTGCAGGTGCACCTCCAGGCGGGACGCGGCGGCAACGGCTGCGTGTCGGTCAGGCGAGAGAAATTCAAGCCACTCGCCGGCCCGGACGGCGGCGCCGGCGGTGACGGTGGCGACATCGTCATCGTCGCCGACCCGCAGGTCAACACCCTGCTCGAGTACCACCGCCGCCCGCATCGCGTCGCCGAGAACGGCGGATTCGGCGCCGGCGGCTACCGCGCCGGCACCACGGGCGAGGAGCTCGTGCTGCCCGTGCCGGTCGGCACCGTGGTCAAGGATGCGGCGGGGGAGACCCTCGTCGACCTCGACGAGCCCGGGCTGCGCTTCGTCGCGGCACGCGGCGGCATCGGCGGGCTCGGCAACAACGCGCTCGCGAGCGCGAAGCGCGTGGCGCCCGGCTTCGCGCTGCTCGGCACCGAGGGCGAAGCGGGATCGCTCACGCTCGAGCTGAAGACGATCGCCGACGTTGCGCTCGTCGGGTACCCCTCGGCGGGCAAGTCGAGCCTCATCGCCGCGATGAGCGCCGCGAAGCCGAAGATCGCCGACTACCCGTTCACCACGCTGCACCCGAACCTCGGGGTCGTGCAGGCCGGGGAGTCGCGCTTCACCGTCGCCGACGTGCCCGGCCTCATCGAGGGCGCGAGCGAGGGGCGCGGCCTCGGCCTCGACTTCCTGCGCCACGTCGAGCGCTGCAGCGCGCTGCTGCACGTCCTCGACTGCGCGACGCTCGAGCCCGGCCGCGATCCCATCTCCGACCTCGACGTGATTCTGCGCGAGCTCGAGGCGTACCCCGTGCCCGATGGGCAGATCCCGCTCCTCGAGCGCCCGCAGCTCGTCGCGCTCAACAAGATCGACGTGCCCGAGGCGCGCGAGCTCGCCGAGTTCGTGCGCGCCGACCTCGAGGCGCGCGGCTACCGCGTGTTCCTCATCTCGACGGTCTCGCACGAGGGACTGCGCGAACTCGGCTTCGCGCTCGGCGCGCTCGTTGAGGACGCGCGCGCGAAGGCGCTCGCCGAGGCGCCGGAGCAGCCGCGTATCGTCCTCACGCCGAAGGCGAAAGACGACAACGGCTTCCGCGTCGTCACCGAGGGCGGCACCTACGGCACGATCTACCGGATCCTCGGCCCGAAGCCCGAGCGCTGGGTCGCGCAGACCGACTTCCAGAACGACGAGGCCGTTGGCTACCTCGCCGATCGACTGCAGAAGATCCGCATCGACGACGCGCTCGTGAAGGCCGGCGCGGTCGCCGGCTCCACCGTGGTGATCGGCCCCGGCTCCGGCGTCGTCTTCGACTGGGAGCCGACGGTCACGAGCGCGGCCGAGGTCCAGATCGGCGTGCGCGGCACCGACGCGCGGATCGATCCGAATCAGCGTCGCACCAACAAGGAGCGCCGCACCGAGTACCACGAAATGATGGACGGTAAGGCTGAGGCGCGCGCCGAGCTCGAGCGCGAGCGCGAGGCGGGGCTCTGGAGCGAGGAGTCGTGAGCGTCGGCGACGAACTGCTCGCCGCCCGCCGCGTCGTCGTGAAGGTCGGCTCCTCCTCGGTGAGCGGCGACAACGCCGGCCAGATCCCCACGCTCGTCTCGTCCCTCGCGCGGCTCCACGCCGCAGGCGCCGAGGTGATCCTCGTCTCGAGCGGCGCGATCGCGACCGGCGTGCCCTTCCTCCGGCTCGACGAGCGCCCCGACGACCTCGCCACGCAGCAGGCGGCGGCTGCGGTGGGCCAGAACATCCTGGTGAACCGCTACCAGCGTGCGCTCAGCAGCCACGACGTGATCGCCGGCCAGGTGCTGCTCACCGCGCACGACATGGAGAATCCGACGCACCGCGGCAACGCGCGGCGCGCCATCGAGCGCCTCCTGCAGCTCGGGATCCTGCCGATCATCAACGAGAACGACACCGTGGCGACGCACGAGATCCGCTTCGGCGACAACGATCGGCTCGCCGCGCTCGTTGCGCGCCTCGTTGGCGCCGATCGCCTCGTGCTGCTCTCCGACGTCGACGCGCTCTACACCGCGCCGCCGACCGTCGTCGGCGCGACGCGGATCCCGCACGTCCCCTACGGCGACGAACTCGCCGGCATCGAGATCGGTGCCGCGCAGTCCGGGTGGGGCACCGGCGGCGCGGCGACGAAAGTGCAGGCGGCACGTCTTGCCGCCGACGCTGGCACCCAGGTGCTGCTCACCGAGACGCGGCTGTTCGCCGGCGTGCTCGACGGTGCGGATCACGGGACGCGCTTCGACGGCAACCCGGACGCAGCGTAGTCGGAGCCGAACCGGCTAAGCTTGGGCCATGTCCCAGGCTGATCTCTTCCTCCAGAAGCTCGAGCGCGCGCGCAGCGCGGCCAAGTCGCTCGCCACCGTCACGACCGCGCAGAAGAATGCCGCGCTCGAGGCGATCGCGGTGGAACTGGAGCGCAGCGTCCCAGAGGTCGTTGTGGAGAACGCGAAGGATCTCGAGGCCGGCGAGCGCAACGGCATCGGGGAGGGGCTGCTCGACCGGCTGCGACTCGATGAGGATCGGCTCCGCGCGCTTGCCGCCGCGGTGCGCTCCGTGATCGCGCTGCCGGATCCGGTCGGGGAGGTGCTGCGCGGCTCGACGCTCGCGAACGGCATCCGCATCAACCAGGTACGCGTGCCCTTCGGCGTGGTCGGCGCCATCTACGAGGCGCGGCCGAACGTCACGATCGACATCGCGGCGCTCGCGCTCAAGAGCGGCAACGGCGCGGTGCTGCGCGGCGGCACCGCAGCGGAGCACAGCAACCGCGTGCTCGTCGCGCTGATCCAGCGCGCACTCACGAGCGTCGGCCTCGACGGCGACGCCGTGCAGACGATCGACGAGTTCGGGCGCGAGGGGGCCGGCCGGCTGATGCGCGCCCGCGGCTACGTCGACGTGCTGATCCCGCGCGGGAGCGCCGGCCTCATCGCCACGGTGGTGCAGGAGTCGACGGTGCCCGTGATCGAGACCGGATCCGGCATTGTGCACGTCTACGTCGACGAGACCGCCGACGAGGAGATGGCCGCCGCGATCGTGCACAACGCGAAAACGCACCGGCCGAGCGTGTGCAACGCGGCCGAGACGCTGCTCGTGCACCGCGCCGCCGCGGAGCGGATGCTGCCGCGACTCGCCCGCGCGCTCACCGACTCGGGGGTCGCCCTCGCCGGTGACGCCGAGAGCCGGGCGCTCGTCCCCGAGATCGCCGCCGCCGACGAGGAGACCTGGTCCACGGAGCACCTCGCGCTCGAGATGGGCGTGCGGATCGTCGACTCCATGGACGAGGCGATCGCGCACATCGGCCAGTACTCCAGCCACCACACCGAGTCGATCGTCACGCAGGATTACGCCAATGCTGAGCGATTCCTCGCCGAGGTTGACTCGGCGGTCGTGATGGTCAACGCGTCCACCCGGTTCACCGACGGCGGCGAGTTCGGCTTCGGCGCTGAGGTGGGCATCTCGACGCAGAAGCTGCACGCGCGCGGACCGATGGGCCTGCCCGAGCTCACCAGCACAAAGTGGCTGGTGCGTGGCAACGGCCAGATTCGCTAACCGAAACCGGTACACTGGGACCGAGTATCCAATCTGTCTAGAATGCAGGGGTTTTCCATGTCACTTCTCGCCACGATCACCGCAGCTTCGGAGGCGGGCTCGCACGTTGTCAACGAGCTGCCGTTCCCTGCCCCCGTCTTTGGGCTGATCACCCTGTCACTCTTCGTGGTGCTTGGCCTGGTCACGTTCTCGTTCCGCGATGTGGCGAACCGTCACGCGGCGAAGGCTGAGGCATACGCGCGCGAGCACGGCGCGGCCCAGCACTAAGGGGACACACCCGGATGGTGACGCCACGGCGCCGAATCGGGGTGATGGGCGGAACGTTCGATCCGATTCATCACGGACACCTCGTCGCGGCGAGCGAAGTCGCCCAGAGCTTCGACCTCGACGAGGTCGTTTTCGTGCCAACGGGCAATCCGTGGCAGAAGAGCAACGTCTCGCCGAGCGAGCACCGCTACCTGATGACGGTGATCGCGACGGCGTCGAACCCGCGCTTCACGGTCAGCCGCGTGGACGTCGACCGCGAGGGCCCCACCTACACGGTCGACACGCTCCGCGATCTGCGTGAGCAGTGGCCGGAGGCCGAGCTCTTCTTCATCTCGGGCGCCGACGCGGTCGAACAGATCCTGAGCTGGAAGGACGTGGACAAGCTCTGGGAGCTCGCCCACTTCATTGCCGTGTCACGGCCGGGGCATGAGCTCTCGCTTTCAGGATTGTCCGGCGAACACGTAAGCTTGTTGGAAGTTCCCGCGCTGGCCATCTCTTCGACGGACTGCCGTGCGCGGGTAGCCAGGGGGTATCCGGTGTGGTATCTCGTGCCGGACGGTGTCGTGCAGTACATTGCGAAGCACGAGTTGTACACCGAGGAAGCGACAGAGGATGAGTGAACACGACGAACAACGACCGTTGACGCGGCGCGAGCTGCGTCTCCGGGAGATGGGCGAGACCGGTGCGCTTGACCTCACCGAGGTCGCTGAACCGCAGGCGGAGTCGGGGGACTCCGCGCCCGTGGAGACGCCCGCGCCCGCTCCGGTGAGCGAGGAGATAGAGATCTCCCCGTTCAACGAAGACGGCACGCCCCGCAGCCGACGCGAAATGCGGCAGCTGCGCGAGGAGGCGCTCGCGGCCCGCGAGGCGGCGGCTGAGCCTGAGCCCGAGCCGGCCGCCGAGGAGACCCCGGCCGAGGACGCACCGGCCGATGAAGCCCCCGTCGAGGACGCGCCCGTCGAGGATGCCCCCGCGGCGCCCCTCACCGGCGAGATGGACTTCGACTCGCTGATCTCGCCGCCCACCGAGCCATTCACGGTCGAGGAACTCCGCGAGGCGGAGCGCGCGGCCGAGGCGGAGGAGGAGGCCCCCGCGGCCGAGCCCGAGGCTGAGCCCGAGGCAGACTCGGTCGTCGACGCCGATCCCGCAGCGGCGGAGGACGCCGACGACGCGGCTCCGAAGGCGAAGCGGCGGTTCCCGTGGCAGCGCCGCGGCGCGGACGAGTCCGCTGCGCCGGCCGACGCTGAGACTGAGCAGGCTGAGGCCGAGCAGGCAGAGCCCGAGCAGGCAGCGGACGAGGCAGACGCCGCCCCGGACGCGCCCGTCGCCGATCCCGAGCAGATGGTCGATGACGCGGCCCCCACGGTTGCCGTTCCCGTCGACGCCGTGCTCGCCGATCCCGCGCCGAGTGAGGCCGCCGAGGATCTGCCCGCCGCCCCAACGGATGAGGCTCCGGCCGAGGACGCCCCAGCGGAGCCCGCCGAGGAGAAGCCCAGCTACTCCTTCCCGGATATCGCACCGCCGGAGGAGTGGCGATCGGTGTTCGACGATCCCGCGACGCGGAGCATGCCCGCGCAGGGCGGCGACGCGCAGGGCGGGTTTGACGACCTCATCTCGCGCGCCGTGTCGCAGGAGGGCGCCGGCGGGACCTCGAACACCTCGGCGCTGATTCTCCCGTCGATGCCGGAGGAGACCACCGGCGGCCTCACCGGCCCGCTCGGCGGCACCGGCGACCTGTACGTGACGGGTTCGCTGCAGCTTCCGAAGTCGCTCGGCGAGACCGGCGGCCACTCCAGCCTGCACGACTCGATCGAGATCGACCCGATCACGGGCGCAGAGTCGGGCGACCCGCAGGTCACCGGCCAGGGCCCCGCACCCGTCTCGGCGCGCCACGCGGTGAGCGCGCGCGTCGACTCCACCATCCCCGTCGTTGCGAAGCCCGCGAAGGAACGCAGCAAGCTGCCGCTCGTGCTCTCGCTCACCGGCGGCGGGCTGCTGCTCGCCGTGGTTGCGCTGGGCATCTGGGGTGCAAGCAACGGTATGTTCGGCTAGGGGCATTCCCCGCGCCGCGCACACAATCAAAGGAACTGAACTGAACACGCAGACCCCCACGCGCACCGATTTTCGCGCAGACCTTGCCCTTGCCGTCCGCGCTGCGGACAGCAAGGGCGCGATCGCTCCCGTCGCGCTCGAGGTGAGCGAGCACTTCGGGCTCGCCGATGCCTTCCTCGTGCTCACCGGCTCGGTGGAGCGCAACGTGCAGGCGATCTCCGACGCGATCGAGGACGCGCTGAACGACGCTGGCGTCCGCACGATCCGCCGCGAGGGCCGCGAGAGCGGCCGATGGGTGCTGCTCGACTTCGGCGACCTCATCGTGCACGTCTTCCACCAGGAGGAGCGCGACTTCTACCAGCTCGAGCGTCTCTGGCAGGACTGCCCCGTCATCGACGTGGCGGACATGCTCCCCGCGCCGGCCGACGCCGCAGCCGAGGCCTAGTCAGCTCGCGCCGCTCGTCCGCGCGAGTGGCACGCCCGGGATCGCATGATTTGCGTCACCCGGGGGCGTGTGCGGTAGAGTAGAGGAGTTGTCGGGGGAGCATTTCTCCGACTTCCACGGGTCTGTGGCGCAGTTGGTAGCGCACCTGCATGGCATGCAGGGGGTCAGGGGTTCGAATCCCCTCAGATCCACCATGATGCTCTTACTCGAACCCTCGACAAGAGCAATGAGATTATCGGACATTGCGTCCAGGGAGAGCCCGCCGGTTTCGGCGGGCTCTTTTGTTTGCGCCGTGATGTCGGGGATGGTGGTTGACTGCGTGCGTCGTGCGTCGTGGACGAGTGCTTGGCTGGCTGGGCTGTAGATGATGTCGAATGGCGTTGCGCAGGTTGCTTCTAGCTGGTGCTGGCCGTTGTTGTCGGTGGTGACGAGGAGCTTGTCGAAGAGGAGCTGGTTGAGCATGCGGCGGATGTGTTCGGGTGCTTGCAGGTAGGTGTTTCCGGCGTGCTGGGCGATGTCGAGCGCGATCGCGATGAGTTCGTCGGCTTCGGCGATATCGGCGGTGAGGTTGCTGAGGCTGCGGTTGGTGGCGGCCAGTTCGGTGTCGAGGCGTTTCTGCTCGGTGCGGAGCATATCGATGGGGATCGCGTCGTTGTAGTGGGCTTCGAGGAGCTTGCGTTGGCGACGCTCGATAGTCTGCTTCGTGGCCTCGAGTTGTTCCCGTTCAAGGTCGGTGTCGGTGCGATGCTGCTTCAGTCCGTGCCGGAGGAGTGTTTCGAGGTCGCGGCGAAACTCGGGCGCGAGACTGATGCGGTCGTAGAGATCTTGGATCAGGTCTTCGGCGTGTTCGATCTGGATGGAGCGGAGGGTGCAGCCGGTGCGCTTGGAGTGTCGTCCGAGGCAGGAGTAGTACGGGTAGGTTTCGCCGTGACGGTTCTTGACGACTTGGACGACCATGCGGAATCCGCAGTGCCCGCAGTGCATCGTGGACTTGAGGTAGTGGTCGTGCTTGATGGAGCGTTCTCCGTTGATCTTCTCTTTCAGGATGGTCTGGACTTTTTCGAAGGTTTCGCGGTTGATGAGCGGGGTGTGGTTGCCGGGGTACTCAACGCCTTTGAATGTGGTGATGCCGGTGTAGTAGATGTTGGTGAGCATCGAGTGGACGTGGCGGATCTCGACCGGCTTCTCCACGAGCCGCGCGGTGGGTACTGTTGTGAGTCCTCGCCGGACGAGTTCTTTGGTGAGGGTGCGTACGGAGTGTTCACCGGTGGCGTAGGCGTTGAACGCCCAGGTGACCAGTGGCGCGCGCCTGTCGTCGACGGTGACGGTGCGGTTCTCGCGGCCGTTTTCGATGGTGCGGGTGTTGAGGTAGCCGATCGGTGCGCGGCTGACGGAGCCGCCGTTCTTGACCTTCTCGCTCATGCCTTTGATGACTTCGTTGGCGAGGTTGCGGGAGTAGAACTCGGCGATCGAGCTCATGATGCCGTGGAGGAGGATGCCGCCGGGAGTCTGGTCGATGTTCTCGCTGGTGGAGATGAGCCGGATGCCGAGTTCGCTGAACCGCTGGTTAAGGGTGACGTCGTCGGCGCGGTTGCGTGCGAGACGGTCCAGCTTGTGCACGATGACGTAATCGATGTTGCCTTGCTCGGCTTCGAGGTAGCGCAGCATCTCTTGGAGCGCGGGGCGGTTGGTGGAGGTGCCGGAGACGCCACGCTCGACGAACTCTTTGACGACCATCGCACCGACGGCTTGAGCCTTCTTCTTGTTCGCGTCGCGCTGCGCCGGGATCGAGAATCCTTCTTCCCTGCCGCCGCGTTCCGCTTGCTCGCGCGTCGAGACGCGCAGGTATGAGACGGCTCGCTTCGGGGTGAAGCTCTGAGTGAGCGCAGCGAAGGGGTCTGCGGCGGTGAGCGGGCTGGTGGTGTATGGAGTTGTGGTCATGTTTCCATTGACGCTCTCTTGCCCGTGTGAGTCCAGTGCGAAATCATCCGCCTGGTCAGGGTTTTCCACAGGACGCTGATGTGCACCGGGGTCAGGGCTATCGGATGAAGACATGCACTTCACCTCCTCGCTCGTGGAACTCGAAATCGCCGCGCAGATGCTCGAGCATCGCGGCGCGGTCGAAGATGAGGATGTTGTTTGGGATGGCCCATTCGCGGATGGCGTGGTCGCGGGCGTCGGCCCATCCCAGGCTTTCGATGAAGTCGTTGACGAACTGCTCGATGCGTTCATACGACGCCCAGTGCAGGTTGTTGAAGTCCGCCTCCATGTCGGTGATGGTCTCGATGCCGTTCCAAACCGAGTCGAGGTAGACGTCGAACGCAGTGCCGTATCCACGGCGTAGCCGTTCCAGCTCGCGGGCTTCCTGCCGTGTGGTCGGTACGGGCGATGCGCGTCGCTCGGGGGTCGTTGGTGAGGTTGTTCTGTTTTCGGCGTCAGCGCCTGGGTAAAAATTGTGTTCAGGTTTCATAGGGGGTGTTCTCCTTCCTGGTGTTGTTCTGTTTCGTGAGAGGCGGCCCGTCTCGGATGATGCCGGACAGTTCGTCGAGAGTGAGTACGGCGAACATGCTCTGCGGTAGCTCGGCGGCAACGAGGTGTGCACGCAGTTGTGTTCGACGTTTCGTCGTCGGCACGATCCACAGCACTGCGGGGAACGCGCCGCTGGCCTGTTGCTCTGCTCCGCTGCGGCGGTAGCGCACGTACTGCCAGCACTTCGCGATCACCCGGGCGGGGTTCTCCGTGGCACGGTCGACCTCGATGAAGTAGCGATCCAGATACTCGGGAGTGGTCACGCTCATCAAGAGGTCGGGTCGCAGTGTGAGGCGTTCGCCGTGCGGCCCGAGGTAGTTCCTCCAGCGGACGGGCTCGGTCTTGACCCGTAGCTCTGCGCTCGGGATCCGCTGGACGGTTTCGTACGCGATGATCCGGGTCTCGGCGATCGCGAGCAGATGTTCCAGGAACGTCGTTGAGATGAGGTTCGGTCGCTGTCTCGTGCGGGCCTGCCCGGCGACCTGACGATAGCCGGTGGTGGTGAGCGCCCAGATGGATTGTGCAGAGCCGCGCTGCCATCCACCGACACGACGCTCCAAGCGCAACAGCTGGCCGTGCTGCTCGAGCTTGGACAGGTGCCGCATCGTCTGCCGTCGCGCAGACTGGGCGCTTCCGTAGTGTTCCCTCGTGAGCCTGGCAAGTTGCCCCGTCGTCGCGAAGCGCAGCTCGAGCAGATGCGCGAGAAGCTCCTGATAGATCGGATGGTCAAGTAAAGCGGTCATGACTGGAGTCCTCCGCCGATTGGGACGGCCGGGTGACCTGGGATGACCGGGTCAGTCACGTCCTGCCGCCGTGGTTCTCCCCCGCGACGTCCGGCAAGCGCGTGTTTGTTGGGTGCAGCGATACGTCTCCCGATGCGTCTCGATCGAGGACGGCCAGTCATCGTCGGCTCCTTCCTACTGGGCCGTCGTCGGCGTCTGTGAAGTCGGGTGTGGTCGGGGCGATGAGATCGCGGATTTGTTGCTCGGTGATCGTGGCGGCGACGCCGTAGCGTTCGTGTGCGGCGGCGTAGATGGCCGCTGGGTCGCTGATACCTGCCGGTGGTGGTGCGGTTGCGATGCTGATCCAGCCGGTGGCTTGACCGTGCTGCATGACGTTCGCGTACGCGTGGTATTTCGGAAGCAGCAGAAGATCCTGGGCGTCCAGACCGGTCGAGTGCTTGGCGATGGTGGGCGCGTCGGTGCCGCCGAGGCCGAAGTAGATTTTGCTGCGCGTGTTGGTCTCCACCGAGGCTTGCATGGCCGAGGTGAACTGCTTCAGGTATTGGTTCGCGACGGTGAACGCCGCGCCGAGGGAGCGGGCCTGGGCGAGGGCGTCGGAGAGGTCACCGGGGATGCCTGCGAGGAAGTCATGGATCTCGTCGATGTAGATGCTGACGATGTGCCGGTGTTGGAGACTGTCACGTTGCCTGGCGAGGATCTTTGCCCATAGTTGCCCAATGAGGAGCGTGCCGAGCAGTCTTGCGGCGTCAGCGCCGAGCAGGCCCTTGTTGAGGTTCACGACGACGATGCGCCGCTTGCTGAACAGGTCGGTGAGATCGAAGCGCGGATCACTCTGACCGAGCATCGCCCGCATCCCAGGTCGTAGGATCAGTTGGCGGAGCTTGTTCAGCACCGGCCCGATCTCTTCGGCCTGCTGCGCAGGTGACTTCGCCTCGTACTGCTCCCAGAACCCTCCGAGCCCAATCGGATCGTCGATGTTCTTCAGCACCTTGCGGCGGAACGCGGTGTTCGTGAGCAGCGGGGCTACCCAGAGCAGGTTGGCCCCGTCGATCTGCGCGAGCGTGTTGAACACCGCCGTGAAGATGTCCGCGGAGCGGATGCCCCAGTGCTTCGCGAAGACCGCTTCGAAGGTTGCCAGCAGTGTGTCGGCCGTAACCTGGGCCTGACGTCGGTGACCGGCGAGCGGGTTGAACCCGACCGGAGCGGCGTTCGTCGGGTCGATGACAACGACGTCGTGTTCTCGGTTCTTCGGAACGTGTGCGAGGACGCGATCAGCAAGGTCTCCCTTCGGATCAAGGACCAGCACGCCGCGACCGGCCGTGATGTCTGCGGCGATGAGGCCCAGCATCACGGTCGACTTTGCCGAGCCGGTCGGCCCGAGCAGATGAGTATGGAACGCGGCGTCCCGGATCGGGATGCCGATCTTCTCGCTATAGCCGGGGGCGCTGGTCTTGCCGATGATGCGGTCCGTTCGCACAAGCATTTCGGGCGGTGGGAGCTGGCGTGGGTGGAGTCTGCCGAGCAACGGCAACGGCGGTTCACCGATCGGCCAGCCGGTCAAGCCAATGACTTCCCCGCTGGTCAACGTGAGTGGCCATCGCCACGGCCGTGCGGCCCGGTTGAGGTGCACTGCTGAACCGGTCACGGCGCTGATGCGGCTGGTGGCGGATTCGAGGACGCGAAACGCACCGATCACGTCACCGACAAGCTGCTTCGCTCGCGGGGCGGCTGCGCCGGTGATGCCGATGCGCAGGCTGAGAGAGAAGCCGTGCTGACCGTCTCGCCGTTTCAACGTCATGCCGGTTCGTGGCGGGACCGCAAGCACACGGAGCCAAGCGCCGAGCGATTCTCGCGGGCGTACGGGCGGCGTGTGGCGGCGACCGAGCAGGAGCTGTAGGACGACTTCTTCCTCCCCGTGGAGGCGCGACAGTGCCCCGTAGAGGCCGCGGATACTCGCGGTGACCTTGGCGGCCTCGAGGCTGAGGTCGGTGCCGGTGATGCGCAGGTCGACCGCATGCTGCACCTCGTGTCGGCGTCGGCGGGGAGTGTGCGCACGGACCGTGAGGTGTGCGCGGAGCCCGTCAAGTACCGTGTCGATGCGGGTCGGCTTGGCCGCGATCAGCCAGCGCAGACCCGTCTTCGTTGCGCGGGCCTCGAGCACGATCGGGCCGAGCATGGACGAGGCGGCCAGGTGTTCCAGTGTGGCGTGGACAGCGTCGGGGGTGAGCGTGTCGGGCCATGCGAGTTCTTGCCACTCCCACTCCTCGTGTTTAGTTTTTCTCGTCATGCCCGCCCCCTTTCTGCTCGGCCGTTGGTGCCGATTTCTGCTTCCGTGTATGAGCCGCTCGACGGGTTTCGTCAAGATGCATCGCGAGCAGCAGCAGAACCCTGGCCAGGCCTTCCCGGTCGACCTTGTCCTTCCAGATCGGGGTGAGACGGTGGTGCCCACCGGCCTTGTTTCGCTTTCGGTTCATCGTTGACCTCCTGTCCGAGAGTTCAGGGCCAGGTGTTTCGGCGTCGCCACCACCACAGCAGCCCGCCGACGATGACGACGGTGAGCGCGATCAGGGCGAGGATCCACCAGATGCTCTTGATCAGCTCGATCGCCAGTACGAGCAGGATCACGCCGCCGAAGATGAGCAGGCACATCTGAAAGAACTTCTCCGCGATCGAGCGCGGCCCGGTATCGTCCGGCATGTTTCACGCCCCTCACGTCCAAATCTCCGCTGCCGGGGCGTGGTTGGGTTGGTCATCGGCAGGCACGGGGTATCCCCATTTCGCGAGCGAGATTGTCGCGTCGCACTCGTTTCCCCAGATATCCCAGTGCTTGCTCGAGGGAGCGGGTCTGCGGGCGAACAGCTCGAGGAATGGTCCGTCCCCGCCAACGAGCCTCTCGACGATGAGGTGGATTTCCTCGGGCTACCGGCTGTGGGCTTGCAGGGCATGCATGCCCCAGTTCGGCTGACCTTTGAACGCGACTTTCGTGCCCTTCCCACGTACGCCGAGGAGCAGCAGTTCCCCGGAGTTGCGGAACGTGTTGCCGAGCATGAGTCGGGGCTTGGCCCAGAAGTAGAAGCTCGTGTACCGGTAGCCCCATGCTTCGAGGACCTTGATGCCCAGGGGAACGGCCGCGGTGGTGACCCACAGGAAGCAGAACGAGTTCTCCGCCATGATCTCCTGCATGGCCTCGCTCATCCCGAGGATGCGCTCATCGGTCATGAGGTCATAGTGATTGACCGCGCCGAGGTCGCCCTTCTGCTGCAGCGACCACGGTGGATCGCACAGCGCCGCACGGAATGTCCCCGGCAGCGGCGTCTTGTCCGGCAGGTTGTGATTGATGTGAATGCTCATACGCAGACTCCTCCTTTCAAGAGGTAAGAAGTTGATGGATCGGCCCGCCAGCAGAGGCCAGCTCTGGGCGGCGTCAGCGCCCATTACGCACCTCAATGACCGAACCGTGAAGACCACACCGCGCCGCTCCGCGGCTCGATCCGACACGGCGGTGACCGAGGTAACCCACGGCGGGCGGTGCGGTGAAAGCCGTCGTTGTGAAATAGGCAACGATGCGCTCTCGCTGAGGGGCTACGAACGAGGAAGATCGGTGCGCCCGGTCGTCAGGAACATCGCTCGCGTCAACGCCTTGGACGCCTCATCACGGTCGTTCGCAAGGTCGTCGGCGAGGGAGAGGATCGTCTGCCGGAGCTGCTCGGACTTCGCGTCCAGCTCCGCCTCAATCCGTGCACGACGACGCTCCTGCCACGCCTCGTACTCGTCCCACAACACTTCGACCACACACAATGCGACGAAGGCCGTAATCGTGACAAGGAGAGCGACGCCCGCGACCGTCGCGATCGCGGCGACGGCCTCCATCACAGCCCCCGAGCGATGCGCTGGCCCGCGCCGATGGCGTATCCGGCGATGATCGCCTCGTAGAACTGCGCCCCTGCCGGAGCAATCTTCATCTGCGCCTCCGCCTGCGCCACCAGCGTCGCGACATTCGTCATCGCCTGCGACGCCAGGAACGCGTGCCCCTGCTCCCGCACCGCCGCGATCTCCGTGGACGCAGCAACCTGCTCGACCTCACGCTTGGTCTGGCGCACGAGGCTCCCGGTGATCTTCTGCCCCTGCTGGGTCAACATCGGCACCACCTGATTGCTCGACATGTTGTAAGTCCTTCCAGTTGAAGAGAACAGCCCGGATTTCCGGGACACTTCGACCGTAGAAACTCACCCGAGGGCACTCTGAAACTCGGAATAAAGTTGGAAGCGAACACGGGCGCGAGGCGGAGGTGATGGCGTGAGACTCGATGAAGACGATGTCGCCACCCTTCACCAGCAGCTCGCCTGGCTGACCAAACGCGAGGGCTTCGTCCAACGTCGCCTCGCCCAGGCCGGGATCGTCGACGAACTCCTCCGCGGCTCCCTCGAGGACAGCTTCGAACGCCTCCGGCACCGCTTCATCTCCGCGATCCACACCCTGCCCGGCGAGCAAGCAGACCTGCTGCTCGACGTGTTCGCGCTCAGCCCCGACACACACCAGGTGCCCGAGCTGATGCAACGGCGACAGATCCACGGCGACAAGATCGGTCGGAAAGTCGACACCGTTCGCACACGAGAGACCGCGGCGCTCAAGGCGTTGCACTCCCGTCTCGTCACCGGCCGCTACGCGCAGGCACCACTCGTGCTCGACGTGCCCGAGATGCACGGTGGGATCATCTACGAAGAGACCAGCACCCTTGTCGTGGTCAAGAACCGACGCTGGCAGGCCACCTACGAGCATTACCGGTTCGCGAACATGGCAGGCGAACTCGACTACGTCACGATCGGCCGCTCCTATCCCGGCATTGTGACTCCGAGCAACAAGGGCGACTTCAAAGTCAACACACGCCCGGTCGACGGCGCGGGCTGGAACGACCACTTCTGGCACCTCAACACCGCCCGCACGGCGACCGAGCCGATGCAAGACCGGACACGCTACGACCTGCGCTTCCGCATCACACCGCCCGAAGACGGCAGCGAACCAGAACCGATGACTCTCTCCAGCCGGGCGCTCCACCACCGCTCACTGCTGTTCACGCTCCGCATCGGGTTCATCGGGGAACGGCCCGCCAGTATCTGGAAGTTCGAGGGAGCAAGCCCGTTCGCCCGCCCGCATGCAGCCAACGAGTACAACCGCGTCCAGCTCGACGCCCGCGGCACCGCGACCCTCACCCTGCGCGACGTCCACGGTGGCCTCTTCAACGGCTTCGCCTGGAGCTGGGACGCCTGACCGAGGCCGCAGGGTCTTCTCGAAAAGGCCACGTCATGAGATAATCACAGGTAGATGGCAGCGCCCGGTCGACGCGACACCTGCTCCCGGCTGCATCAAGCTCACGCTCATGCCACGCATGGCAACCGACCGATGTCAGTGCCCGGCGCTACGGTAAGAGATGACCCGCAACCATAACTTAAGACGCGCCCGAGGCGCAGGAGATGAACCACATGGCACCGACCACCAAAGAAGGACAGCGCGCCGAACTGCACAAGACGATCTGGCGCATCGCGAACGATCTGCGCGGCTCTGTCGACGGCTGGGACTTCAAGTCCTACGTGCTCGGCATGCTGTTCTACCGGTTCATCTCCGAGAACCTCACCGCCTACATCAACAAGAGCGAACGCGAAGCAGGCGACCCGAGCTTCGACTACGCCCAGCTCGGAGACGCACAAGCGGAGTTCGGCCGCAAGGAGACCGTGGAGGAGAAGGGCTTCTACATCCTCCCGTCTGAGCTGTTCCAGAACGTCCGTAAGCGTGCCGCGAACGACGCGAACCTCAACGAGACTCTTGCTCGCGTGTTCAAGGACATCGAAGGATCTGCCGTCGGCACCGACGCCGAAGACGACCTCAAAGGCCTGTTCGACGATCTCGATGTCAACAGCTCCAAGCTCGGTGGCACCGTGGCCAAGCGCAACGAGAAACTCGTGAAGCTGCTGGACGCGATCGGTGATCTGCCGCTCGGGAACTTCGAAGACAACTCGATCGACCTCTTCGGTGACGCCTACGAGTACCTCATGCAGATGTATGCCTCCAGCGCCGGGAAGTCCGGTGGCGAGTACTACACGCCGCAGGAGGTCTCTGAACTCCTCGCCCGCATCACCGTGGTCGGCAAGATGAGCGTGAACAAGGTCTACGACCCCGCTGTTGGTTCAGGGTCGCTGCTGTTGAAGTTCGCGAAGGTGCTCGGCAAAGACAACGTCCGTCAGGGTTTCTACGGTCAGGAGATCAACCTGACCACCTACAACCTCGCCAGGATCAATATGTTCCTCCACGACGTGAATTACGAGAAGTTCAACCTCGCTCACGGGGACACCCTCATCGACCCCGCGCACTGGGACGACGAGCCGTTCGAGGCGATCGTCTCTAACCCGCCCTACTCGATCAAATGGGACGGTGACGCCAACCCGCTGCTGATCAACGACCCGCGGTTCGCACCAGCTGGGGTGCTTGCACCGAAGTCGAAGGCCGACCTCGCGTTCACCATGCACATCCTGTCGTGGCTCGCCGTCAACGGCACCGCGGCGATCGTCGAGTTCCCCGGCGTGCTCTACCGCGGCGGCGCGGAACGGAAGATCCGCAAATACCTCATCGACAACAACTACGTCGACGCCGTCATCCAGCTCCCGCCGGACCTGTTCTTCGGCACCACGATCGCAACCTGCATCATCGTGCTCAAGAAATCCAAGACCGACAACGCAGTGCTCTTCATTGACGCTTCCGCCGAGTTCAAACGCACCGGGAACAAAAACAAGCTCACCGAAGCCAATCAGCAGCACATCCTCGACACCTTCACCACCCGCGAGAGCGTCAACCATGTCGCCGCACTCGTGTCGAACGAGGACATCGCCGCGAACGACTACAACATCGCCGTGTCCTCCTATGTTGAGCAAGAAGACACCCGCGAGGTCATCGACATCACCGAGCTGAACGCCGAGATCGCACGCATCGTCTCCCGACAGCAGGAGCTGCGCACCTCGATCGACGAGATCGTTGCCGATCTGGAGGGCTCTAAGTGAGTCGCATCGACGAACTGATTCACGAGCTATGCCCGGAAGGCGTGGTTTTTGTGCACCTCGCCGACGCCGCCACTACAGTTACCGGTCTCACCGGGAAGACCAAAGCCGATTTCAGTGACGGAAATGCACGGTTTGCGTCTTACCGGAACATCTTTGCGAATCCGAGTTTGGATCTCGAATCACCCGACTTCGTCAAAGTTGGACCGGATGAGCGTCAGAACTCGATTCGCAAGGGCGATATCCTCATCACCGGCTCCTCCGAATCACTTGACGAAGTCGGTATGTCGTCGGTAGTTGCGGCAGAACCAGGTGAACCGATCTACCTCAATAGTTTCTGCTTTATCTTGCGACTGAATGATCCGCGGCAGTTGTTGCCCGGCTTCTCGAAACACTTGTTCAGGAGCGAGTCGATTAGAAAACAGATCCGCGGCACTGCGAGTGGCGTGACTCGCATCAATATCTCGAAACCTCGTTTCATGAAGATCCGAATCCCCGTGCCGCCTCTCGAGGTGCAGCGGGAGATCGTGCGAGTATTGGATGAGTTCACTCAGCTGGAAGCGGAGCTGGAAGCGGAGCTGGAAGCGGAGCTGGAAGCCCGCCGCCGCCAATACGAGTATTACCGAGCCGGAGTCTTCGGCTTTTCGGCCGGTGATGATGTTCGATGGTCGACCTTGGGCGGAGTCAGTGCCAAGGTGTCGTCAGGCGGAACTCCGTCCTCGGGCCGTGACGCATACTACGGCGGAGACATCCCATGGTTGCGGACTCAAGAGGTTGATTTCGGGCCTGTCTACCGAACCGGCATGAGCATCACCGAAGAGGGCTTGCGGAGTTCGTCGGCCAAGTGGATCCCGGAGCATTGCGTGATCGTGGCGATGTACGGTGCTACCGCTGCGAAGGTGGCGATCAACGAAATTCCACTCACCACTAATCAGGCATGTTGCAATCTTCAAATAGATCCGGCCCAGGCAGAGTATCGCTATGTCTTTTACTGGATCGCTAGCCAGTATGAGCGGTTGAAGAATCTGGGCGAGGGATCTCAGTCGAATCTGAACGCGCGTAAGGTGAAGGATTTCCCGATCCCAGTTCCTTCCCTCGAAGAGCAGCGCCGTATCGTATCTCTCCTCGACAAGTTCGATGCGCTCGTGAACGATCTGAGTATTGGTCTTCCCGCTGAGCTTGCCGCGCGTCGCAAGCAGTATGAGTACTACCGCGACAAGCTGCTGACTTTCACGGAGGCCGCCTAAATGACGAGCCACCATGAAACAATCGCTAGCTTGGGCGACGAGGTATTACAGGGCCTTGACGATTCGCGCAGCGCCCTGATTTACGCCCCGAACACAATCGGTAAGACTCGGCTGGCTCAGCACCTCAAGGAGGGTGATCCGGAGGGCGTAGTCCTCTACAACTCCTTCGTTGAGGACGTATTTACCTGGGACAACGAGCGAGTCGTGCTCAAGATGAACCCGGCGTCAGACCTACTAGAAACTATCGTGACGCAAGGTCTTGACACTGCGATCATCGATAGCTTCCAAGCCTTCACGAACGGCAGAATTGAACCAAGGCTTGATTTCGAGAGTGGCGAGATTAGCTTTGGTATACACAAGGGTAACGACAGCTCGACGGACGGCATTAAGATATCTAGAGCCGAGGAGAGCATATTTGTTTGGAGCGTTTATTACTCTGTGTTGAGCGAAGCGATTGAAGCGCTCAGCGATAGCCCCGAGTTGCGTTCTACGGCTGACTACGACCAGCTAAAGCTTGCGGTCATAGACGACCCGGTGTCATCCATGGACGATGTGCGCATCGTGTCAGTGGCGCTCGCTCTGGCGGAGCTCATCAAGCGAGCATCGGGGCTGGGTCTGAAATTTATCATCACAACCCATCACGCTCTCTTCTTTAACGTTCTGTTCAACTCGCTCCATCGGAAGAAGAGTCGAGCCTACGTTCTTCAACATGATCCAGCTGAGGGATGGTTACTGAGAAAGCAATCGCACGACTCACCTTTCAGTTACCACCTGGGAATTATCCACGATATTCAAAGGGCGATCTCCGTGAATGCGGTCGAGCGTGCCCATTTCAATCAATTCCGTGCACTGCTTGAGAAGACGGCAAATTTCCTGGGCTACACAGGCGGTTGGGGGTCTCTGCTGCGAGGGCCTGATGCAGCCCTGCTGACGAAAGTCCTCAATCTATACAGCCATGACCGATTCGGTGATATCGACACTTCCGAGGTGGCAGCAGAGCACAAGGAAGCCTTCACGAACGAGTTTCACGAGTTCCTGAAGACGTACAGATGGGCGGCAGCGGCATGAGTGATTTGAGTCCTCGTAAGTATGATCCGATCGCAATCTCGTCTGAGAGCACGGTTGTTGCCGAGTACATCCCCGACGTAGCGGGTGCTTCGTCGTATCAGTCTGAAGCGGATCTTGAGCGTGAGCTGATCCGGTTGTTGCAGTCGCAGGCGTACGAGTATCTGCCGATCACGTCGGAGGCGCAGCTGATCGCGAATCTGCGCACCCAGCTTGAGGCATTGAATGCGATGAGGTTCTCCGACACGGAGTGGGAGCAGTTCTTCTCTGAGCGGATTGCTGGTGCGAACGACGGCATCGTCGAGAAGACCGTGCGCATCCAGGAAGACCATGTCCAGCTGCTGAAGCGGGATGACGGTTCGGTCAAGAACGTCACGCTGATCGATAAGCAGAACATTCACAACAATAGGCTGCAGGTCATCAACCAGTACGAGATCGGTCAGGGCGACGGCGGTTCTGCTCGCTCGAACCGATACGACGTGACCGTGCTCGTGAACGGCCTGCCGATGGTGCACATCGAGTTGAAGCGTCGCGGCGTCGATATTCGTGAAGCGTTCAATCAGATCGATCGCTATCAGCGCGACAGCTTCTGGGCAGGCTCGGGTCTGTTCGAGTACGTGCAGTTGTTCGTGATCAGCAATGGGACGTTGACGAAGTACTACTCGAACACTACTCGTCGTCAGCATCTGAGCGAAGCGGCGGGTTCGAAGCGGGTGCGCAAGACATCCAACTCGTTCGAGTTCACCTCGTGGTGGGCGGACGCGCAGAACAAGCCGATCACCGACCTTTCGGCGTTTGCGAAGACGTTCTTCGCGAAACACTCGCTGCTCAACATCCTGACGAAGTACTGCGTGTTGACGGCCGACCGGATGTTGCTCGTCATGCGCCCGTACCAGATCGTCGCGACCGAGCGGATTCTGCAGCGCATCGACATCTCGACCAACTACAGGACCCTCGGCAGCGTCGCCGCGGGCGGGTATGTGTGGCACACGACCGGGTCTGGCAAGACCCTGACCTCGTTCAAGGCGGCGCAGCTCGCGTCGAAGCTGCCGAGCGTCGACAAGGTGCTCTTCGTCGTGGACCGCAAGGATCTCGACTACCAGACGATGCGCGAGTACGACCGTTTCGAGAAAGGCGCGGCGAACTCGAACACTTCAACCGCTGTGCTGAAGAAGCAGCTCGAAGACCCGAACGCGCGGATCATCATCACGACGATCCAGAAGCTCTCGACCTTCATCGCCGCGAACAAGGGCCACGCGATCTACGACGGCCATGTCGTGATCATCTTCGATGAGTGCCACCGGTCGCAGTTCGGCGACATGCACACCGCGATCACGAAGGCGTTCAAGCGCTACAACCTGTTCGGCTTCACTGGCACGCCAATCTTTGCCGCCAACTCTGGCAGCGGAGGCAACCCGCAATTGAAGACGACCGAGCAGGCGTTCGGTGAGAAGCTGCACACGTACACGATCGTGGATGCGATCACCGACAAGAACGTGCTGCCGTTCCGAATCGACTACGTCAACACGATCAAGGTCGGTAATCCTGACGACAGTCAGGTCTCTGCGATCGACAAAGAGAGCGTGCTGCTTGACCCACGCCGCATCTCTGACATCGTGAAGTACACGCGAGAGCACTTTGACCAGAAGACGAAGCGTGCCGAGCACTACACGCTCGGGGAGCGTCGTATGCGTGGGTTCAACGCTCTCTTCGCGACGGCATCGATCGAGGCGGCGCGCACGTACTACAACCACTTCCAGATGCAACAGGACGGCCTGCCGTCCGACCAGCGCCTGAAGATTGGCCTGATCTACTCCTACGGTGCGAACGACGCTGTTGAGGACGGCGCGCTCGACGAAGAGGGCTTCGACACCGGCGCGCTCAGCATGGATGCCCGGTCGTTCCTCGAAGACGCGATTCAGGACTACAACGACATCTACGGCACGTCGTTCGACACCTCGGCCGACAGATTCCAGAACTACTACAAGGACCTCTCGCTCAAACTCAAGACCCGCGAGATCGACCTCGTCATCATCGTGAACATGTTCCTCACTGGTTTCGACGCCACCACGATGAACACGCTGTTCGTCGACAAGAACCTGCGCGCACACGGGCTGATCCAGGCGTACTCGCGCACGAACCGCATCCTGAACTCCGTCAAGACTTACGGCAACATCGTCAGCTTCCGCGACCTTGAAGACGAGACGAACGACGCGATCGCGCTGTTCGGAAACAAGGACGCCCGCGGCGTGGTACTTCTCAAGCCGTACGGCGAGTACTACAACGACTACGCCGAGAAAGTCGCCGAGTTACTGAACGCCTTCCCGCTCGGGGAGCAGATCATCGGTGAGGCTGCGCAGAAGGAGTTCATCCAGCTGTTCGGTGCGATCCTGCGCCTGCAGAACATCCTGACCTCTTTTGACGAGTTCGACGGCTCCGCCCTGCTGACCGACCGTCAAGGCCAGGACTACCGCAGCGTCTACCTCGACCTGTATGCCGAGTTCCGTAAGGACAAGGACGCCGACAAGGAGCAGATCAACGACGACGTGGTCTTCGAGATCGAGCTGATCAAGCAGGTCGAGATCAACGTTGACTACATCCTCATGCTCGTCCAGAAGTATCGCGACGAACGCGGAGACGGTGACGACAAGGAGATACGCGCAGAGATCGCCCGCGCCGTGGATGCCAGCCCGACCCTGCGCAACAAGAAGGACCTCATCGAGGACTTCGTCGACTCGCTCTCTGTGGATGGTGAGATCGACCAGGAATGGCGTGCATTCATCGCCGCCAAGCGCGAGGCCGAACTCGACACGATCATCGCCGACGAGAATCTCCGCGCAGACGAAACCCGCATCTTCGTCGAGACTGCCTTTCGCGACGGCCAGATCCGCACCAGCGGCACAGCGATTACAAAGGTCCTGCCGCCGGTGTCGCGCTTCTCTGCCGACGGCGGCCACGGCGAGAAGAAGCAACGCGTGATCCAGAAACTCGGCGCGTTCTTCGAGCGGTTCTTCGGGCTGAGCGCGGGAGGGGCTGACTGATGACCGATGCGGACACGGGCACTACGAGCGCTCCCTTGATCAAGATCGTCTACTTCGACGAGGAGTCGGCATCAGACTTGCTGGATATCGTGGCAGGCGGCAAAGAGACTTCTTCGAAGGAGCTGACCAAGGAGCGGGCAGCTGAGGTGGAGGCCGAGGCGCGCGCGCGAGCCGCCGCAAAGTTCAACTGGCTACCCTTCTTCGGGGGATCAGCCGAGGCTGGGGCCGCTGCGAGTGTGTCGGCGGTCGGACGCAGCATCCTCAACAAAACGCTCTCGAACACCATCCTGACCGACTACCTCAGCAAGCTCGGTGAGCTGAAAGGCATCGAGCGGCTCGAGGGCCTGACTGTCACTGCTCGCAACGACTCCGCGGCTTATATGAAGATGTACACGCCGTACTTGGCGATGCTCAAGCTCGATGAGCTACCCGTCAATCTTGCCGAACTGGATAGTGCGCTGACGTCGGCGAAGGGCTACTACGAGCTACTCGCGCAGAGTGCGGACGGTGCAAAGCGCATCCTGCGCTTCAACATCCAGGCGTTCCGAAACAACTATGGTCTGGTTGATCTCGGCCGCATGCGACTTGTGTTTCACGGTATCCGCGTTGGCAGGGCTGCAGAGTCCAGCCTGACGATGCAAGCCGAGATGGCGCCCGCTGCAGAGCCTGCACCGCTGACTGGGCTAGACGTAGTCGACGGTGGCTTAACGGAGCCAAGCACGCTTCTCGACGTGTACGACGTCATTCTTGCGGGAGTCGAGTATGGCGACTAACACGAAGGTCACTCTCTACTACGGGCCTCTCTCGTGGTTCGAGGAACAGTTGGGCAGTGGGCCTCGAAGATACCTACTGGACGCGGTGGATGAACGCGACGAGGCGAAACGGCGCATCCGGCACACTGTCGATGGCCAAGAGGCAGAGGTTGCGGGAGCGTCTGTACCGCGACCGACGCGCCTCGTAGCGGTGTCGACCGACTACGCGAGCGTCCAAGAACACGCGATTACGAACTTCGTCAGGCTCATCAGAGAGATCAACCCTGAACGTCTACTGCTACATAACCCACCCGCGCTGATCCAGGCGCAGCTCGACCGCGTGTTCAAGACTGATGTCAAGCGCTTTGATTATCCTGTTGTGACCCGTAAAACGCTCGTTAAGTTCAGAGACGGTTTCACCGACCGGCTTGTCGGGCAACGATCGGTGCGGGAGCGAATGCTTGCTGCCCTGTATCCGCTGACCACTACGCGGCGCACCAAACCAGTTGTTCTGATGTTCTACGGCCCATCTGGCGTTGGCAAGACGGAAACCGCCCAGTTCGTCAATGGGCTACTCGGGGGTGAACTGTTACGCAAGCAGTTCTCCATGTTCCACAGTGACAAGTTCGCCTCCTACCTCTTCGGCGGGACGCACGCCGAGGCCTCGTTCGCGCGCGATTTGCTCGATCGGTCTTCCGGCGTGATCCTGATCGACGAGTTCGACAAGGCAAATGCGGTCTTCCACAGTGCTTTCTACGAAGTCTTTGATGAAGGAGTCTTTGAGGACAAGAACTACCGCGTACAACTCGGCCCGGCGTTGATCATCTGCACTTCGAACTACGGCTCGGAGGATGAAATTCGCCACGTCCTCGGTGACGCACTCTACTCGCGATTCGACGCGCTCATCTCCTTCGAGCCACTCTCGAGCGACGAGGTCAAACAAGTTATCGATCGTCTCGTTGACAGTCGACTCGCCAAGCTCTCGCCCGATGAGTTGGCGAGGCTCGATGCGGACGATATCAAGGCGATGCTGCATACGCGTGCGAGCGGCACCGGCAACGTGCGCAAGCTCGGCAAGCTGGTCGATGAAGTCATTTCCTTGGTACTCGTGCGGGCAGTCCTGGGTGAATTTCCAGGGAGCAGCGAACAATCAGACACGAAGGACGCAGCATGAGCGACGAAGTAACTTCGATCAGCGTCAACCCCGACGAGGATGCCGAATCGGTGGAGTCAACCGAGCTTCTCGACCCAAGGGCACTGCTCGCCGACTGGGCGAACGCCAATGATGAATGGGTGCGCCTTCTCGTTGCTGAGGTCATTGCGAGCGCGCGCCCTGTTGGCGAGTCAACGATCGAGAAGGCGTACCAGCTGTTTCGCCAGGAGAAGGCCCTTGACAAGCGTGAGCTGCCGGTCGTCCCGCAGCTCAACGTCGAAGCCCGTCAGGACGAGTCAGCACCGTCGCTGACTCTGACTCGGCTCTCTGATGTTCACGGCATCAATGCGCTGGTGTCTGGATCGGTGATCGAGCCTCACGAGGGGTTGACGATCTTGTACGGCGAGAACGGCACTGGGAAGACCGGTTACTCTCGTATCTTTAAGGCGCTCGCGAACAGCCGTACTGCCGATACGATCCTCGGCGATATCGAAGCGGACGCCGTCGAAGAGCAGGGCGCAAAGCTCGAGTTCACCCTTGGTGACGAGGCACAGACCCTTGCTTGGACTGGTGCGCGAGGTGTTTCACCGTTTACGAGAATGTCGATCTTCGATAGTCCCGCTGTCACGACACATGTCGATGAAGACCTCGACTACGTTTACGTTCCGGCCGCGCTGGCCCTTTTCAAGCACGTTACTGCGGCGATCCAGGCGGTCACAGGTCGGGTCGACTCCGCTATTGCTGAGCTTAGCTCCGGGAGCACAGGGTTGCTCTCGCGATTCCAGCGCGGTTCCACCATCTATCCGCTTATCGAAACGCTCGGTGCGTCCTCTGATCTGGTTGATCTCAAATCGAAGGCCAAGGTCTGCGAAGCTGACAGCGCGGAACTCGATTCGCTGACCCAAGCGGTAGCGGCTCTACGCGCCAACACGATGGGCACACAGATCACGGCGCTCAAAAGCCAGCAGCGCGTCTTGACCCAGGCCGTAGCTGCGACTGAAGCCCTGTCTACCTTCGACCAGATCGCCTACAACGCGGCTCTGGCCAAACGGACACAACTCGCGACCGACTACGAGACCTTTCGCAGCGAACTCTTCGCCGTTGCAGATCTGCCCGCTGACCCCGACGACACATGGAACGAATTCATTGAGCGAGGCGAAACCTATCGCCAGCATCTCGTCGACCTCGAAGTACACGATGCGGATCGGTGCCTCTACTGTCGTCAGCCTTTACTTGACCCCGCTCGAGATCTTCTTACGCGCTACTCGACCTACCTCGAAGACAAGATCTCAGAGGACATCCGCACGACCGACACCGCGGTGGCTGCTTTCAAGCGTCAGATCGCCAACATCCAGGGCAACGAGATGGCCGCGTTCATCGACGAGTACAAAGACTCCGACGAAGCCAACCGGCCAACATTCTTCGCACAGGTCGAGACGATCGAGAACACGCGGATCGTCGTGACTGCTGCTCTTACCGAAAACCTGCCGGTCGACATCAAGATCGCAGATAGGATTGCCTCTACGAAAAGCACCGTCGCGAGTGTATTGAAAGCTACTGACGCTGACATCACCGAGCTACAGAACCAGCAACAGAATCGCGTAAAGGTGCTCGACGAGAAGCAGGCGGAACTGCTGGAACTCAAGGATGCCGTCGAACTCGGAAGGTCATGGCCGCTGATTGAATCTCAGGTCAAGAGCGCCAAGGAAGCGGACCGTCTGCGAACGCTCAAGAAGCCGATGCCGCAAATGTCCAGAGCGGTCACGGAACTCTCCAAGACCGCCAGCAACCAACTAATCAACCTAAACTTTGACGCGCTGTTCCTCGAAGAGTGCGAGGCGCTCCGGACACCGCCGATGAAGCTGCAGTTCGTCGGACGGGACGGTAAGGCCCAGCGTCGCAAGGTCATGACCGGCAAACACAAACCGTCGAAGGTGCTCTCCGAAGGCGAGCAAAAAGTGCTGGCACTCGCCGACTTCTTGGCCGAAGCGCGGCTTGCAGGCATTACAGCACCGGTGATCTTCGATGACCCGGTTTCCAGTCTCGATCACCGTCGGGTCAACGAGGTCGCTGAGCGTATTGTGCGGCTATCTGACAATGTCCAGGTCATTGTCTTTACGCACGATATTCTTTTCGCCACAACTCTCATGACTCTCTCGGAAAAGTCGAAACGTTGTTCGCTGTTTCAAATCACGGATGAGAACGGCAAAGGGCAGGTCAGTCGTGCGACAGGGTTGCGTACGGACTCGCTGAGCGCGATCAAGGGACGAATCAACGCAGCGATCCAGAACGCGAAGGCGCAGGAGGGCGAAGTGCGAGATGCCCTCGTGCGGATGGCCTACAGTCATGTCCGAGCGTGGTGTGAGGTATTCACCGAAGAAGAGCTGCTAAAGGGCGTCACCAAGCGCTACCGCGCAAATGTTCAGATGACGACACTGCCGAGCATCGACGGGAGCAAGCTCGACGATATCGGCCCCAAGGTAGCCGAAATCTTCGAGGTTGCCTGTCGGTACATCGATGGTCACTCCCAGCCGCTTGTGACATTAGGGGTCAGCCCCACGCTCACCGGCTTGGAGCAGCACTGGGCGGAGCTACAGGAACTCAAGAAGGTCAACGACAGCAAGTCGTGACATGGAGCGGTCACGCTACGACGCCTGATCATGCCCGTGAGCGTCGCGCGTGGAGATCCCTCGCACCTTCAGCTGATAGAGCACCGTAGTCGCGTTGAACCCGAGGCGGTCTCCCACCTTTGCAAGGGAGTAGCCAGTCTCGTAGAGGTGAACCATTTTGTCGATTTGCTCAGGTGTCGGCGAGGCACGTCGCAGGGCGACGCCTTGCCGTTTCAAGACAGCGCTGATCGTGACACGATGGCAGTCGTACACGACGGCAAGTTCGTAGACCGTCTTCCCCGCCTTATAGGCGGCGACGATCTGGCTGACCTTCTCGTCCGAGAGTCGCGGCTGCGTCGTGCGCTTACGACCAACGTTCGCCTGCGGAAGCTCGCGGACTGGCTCAGTCGAGAGGTGACGGTGGGCCTTTCGTAGTTCGTTTGCATGCGAGGAGAACAGTCCCACCAGTGAACGCCTCGTCCTTCGGGACGGGGCGTTTCTTATCTCGTGCCGCCGCACTCCGCGCTGACGTGATGGAAACTCGGCAGTCGAGAGCACGAGTACGGCGTGAGGAGTCAGGGATGGGCGCAATCGAGCCGGTGCTCATGGTCGACGTGCACGCGTGGCGCGCTTGGCTCGACGCGCATGAGGACTCGTCTGACGGGTTGTGGCTGCTGCTCGCGAAGAAGGGCACGGAGCAGCCCACCTCGCTGAGCTACGCGCAGGCGCTCGAGGAAGCGTTGTGTAGCGGGTGGATCGACGGCCAGAAGAAGTCGCACGACGCGGCGATGTTCCTGCAGCGCTTTACGCCGCGGCGGACTCGATCGATCTGGTCGAAGCGGAACGTCGGCATCGTCGCCGAGCTCGTCGAGGCGGGCCGCATGCGGCCGCGCGGCGCTGCGGAGGTCGCGCGTGCGCAGGCGGACGGGCGCTGGGATCGTGCCTACGCGGGCTCGGCGACCGCAGAGGTGCCGGCGGATCTCGCGGCGGCGCTTGCGGCCGCGCCAGGCGCCGCCGAGCGCTTCGCGGCGCTGACCTCGGGGGAGCGGTATCCGATGCTCTTCCGGCTGATGACGGCGTCCGACGCGCAGCGCCCCGCAAGGGTGGCGCGAATCGTCGAACAGCTGACCCGAGGGGAGTAGGGGGGGCGCGACGGGAAGTTCGAGGCGCAGGGTCTCCTGCTCCTGCTCCTGCTCCTGCTCCTGCTCCTGCTCCTGCTCCTGCTCCTGCTCCTGCTCCTGCTCCTGCTCCTGCTCCTGCTCCTGCTCCTGCTCCTGCTCCTGCTCCTGCTCCTGCTCCTGCTCCTGCTCCTGCTCCTGCTCCTGCTCCTGCTCCTGCTCCTGCTCCTGCTCCTGCTCCTGCTCCTGCTCCTGCTCCTGCTCCTGCTCCTGCTCCTGCTCCTGCTCCTGCTCCTGCTCCTGCTCCTGCTCCTGCTCCTGCTCCTGCTCCTGCTCCTGCTCCTGCTCCTGCTCCTGCTCCTGCTCCTGCTCCTGCTCCTGCTCCTGCTCCTGCTCCTGCTCCTGCTCCTGCTCCTGCTCCTGCTCCTGCTCCTGCTCCTGCTCCTGCTCCTGCTCCTGCTCCTGCTCCTGCTCCTGCTCCTGCTCCTGCTCCTGCTCCTGCTCCTGCTCCTGCTCCTGCTCCTGCTCCTGCTCCTGCTCCTGCTCCTGCTCCTGCTCCTGCTCCTGCTCCTGCTCCTGCTCCTGCTCCTGCTCCTGCTCCTGCTCCTGCTCCTGCTCCTGCTCCTGCTCCTGCTCCTGCTCCTGCTCCTGCTCCTGCTCCTGCTCCTGCTCCTGCTCCTGCTCCTGCTCCTGCTCCTGCTCCTGCTCCTGCTCCTGCTCCTGCTCCTGCTCCTGCTCCTGCTCCTGCTCCTGCTCCTGCTCCTGCTCCTGCTCCTGCTCCTGCTCCTGCTCCTGCTCCTGCTCCTGCTCCTGCCGCCCGCGCTCCCGCCGCTCGCGATTGCTGCGAGTGTGATCCGGTATGAGGATCCAAACCGGCTCACACCCTCACCAAATTGCAGTTTGTACCGGCGGGGAGCGGCCGACAGCGCCGGGTCCGAGGGCCCCTCTGGGCTCCCGGTCAGAACGGCAGATCCTCCGAGCCGAGCGGGGCGATCAGCAGGCCGGTGATCTTGCCCGCGCCGTTGTAGGCGACTCGACCGAGCCAGTCGCCAGCCTCGTGGCGGAGTGTCGTTTGGACGACTGCCCCGGAGATCAGGTGCCGGTTGGCGAGCTTTCCGAGCGCGCTGTCCCCATCCGGCGTGCGCACGGTGAGCTCATCGCACGACTCGAGCTGTCCCGTCTCGCGCACGACCTCGTTCCAGACACCCATGACTTTGCGTTTGGTGAGCGCCCGCGCACAGCTGTACGTCATGTCGGCGCGCACCGCCTCGTAGTCGCCGGCGCTCAGCCGTTCGAATACCGCGCGCGTGCGTTCCGTCAGGTCGATGGTCGGTGATGCCGTGTCCGTTCCTTCCGTTGGTGGGTGTGCTGCCGCTCCGAAACGCTTGAACGCGGCCTGTCGACTGACGCCGAGCGCGTCGCCGATTGTCTGCCATGAGAGGCCACCGCGCCGAACGGTCACCACAAGCGCCGTGAGCGCGTCGTGAGCCTCGTGACTGAGCGCATCGGTGCTCCGAATCGCCGCGCGGGCCTCGGCCTCGCTCATGGCGGCATCGGTCCCGCCGCGCAGGGCATCCTCGACCTCAGTGGCGAGCGCGGAGAGCGATCGCGGCGGCTGGACGGTTGGTGTGTCGGGCATGCCCCGAGCGTAGGTCAGGCATTCTGTGATTGTCAACCTAAGGTTGACACGCACGCGCCTGAGAGCGGCCCGTGCGTTTCGGGCACACCGCGCGAAACGGTTGACCAGCCCCGCCAGGGCCGTTTCACTGGGTGGGAGCGGCTGAGCGGGGGCCGGGCGCCGAGCGCGAGACACCCGAGCACGCACGAGGAAGGGGAGCGCACTTCGCGCGACACACGATGAGCACAATTGAGATCACCAAGGACAACCTCGAGGAGACCCTCACCGCGGGCGGCATCGTCCTGCTCGACTTCTGGGCCGACTGGTGCGGCCCCTGCCGATCGTTCTCGCCCGTGTACGAGGCGGCGTCCCAGCAGCACGAGGACATCGTGTTCGGCAAGATCGACACCGAGGCGCAGCAGGAGATCGCCGCGATGTTCCAGATCACGTCGATCCCCACGATCGCCGCGTTCCGCGACGGCATCGGCGTGTTCTCGCAGGCCGGAGCGTTGCCTGCCCCCGCGCTTGAGCAGCTGATCGACGGCGTGCGCGGCCTCGACATGGACGACGTGCGCGCGCAGGTCGCCAAGCAGGCCGCGGAGCAGGCCGACGCCGACGCCGCGAGCGGCGAGCCGGCCTAAGCGCCACCCGGCTGCGCGGCCGCAGCACCCACGCCGCCCGTCGGCGCCGCGTCCTCTGGCAGGGCCGGCGCGGCGGGCGGCGGCGTCCGGAGCGCCGGACCACCGGCCTCGAACGCCGCGGCGTATCCCAGCAGATCGGGATCCGAGTACGCCGCACCGGCGAACGTGATCCCGACGGGCATGCCGATGTCGTGCATCGTGCCCATCGGCACGGTCACCGTCGGGATGCCGACGTGACGCAGCGCGTAGTTGCCGTGCGAGAACTGCGTGCCGTTGGTCCACGCGAGGTCCGCGGCCGCCGGATCTCGGTCGGCCGTGGCCGGGCCCACGTCGGCGTTCGCGGGGAACACGATCCCGTCGAAGCCGTGCTCGGTGAGCCACCGCTCCACGAGCTCCTCCCGCAGTGCGATGAGTGCCCGGAGCCCGCGCGCAAAGTCGGGGTGCTCACGCGGATCGGGGATGCCGGATCGCGCCGCCGCGACGACGCCCGCGAACCGGTCAGCGTGGTCGCCGACGCGCTCGTAGCGATCGGGCAGCTGCCCCGGCGGGGTGGGGTAGATGCGCCGCGAGTCGACCGCGGACAAATCGGGCAGCGCTGGATCCCCGTTGGCGCGCAGGAAATCGTCCCAGCCGAAGCCGAGAAAGCCATGGAACTCGAGCTCGCCCCAGTTGGCCGGGAGGTCGCCGAGCGCGCCGAGGTACTTCTGGCCTGGCCGATCCCGCTCGTAGGCCGCGATGAGCGGGAAGTCGGTGACGACGAGTTCGGCGCCGAGCGCCGCCAGGCGATCCGCTGCGGCGTGCCAGAGCCGCAGGATCGACGGGCGCACCGCCATCGGATACGCGGGATCCGCGCCGAGGTACATCGCCGGCACGGCGAAGCGCCTGCCGCGCAGCGCGTCGGGGCGCGCGAGCGCCGGGTAGGACGCCGGCCGGTGCGCGCTCGCGCGTGGGATCGGCACCACCAACTGCCGCCGCCAGAAGTCGCCGCGCGTGTCGGGATCATCCTGAACGAGCACGTCGAGCAGGCGGAGCATGTCCGGCATCGTGCGGGTGTGCGGCACCACGACGTCGCGCGCGGGGAAGAGCGGCCAGTTGCCGCGGATCGAGAGCACGCCCCAGCTCGGCGTGTACGCGCACAGGCCGTTGTTCGAGGCGGGGCTGCGGCCGGAGGACACGGTCTCCTCGCCCATCCCGAACAGGGCGAAGCTCGCCGCGGTGGCCACGCCGGAGCCGTTCGACGAGCCCGAGGCGTACGCCGCGGCGAGGTAGTCGCGGTTGTACGGGCTCTCGGCGCGGCCGTACAGCCCGCGCTGCATGCCGCCGTCGGCCATCGGGGGCATGTTGGTCTTGCCGATCAGGATCGCGCCGGCGCCGCGCAGCAGCTCGACGGTGCGCGCGTCCCGCTGCGCGATGAGGGAGGCGAACGCCGGCGAGCCGGCGGCAGCCGTGAGGCCGCGGGCGAGATAGGAGTCCTTCACGGTGAACGGGATCCCCTCGAGCGGGCGCTGGGTGCCGGCGCGCCACCGTGCGTCGGACTCACGTGCCGCAGCTGGCGCGGCCGGGTCGAGCACGACGACGGAGGTGAGCCCCGCGGGCCCGCGGTCGAACCGGGCGATGCGCGCGAGCGACCGCTCGACGAGCCAGGCGCTCGTGATCTCGCGGCGGGCGAGCGCGGCGAGCGTGTCCGCGATGCTCGCCTCCGCGAACGAATAGCCGGCGCTGGGCTGCGCTGCGGTGCCTGGCTCGGGAGCTGGGTGCGGGATCATGCGGCGCCTTTCACGTGCTCATGCTGGCGAGCGGGATGCCGCGCGCAGGGCTCCCGCCAGTCTTGCAGCCGCGGCGCCAGCGGGCGCGGGGCAAGCGGCACAGCTTTTCGACTCGAAACAGTGCGTCTGCACTGGCGCACGCCACCCCCTGACGCGCGGTATTCTGGAGGGATATGTCACACTCACGGGCTACGGCGAGCTACCGCCAGGCGGCAGCGGCGTTCCAGAACCCGATGCTCGAGCTGCTGCACGGCCGCTACGCCCCCTTTGTTGTGGCGGCGCTCTCGCAGATCTTCACCGCTGAGCGGCCCACCGTCGCGATCTCCGACGCGCACGTCGAGGTGGGCGACGCGGTGGAGGAGCTGCGCGCCGCGGGGCTCGACGAGGGGGAGCGGCGGCTGCCGGCCGGCTCCGGCCGCGAGATCTGCCGTTACTGGGTGCGCGTCGGCTGGCTCGTGCCCCAGATCGAGGACGAGGTCGAGGTGTACCGCCTCTCCGCGCAGGCCGTTGGCGCGCTCGAGATCGTGAGCCGCGCCGGCGCCGGCCGTGCCCGCGTCTCTCGCTCGCGCGTGCGCACGCTGCTCGACTCGGTCGACCAGCTGGTGCAGAGCGCCGAGACGGATCCCGAGCAGCGCCTGGCCGCGCTGCAGGCGGAGCGCGCGGCGATCGACGCCGAGATGGCGCGGCTGCGTGCCGGTGAGATCGACTCCGTCGACGACGAGCTGCTGCTCGAGGAGGCGGAGAACGTGCTGCACCTGTCGCGCGAGCTCCCGGCGGACTTTGCGCGCGTCGCCGAGTCGATCAACGCGATGCAGCGCGACGTGGTCGCCGAGCTCCGGCGCGACGTGCGACCGGCAGGCGAGGTGCTCCGCGAGTATCTGCAGCGCGGCCAGCACGTCATGCAGGCGACGCCCGAGGGGCGGGCCTTCTCCGGCGCGCTCGCGCTCATCGGTGACGCCGAGCACATCGACCAGCTCACCGAGCAGCTCTCCGGCGTCCTCGCCCAGCCGTTCGCCGGGCTCATGGCGCAGGAGCAGCGGAGCGAGCTGCGCGCCATCGCGAGCCGGGTCGAGCAGGGCGTGCAGGAGGTGCTCACCGCGCAGCGGCGCGCCTCGCACGTGATCACCGCGCAGGTGCGCACCCACGACCCCGCGCGCGATCGCGAGGTGGACGAACTGCTGCGCAGCGTGATGTCGGGCCTGCAGACCTGGATGCAGCACTCGCGCCAGTCCGACCGCGCTGAGCCGCTGCGCAGCCTGCCAGCGGCGCAGATCGGGCACCTCAGGCAGTCGCTCAGCGATCCCCGGCCCCCGCGCGGGCCCGAGCCGCTGCGCGCCGACGAGGCCGACGTCGAGTTCGTTGACGCCGACACGCGCGCGTGGGGCGGCCCGCGCTACCCCGAGCTCGAGGCGTACGTCGCCGGGCTCGGCGCCGAACGCTTCGACCTCGCCACGGCCTTCGCCGGCACGGATCCCGATACGCGCCGCCCCGTCGACCTGCTCGGGCTGCTCGAGATCGCGCACCGCAACGGCATGGTCGAGACGGAGGACGTCTCGATCGCCGAAGCCCTCCGCCCGGACGGCACCGTTCGCTCGTTCGCGTTCGGCGCCGTGACCGCCAGTACCCAGAAAGACCAGACCGCATGAGCGACACCCCAGGACTGGACGCCACGCAGAATCCGGACGACGCGTTCATCGCCGCTGTCTCGATGGAGCGGGATCCCGACGAGAGCTTCCCCGGCGACCGCGGCGTGCTCGACCTTGAGGTGCGTCGCGTGCTCGTCCGACTGCTGCAGCGCCGCTTCCTGCTCGCCGAGCGCAACCCTGACGAGTGGAAGGTGCTCCTCGAACACCAGCACATCATCGAGTCGCGGCTGCACGATCTGTTCGTGCGGCTCGTCGTCGATCCCGCGCGCGGGGTCGCGTACAAGCAGCAGATCCGATCCGATGAGCTCGAAGCGCCCATTCTGCTGCGCGACGAGGCGTACACGCGGGCCGAGACGCTCGTGCTCGTGTACCTCCGCACCGTGTACCAGCGCGAGTCAACGGCGGGGGAGCCCGCCGTGCGCGTCGACGTCGAGGAGGTGGAGCAGACCGTGCTCAGCTACTTCACGGCGGCAGACGGCGATGTGGCGCGCCGCCAGAAGGCGATCCGCACCGCGCTCGGCCGGCTGCGGCACGAGGGCATCATCGACGAGGAATCCGAGGGCCGGTTCCGCATCAGCCCGCTCATCGAGATCGTGCTGAGCGCGCCGCGCCTGCGCGAGCTCGCCGAGTGGCTGCGCGCGCAGAACGCCGACCACGCCGCGACCACCGCACCCGAACAAGGAGACCCAGCGCTGTGACCATGCTCGACACCCTCTTCGGCCTCATCCCCGCCGAGTCGCGCGGGCAGCAGTGGGCGGCCGACGAACTGCAGCTCGTGAACTGGGGCGGCTACGACGGCGCGCACCGCGTGCGCTTCTCGCCGACCGCGACGCTGCTCTGCGGCGGATCGGGATCGGGGAAGTCGACCCTCATGGACGCGTACATTGCGCTCATGATGCCGCACACCACCCCGTTCAACGGCGCATCGAACGGCGGCGTCGCCGGGCGCCCGCGCGGTGAGGAGCAGCGCAACGTGCTCTCGTACGGCCGCGGGAAGATCGACGAGTCGCGTACCGAGGAGGGCACGCAGGTGCGCGTGCTGCGCGGCGACGGCAGCGACACGTGGACGGCGATCGCGATGACGTGGCTCGACCACGACGGCTCGCGCTTCACCGCCGTGCGCGCGTGGTACATCCCGGCGGCCGCGCGCCTGCTCGACGACACCGTGAAGGTGCGCGCGGTCGTCGACGGCCCATTCGACCTCGCCGCGCTGGAGCGTGCGGCCGAGCAGCGGCTCTCCGACGCCGCGGTGCGCGCCGCCGGCCTCGAGTCGATCGCGACCGACCGCGAGTTCTCCGCGCGCATCCACTCGGTGCTCGGGATCGGCGCGGCCGGCGCCGGAGCGAAAGCTATGAGCCTGCTCGCGCGCATCCAGGCCGGGCAGCAGATCACCACCGTCGACGAGCTCTACAAGCGCATGGTGCTCGAGGAGCCGGAGACGCTCGCGATCGCCGACGCGGTGGTGAGCCACTTCGACGAGCTGGAGAGCACGCGCACGCGCATGGTCACAGCGCAGAAGCAGGTGCGCGCGCTCCGCCCCGTTCGCGATATGCGTGGCAGGATCGAGGCCGCGGCCGAGCGCCTGCGCCTCATCGACGAGGTGGGCCGGTTCACCGAGCCCTCGTCGATCGCGGCCCTCTGGCGCACCACCCGCCGACTCGAACTGCTGCGCGGCGTCGAGGACGAGCTGCAGCAGCGCAAGCGCGACGCCGACGCGGAGGTGCGGGCCCAGCACGTGCTCGCCGACGCCGCCGAGGCCGAGCGCGGCGCGCTCGCTGAGGTGCTGCGCGCCTCAGGCGGGGACCGGCTCGACACGGCCGAGCGCGAGCTCGCGCGCGTCGAGCGCCGACTCGTGACGGTGCGGCTGCAGCGCGAGCGCTTCGAGGACGCGACCGCAGCGCTCGGCGAGGAGATCACCTCCGAGCGGGCGTTCACCGCGCTCACCGCGCGCGCTCGTGAGGCGCTCGCCGACGCCTCGGCGAAGGGTGCGGCGCGGGCCGCCTACGCCGAAGCGCGCGGCGCCGCTGACGTGCTGCGCCGCCGCAGCGACGCGCTCGTGCGCGAACGCGAGCAGACGCTCGAGCGCAGCGACGCGATCTCCCCGATCCTGCACGAGAGCCGCGAGCTGCTCGCCGAGGCGGCCGGGATCCCGATCGCTGAGCTGCCGTTCGTCGGCGAGCTCGTCGAGGTGCGTACGGAGTTCGAGCCGTGGCGCGACGCGTTCAACCTCGCCCTCGGGGGCTTCGCGACGACCCTGCTGATCGACGAGGCGCAGCTGCCGGCGTTCCGCGCAGCGATCGACACCGTGCGCACCCCCGTGCGGCTGCGGTACGAGGGCGTGCCGACCGGGCTGCCGCGCGCCGACCGCCTCGAGTCGGGGCGCCTGCCCGGGCGGCTCGACTACCGGGACACCCCGTTCACCGGCTGGCTGCAGGAGCGGCTGGTACGGCAGTACGACTTTGTCTGCGTGGATCGCGCGGCCGAGCTCGCCGGTCACGCGCAGGCGCTCACCATCGCGGGCCAGCTCTCGCAGGGCAGCCGCGGCGCGCACGGCGGCCAGGGGCGGCGCAACGTGCTCGGATTCTCGAACCAGCGCCGCATCGCCGAGCTCGACGAGGAGCTCGCGGCCATCGCGGCCGAGCTCGCCGGCGCCGCCCGCGCCGAGTCGGAGGCCGACGGCGCGCTCGACGCCCTGGAGGCGCGGCTCGCGGCATACGCGGCGGTCCGCGAGGCGAGCTGGGAGGAGCTCGACGTCGCGGCGGTGGAACGCGAGCAGCAGCGCTGGGCTGGCATCATCGCCGAGGTGACCGAGGGTAACCCCGAGATCGCCGCCGTGCAGCAGCAGCTCGCGGCGCTGCGCCAGAAGGTGGCTGCGCTGCAGGAGCAGATCGGCCGAGCCAAGGGCGAGCAGGAGCGCATCGCCGAGCAGTGGGCGCGCATCACCGACGAGGTGGACGACGCGCAGCAGCTCGTCGACGCGGCCGAGGACGCCGAGCGTGTGATCGCGCCCGAGCAGCTGCACTACCTGCGCTCGCGCTTCGAGCTCGCGGACGGCGCGGCGACCGGCAGCGCCGCGGAGCTCGCGCGCTTCGACGCGGCGCTCGACTCCGCTGGGCGCCGCATGCTCGAGGATCAGGCGGTCGCGCAGGCGACGCTCGAGGAGCAGCGCGACGCGCTGCGCCGCACCCTCGAATCGTTCCTCGAGGCGTGGCCGAACCCCACGCTGCGCGCCGACCCCGACGCGTCGCTCGCCGACTTCGAGCGCATCCTCACCGAGCTCGAGGCGAGTGGACTGCACGAGCTGGAGGCCGAGTGGAAGGCGAGCCTCCTCCGGCTCTCCGGCAACGACCTCGCGAACCTCGACTCGGCACTCGGGCGCGCGCTGCGCGAGATCCGCGAACGCATCGAACCGGTCAACCGGATCATGCGCGACCTGCCGTTCTACGACGACGAGCACCGACTGCAGATCACGCCGCGGGAGCACCAGACGGAGCCGCGCCGACGCTTCCGCGCGGAGCTGCGCGAGGTGCGCGCGCTCATCGACGCGGCGGGGACGGACGCCGAGCGTGCGCACGTGTACGAGCGGATGGCCCGCCTGATCGCGCGCATTCGCCGCACGGCCCCCGACTTCGCCGACCTCATCGACGTGCGCAACCACGTGCGCGTGAGCGCCGAGAAGGTCCACGCCGACACGCGCGCGCACGCGGCGCTCTACGACCACATCGGCGAGAAGTCGGGCGGCGAGTCGCAGGAGCTCATCGCGTTCATCGTCGGCGCGGCCCTGCGGTATCAGCTGGGCGATGCCGACGCCGAGCGGCCGCGCTACGCCCCCGTGTTCCTCGACGAGGCGCTCATCAAGGCGGACGCGCACTTCACGAAGCGCGCGATCGGCGCGTGGCGCGGGCTCGGCTTCCAGCTCATCATCGGCGCCCCCAACGACAAGTACAGCGCGATCGAGCCGCACGTCGACGTCGAGTACGACATTCTGAAGGACACGCAGGGCCGATCCTGGGCGAAGCCGAAGGTGGCGCTGCCGGTCGTGTAGGGCGGCCGGTCGGGGCGAGGGCCGCAGCCTGCCGGGGCCGCCGACTACGCGGCGGGCAGCGAGCGCAGCGCGCGCCGCACGATCCGCTCGGTCGCGGCCCCCGGGCTTTCGCGCAGCCAGCGCGCGGTGAGCGCACGCGCCCAGTCCGGCTGCGTCTTCGCGGCGTCGTTGATCCAGTTCGCCACGGAGTCCTGCACGTATCGTTCGGGATCGGCGCGCAGCGGCTCCAAGAGCGGCTCGCCGAGCGCTGGCGCGGTGGCGAAGTCGGCGATGTGTTTCGCCCACACGCCGCGGGGTCGGAGCGACTCGCTCGCGAACCGGCGCACGTGCGCGGACGGGGCGTGCGTCCACGGTGTCAGGAGCGAGATGGCGCGCGGCAGCTCAGCGGTGAGCCGCGGCCGCAGCGCCATCCACACCCACTCGCGCACCGTGAAGCACGGGTCGTCGGCGCGCGGCTCGGCCGCGGCGAGCAGCTCGGCCAGGTCGAGCTCCGTGCGCGCCGCGAGGGCGAAGCACCACCAGCCGCGCACGGTGTCCGAGGGGTGCTCGGCGAGCGGCGCGAGCTCGCCGGGTGGCACGTGCTGCTGGAGCGCCGCGCCGATCGCGCCCATGCGGCGGAGGATGCCGAGCTGCTGCGCCGCGTTGGCCGCGGCGAGGAGCTCGGGGGTTGCCGCGGGCAGCGCGGCGCGCAGGAGCGCGCCGTGATCGATCGCGAGCGCTTCGCTCAGCGTGCGCGCCTCGGCGGTGCCGGCCTCGAGCGCCGCGAGGTGCTCGGGGGCGATGATCGTTGTGCTGCGTGCGCCGGGGCTCATGCGCCGCCCCCGAGCCGCGCCTGCAGCGCCCCGAGCGTCGCGAGCGCGCCGTCGAGCGCGGCCGGGTCGAAGCCGGCAGCGAGCTCGCCGATCCACGCGCCGTACTCGGGGCTCAGCGCGTCGAGGGCGCGCTCGCCGGCCGGGGTGAGCGTGATGGTGAGCGAGCGGCGATCGTTCGGGTGCGTGCCGCGTGAGATGAGCTCCTGCCGCGCGAGCCCATCGCAGAGCCCCGTGATCGCGGCGCGGGAGACGCTGAGGTCGGCGGCGAGCTCGGCCGGGGAGGCGGTGCCGCGGCGCGCGACGGCGAGGAGCACGGCGAGCCGTCCCTCGGAGAGCTCGTGCGCGGCCAGCTGCGCGGCGCAGGCGCGGTCGATCAGCGTGGCGGTCTGGAGCACCGCCATGATGGTGCGCGCCGCGGGGGAGCGCTGGCCGGCGTGCTCCAGCAGCAGCTCGTGTTTCATGTCGATGCGTGGATCCATAGGGCACATACTATCAACCCCTTAACCAAGTGTGACGCGAGGACGCTGGGGGCTGCGCCGCGCCCCCAGCACACCGCTCTCAGGGTCGCGGCCTCAGCGCAGCGCCCGAAACGCCTCGCCAACGAGCTCGATCGCCCGCTCGGGGGAGAGCCCGAGCTCGGCCGCGCGCTCCGCGAACTCGCTCGCGGCACGGCGCGCCTCAGCGTCGCCCCGCGCGGCGAGCGACACGAAGGTGCCCGCCCGCCCGCGCCCCTCGACGGCACCGGCCTCGTCGAGCGCGCGGTAGGCGCTCGCCACGGTGTTCGGGGCGAGCCCGGTGGCCTCCGCCAGCGCGCGGACGGTGGGGAGCCGGGTGCCCGGCGGGAGCTCGCCGCTCTGAATCGCGCGGAACACCCGCTCGCGCAGCTGATGCGCCGGCGGCTCGGGCAGCCGCGGATCGGCGCGGAAGGCGAGCAGCTGCGCGAGGGGCGCGGCGTCGCGCTCGGCTGGGGAGGTCATGCGCTCAGCTTAGCCCCGCGGCGGCCGGCGCCGACTCCCGCCGCGCACGCGCACGCGCGAGCCGCTTCCCGAGCAGGCCGTGGCGCGGGCTGAGCAGGTACACGAGCCCAAACGCCGCGCCCTGCACGAGCACCACGAGGCCGCCGGACGCCGCGTCGAGCCAGTAGCTCAGGTAGATCCCCAGCACGGCGCAGCTCGCCGACAGGATCGGCGCGATCACGAGCATGTGCCCGAAGCGATCCGTGAGTAGGTAGGCGGTCGCGCCCGGGATGATGAGCATCGCGACGACGAGGATCACGCCCACCACCTGCAGTGCGACGACGGCCGTGAGCGCGAGCAGTCCGAGCAGCAGCGCGCCGAGCAGCCGCGGGTTCAGGCCGATGGCCTGTGCGTGCGTTGGGTCGAACGCGTAGAGCGTGAGGTCGCGCCGCTTCACCACGAGCACCGTGAACGCCACCGCGGCGAGGACCGCGATCTGCGCGAGCTCAGCCGACGCGACGCCGAGAATGTTGCCGAAGATGATGTGGTTCAGGTCGGTCTCGCTCGGCGTCACCGAGATCAGGACGAGGCCGAGCGCGAACAGCGTCGTGAACACGATCCCGATCGCGGCGTCCTCCTTCACGCGGCTCGTGCTGCGAATGCCGCCGATGAGCGCCACCGCGAGGAAGCCGAAGATGAGCGCGCCGATCGCGAACGGGGCGCCCACCACGTAGGCGAGCACCACGCCGGGGAGCACCGCGTGCGACACCGCGTCGCCCATGAGCGACCAGCCGATGAGCACGAGCCAGCACGAGAGCAGCGCGCACACGACCGCCGCGATCACCGTGGTGAGGATCGCCAGGGTCATGAACTCGTACTGCAGCGGCTCACGCAGGAAATCGAGCGGGCTCATGCGTGACTCCGATCCTCGAGATCCGTGGTGCCCGGCCCGAGCCCGAAGGCGAGCGCGAGGCGCTCGGGCGCGAGCGCCTCCCGGACGGGCCCGTGAAACAGCACGCGCCGCTGCAGGAGCGCTGCCTCGTCGGCGAGCGACGGCAGCGCGTGCAGGTCGTGCGTGGAGACGAGCACGGTGCTGCCACCGGCGGCCAACTCCCTGAGCAGGCGCACGATCATCGCCTCGGAGCGCTTGTCGACCCCGGCGAACGGCTCGTCGAGCAGCAGGATCTGCGCGCCCTGCGCGATGCCGCGCGCCACGAACGCCCGCTTCTTCTGCCCGCCGGAGAGCTGGCCGATCTGGCGCTCGGCGAACTCGGTGAGCTCGACGCGGGCGAGCGCGTCGGCCACCGCGGCGTGGTCGGCGGCCCGCGGGCGCCTCGTCGGGCCGAGGTGCCCGTAGCGGCCCATCATCACCACGTCGCGCACCGACACCGGAAACGCCCAGTCCACCGCCTCGCTCTGTGGAACGTACCCGAGCAGGCCGCGCGAGCGCGCGGCGGCTGGCGTGCCGCCCGCGACCAGCACCTCGCCGCGGTCGGGCCGCACCGCGCCCATGATGGACTTGAAGAGGGTCGACTTGCCCGAGCCGTTCATGCCGATCAGGCCCGTCACGCGCCCGGGCGCGACGCTCAGGCTCGCACCGTCGAGCGCCTGCACCTCGCCGTAGCGCACGCTCACCTCGCGCACGGTGATCGCCGGCTCCCCGGGATCCGGCGCGGCTGGATGGGGCTCCGCGATCCCACGCTGCTCGTTCACCGCCGTGCCCCCGTGAGCGCTGCCGCGATCGTGTCGGCGTCGTGGCGGATGAGATCGAGGTAGGTGGGCACCGGCCCGTCCGGCTCGGAGAGCGAGTCAACGTAGAGGGTGCCTCCGTACACCGCGTCGGTCGCGCGCACGACCTGCTGCATGGGAGCGTCCGACACGGTCGACTCGCAGAACACCGCCGGCACGTCGTTGTCGCGCACGAACTCGATGGTCTCGGCGATCTGCCGCGGGGTGGCCTGCTGCTCGGCGTTGACCGGCCAGATGTACTGCTCGGTGAGCCCCGCGTCGCGCGCGAGGTAGGAGAACGCGCCCTCGCAGCTCACGAGCGCGCGCTGCGATTCGGGGAGCGGTGCGAGGGCGGCGGTGAGCTCGTCGGCGACGCCCTGCAGCTCCGCCTGGTACGCGGTCGCCCGCGCGCGGTAGTCGTCGGCGTGCGCGGGATCCAGCTCCCCGAACGCCTCCGCGATCACGTCGACGTACTGCTGCACCACGCGCGGGCTCATCCACGCGTGGGGATTGGGCTTGCCGGCGTCGGCGTCCGCGGTGATCTCGAGCGGCTCGATGCCGTCGGACACGACGACGTGCGGAACGTCGAGCTGTGCGACGAACTGCGCGAACCAGGCCTCGAGGCCGAGCCCGTTGTCGAGAATCAGCTCGGCCTCCGCCGCGCGCGCGATGTCGCGCGGGGTCGGCTCGTAGCCGTGGATCTCCGCGCCGACCTTCGTGATCGAGGCGACGGCGAGGTCCTCGCCCGCGACGTTCTGCGCGATGTCGGCGAGCACGGTGAAGGTGGTGAGCACGACGGGGCGGTCGTCGGCGGGCTTCTCGGCGCGGGTCTCTGCCTGCGCGGCGGGCCGTTCGCTCGGCGCCCCGCTGGCGCAGCCCGCGAGCAGCAGGCCGCCGGCCGCGAGCAGCGCGGCGCTGGTGCGTGCACTCATTCGCATCTTTCGCTCCTTCGAATCAAAATGTTCGGCATGTCTAACTTTAAACATCGAATGAGCGAAAAAGCGAATCTGAGGCGCGCCGCGCCGGGCAGCGCGGCGCGCCCGGTGGGAGGATGAGGGCACGCGCTGACGGAACGGACGAGGCATGACTGCGGTGACACACGGGGCGAGGCCGGGCCTCGCGGCGTTCGGGCTCGTGGCGCTCGGCGGCGCGCTCGGCTCGATCGCGCGCTTCGGCGCCGGCGAGTGGCTCGGGGAGCGCGGCGGCTGGCCGATCGGCACGCTCGCGGTCAACCTGCTCGGCGCGCTGCTCCTCGGCCTCCTCGTCGAACTCGCCGGCGGGAGCCCGCGCTGGCGCCGCGCGCAGCTCCTCCTCGGCACCGGAGTGCTCGGCGGATTCACGACGTACAGCCTGCTCGCGGCGCAGCTCGCCGAGCGGCTGCTCGCCGGCGAGCTGGGCGTCGCGCTCGGCTACGCCGCGGTGACGGTCGGTGGCGGGCTCGCGGCAAGCCTCGCCGGCATCGCGGGCGGGCGGGCGCTGCGGGCTGGTTCCTCGCGGGGGAGCGCAGCGTGATCACCGCCGCGCCGACGCTCCTCACCGTGCTCGGGATCGCCGTGGCGGGCGGCCTCGGAGCCGCCGCACGCTTCGCGGTCGACCAGGGCATCCCGGCACGCGTCCGCGCGCGATTCCCGGTGGGGATCCTGCTCGTCAACCTCAGCGGCTCGTTCGCCCTCGGCGTCGTCACCGGCCTCGCGCTCGCCGCGCCGATCACCGCGGTGCTGGCGAGTGGTTTCCTCGGTGGCTACACGACGTTCAGCACCGCGAGCCTCGACACCGCGCGCATGATCCTCGCCAGGCGGCCGATCGGTGCCGTGCTGCACGGGCTCGGGACGCTCGTGGGATCCGTCCTCCTCGCACTGCTCGGGATCGGGATCGGTGCCGTGCTCGCGCCGGGCGCTGCCGCTTAGCGCACGCGCTCCGCAGCGAAGCTGACCTGCGGGGTGACGTAGGACTCCTGCGCGGCGATGAGCTGCAGCTCGCGCTGGCCCGAGGCGAGCGTCTGTTCGAGGAGCTCGTAGACGCTCGCGGCGGTCTGCGTGAGCGCGGCCGCCGGGTCGCCGGTGCGGCGCAGGTGCGCGGTGAAGAGAGCCGCGGTGACGTCGCCCGAGCCGTTCGCCTTGATCGGCAGCCGGGGGGTCTGCGTGAGCCACGCGCCCTCGGGGGTGACGGCGAGCATCTCGATCGTGTCCGCTGGGGCGTCGGGCCGCGCGACGCTCGTCACGAGCACCGTGCTGGGACCCTGCGCGCGTGCGAGGTCGGCGGACGCGAGCGTTGACTCGAGCGTGTCGGGGGAGGTGTCGGTGAGGAAGCCGAGCTCAAACTGGTTCGGCGTGATGAGGTCGGCCTGCGGCACCACGCGATCCCGGATGAGGTTCTGCACCTCGGGGGCGACGTGGCAGCCGGAGACCGCGTTGCCGAGCACGGGGTCGCACGCGTAGATCGCGTCCGGGCTGTGCTGCTTCACGCGGGCGACCGCGTCGAGGATCGCGTCGCCGATGCTGTCGCCGCCCTGATAGCCCGAGAGCACCGCGTCCACCCCCGCGAGCCCGCCGCGCTCCTCGATGCCTGCGACCACCTCGCGCACGTCGTCGCCGGAGAGCATGGGGCCGCGCCAGGCGCCGTAGCCCGTGTGGTTGGAGAACAACACCGTGTGCACGGGCATCACCTCGACGCCGAGGCGCTGCAGCGGGAAGACGGCAGCCGAGTTCCCGACGTGCCCGTAGGAGACGGCGGACTGGATGGAGAGGATACGCATGCGCCGATCCTCCCACTGGCTCACCGAATGGACCAGTCTGCCCGCCTCCAGCTGGACCACAGGGCCCGGGTGCCCGCCCGCGGACCCAGGGGCCCACCCTCATCCAATCGAAACGTGGCAAACCGACCCTTCGGCCGCGGGAAGGGTCGGTTTCCCACGTTTCGATGGGGGGCGCCCCGCAGGGGCGCGTCGCGGGCGGGGCGCCCCGCGGGCGCAGCGGGCACCCTGCGCGCACGGGGTGGAGCAGGCCGCACGCGCAGCGGCAGGCGCTCGAGCACTGCATCGGATACTCCGGCGCACGGGAAAGCCCACAAGCGGACGATCGCTTCACAGTCGGTGCAGAGGATTGGAACAGCCCCGCCGTTCACTCAACCGAGAAAGACACAGGTTCCCGTGCCACTTCGCCGAAGCCAGACGACGCGTATGCCTGCTCGACGCAGCGTCCGCCGCCTGGGCCGCCACCAGCTTCGCGGGCCACGCCGAACCGGCCGAATCCGCGGCGTGATCGCGATCTGCATGGCCGGTCTCCTCGGTGCGAGCGGTATGAGCTCCGCAGCGCAAACTGCGGCGGCGTTTCGGGATCAGGCTTTCTTGAACGCCTCGTTCAGGGCTGACATCTTTGACATCCAGGTGGCCAAGATTGTTGACGGCAAGTTCCTGCAGAACGGCAACCAGTGGATGCAGGCCGAAGACGAGAGCGGCCAGACCGCGCAGGAACAGTGCGTTGAGCCACTCCGCCCCGGCGGGCCGGCGTGCGAGTTCGAAGTGCGCTACATCAACGCGTCGGGAGGATCCCGCGCGGCGTTCGAGTTCGCGCTGCGCGCGCAGCCGGGAAGTACCCCCTCTCCCGAGCTTCTCAATGCGCTGCGCTTCGACTTTGCCCTCGTCGGTGGCGGCTACTCGGTCACGAATCAGACCTGGGAGCAAATGCAGACGTTCCGCTCGATCCAGGGGGCCGATACCCTCGCGCCCTGGGAGACCCTTGCTGCGAATGTGCGTGTGCGGATCCCCATCATCGAGCGGAGCCCGGTGCAGGACTGGACGCTGCTCGCGGACAAAACCCTGCGCACCGGGAATGGAAACTGCCTGGACGACCCGAGCGGCGGCGCGAATGGCGTGCAGGTACTGAGCTATCAGTGCCACGGGTACGCGAATCAACAGTGGACCTACGACAGCGCCACGAAGAGCATCAAGAACGTGAGCAGCGGTAAGTGCCTCGCGTGGGGCTTCGTCGGACACGTGGTGAACAGTCCGATGGTGGTGTGGACCTGCGACGGCACACTCTCGCAGCAATTCGAACTGCCTGGGCTGCGCATGAAGAATGCGGCCGGGGAGGAGCTCGTCGTGACCGGCGGCAACAGCAACTCCGGCGCCACGCTGCAAAAAGACATCGTCTCCGCGGGTCCGAGCAAGCTGCAGTCCTGGCGGTTGTGGCCCGACGGCACCGTCCGCTCGGCCAACGGAAACTGCGTTGACGACCCGAGCGCGTCGAGCGGTGCCGGGACCAGGCTCGTCGCGTACTCCTGTCACGGCGGGGCGAACCAGCGCTGGAGCTACACCGCGTCGACGGGCGCGCTGAAGAACGAGGCGACGGGCCGGTGCATGGCCTGGGACGCTGCCGGGCACGTCGCGGGAACCGCGCTCGTGTCCTGGGCCTGCAATAACTCCCCGTCTCAGAAGTTCTTGCTGCCGGATCTCCTGACTCTGAGCTCGGCAGGTGCGGTGCTCGCGGTCCAGAGCACGACGAGTAGCCTCCCGCTCACCCTGCGAGAACCCGATGGAATCACCGGTCTCGGCCTGAACGGTTCCTCACTCATCACGCAGCTCCAAGCGCGCGCCACCGCGAAGTAGCGGGGGAGCGTTTACCGCGCGCCGCGCACAACTCAACAGACTTCGTTCCCGCTCCGGCGGAACGACGGCCGATCTTCCGAGACCGGCCACGTGCAGCCCCGAATCCTCGGTGCCGCCTCCCGGGAAACCGGAAACTCCACCCAACACCGAAAGGTTCATCTTCATGACGGACACCACCCCCACCAAGAAGCGCGCATCCGGCCGGAAGCGTGCACTCGCGACGGGCGCCATCGCCCTCACCGTTGCTTCCGCAGCAACCTTCGCGGCGTTCCAGGATGCTGCATGGCTCAACTTCGGCAACGGTGACAAGGGCATCTCGACCGCCAAGGAGGTCGACATCCAGGTGATCAACACCAACGCGCAGGGCGTGCCGGCGAAGTCCAGCTTCGCGCTCGCGACGAGCGATAGCGACTGGCAGGAGTCGCCCGACTCGGCCACCGCAGCGCCCATCAACTTCGATGGTCTGCAGAGCATGGTTCCCGGCAACGTGATCAACATGAAGATTCCGTTCCGTCAGGCGCCGAACCCGACGACCACCCACGGCCCGTCGGCCATCACCTGGAGCATCATCGAGACCCCGGGTAAGAGCACCTCGAACGCCGCGAACGCTGAGCTCCTGAACGCTCTCCGCTTCCAGGTTCCTGGTGGCACCTGGAAGACCTGGGCCGCGTTCAGCGGTGAGGTCACGAACGGGGCCGCTGGCAACAAGTGGCTCCCGGCCGAGGGCGGCGATCTGCTGATCAACGTCAAGGTCCAGGACGGTACCGCTGCGGATCAGATCCGCAACCAGAACGTGTTCCTCCAGGTCGCGTTCGATTCGCAGGTCTGGCAGTAACTGACCCGCTCGCGGGGCGGCTCGTCTGAGCCGCCCCGCGCCCCCAGCATCTCTGTCTCTCCGCTCCGCAGTACGCCCCGCGGCTTCCGCGAAAGGACCACCCCGTGACGCACCTCCCCACCGGCAAGAAACGCGCGCTCCTCAGCGTTGGTGCCGTGCTCGCGGTCGGCGCCGCCGTGACCTGGGCCGCCGTGAGCTCCTCCGTTGAGACCGCGGCCATCTTCGACGGCTCCCGCAACACGCTGGACGTTCGGGCGCAGGCGTCGTTTGATCCCGATTGGCACCCGGACAGCCTGGCCGACATGAGCGCCGAGCCGATCTCCGTGCACGATGAGGATCTCGGCACGATGCTCCCGGGGGAAAGCCGCACAATCTATGTCGCCGTTGGGAACGCGAGCCCGCGGAACCCGGCTCAGGTGACGATGCACATTGACGACCCCGACGATCTGACGGGGATTCCCGGGCAGAACGGCGAGAGCGCCGAGCTGTTTAAGGACTTTCTTTTCACCGTCGAAGAGGACGGAGCCGTGCTGCTCGACAACGTTCCGGGAACCACGGTCGCGCAGCTGCACCACACCTGGGCGCAGCCGCTGCAGGCGCAGGACACCCGTTTCCTCACGGTCACCGTCACTCTCGACCCCGCCCGCACTGACCCGCATCGCCCAGCGCACAGCGGGGTGTCCGTGCGATTCGATGGCGTGAGCGTTCCCCGCTAGCCACCGCCCAGCCCGCCACCACCCCACGCCGCGTCCCCAGGAGGATCCCGATGAACGTAGTGCCGCCCCTGTTCGCCGTCGCCCTCTCCCTCTCCCTGGGCAGTCTCGTCAGCCCCGTCGCGCTCGCGGCGATTGCGCCAGCCAGCGCGACGCACGGCCCGCTTGATCTGCCGGAGCAGCGCGTCACCATAGAGATGCCAGCCCCCGGAGAGTCCGTTGACACGGAGCTTAGCGTCGCAAACGTCAGCCCGCGTGCGGTGCCGCTCGTCGTCTCGATCCCCGAGATCAGCGGGGTTGCGGCTACGGGGGCCACCCCCGTGAGTATCCGGGTGCTCGACGCCTCCGGTGCGGAACTGCTCTCGCCGCAGCGCTCCGCGAGCGGCTCGCCCGCTGCGCTGGGCGATCTCGCCGCGGGCAAACGAGCGACGGTGACGATCGAGGCGTCCCTTCCGCTCGCCGCGGACAACGCCTACCAGGCGAAGGACGCCGAGGCAGTGGTGCGGTTTAGCACCACTGACGGCGAACGGACCACCCCACCGCCCACCAACATCATCTCGGAGCTTGCTCAGACCGGCGCCGCCTGGCCGCTCGCCGCCGTGCTTGCCGCGGGCAGCGTGGTCGCCGGCCTCCTGCTCACCGCCCGGGCCCGACGAAAGAACCGCACCGCATGACCCGCCTCACCGACCGCCCCGCAGCTGGCCGCCGGCACGCCGCAGCACCGGCAGCGGATCCCGCCCATGAAACTCCTGACGATGGCGCGTTCGACCCGGACGAGCTCACTCGTGGCTGGCGGATCTATCGTGGTGTGCGCAACACTGTGCTCACCGCCGGATCAGTGCTCGGGGTCCTCGTGCTGCTCGTCTTTGGTGCGGCACTGCTCACGAACATCCAACCGACCGTGGTGCTCTCCGGGTCGATGGAACCGGATATGCCCGTTGGGTCGGTCGTGTTCGGTCACATGCGCGATCAGACTGAACTGCGAGTTGGTGACGCGGTCACGGTCGAGCGACCGGACAACAAGGGGCTCGTGACCCACCGCATTGTCGAGATCATTGAGGGAGACCTCCCCGACACCACCGGACTGATCCTGCGTGGCGACGCGAACTCGTCGAACGACCCGTACCCGTACTCGGTTGCCGAGGCGCGGGTGATCGTTGGGACGCTCCCGCTTGCCGGGTACGCGGCCGTCGCGATGCAGGGGCCGGCAGGAATCGCCACACTCGCGTTCTTCCTCTGTACCGTGATCAGCCTGATGCTGCTCGACCCGAATCGGATCGGCGAGACCCGCGGTCAGGCGATCGAGCGCCTCGAGGAGCGCGCCGAGCAGCGGGCGAGCCGTGCGGAGAAGCGCGCAGCGCGCGGAGCGGAGACCGAACATGCGTGAGAAGCTCGTCCGAACCCGCGCGCCACGGCGCAGGCTCTCCGGCCGCGCTGCGGCCGGGCTTGCCGTCGCATCGATGGTCGCGCTCGGTGCGGCGCTCCCCGTCGCGCTCACCTCCGCAGCACCGGATGACAGCGCGTACGTGAACTGGCCGGTCGGCTCCGACTATGAGCGACCGACGACCGGCGACACAGCGCCGCCGACGACGACACCGCCAACCACCACACCGCCAACCACCACGCCCCCAACGACCACGCCGCCGGTGGCGAGTGGCGGAGGCGTTCCGGTATCGAACTTTGAGAACCGCTTCGGGCTCTACCGCTCCGGCGGCAGCTGGTACGGCTACGGCATGAACCTGGGGTCCCAGCAGGGGCACGGGACGAACCCCGTGTCGAACCCCGTCACGGTCGCCGCGCTGAATCAGGCTGGCATCGTCGAGGTGTCCATCGCTGGATCGAATGGCCTCGGCCTCGACGGGAGCGGTCGCCTGTGGAGCTGGGGGAGTCCGAGCGCGGTGCTCGGCGTGACGCCCAGCTCAACGCAGGCGCCCACCCTCGTCCCCGGTCTCGGGGGCACGACATTTAAGAGCATCAGTCTGGGTGGCCTGGTCAACAACGCCGCGACGTCTCACACGGCGGTCGCCGCTGCGGTGGATTCGAACGGCGATCTGTGGACCTGGGGCAAGCCCACCGACAGCCGAAACGTCAACAACTTCATGCTTGCCGACGGCGGCGGCGCACGATCGCAGCCCAAGAAGGTGCTCACCGGGTACAACTTCACGCGCGTGGTGCTCGGCGCGGAGGCCGGCGGCGCGATCGACGTGAACAAGCGCCTGTGGACCTGGGGGAAGAACACCTGGGGTGGCCTCGGCAATACGAGTGATCTGCTCGCGACCCGATCGACGCCGCAGATGCTCTCGTCCGTAACGAACGTCGTTGACCTGAGTTTCGGGCACTACACGAGCCACGCGCTTGATGCGAACGGTGCAGTGTATTCCTGGGGCAAGAACAACCACAACGCGGTCGGGACGACGGCAACGTGTGGCTTCGTCGACGGGATCTCCTCGTGCCCGGTCAAGGTCGGTGGTCTGCCCGCGATCGCGCAGATCAGCTCCGGCTTCGAGCACACCGTGATGCTGTCGAAAACGGGGGAGATGTGGACGTTTGGCACGAACGAGAACGGCCACCACGGCAACAACACGCGGTCGCTCGGCGGCAACGGGCCGAGCGGACCGGTGCGCACCACCACGCCGGCCGGCGCGGCAACGATCACCGGTGTGCTGGCCCTGTACGCCGGGAGCATGGCGCTCGACGCCAATGGCGTGCTCTACACCTGGGGCACGAACACCGGCACCAATCTGGCGCTCACCGGACTGAACTCGTCGCAGCTGGGGAACCGGCTCACGCAGGCGTGCGACCAGCTGCTGCCGCAGAAGCCGCAGGATCAGACGTTCAGCGGCACCTGCAAGGCACCGAACTAGGCACCCCGCCGGGGCTGCTGCAAGGAGAGGAACCCTCACGTGAGTTTGAGTTACGCACCGAGCCGACGTCGGACGCGCCGCGCGTCCCGCGGGCTCCTCGCCGCAGGCCTGATCGCGATCGTGCTCGTCCCGCTCGGTCTGCTTCCGGGGACCAGCCCCGCGCGGGCAGACGACCCGGTGTTTCCGGAAGTCCACGAGCTCTACGAGTTTCGGGACGACTCGGTCCGCGGTACGGCGCGCGGTTTGGCGATCGACAAGGAGTACATGGCGGTGGTGCGCCGCACCAACACGGTCATCGACGACACCGGGGCCACCGGTGACATCGAGGTGATCCGCTTCAACGACGCGAACGAGGTGATCGAGGAGAAGCACGTCACCGCGCCCAAGAGCGGGATGGAGCTCGGCGATCAGCTCCTGATCAACATGGATCGCGGCATGCTCATCACCAACGTGCGGAAGGGCAAGCTCGAGATCAAGGGAGAGGAGCGCGACGTCGCGCTGCTCATTTACGAGCTCGACGGGACCGGGGAGTGGGCGTTGTCGCGCGCGGTTGCGCGGCCCGAGGGCCTCGAGTTCGGGCCCTACTACAAGTTCGCCCCCACCTTCGGCGACCACATTGCGTGGGAAGGCGACACGCTGGTGCTCGGAGACAACCTTTCGGAGCGGCGACCGGAGCCTGGCGATGAGGTGCTCGGCAACGGTGCGGGATCGATGTTCACCGTCGACGTGACCACCGGTGAGATGAAAGCGGTGGTGCCGAAGGACGAGAACGGCGTTCAGCTGTTTGGCTCGCTCTACGGGATCGGTTCCAGCTTCGCGATGAGCGAGGACTACGTCGTTGCGGCCACTACGCGTCGACGCACCCTCGTTGACAACGTGTGGATGAGCGACCAGCTGCTCTTCATCTGGAAACGCGACAACCTCTTTGGCTCGCCCATGGTCGTCAAGCAGCCCTGGGCCGACGGCACCGACTTCGGCAAGATTGGTGCGCTCCCGGCGTTCGGCTATCGCATGAAGATCGACGGCGACACGCTCTACGTCGCCAGCCCGATGGAGTACAACTACTTCGGCGACAGCGTGGACGACCCGAACGAGGGCGTGAACGACAACAGCGTCGCCTACGGCACCACGACCCGCGGGGCCGTGTACACCTACAGTCTGCAGACGGGCGAGCAAATCGCACCGAAGCTTCTCCCGCCTCGGCACACGCAGAACTTCGGGTCCGGGTTCGCGCTCCAGGGGAATGCGCTGCTCGTGAGTAGCTACTCCTACCTCTTCGACGATGAGGGGACCCCGCACGTCGCCGAGGGTGAGGTGCACGTGTTTGACACGCGCCAGATCACGGCACCAGCGGGACCGGAGGTGGTCGCCAACCGGCGAGAGGTCGAACCGGTGCAGCTCCTCAAACCCAAGGTGCCGCAACGCGAGGGCTACCTCGGCGTCGAGTGGGGCGGTGGTGGCGTGTACGTCAGCGGTTCGCGCGCTGCGGTGTCTAACTTCGGCTACTACGGCAGCCTGCCCAATCCGGACGGTGGCGAGCCCGTCTGGAACCTCTCGTCTGCGTACCTGTTCGGTACGGTGGCCCCGAACATCGTGGAGCTCCCGGCAGAGGTGCAGGCCTCGCCCATCGAGTACGGGCAGGAGGGCGCCATTCGGATGCTGGTGCCGAGCGCCTCGACGGACGGGAAAGTCACGCTCACACTCGAGGGAGTCGAATCGGAGACGGACTTCGACCTCACGAACCGGTGGGGAGCATTCACCACACCGGCCGCCGCGCGCGACGTCGGAGACTACCCGGTGTCGATGCACTACCAATCCTCGGTCAACGGGCAATTCGCGGACGCGACCGGGACGCACACGGTTGCGAAAGCCCCCACCAAGATCACGCCGAGCGCGCCAGTCGTGGCCGCCGCGGGGAGCACGCAGGAGGAGGACGAATGAACGCGGAGCACGCGCATCGCTCGGAGTACACGGCAGAGACACACACCCCGCGACGCCCGCGGCGACGGGGGCGGATCATCGGGTCGACGCTGCTCGCGGTCGGCCTCGTCGGCGGCCTCTCCTGGGCCGGGGTCTCCGCATCGATTGCGGCGGGCGGTCTGAACGATCGCTCCTACCTCGGCATGTCGATCAAGGTTGCTGATCCGCGATCCATCACCGTGAGCGGCCGCATCGACGGCGTGCACGGGACAATCCCAACGGGCACCGTGTCGCTCCGCTGCGGCACGGTGGAGCTGGGGACGACCCAGCTCGCGGCCGGACTGTACACGTTCACCTTCGAGGAGCGCTCGGAGTGGACCGCCGGCGAGATCGAGTGCACGGTATCTTACGCCGGGGACAAGAACCACCACGCGAGCGAGAAGAAGCAGATGGTGGATCTCGCATACTAGTTGCCCCCGCTTGTCCAATCGAAACGTGGCAAACCGACCCTTCAGCCGCGGGAAGGGTCGGTTTGCCACGTTTCGATGGGGGGGCGCCCCGCGGGGGTGCCAGGGGCGCCCGGGGCCCGGGTTAGATCGCGCGGCCCGGGGTGAGGATTCCGACAGGGTCGAGGGCCTGCTTGATCGCGCGCTGCACGTCGAGCGCCGCGGAGTCCAGCTGCCAGGGGAGCTCGTGCCGCTTCACCGAGCCGATGCCGTGCTCGCCCGAGATCGTGCCGCCGAGCGCGAGCGCGAGCCGCGTGATGTCGTCGATCACCGCGTCGGCCGCCGCGATCCCCGCCGCGTCGTCCGGGGCCTCGACCGTGCAGTGCAGGTTCCCGTCGCCGGCGTGCGCGACCGTTGAGACGCGCTTCCCGTGGCTGGCGGAAATCTCCGCGATGCCGTGGAACACCTCGGCGAGCGCCGCAACCGGGACGCCGACGTCGCAACCGATCTTGAGGCCACGCGCGTTGAGCGCCGGGTTCGAGAGCCGCCGCGCCTCCAGCAGGGCGTCGGTCTCCGAGATTTCGGTGTCGCTCGCGCCGAGCGCACGGCACGTCGCCGTGATCGCTTCAGCCTTCGCCGCGGCGTCGAGGCCCACCGTCTGGCCAACAAGCATCGCCCCGGCCGGCACCGTCAGCCCGCTCGGCTGGAACGACTCGATGATCTCAACGCTCAGCGCGTCCATCAGCTCGAGCACCTCGGGCTGCGCGTCGCCGTTCACGATCGCGGTGACGGCGTCGCCGGCGGCCTCGAGCGTGTCGAAGCTCGCACGGAACGTGCGCGGAGCGCCGGGCGGGATGGGCTTCAGCCGCACCGTCGCCTCGGTGATCACGCCGAGCGTGCCCTCCGAGCCAACGAACAGGCTGGTGAGGTCGTAGCCGACCACGTTCTTGCGCGTGCGCGCGCCGGTGCGCATGACGCGGCCGTCGGCGAGCACCACGGTCAGCGCGGCCACCGCGTCGCTCGTCACCCCGTGCGCCACGCAGCGCAGCCCGCCGGCGTTCGTCGCGATGTTGCCGCCGACCGTCGAGGTGCGCGCGCTCGCGGGGTCCGGCGGGAAGAGCAGACCCTCCTCGCGCGCCCGTGTGTCGAGCTGCGCCGTGATCACGCCGGCCTGCACGGTGGCCGTGCGGTTCGCCGCGTCGACCTCGATGATGTCGGTCATGCCGGCGAGTGAGACGACCAGCCCGTCCGCGTACGCGTTCGCCCCGCCGGCGAGGCCGGTGCCTGCGCCGCGCACGCTCACCGGCACCCCGTGCTCGTGCGCCCACGCGAGCGCGAGCGACACATCCTCGGTGCTGCGCGCCAGCACCGCGGCGAGCGGCGCGCCCTCCGGCCCCACCCGCGAGCTGTCGCGCGCGAGGGCGACGAGCGCTTCCGGGTCGCGAACGAGGCGGTCGCCGAGGCGGCGTTCGAGGTCGTGCACATCAGCCATGTTCGTCTTCCTTGTCGGTACGGTACGGTACGGTGCGGATCGGTACGGTGCGGATCGGTCCTGCGCGTGCTCCCGAGTCTACGGAGCGGAGCGCCGCGGATGCCAACCCGCGCCGTGGGAGGATGGGCGCATGCCAGAACGCGTCACGGGGGCCGGCCGCTACGCCCCGAGCCCCTCAGGGGACCTGCACCTCGGCAATTTGCGCACGGCGCTCCTCGCGTGGCTCTTCGCCCGTGCGAGCGGCAGGGACTTCCTGATCCGGATCGAGGATCTCGACCGCGCGCGAGATTCGGGGAGTGCGGCGCGGCAGCTCGCCGACCTGGCGGCGCTCGGCCTCGACTGGGACGGGGAGCCGGTGCTGCAGTCCGAGCGGGGCGCCGATCACGACGCGGCGATCGCGCAGCTCGCGGGCGCCGGCCTCGTCTACGAGTGCTTCTGCACGCGCAAGGACATCCTGGCCGCGCCCACCGCGCCGCACGCCCCGCCGGGCGCGTACCCCGGCACCTGCCGCGAGCTGAGCGACGCCGAGCGGGCGGCGGCGCGCGAGCGGATCCTGCCGCGCCGCCCCGCGCTCCGCCTCCGCGTGCCGGCGGGCACCGCGGCGCCGGGCTACACGGACCTCGTACTGGGGGAGCAGACGCGCGGCGAGATCGACGACCTCGTGCTGCGGCGCGGCGACGGCACCGTCGCCTACAACCTCGCCGTCGTGGTCGACGACGCGGCGATGGGCATCGACCAGATCGTGCGCGGCGACGACCTCGCGCCGTCGACGCCGCGCCAGATCCTGCTGCAGCGGCTGCTCGGCCTCCCGAGCCCGCCGGCGGTCGCCTACGCGCACGTGCCGCTCGTGCTCGGCCCCGACGGGAAGCGCCTCGCGAAGCGCGACGGCGCGGTGACCCTCGCGGAGCTGCGAGAGCAGGGGGTCACGCCGGATCGCGTTCGCACCGAACTCGCGGCGTCGCTCGGCCTCGCGGCCGCGTCCGACGCCGACGGCGTCACCGCCGCGCAGCTGATCCAGCGCTTCGATCCCGATCAGCTGCCGCGGACGCCGCTCACCTGGCGACCGGCCGCCGCGAACGGCTAGCGCTTCAGCGCGCGGATGATGCGCGCGAGTGCGCGCCCCGCGACCCACACGAACGGTGCGGCCACCACGAGCAGCGCGATCACGTTCGGCTCAAAGCGGGTGCGCCCCTCGCGGGTGACGTACGCGCCAACGGGGACCGACACGCCGCCGCCCCCGCCGCCCGAGGCCTCGCCGGCACCGGCGAGATCGCCCTCGCCGTCGCCCGATCCCTCACCGGAGCCTTCGCCAGCGCCGAAGCCGTACATGGTGCAGGCGACGGGCATGATCGTGGTGCCGTCCACCTCGACGGGCGCTCCGTACGAGGAGTGCACCCCAACCTGCGTCACGGTGTCTGCGAGCTGCTTCGTGAGAGATGCCATGCCGCCAGCCTACTCGTTCGACTCCGCCGCGTCAGCCCCGTGCCTGGGCGAGAACACCGCGACCGGCTCCGGGCGCTTCGCGACGATCCCGTCGCCAGACGAGACGTGCTTGATGCGGCGGATCACCCACGGCACCAGGTGCTCGCGCGCCCACACGACGTCCTCTTTGCGCGCCTCGCGCCAGTTGCGCTCCGGCAGCGGCGGCGGGTCAAGCGGGCCGAGCTCGTGCGGCACGTTGAGCGCGTCGAGCGCGGCGCGCGCGATCGTGTGGTGGCCGAGCGCGTTCAGGTGCAGGCGGTCGCCAGCCCAGAACCGGCTGTCCTGGAGCTCGGCGAGCGCCCACTGATCCACGACGACGCAGTCGTGGCGCTGCGCCACCTTCCGCACATTTTCGTTGAAGATCGCGACCTTGCCACGGATGCTGCGGAACACGGGCTGGAACGCGGTGTCCACGCCCGTGAACAGCAGGATCGTCGCGCCGGTCTCGGAGAGGCGTGCAACGATCTGATCGAGCTTCGCTGCCACCTCATCGGGATCGCTGCCGGGGCGGATCACGTCGTTGCCGCCAGCGCACACACTGATGAGGTCCGGGCGGAGATCTTCGGCGGCCGCCACCTGTTCGTCGGTGATCTGCTGGATCAGCTTGCCGCGCACCGCGAGATTGGCGTACGAGAACTCCTCGTCGAAGCTCGCGAGTACCTCGGCGAAGCGATCCGCCCAGCCGCGCAACCCGCCCGGGCTGTCCGCGTCCGGATCGCCGACGCCCTCGGTGAAGGAATCACCAATGGCCACAAAGCGTGACCAGGGGAGCTCCACACCCGTCCCATCCTGTGCCATACCGAAACTCCTCATTCTCCCGCGGCGCACCGGGTCTGGTGTGCACGTAGTACCGATAGTCTAGGGCGCTGTGACAGATTCGGACCCGGGCCTCCACCTGCCGGGGACCAGCGCCGCCGAGCACCTGCCGCCCGCCTATCCTGAGCGCGCGGCGCACGGCACCGCCGGCACGCTGCGCGCCTGGCAGGAGGAGGCGATCAGGAAGTACCTGGAGGCGGCGCCTCGGGACTTCCTCGCCTCGGCGACCCCTGGCGCAGGCAAAACGACGTTCGCGCTGCGCCTCGCCTCGATCCTGCGTGCCAATCACACCGTGAGCCAGATCATCGTGGTCGCGCCGACCGAGCACCTGAAGAAGCAGTGGGCCGACGCGGCCGCGCGCGCGGGCATCCGACTCAACCCCGACTACTCGAACGCCGACGGTCTCGGCTACGGGAGGCACTACCACGGCGTCGCGGTGACGTACGCCCAGGTGGCCATGAAGCCGGTGCAGCACCGGCTGCTCACGGAGCACGCCGACACGCTCGTCATCATGGACGAGGTGCACCACGGCGGCGACGCGCTCAGCTGGGGCGACGCGATCCGCGAGGCGTACGGTTCGGCGAAGCGCCGACTCTCGCTTACCGGGACACCGTTCCGCTCCGACGAGGCGCCCATCCCGTTCGTGCAGTACGCGCCGCAGGGCGACGGCTCGAAGGTGTCGCTCACCGACTACGACTACGGCTACGGGCGCGCCCTCGCCGACGGCATCGTCCGCCCGGTGATCTTCATGGTCTACGCGGGCAAGATGCGGTGGCAGACCTCGGCCGGCGAGGAGATGGAAGCCGCACTCGGCGAGGGCAACACGAAGGACATCACCTCGCAGGCGTGGCGCACCGCGCTCGACCCGGCAGGCGACTGGATCGCGAAGGTGCTGCGCGCCGCCGACCGCCGCCTCTCCGAGGTGCGCCAGCAGATCCCCGACGCCGGGGGGCTCGTGATCGCGACGGATCACGCAGCGGCGAAGGCGTACGCGCAGCAGCTGCAGGCGATCACGGGGGAGGAGGTCGCCCTGATCCTCTCCGACGACAGCGGAGCCTCCGAGCGCATCGACGAGTACTCCAAGGGGGACTCGCGCTGGATGGTCGCCGTGCGCATGGTGTCCGAGGGCGTCGACGTGCCGCGGCTCGCGGTCGGCGTGTACGCGACGAGCTCCTCGACCCCGCTGTTCTTCGCGCAGGCCATCGGTCGCTTCGTGCGCTCCCGCCGCCGCGGCGAGGTCGCCTCCGTGTTCATCCCGAACGTGCCGGCCCTCATGCAGCTCGCAGCCGAACTCGAGAAGGAGCGCGGCCACGTCCTCGAAGGGCCGAAGAGCGCCGAGGAGATGTGGGACGCGGAAGCCGCGCTCATGGCGGAGGCCGAGAAGGAGGACCGCGCGTCCGAGGAGCTCGCCGAGGGCGAGGGCTTCGTCTACCAGGCGCTCTCCTCCGACGCCCACTTCGACCGCGCCGTGTTCGACGGCGCGGAGTTCGGCGGCTACGCCGAGGTCGAGAGCGAGGAAGAGCTCGAGTTCCTCGGCTTCCCCGGGCTGCTCGAACCGCAGGAGGTGCGCGCACTGCTCCAGCAGCGGCAGGCCCGCCAGGCGCGATCCAGCGCAGAGAAGCAGGGGATCCTCGAGCACGCCCCGGACCGCGCGCAGCAACCAGAGGCCCTGCACCGCACGCTCGGCGAGCAGCGGAAACTGCTGAACAGCCTCGTCGGCATGTACTCCAAGGTGTCGGGGGAGCCGCACAAGGAGATCCACAACGAGCTGCGCCGGGTCTGCGGCGGGCCGCCGGTCGCCCAGTCCTCGGTCACGCAGCTCCAGAAACGCATCGACCTGCTGCGTCGGCGACTCCGCCCGTAGCGGGGAGCGGCCCCGCGTCCGATCGGTAGTGTGGGGCGCATGGGCAAGAAAGCCGGATCCGGATCAACCCCAGCGATTGCCGCACTCACGCAGCTCGGGATCGCGTTCACCGCGCACAGCTACACGCACGACGCTGCTGCCACCGACTTCGGGGGTGAGGCCGCCGCGGCCCTCGGGGTCGCGGAGGAGCGCGTGTTCAAGACCCTCCTCGCCGACGTCGACGGGACCCTCGCGGTCGGGATCGTGCCCGTGTCCGGCATGCTCGGGCTGAAGGCGCTCGCCGCAGCGCTCGGGGGCAAGCGTGCCGCGATGGCGGATCCGGCGCTCGCCGAGCGTCGCACGGGCTACGTTGTCGGGGGCATCAGCCCGCTCGGGCAGCGGAGTCGGTTGCGCACGGTGCTCGACGCGTCGGCGCTCGCGCACGGCACGGTGTTCGTGTCCGGCGGGCGGCGGGGGCTCAGTCTCGAGCTGGCGCCCGCCGAGCTCGCGGCGGCGACGGGCGCCACGATCGCCGAAATTGGGCGCTGAGCAGAACCGCGGAATCATGCGCGACGCGCGCGAGTTCCCGGCCGAATTGGAGGGCGTTCGTGAATCCGTGCTAAATTACTATCTGTTCGGCCGGTGAGACACCGGGAAGAACAAATCACAGTGTTCGCGCGGGTGGCGGAATGGCAGACGCGCTAGCTTGAGGTGCTAGTGCCCGTATTAGGGCGTGGGGGTTCAAGTCCCCCTCCGCGCACGTGAATGGCAGAAGCCCCCTTCTTCGGAAGGGGGCTTCGCTGTTTCCGGGAGGGCGCTGCCCCGTTGGCGCGCTGCGCCCCGCGCCCCCTGCCCGTCCCCCCGGGATCGGGGTCACTCCGGCAGGGTGTCGCGCGGCGTGGCACGGCAACACCCTGCCGGAGTGACCCCGATCCTGGGGGCGGCGATCCTGGGGGCAGCGGGGGCGGGGCGTGGGCGCGGCGGCTACTGCGCCGACCAGCCACCGTCCGAGGCGAGCACAACGCCGTTCACGTTGCTCGAGTCGTCGCTCAACAGCCACGTGATCGCACTCGCGAGCTGCTCAGGCGAAGCCGGCGCGAAGCCGAGGGTCTGGAATGCGGGTCCCATCAGCTGCGCCGCGAAGTCCGACTTGAAGGTGCCGTCGACGTTCGTCGCGACGCCGCCGGGTGCGACCGCGTTCACGCGGACGCCCTGCCTGCCGTACATGAACGCGGTGTTCTTCGTGAAGCCGACCACCGCGTGCTTCGATGCCGTGTACGCGGCGCCGGCAGCGTTGCCGCGGATGCCGGCCTCGCTCGCCGTATTCACGATCGTGCCCGCGCCGCGCTCCAGCATGCCGGGCAGCACCGCACGCGTGAGCCGCATGACGCCCATCACGTTGATGTCGAACACGCGCTGCCAGAGCTCATCCTCGACCTCGTGCGCCGGCAGGAAGCCGTCCATGATCCCAGCGTTGTTTGCCACGGCGTCGACGGTGCCGCCCGCCGCGGCGACGACCTTCGCCACGTCGTCCTCGTTGGTGACGTCGCTCACCACGGTGCGGAGCCGATCTGACGCAGCCTCCTCAGCGAAGGCGGCGAGGCGCTCGGCGGAGACGTCTGAGGCGACGACGGTGCCGCCCTCCGCGAGAATGCGCTGCGCGATCGCCTTGCCGATGCCGGAGCCGGCGCCGGTGACGATGGCGGTCTTGTCGGCGAAGCGCTCGGGCACGATGGTGGTGTTCATGACGGAACCTCGTTTCGATTCGGGTGCGTGAGGCGAAGCGCCTCGGCATCAGTGTCCACCCGGGGCGCCGCCGAGCGCAGCAGGCGCATTCTCAGGGACTTCTGATCACTCGAGGGCGTGCCCGCCCCAAGGATCGGGGTCACTTCGGCAGGGTGTCACGGTGGTGGACGTCGCGACACCCTGCCGAAGTGACCCCGATCCGGGAAGACGGCGAGGGCCGGCAGCTGCAGCATCAACGTCACGCGGGGCAACCCGCCACCCACGGCGGGCCCCCGGCGGCTACGCTTGGGGATCATGAGCACCGCACCCATCGAGCACGAGCTGTCGGAAACCGTCCGGATCGCCCGCGACCTGATCCGGATCGATACGTCGAACCGCGGCGGTGGCGACGCGGAGCCCGAGCGCCCGGCGGCCGACTACGTTGCCGCCTACCTGCGGGAGCTGGGACTCGAACCGACCATCATCGAGTCGGCGCCGGGGCGCGCGAGCGTTGTGGCGCGCGTCGCTGGGCGCGATCCGGAGCTGCCTGCGCTCGTGCTGCACGGGCACCTCGATGTCGTTCCGGCCGACCCGGCCAACTGGAGCGTCGATCCGTTCGCCGGTGAGATCCGGGACGGCATGCTGTGGGGGCGCGGCGCGGTCGACATGAAGGACATGGACGCCATGATCCTCACGTCGATCGCGGAGCTGCTGCGCGCGGGGGAGCGACCGCGGCGCGACGTCGTGCTCGCGTTCTTCGCCGACGAGGAGAACGGCGGCGTCTACGGCGCGCACCACCTCGTTGAGCACCACCCGGAGCTCTTCGCCGGAGCCGGCACCGCGATCAGCGAGGTGGGTGGCTACTCGATCGACATCGGCGGCACCCGCGCGTACCTCGTGCAGACCGGGGAGAAGGCGCTCGACTGGATCCGGCTGCGCGCACGCGGCACCGCGGCGCACGGCTCGCGCGTGTGGCAGGACAACGCGGTGACCCGGCTCGCCGAGGCAATCGCGGCGCTCGGGCGGCACGAGTGGCCGCTCGCGCTCTGCGACACCACGCGCGAGCTGATCGGCGAGATCGCGGCCATCTTCGGGGAGGATCCGCTCGAGGTCGCCCCCGAGGAGCTCGTGCTGCGGCTCGGCAAGGGCGGCGGCTTCATTCAGGCCAGCCTGCGCAACACGAGCAACCCCACCGTGCTCACCGCGGGCTACAAGCACAACGTCATCCCGGACACGGCCGAGGCGCTCGTCGACGTGCGCTCCCTGCCGGTGGAGCAGGCTGGCGTGATCGCCGAGATCCAGCGCATCGTCGGCCCCGACATTGAGATCGAGTCGGTGCACTCCGACATCGGGCTCGAGGTGCCGTTCGAGGGAGAAATCGTCGATGCGATGCAGGCGAGCCTGCGCCTCCACGATCCCGAGGCGCGCGTGCTCCCGTACCTGCTCTCCGGCGGCACCGACAACAAGGCGCTCGCGCGGCTCGGCATCGTCGGCTACGGCTTCGCGCCGCTCCGGCTTCCCGCCGACCTCGACTTCCCCGGCATGTTTCACGGGGTCGACGAGCGCGTGCCGCTCGATGCGCTCGACTTCGGGCACCGCGTGCTCGTCGATCTGCTGCGCAGCTACTAGGCGTCGCGCCTGAGCGCCGCGCCCGCGCGCTCGTTCGCAGCGGCACGGCGGTGAGCGTGGGCTAGTCTGGACGGCGGCCTGAATTTGCTGGGGCGCCGATTGCGCGTCCGCCACGAAAGGACAGCATGGGAATCTTCGAGGCGATCCTGCTCGGCATCATCCAGGGGCTCACCGAGTTTCTGCCGATTTCGTCGAGCGCGCACCTCCGCATCGCGAGCGAGCTGATGGGGATCGGTGACGCGGGTGCCGCCTTCACCGCGATCACGCAGATCGGTACGGAGGCCGCGGTGATCGTGTTCTTCTGGCGCGACATCGTGCGCATCATCGGACGCTGGTTCTCCTCGCTCACGGGCAAAGTGGACCGCAAGGATCCCGATGCGCTGATGGGGTGGTGGATCATCCTCGGCACGATCCCGATCGTGGTGCTCGGTCTGCTGTTCCAGGACCAGATCGAGGGCACGCTGCGCTCGCTCTGGTTCGTCGCGATCATGCTGATCGTGTTCGGCATCCTGCTGGGGATCGCGGACCGGATCGGCCGCAAGCAGCGCCCCCTCGATCAGCTCACCTGGAAGCACGGCCTCGGCTTTGGCTTCGCGCAGGCGCTCGCGCTGATCCCCGGCGTGTCGCGCTCCGGGGGGACCATCACCGCCGGCCTGCTCATGGGCTACACCCGCGAGGCGGCCGCGCGCTACTCGTTCCTGCTCGCGATCCCGGCCGTGTTCGGCTCCGGCTTCTACCAGCTGTTCAAGGCGCTGAAGGCGCCGTCGGACACCACCCCGATGGGGTTCACGATCGTCGCGACCATCGTCGCCTTCGTGGTCGCCCTGTTCGTGATCGGGCTCTTCATGCAGTACATCTCGAAGCGGAGCTTCATGCCGTTCGTCGTGTACCGCATCCTGCTCGGCGCGGTGATCATCGTGCTGCTGAGCACCGGCGTGCTCTCCGCTGACGGCGGCACCGAGGCCGCGGTCAGCGCGGCCATCGGCGCTGCGGGGGGTGCGCTGTGAGGACCTGGACCCCGCCAGAACTCCCCGAGCTGCCCGGCACGGGGATCGCGCCGAAGCTCTTCAACACCGCAACCGAGCGGCTCGAGCACCCGGCGATTCCCGACGGGCGAGCGCTGCTCTACGTGTGCGGGATCACCCCGTACGACGCCACGCACCTCGGGCACGCGTTCACGTACCTCACGTTCGACATCATGCAGCGCGCCTGGCGCGACGCGGGCATCGAGACCGTGTACGCGCAGAACATCACGGACGTCGACGACCCGCTGCTTGAGCGTGCGAACGAGACGGGCGTCGATTGGCGCGGCCTCGCCGACTCGCAGATCGGGCTCTACCGCTCCGACATGCACCGGCTGGGGATGCTGCCCCCCGAGCACTTCATTGCGGTGACCGAGCAGATCGACGAGATCGCCGCTGCGGTCCAGCAGCTCGTCGAGCTGGGCTTCGCGTACCGGGTGCCCACCGCCGAGGCGGACACCGACGACGTGTACTTTGACACCGCCGCGGCCGAGCGCGACTCGCAGTGGCGGCTCGGCGACGTTGCGCCGTACGATCCCGAGCTGATGCGGCGCTTGAGCGCTGAGCGCGGCGGGGATCCGGACCGACCGGGCAAGCGCGGTCCACTCGACCCGCTGCTGTGGCGCGCCGCGCGTGCGGGGGAGCCGAGCTGGGAGTCACCCGTTGGCGCCGGGCGTCCCGGTTGGCACATCGAGTGCTCGGTGATCGCGACGGGCGCGCTCGGAGGCGCGTTCACGGTGCAGGGCGGTGGCTCCGACCTGATTTTCCCGCACCACGAGTTCACCGCAGCGCACGCGACCGCGCTGTCTGGCACCCCGCTCGCACACGCGTACTGCCACGTTGGGCTCGTCGCGTACCAGGGGCACAAGATGTCCAAGTCGCGCGGCAACCTCGTGTTTGTCTCGAAGCTGCTCGACGGCGGCGCAGACCCGTCGGCGATCCGGCTCGGCCTACTCACGCACCACTACCGCTCCGAGTGGGAGTGGGCGGACGGCGATCTCGCGACCGCGACGCGCCGCCTCGAGGCGTGGCGGGCGGGGCTCGCGCGTGTGAGCGCGGACCCCGTCGCGGCCGGTACGGTGGTGCAGCAGCTCCGCGCGGCGCTCGCGAACGATCTGGACACTCCGGTGATGCTCGCCACGCTCGACGCGGCGCTGGATCAGGGTGTGGACTCACCGCAGCTGATCGCTGACGCGGTGCTCGCGCTGCTCGGGGTCCGGCTCTAGGGGCCGCCACCCTGCGCGCACCGCGCCACTTCCTCCCCCGCGTCCGCAGGCGACCACACCCCACCGAAACAGACGGAGAAATCGCGGATCTCGGAGGTTTTCGCGCAAAAGCGCCCGAGCTTTGCGATTTCTCCGCGTGTTCGGGTGCGGGGCGTAGCGAGGACCGGCGGGGCGGAGCGAGGACCGGCGGGGCGGAGCACTCCGGAGCGGGGTGCTGCGGCCTCGCGGCGCGGGAGCGCGGGGCACTCTTCGCGCGGGAGAAATCTAGAATCTCGGAGGGGTGCGCGCGAAAGCGCCCGAGGGTTTAGATTTCTCCGCGTGGGGGTGTGGGGCCCTCCGGCGGTGCAGTGCCGTGTGGGGGTGTGGAGCCCTCCGAGCCCGCAGAGCCATCGGGGCCTGGTGCGTCTTCCGAATCCGCGGTGTTCGCGTCTCGGGCGGCCTGCTCGGCCGCACCGTCCTGATCGGCCGCACCGGCCGCACCATCCTCATCCGCCCGATCAGCCTCAGCCCGCTCAGCCGCCGCGCCCTCGTCCGGCTCCACCGTCACCGCGCGCGAGCCATCCTCCAGGAACTTCTCGAACTCCGCGGCGATCGCGTCGCCGGTGGTCTCCGCGGCCAGCGCCTCGTCGCGCGACTCCTCGAGCCCGCGAATGTAGCGCGTCATGTCCTCGTCGGCGGCCGCGATGCGGTTGATGTTCGCCTCCCAGTCGTTGGCGAGCATCAGCAGCTCGCCGCGCGGGATCACCACGTCGAGCAGTTCCTCGAGCTTGTCGAGGAGCGCGAGCGTGACCTTGGGGGACGGCGTGCTGTGCACGTAGTGCGGCACCTGCGCCCACAGTGAGATCGGCGTCAGCCCCGCCGCGGTGAGCGCGAGCTCCACCACGCTGGCGATGCCGGCCGGGCCCTCGTACGTGCTGCGGACGGCTCCGGTGCGGTCGCGCTGCTCCTGGCTGTCACTCGTGATCGTGGTGACCACGGGGCGCGAGTGCGGCGCGTCGGAGTACATCGAGCCGAGGATGATCACGGTGTCGATGCCCCACACGTCGACGAGTTCGACGATCTCGTCGGCGAAGTTCTGCCAGTCGCGCGCCGGCTCCACTCCGGAGAGCAGGAACAGCTCGGTCACGCGTCCGCCGTCGATCCGGCGCACGGTTTCCGCGTCGGGATCGGGATCAACGTCGACGCCCGGCCGCCGCACGGTGCCGAGCAGCTTCGTGTCCGGCCACTCGATGGCCCGGTTGCCGTGCTCGTCGATGGTGAGCTTGGGGCGGTGCACCTGGTAGTCGACGTAGCCCTCGGAGCCGAGGATGTGCAGCGGTTCGGCGCCCGTCAGCTCCGCGAGGTGCTGCAGCACGTCGCTCGTCGCGTCGCCGGCGTCGCTCCAGCCCTGGAAGGCGGCGATGAGTACGCGCGGGTACCCGGGAGAGGCGGCGGTCACGACGAGGGGCTCCTTGCGATTGCGGGACAACGAACTGAACGTCTGGAGACGATCGCCCACCAGGATATCTCGCTGGGCTCAGTAGAATGGTTCGGATGAGCGCGATCCTCTCCGAGCGAACGCCCGCGGCTGTGCTGTGGGACATGGACGGCACCCTGATTGACTCCGAGCCGCTGTGGCTTGACGCCGAGCTGGCGATGCTGCGCCGCTACGGCATCGAGCTCACGGACGAGGTGCGCGATGGGCTTGTCGGCTCCGGCCTGCGCGCCGCCGCCGCGGTGTTTCAGCGCCTCGGCGTGCCGCTGTCGGCTGACGAGATCATCGCCGAGTGGACGGCCGCGGTGATCGCTGGCCTCCGCGCCACCGGCCCGGTGTGGCGCCCCGGCGCCGTTGAGCTGCTGCGCTCGCTCGGCGCGGCCGGGATCCCGAGCGCGCTCGTGACGATGGCGGTGCGCGAGATCGCCGACGCGGTGCTGGCGCTGCTGCCGGCCGACGCGCGCTTCGTCGGCTCGATTGCCGGCGACGAGGTGTCGCGCGAGAAGCCGCACCCGGAGCCGTATCACCTCGGCGCGGCGCTCCTCGGCGTGCCGATCGAGGAGTGCCTCGCGCTCGAGGACTCGGGCAGCGGGTTGCGCGCGGCGCACGCGTCCGGCGCGGTCTCGATTGGGATCCCGAACCTCGTCGATCTCGCCGGCGTGCCGGCGCACGAGCTGTGGCCGAGCCTCGCCGGGATGGACGCCGATAGACTTTCGGAGCGATTCCGGGCGCACACGAGCGCCCGGCAGGATTCACCGCAGCACAGAGAAACAGGAGAACTCGCGTGAGCGAACAGGACACAGCAGCCGGAACCCCCGCGCCGAGCGGGCCCCTCGGGTACGGCGACCGCGTGCAGCTCACGGGGCCGAAGGGTCGGCTGAACACGATCACGCTCGTGCCAGGCGGCGAGTTTCACAGCCACCGCGGTGTGATCCTGCACGCCGATCTTGTCGGCCTGTCTGACGCGTCGGTGGTGAGCAACAGCAGCGGTGAGGAGTACCTCGTGCTGCGGCCGCTGCTGTCCGACTTCGTGATGTCGATGCCGCGCGGAGCGGCGATCGTCTACCCGAAGGACGCCGCGCAGATCCTCTCGCTCGCCGACATCTTCCCTGGCGCGCGCGTCGTGGAGGCCGGCGTGGGCTCCGGCGCGCTCTCGCTCCACCTGCTGCGCGGGATCGGCGAGCGCGGCGAGCTCTTCTCCTTCGAGCGCCGCGACGAGTTCGCTGACGTTGCGCGCGCGAACGTTGCCGCGTTCTCGGGATCGGTGCCGGAGAACTGGACGCTCACCGTCGGCGATCTGCAGGACACGCTGCCCGCGACGTGCGCTGCCGGCACGATTGACCGCGTGGTGCTCGACATGCTGGCGCCGTGGGAGTGCGTGGACGTCGCCGCCGAGGCGCTGCAGCCCGGTGGCGTGCTCATCTGCTACGTCGCGACGGTGACCCAGCTGTCGCGCACCGCGGAGGAGATCCGGCGCAGCGGCCAGTTCACGCACCCGCAGTCGTCGGAGACGATGGTGCGCGGCTGGCACGTCGAGGGCCTCGCGGTCCGCCCGGATCACCGCATGGTGGCGCACACCGGCTTCCTGATCACCGCGCGCAGGCTCGCTCCCAACACGGTGGTGCCGAGCCTGAAGCGCCGCGCATCGAAGAGCGAGTTCAGCGACGCTGACCTCGCGAACTGGCTGCCCGATCTCGCCGAGGGCGTGACGAGCGACGAGGTGTGGACGCCCGAGGTGGTCGGCGAGCGCCAGAAGAGCGAGAAGGTGCTGCGCAAGAAGGTGCGCGAGGCGCGCACCTTCGCCAGCGAGCGCGGAGCTGACACGCCGGAGTAGGGGCGGGCGGCTGCTGCGCGCGGCAATGCGGCGAGCCTCAGCCGAGGTTCGATAGGATGGCGTGGTTCACACAGGCTTTCGCGAGAGGTGCATATGCTTCGTCGACTCGTTCCCGCAACCGCAGCGACCGCGCTGCTCATCGTCGGGGTGACCGGCTGCACGTCCGCGCAGGATGCCGCGCGCGCTGACTGCACCCCCGTGATGGAGCCCGGCGCGCTCAGCGACAGTGTTGTGGTGCTCGGTGAGGCGGGGACCACGCCGCAGGTGAAGGTGCCGGAGGGCACCGACATTCTGACCTCGCAGCGCACGATCGTGTCCGAGGCGAACGCGGATGGCGCGATCGCGGGCGAGGGCACGCTCGTCGGCGTCAACATGTCGTTCTTCGACTCGCAGAGCGCGACGCCGCTGTACGAGAGCCCGGCGCTCGCGGATCCCGCGCAGGCACCCGAGTACCTGCTCGTGTCCGCCGACATGGCGAACCCGCTGAGCGAGGCCGTGCGTTGCGCCGCGGAGGGCGACCGTGTCGTGCTCGCGCTGTCGCCGACCGACAGCGCCCAGCTCGCGATGCAGCTCGGCTCGAGCGCTGGCGAGTCGCTTGTCGGCGTGCTCGACGTGGTCTCGGCGAGCCCGCTCGCGGCGCAGGGCCCCGTGCGCGGCCTGCCGAACGGCTACCCGGCCGTCGTGACCGACGAGACCGGCCAGCCCGGCGTCGTGCTGCCCCCGCGCGAGGCGCCGAAGGGCACCAGCTCGGCCGTGCGCATCGCTGGCGACGGCGAGCAGGTCGGCGCGAACCAGAACGTCATCGGCCAGGTGCTCAGCGTCGGCTGGGACGGCACGGTGCAGCAGAACTCGTGGACTCAGGGGCTCATGTCCTTCGGCTCCGAGGCGGACGTCGCGCAGTCGGGGAACACGTTCCGCGCTGAGCTGACGGGCAAGCAGGTCGGCTCGCAGGTCGTGATCGTGGAGAACGAGGGCGGCTCGGCCCGCGTGGTCGTCGTCGATATCCTCGGCGTCAACTGAGGTCGCGGGTGGCCGGGCGCGGGGCGGTTCCCAGCGAGCAGCGGGTCTTCAGTCTGGTCCTCGCGCTCGTCGTGAGTCCCGAGGGGCTCACGAAGCGTGAGCTGCTCTCCTCGGTGTACGGCTACGCCGAGCGCTTCTCGCGCGACGCGGCGAGCACCGCGCTCGACCGCCAGTTCGAGCGCGACAAGGAGCAGCTGCGCGGGCTCGGGATCCACATCGAGACGCTCGACTCGCCGCTTGAGCCAGGCAACAATCAGCTCACCCGCTACCGGATCTCGAAGGAGCTGCTCGAGTTTCCGCCCGAGCTGCGGTTCAGCGAGCGCGAGCTCGTGTTGCTTCGGCTCGCCGCGCTCGCGTGGCAGGAGGGCAGCCTGAGCGCCGAGTCGCGGCGCGCCGCGATGAAGCTCGAGGCGCTCGGCGCCGGGCTCGACCTGCAGCACCTCGGTGTTGCGCCGCGCCTGGGTTCCGCCGAGCCGGCGGCCGCGGCGCTGCAGGAGGCCATCGACGCCGGGCGTGTGGTGCGCTTCGCGTACACGCTGCCCGGGCGCGACGCCCCGCTTGAGCGACGGGTCGCACCGCTGCGCCTGCACCGCGTCGACGGCCGCTGGCACCTCATCTCGTGGGATCTGGACCGCGCGGCCGAGCGGGTGTTCCTGCTCGCGCGCATGAGCGGCACCGTGGTGGTGGAGCAGACCCGCTTCGACCCGGCGCTTCGCGAGCTGGCTGAGCCGGCGGTCGCCGGCCTCCTGCGCCTGCGCGAGCAGCAGCGCGCGACGCTGCGCGTCGGCAGGGGGACCGTCGCCGAGGCGCGGCTCACCCCGCGCGCCACCGCCGCCACAGCAGCCGCGCCGCAGGACGACGCGGTGGAGCTCACGCTCGGCATGCTCGATCCCCACCTGCTTGCGCAGGAGCTGATGGGCTACGGTGCCGAGGTCGCGGTGCTCGCCCCCGAGTCCCTGCGCGAGCTCGTCGTCGGCGGGCTCCGGCGCATCGCAGCCGCGCACGAGGAGGCACCGCATGGCTAGTCCGGTCCTTGGCCCCGATCGGGTGCTGCTGCTGCTCTCGCTCGTGCCCTACCTGCGCGAGCACGGCCCCGTGCCGGTCGGCGAGCTCGCCGAGACGTTCGGCGTCACGCCGGCCCTGCTGCGCTCGCTGGTGCGCTTTCTCGGCACCGCTGGCGTGCCCGGGGAGACGCTGAGCTATCAGGATCAGGACCTCTTCGATATCGACTGGGACGCGCTCGAGGAGCAGGATCTCGTCAGCCTGACCCGCACCGTCGCCGTTGAGGACGCGCCGCGCTTCGCGCCGGCCGAGACCGCCGCGCTGATCGCGGGGCTGCACGCCCTCACCGCGGTGCTCCCCGAGGCGGACGCGCAGCTCGCGCGCGCGACCGCCGAGAAGCTGGGCGGGGCGCTCGGCGCGGCCGGCGCGCCCGTGGTGAGCGTGAGCGCCGATCCGGAGGACGCCAGGATCCCGCTCATCGTCGCCGCGATCGACGGCCAGCGCACGCTGCGCTTCCGCTACCGCGACGCCGCTGGGGCGGAGACGGAGCGCACCGTCGTCCCGCACGCGCTCGCGCAGCGTCCGGGCGCCTGGTACCTGCGCGCGTACTGCCTCGACCGGCTGGCCGACCGCACCTTCCGCGTTGACCAGATGTTCGACGCGCGGCTCGGCGACGTGGCGCCCGCAGGCGCTGGCACGGACGCCGCGGCGGCACCCGCACGGGCCGAGACCGCCGTCGCGCAAGCTGCGGCACCCGCTGCGCACGCGACGCAGATCGTCGCGCGCGTCGCCGAGGCGGCGCTGCAGCGGATCCAGGGCTTCGGGCCGGAGCCGCTCGGCGAGTCGGCGCCCGGCGTGCTCCGCGTGCGCATCGAGGCCTGGTACCCGGACGCGGCGATCCGGCTCGTGCAGGTCGCGCCGGGCGAGATCGAGATCGAGGCGCCGGAGGCGGCGCGCGCCGTGGTGCGCGAGTGGGCGGCGCGCGGGCTCGCCGCCTACGGCGAGTAGGCGCTCTCGGCTTCGCGGCCGTGCGCCTGGGATACACTGAGCGAATGGCACGAGAGCCGCGAAAGAAGCGCAACCCAGAAGGCAAGATGAGCCTCGGCGCTCACCTCGTTGAACTGCGAAAGCGGCTCATGATCGCGGCGCTCGCGATCGTCGTCGCCCTCGTGGCCGGCTGGCTGCTCTCCTCACTCGTGTGGGACGTGCTGCGCATGCCGATCCTGCAGCTCGGAGAGCAGGGCCGCGAGGCCACGATCGCCTACGGCGACATCACCGGCGCGTTCGACACGAAGGTGCAGATTTCGCTCTTCATCGCCGTGCTGATCGCCTCGCCCGTGTGGCTGTACCAGATCTGGGCGTTCCTCGCGCCCGGCCTCACGCGCCGCGAGAAGCTCTACGGGGTGGGATTCCTCGCGGCCGCGGTGCCGCTCTTCCTCGGCGGCGCGTTCGCCGGGTGGCTGGTGCTGCCGAACATTGTGCGCCTGATGGCCAGCTTCCAGCCCGCGGAGGACGCGTTCTTCCTCGACGCGCGCAAGTACCTCGACTTCGCGATCAAGCTGCTGCTCGCGGTGGGCGTCGGCTTCGTGCTGCCCGCACTGCTCGTCATGCTCAACTTCATCGGGGTGGTGCGCGGCGCGTCCATCCTGAAGAGCTGGCGCGTCGCGATCCTGCTCATCGTGCTGTTCGCCGCGATCACCACGCCGGCGGCCGACATCATGAGCATGTTCCTGCTCGCGGTCCCGATGATCCTGCTGTACTTCGGCGCAGCGGGAATCGCGATCTGGCACGACAAACGGGTGGACAAACGGAAGAAATCCGAGTTCGAGGAGTACGGGATCGACGTTACCGAAGACGTGAGCGCCGATCTCTCTGAGGACACCAAGTGAGCGAGACCGCGCTCGAGTTCTTCGCCGGTCGTCTCGAGTATCCGCTCGACGCATTCCAGATCACCGCGTGCGAGCGGCTCGAGGAGGGGCGCAGCGTGCTCGTCGCGGCCCCGACGGGCTCCGGCAAGACCACCGTCGCCGAGTTCGCCGTGTACCTCGCCAGGCGCGAGCGCGACGCGCGCATCTTCTACACGGCGCCCATCAAGGCGCTGTCGAATCAGAAGTTCCGCGAGCTCTGCGCCGAGTACGGCGAGGACGAGGTCGGCCTCCTCACCGGCGACCTGAACATCCGCGGCGACGCGCCCATCGTGGTGATGACCACCGAGGTGCTCCGCAACATGATCTACGCCGAGTCCTCGGCGCTCACCGACCTCGCCTTCGTGGTGCTCGACGAGGTGCACTACCTCGGTGATCGGTTCCGCGGTGCCGTGTGGGAGGAGATCATCCTCCACCTGCCGCGCCACGTGCGGCTCGTCGGGCTCTCGGCCACCGTGTCGAACGCCGAGGAGTTCGGTGACTGGATGCACGCCGTGCGTGGCGACACCGACGTGATCCTCTCCGAGCACCGCCCGGTGCCGCTGTACCAGCACGTGCTCACCTCGAAGGAGCTGCTGCCGCTCTACGTCGGCCGCGACGGCGAGCTCGCGGCGCGCGGTCGGCTGAACCCCGAACTCCGCATGCTCGAGGGCGGCCGCGGCGGCGGGCGTGGTGGCGGCCGCGGCGGGCGGGATCGCGCGCGC